>NZ_KK366033.1:80223-88132 GCF_000686885.1 Flavobacterium sasangense DSM 21067 | reverse complement strand
CAACGTTCTGCGGCTTAAAAATGTGGCGAAAAACCAGCACCAAGCCAACACAAATATAACCAAAACTTTAAATTAAACAACTGCGCCATTTCAAAAATTCCCGAAACAAGCCATATTTTTAAACCGCTGTTGTATACAGTATAATATTTTCGGAACTTAAAAATAAAACTCAACGAAAAGTTCGGATTGTCACGCAAAGTAAATTTTCACGCAACGTTTGGTTTCAGGTTTTAATTTCACAACGGATTTTCCGAAAACGTATTTTCAGCACAAAGTTTATCGACAAAGTTCGGTTCGGTTTTCAATTTTCGCACAAGATTTTTCGGTAACAATTTCAATAAATTTCTTTCGGAAAAAATAGGAGAGAATCGTTCAGCGTAAGTTCGGAAAATATATTGTATACAACGTTCCGGCGCTTGGCGAGGTTGCGAACTTCGGAACTAATTATTTTCTATCAAAGATAAAATTTCTTGCGAGAAATAAACGTGAATTTACTACAAAATTCGCAATCTTGCCAAACGCCTGTTGTGTGATGTTTTTAATTGACTTTAAAACAGTAATCGCCAATATCGGTTTCCATTGCCCAAGTGGAAGAACCACAACTATTAAAACCTAATAAATAATTATTATTTGGACTTGGATAATTATTTATTAAGCTTAAATTACGTTCAGCATTTTCGATGCTTTGTTTATATGGAAATTTAATAATAAAATCTCCACTTGATTTTGCTTTAAGTCCAAGCTTAAATTTGTATAAATTGCCAGTTGAATTTAGAGTTGGAGTTATTGTCATTGTTGAGTTATTACAAACACCAAGAAAATCGATTAATTGATTTGGATAAATTAGGTCAAATTTATCAATTGCATCTTTTGTGTTATAATTTTGAGTCGGAGTTATAAATTTATAAATCGAAATTTGTAGACTTTCTGGATAATCTGCAAATGTTGAGTCTCCAATTTGGGAATTATAGACTTTTGAGGATACTCTTCCTTCAATCCAAATTGTATCATCAACACTTAAATTTGATTGATTTATAATTTTAACTTTAAAATTATTTCTAAAAATTGTTGGTACACTATCTTCTTCGCATTGAGTAGCCATTAGTAATGGTACAATACAAAGCAATATAATAATCTTTTTCATAATTTCTTTTTTCTACGATTTTTGATAAAATATCACACAACGTTTTGCAGCTTGGCGATGTGGCGGATTAAGGAAGCCTAAACTTTCGGTTAAATACTGACTTTGCAAGTACAAAACCAACTTCAAATTAAGCCCAAAACCCGCCATATTGCCAAACTGCTGTTGGCAGATGGTTTTATTTTAGCAATTCGACTATTTCTTCTTTTGTTTTATTATGCAAGTCAATCATTATATTTGGAATTAATTTGTTGTTTTCAGTTTTCCCTGAAGGTCTAATCCATTCTTTAACACCAAACCTAAAATTTAATTCTGTATTTGGAGTTGTAAATCCAATTAGTTCACCAAAATGATTAGGATGTCCTTTGCTAGGAGTTTCTCCAATTACAGTTGCTAAATTATTGTCTAAAACCATTATTGCAAACATCATTGCACTCGAAAAGGTATTTTCACCTACTAAAATGTAAGTTTTACCATTAAACCTATTTTTGTTTTTTGAAGGTTTATTTTCATCTGAAACAAGAGGCATTAATTCGCCATTTTGTAATTTTTCATATGGTGCATATTCAAAATTATTTTTTTTCATAAAGTCTGAATACTCTTTGCTTTTTTTCCATTTCCCACCATAATCTTTGTAACTCTTGTTAGAGAAATAATCAATTATTAAATTTCCAATAGCTGAATTTCCTCCACCATTATTACTAACATCGATAATTAGTTTTTGCACTTTGTCATTTTTGATTTTTGAAAAAATTGAATCAATTTTCAATTCCCATTTATCATATTTTATTTGTTTATCATTAAATGAGTTTATTGTTAGATAACCAAAATCTTTAATTTTTTCATATTTTAAAATCGAAATATTAGTATCTTTTTTCTTTGTTTGTTGTACGTTTTTGTTTAATTCTTCCCAATTTTGTCCTTTGATTAATATTGTTTTTCCACTTTTGAATTTTAAATTAAAATCATCCGTTATGAAAAAACAGAATTTTGATAAATATAGCCATAACTTTTCTACTGCAATAGTTTTTCGTTCTTCTGAAATACCAAAAACTTGATTTGAACAGCCTTCAATTATATTTTCAATAGAAAACTCATTTATAGACAACAATTCATCACCATTATTTATGCTTTCACCACTATAATTTTCAGTTAAAATAACTTTTTGATTTTCATATTTAAATCTTAAAGGAAAAAATTTAAGATTGTTCTTAATGCTATCAGTTATACAAAAATCATTTAAACCACTATGCTCATCGTTTAATTTTATAAAAATTGGTTTTGCTAAAAAATAAAAATCTTTTTGAGTCATTCCGTCTTTTAAAGAATTTTCAATTTGAATAATATTTTTTTCAAATTCTTCTTTTGAAATTTCTGTAAATGGATTTATATGTGCATTTAATATTTTTTCTTTTATAAATTCTATGTCTGCAACTAATTCACTTTTACTAAATTTTTTATTGTAAAATTCATTGCAAACTTTTTGTCCAAATGTTATATTGGAAATGAATATTGTAAAAATTAGTAGTTTTATATTTGATTTCATATATCTTTTTCGTTCTTGTTTTCGTCTTCTCCTTCGTTCTCCAAAAATCTCTGCCAACGTTCTGAGGCTTAAAAATGTGGCGAAAACCCAACACCAAGCCAACACAAATATACACAAAACTTTAAATTGAACAACTGCGCCATTTCAAAAATTCCCGAAACTAGCCATATTTTTAAACCGCTGTTGTGTGCTGCATAATATTTTCAGAACTTAAAAACTCAACGCAAAGTTTTTCGGCAATGTTTGGATTGTCACGCAAAGTATATTTTCACGCAAAGTTTAATTTCAGTTTTTAATTTCACAACGGATTTTCCCGAAAATGTATCTTCAGCACAAAGTTTATCGACAAATTTCGGTTCGGTTTTCAATTGTCACACAAGATTTTTGGATTACAATTTAAAAAATAATCTTTCGAAAAAATAGGAGAGAAGCTTTCGGCGTAAGTTCGGAAAATATGTTGCACACAACGTTTTGCAGCTTGCAGAAGTGGCGGATTAAGGAAACCTAAACTTTCGGTTAAACACTAACTTTGCAAGTACAAAACCAACTTTAAATTAAGCCCAAAACCCGCCATTTTTGCAAACTGCTGTTGTGCGCTCGGCTTTTTATTTATGGTAATTTTGGACGCCATTTCGTTAAACTTTCATAATGATTATAATCTGCTCTGTTGAAAACTAAATTTATGTTTTCTTTTTCTAATTGCTCAATATTTATTAAAATATCTTTACGACAATCATCATCTTGATAATTAATGTCTTTTGGTGAAATATAATAAGATTTAATCATTTCGAATACTTCAATCTTTGTTATTGAGCATTTTAGTATGTAATAATATTTTGTATCAAAATCTAAAAAATCAAAGAAATCTTCATCGTTATTTTCAATTAGCTCTATATATTTTTCAGGAAATCCATCAATACTATAATTTCGTTTAAAGCAATAATCATAAATTATATTTACAATTTCTAAATCAAAATATTCTAATTCTTTTAAATCATCAAAATTTTCGCTATCAGGTATTTGTTCGATTTTTTGTTTTAACTCAACTATTTTGGTTATAATTTCATTACTCATTTTAAAATGTATATCTAATTGGATTCTGATTTCCTTTTTTTATGTAATTTTCAAGTGAATTGTTTAGATATTTGTCACGAATTTCTTTTGAAGCAATTTTTCCATTAAACCCCCATCTATTATTTATTTGATACCAATTTTCAATTTCATAAACTTCTCTTACAAGCCCTCGATATGAAGCAATAATATATTTTGCATCTTTCTTTTTTGTTCCTAAAACCCAAGATTGTTTTGTTGATAAGTACAAGTCTTCATCTGTCATAAACCTTTTATAAAGTTTATTAATGTTGATTATAATTGTCGGCTCTGTTATTGTAATTGCTTTGGCATCATAATGTTGCAAAACTTCATTAACTGTTTTTAAACCACGTTCCCAACTATCGTGACCTTTTACTGAATTAGTCAAATTCTCTAAACCTAGTAAATCTATACAAGCACTTTCAATTTCAAATGCTTGTTCAGTGGTTAAACCGTGTCTTAAAATGTAATGTTCAACTTCTAAATTTTGATTAATTATTTCACGAATTAAATTTAGTTTATCAGACTCATAAGAAGTTTCCAACGCACCAAATACGTGTTGAAAAACTCTATTTCCAACACCTTTGCCTATATAAAAAATATTTGAAGTTCTAGGGTCTTTTAAAACGTATACATAATTCCCTATTCTTTCGCAAACTGCCTGTGAAAATTCTCTCATATTATCCTAATCTAGCAGTCCAAGAATTACTTTTATTCCATTTAGCATTTCGGTCCTTATCAACTTTAAAAACTTTAATGTCTGCATCACGTTCTTTTTCAACCCAAAACACTTTTACAGTCGCTTCTCTTTCTTTTTCTACAAAATACCAAAGTGCATCTCCTTTTGCATCTCTTTCTTTGTCAACTTTAAAAAAGTGTAAATCTGCATCTCTGTCCTTTGAACAATTGAAAATTTTTACATCTGCTTCTCTTTCTTTTTGTACTACAAATACTTTTGCCATATTACTTATTTTTTATTTTAGTCCATTAAGGTAGGATTTTTACACCGAGCGTTTTTTCAAGCTGACGCACAACGTTTTCGGGCTTTGCGTTCGGGCGGGATTCTGAGCACAAAACTGTCAAACTACACTGAACTTGAACAGAAGCACAAAGCTCCAAGTTTGCACGTCACCCCGCCTGACGCAAAACCCGTGTTATAGGGCGTTTTTCTTCTTCGCTGTCAGTATTGTGTGAATGTCAAATTCTGTTTCTGATGTTTTATACTTCACTTTAAAAATTTCTATTTCGTCAAATTTTGTCCTAATGAGCTGGGCTTTTAAGTTGTCCAAATTATGAAAGTTAAAGTAAACTCTTCCACCGCTACCAACTTTAAAATCCGATTTGTCTGGGTCGCCCTCTACAAAACTTAAATATATCAAGCCGTTATCGTTTAATAAGTCGTAAGAGTTAGAAATCAGTTCATTGCTTTCGATATGCGACAAATAAGGCAAACAAAAACCACAAATAATTCCGTCATATTTTGTGTCAAGATTGTTGATTTGTCGGCTGTCCATAACCGCAAAGTGTGCTGTCGGATTATTCAATTTTGCAAGTTCAATCATATTTGGTGCAATGTCAATTCCCAAAATATCAAAGTCGGGTCTTTTGGATAAAAGATATTTAGTGATATTTCCGGGTCCGCAACCGATTTCCAATAGTTTTGCTTTTGGTTTGTCAATGGAAGTACAGATATAATCATAAGTGTCGTTATACAAGTCCAAGTCCATAAACTTGTCTTGGTATATAGAAGCAACGTTGTTCCAAGTGTCAAATGTTTCTCTGTATCTGTCCATTGTGTGGTCGTTCTAAAATGCCCTATAACTAGTAAATATCATCAAATATATACAACTTTTTTTAACTTTAAAAACTATTCTTCAAGTTTTTTCTTACCTTTTATGTCAACCATACGATCTAACGGACTCTGTATCCTATCAACAGCAGTTTTCGTTAAATGCGTATAAACAGTAGTCGTTTTTATACTCGAATGCCCTAAAAATTGCTGAATGTAGCGGATATCCGTCCCGTTTTCTAATAAATGTGTCGCAAAACTATGACGCAACGTATGCACCGTAGCCTTCTTCTCTAAACCCGATAACTTTATAGCATTACGCATCACCTGTTGTACACTTCCTGTACTATAAGGCTCGCCCGCAAACTGACCCTCAAAAACATAATGTTTACCCTTATAAAGTTCTCTATAAAGCTGTAAAGAAGTAACAATAGAGTAGGGCAACATAACCATTCTATCTTTCTTACCCTTAGCATTCTTAACATGAATCTTGTGTTCCTCAAATAAAATATCACTCCATTTCAAACTCACAATCTCACTCACACGCAAGCCAGCTCCATAACCTATCAACAACAAAAGCTTGTGTTTCGGATTATCTACAACTTTAAAAATCTGCAAACATTCCTCCATAGTCAATACAACAGGCAACTTTTTCTCCTTCTTTGGTCGTGGAAGCACAAAACTATAATCAACTTTCCCTAAAACTTGCTGATAATAAAATTGAACCCCATTCACCATACTATGTCCACTCGTAGCAGACAAACCACGCTCCATCAAAGAGCCTAAAAAACGAATAATTTCCTCCCTAGTAACTTCCTCAGGATTTCGAAACTCAAAAAAGCGTAAAAATTGAATAAAAGCACCACAATACGTTCGCAAGGTTGAACTACTATAATTCAAAGCCAATAAAGTGTCAATCATCTTACTTAAATAACTTTGAGCTTGCTCTGGAACCAAATCCAGTAAGCTTTTCTTCGTTTTAGATAAGTCCAATTGTTTTTTATTAGGCAAATTTCGTTTATCCAAATAATTCTTCGGAAGCAAAGAGGTAATACTAATGCTAGAAGATTCAAACTGTAAATGCAAAGAATCCATCACTACAGGTGCCGCCGGAAGCAAATAACACCCCTTAATCTTACTGTAGCGAGCCATCGAAAAACGTTTTAATTTCTCATGAACCGCAACCATTTTAGGAACATGAACTTCCATCCAAGTTGCATCTTCTAAATGAGGTAAAATCCTAATTTTTCCTTTACCAACAAACGAATCTTTAACAAAATAGTCCGTACCAAAAAAGTCAGAAATGCCTAAAATCTTTTCTACTTCTTGCTTCACAACTTCATTTCTAAAAACCATATAGCTTTTATAATTTCCGTTCCAATAAACCCCTTTAGTATTCAAAAGTTGTTTACTAACTTCATGATGAAAATGCATCTTAAAAACCCAATATTTACCAATACTTGGCAACAATTGTAACTTCAATTTATCCGAAGTTATCACAGTTGGTTTATGTTCAGGATTGTTCAACGAAGAACCTAACTGAAGAGCGCTTGAAGAAGCTATGGGTGAAAGGTCACGGTTATCAACACCGGTCACCATATTAGGAATAGAAGATTCAGTAACCACCACCAAATCTGGAAAATGAGAACGTAATAAATGATAAGAAGCCTTAGAATAATCCAAATACCAACACCTACGAGAACCACTATAAGTAGCACCCAAACGTTTTAAAATGGCAATAATTTCAAAATCCTTATCAAAAAACACCCCAATGCGATAAGCACCATGGTGAAAAATCTTCTCAATACGTACACTCTTCATGGCAAATACAAAATTTAAATGGCTTATAATGATGCAAATATACAAAAAAATATAATTCCAAAACTAAATTCCCACCACCGCCATCTCGAAATAACACCACCGTCACTTCGAAATAACACCACCGTCACTTCGAGTGTTTTTAAGTTGTAAAGCCTAAGATTTACAACTTAAAAATGTATCGAGAACTCCAGAACCGAATTAACTCTATCGTCACTTCGAGTGTTTTGCAGATGTAAAGCCAAAGATTTACATCTGCAAAATGTATCGAGAACAACTGAAAACAATTTCCCAACACCCTCACTTCGAAATAACACCACCATCACTTCGAATATTTTGTAACAGAAAACCCCAAGATTTACTATTACAAAATGTATCGAGAACTATAGAAATAATATGACTCATTCGTCATTTCGAAATAACACCACCGTCACTTCGAATGATTTTATATTTAAAAATACTAACTTAAAAAATTTGAAACAGCATTTAGAACTCTAAAACCGCATTCCCACCTCCGTCACTT
>NZ_KK366033.1:79457-79828 GCF_000686885.1 Flavobacterium sasangense DSM 21067 | reverse complement strand
CGTCACTTCGAATGATTTTATATTTAAAAATACTAACTTAAAAAATTTGAAACAGCATTTAGAACTCTAAAACCGCATTCCCACCTCCGTCACTTCGAAATAACACCACCGTCACTTCGAGTGTTTTTAAGTTGTAAAGCCTAAGATTTACAACTTAAAAATGTATCGAGAACTACTGAAAACAATTTTCCACCACCGTCACTTCGAATTCCCACCACCGTCACGTCGAGTATTTTATAGCTGTAAAGCCAAAGATTTACATCTGCAAAATGTATCGAGAACTATAGAAATAATTTAACTCATTCGTCACTTCGAGTGATTTTATATTTAAAAAATGCCAATTTTTGAAATATAAAATTGTATCGAGAACT
>NZ_KK366033.1:0-79247 GCF_000686885.1 Flavobacterium sasangense DSM 21067 | reverse complement strand
GAGAACTATAGAAATAATTTAACTCATTCGTCACTTCGAGTGATTTTATATTTAAAAAATGCCAATTTTTGAAATATAAAATTGTATCGAGAACTATAGAAACGATTAAACTCTATTTTAACTCTACCGTCACTTCGAGTATTTTGTAGATGTAAAGCCCAAGATTTACTGTTACAAAATGTATCGAGAACTACAAAAACGCATTCCCACCACCGTCACTTCGAGTGTTTTTAAGTTGTAAAGCCAAAGATTTACAACTTAAAAATGTATCGAGAACTCTAGAAACAATACAACATTATATTTTGTCAAGTCGAGCCAAGTCGAGACTACACAGATACTAGGAAGATACTTAGTACATAAAGCGTAGATATAGCACTGATATAGCATAGATAAAGTATAGATAAAGTATAGATAGTGTATGGATGCAATATGCTAGAAGTATATTTTTATCACATGAAGCCAAAAGAAACAAAAAAAGCACCTCGTTAAAGGTGCTTTTGTGGGGAGAGCAGGATTCGAACCTGCGAAGATGTAATCAGCGGATTTACAGTCCGCCCTCGTTGGCCGCTTGAGTATCTCCCCAAGCCATCTTGCTTATTTGACTAAGCGGTTGCAAATATAGAATTGTTTTTTATTCCTGCAAAGTAATTTTCTACTATTTTACGTACTATTTTATAATGTTCTGTAAATGAAAAACATAAAAAAATCTCCCTAAGGAGATTTTTTTAATTTCTATGAAAATAGGTTTTATTTAACACCTAAAAGTGTTACCACTTTAGCGCGTAAAGCATCACCTCTAAGATCTTTTGCTACAATATTTCCTTTAGCATCTAAGATAAAAGTAGCTGGAATAGATTCTACATTGTACATTTTAGCAATAGGTTCGTCCCAATATTTCAAATTTGAAATTTGTGGCCAAGTTAAACCGTCTTTTGCGATAGCTTCTTTCCATTTAGTAGCGTCTTTGTCTAAAGATACACCAATGATGTTTAATCCTTGCGCGTGAAATTCATTGTATAAAGCCACCACATTAGGGTTTTCTTTTCTACAAGGCCCGCACCATGAAGCCCAAAAATCAATAATAGTAACTTTTCCTAATGTTTCTTTTAAAGAAATTCGCTTCCCTTCTGGTGAGTTAGCTGAAAAATTAGGCGCCTTTTCTCCAATTTTAACTTCATTCTTTTTAAAAATAACAGCGCTAATTCTTTTTCCGCTATTAGTCTCTTGCATCGTTTTGTCTAACTTATTATAAATTTTAGTTACTTCTTCTTTAGAAAGGTAGTTTCTCATTAAGAAATTTTCTAACAACAAAACAGAAATATAAGTATCAGGATTATCAACAATGAATTTCTTTGAATATACATTCATTTCATCTTGAAATTTTTGATATTCGCTCATTAATCTCTTAATGGTTACGGTATCTTTTTTTACCTGAGCATTTTGCATTATCTCACCATTATCTCTTTCGTATTTAGCTACTTTTTCAGAAATGGCTCTAGATTCATTGTTGAATTTTTGAAACATATCGTTATTAGGTGTACCACCAAGTGTAGATTTATGCAATGAATCTTTAACGATTTTAATATCAATTTTGCCTTCCTCAATAATTATTGGAAGATTAATAGGAGAGTTTTCAATTCTTACAAAACCCAAATCGATGTTTTTTGCAATTCCTCTTAGTTCAAATTTCCCATCGGTAACCACAGCGGTGTCCATTATTATAGTGCCTAGTTCAGATTGCATTTCTACAAATGCTTTTTTTCCGTTTTCAATCCCTTTAGCTTCTCCGCTAATAAGAAATTCATTATCTTTTAAATTGTTGCACGAAAGAATCGATAATGTAAGTAAAGCTAATAATGTTATTTTTTTCATCGTTTTAAATTAATTTTCGCAAATGTATTCAAAATATATCAGTTACAAAACATAAAAAAATGTTAGAATAGTCGTAAAAATCAAGTATTCAAAGTTTTGTAAATCAAAAATATAGTTGTACTTTTGCGCACCTTTTGGCGAATAGCGTTTCCATTAGGAATCAATTATTTATGTAAAACACTGTTGATGTTTTCTCTTCGCATTAAGAAACGCAAGAAACCCAACATACAAATTTTTAATCAGCATGTCTGAAATTAACAAAACACAAGAAGAGTTTTTAGCGAATTTTAACTGGCATAATTATGCAGAAGGTATTGATCCAGTAGACGAAAAAAACTTACAAGAATTTGAAGATCTAGTAACTAAAACATTCATTGCTACAGACCAAGAAGAAGTAGTAGAAGGTGTAGTTGTTAGAATTACTGAGAGAGATGCAATCGTTGATATCAACGCTAAATCTGAAGGTGTTATTTCTTTAAACGAATTCCGTTACAATCCTAACTTAAAAGTTGGTGATAAAGTAGAAGTATTAATCGACGTTCGTGAAGACAAAACAGGTCAGTTAGTATTATCTCACAGAAAAGCTAGAACTATCAAAGCTTGGGATAGAGTTATCGCTGCTAATGAAACAGGAGAAATCGTTAATGGTTTCGTAAAATGTAGAACTAAAGGTGGTATGATCGTTGACGTATTCGGAATCGAAGCATTCTTACCAGGTTCTCAAATTGATGTAAAACCAATCCGTGATTACGATCAATATGTGAACAAAACTATGGAATTCAAAGTAGTTAAAATTAACCACGAATTCAAAAACGTAGTAGTATCTCACAAAGCGCTTATCGAAGCTGATATCGAAGTTCAGAAAAAAGAAATTATCGGTCAGTTAGAAAAAGGTCAAGTATTAGAAGGTGTTGTTAAAAACATTACTTCTTACGGTGTATTCATCGACTTAGGAGGTGTGGACGGATTGATCCATATCACTGACTTATCTTGGTCAAGAATCAACCACCCATCTGAAGTATTAGAATTAGACCAAAAATTAAACGTTGTAATCCTTGATTTCGATGATGAGAAAACAAGAATTCAATTAGGTTTAAAACAATTACACGCTCATCCATGGGATGCTTTAGGTGCTGAATTAAAAGTAGGTGATAAAGTTAAAGGTAAAGTAGTTGTTTTAGCTGATTACGGTGCTTTCATCGAAGTTGCTGAAGGTGTTGAAGGTTTAATCCACGTTTCTGAAATGTCTTGGTCTACACACTTAAGATCGGCTCAAGATTTCATGAAAATTGGTGATGAAGTAGAGGCGGTTATCTTAACTCTTGATAGAGATGAAAGAAAAATGTCTTTAGGTATCAAACAAATGACGCAAGATCCATGGACTGATATCACTGCTAAATACCCAGTAGGTTCTAAACACACTGGAATCGTTAGAAACTTTACTAACTTCGGAATTTTCGTAGAGTTAGAAGAAGGTATCGATGGTTTAGTATATATTTCTGATTTATCTTGGACTAAGAAAATCAAACACCCATCTGAATTCGTAAACGTAGGTGATAAATTAGACGTAGTTGTTTTAGAGTTAGACGTTGAAGGTCGTAAATTATCTTTAGGTCACAAACAAACAACTCCAAATCCTTGGGATAAGTATGAAGATGCTTTCGCTGTTGGAACTATCCACAACGGAACAATTTCAGAAATCGTTGACAAAGGAGCTACTGTAGAATTTGGTGACGATATCGTTGCTTTCATTCCTACACGTCACTTAGAAAAAGAAGACGGTAAAAAATTGAAAAAAGGTGATACTGCTGACTTCAAAGTAATTGAGTTCAACAAAGAATTCAAAAGAGTAGTAGCATCTCATACAGCTATCTTCAGAGAAGAAGAAGAGAAAAACGTTAAAACTGTAGCAGAAAACACTTCAGCTCCAGCTCAAACATCTACTTTAGGTGATAACAACGATATTCTTGCTGAATTAAAAGCTAAAATGGAAAAAGGAGGTAAATAATCTCTAATTTTCTAAATATTTTAAATCCCGAAATTTATTTCGGGATTTTTTATTGTATATTATATTTGTTTATCGTAATATTGCAATATAATAATTTAAAAAATCATGGGAGCTTCAAAATCTGATTCTTTTTCAATAGAGCAAAACGAAATGGCAACTTTGTTCAAAGCCTTGTCGCATCCTGCTCGTATAGCAATTGTAGACTATTTATTAACTGTGGATACTTGTATTTGTGGTGATATTGTAAACGAATTACCATTAGCACAGCCTACGATTTCGCAACACTTGAAAGAATTAAAAAACGCTAACATCATTAAAGGAACTATCGAAGGAACCGCAATTTGCTATTGCATCAATCCAGATACTATTGATAAAATAGAAAACCACTTTGGTATGATTCGTCATAAGTTAAAAAACAAATGTTGTTAAGTGAAGCAACGTCACTTCGAGTGATTTTTAAAAGGGAAAATGCTAATTTTTGCTTTTAAAAATTGTATCGAGAACTTTTGAAAATAATTTAAAAAAACACAACTATGAAACTATCCGAAATCAAAACTCAATTAAATAAGCTATCTACAATAGTTTTTCAATTGCCAAACGGCGATTTAGTACCCAGTCATTTCCATGTTACTGAAGTGGGTAAAGTATCGAAACATTTTATCGATTGCGGTGGAACTATTCGAACAGAAGAAGTAGTGAATTTCCAACTTTGGGAAGCCAATGATTACGACCACAGATTGCATCCAGAAAAACTAGTTCACATCATAGAGCTTTCGGAAAAAACATTAGGTTTACCCGATTTAGAAATTGAAGTAGAATACCAAATGAAGGAAACCATCGGAAAATTCAACTTAGATTTTGATGGAACGAATTTCCAATTAAAGTCAAAATTAACCGATTGTTTAGCCAAAGACAATTGCGGAATTCCCCCAGAAAAAATGAAAGTCAAAATAGGCGAGTGGAAGCCAAAACAAACTTCTTGTTGCACACCAGATTCAGGTTGTTGTTAATTTTTAATGTAAAAAATAGCTAATCACTAATTACTTATCACTAGTCACTAAAAATATTATGTCAGAAAAAAAGCAACATTGGGAAACTGTTTTTACTACAAAAGCAGAAAACGAAGTAAGTTGGTTTCAAAAGCAACCGCAAACTTCAATTCAATTAATTCAAGCTTGTAAAGTAGCCAAAGATGCTAAAATTATCGACATTGGTGGAGGCGATAGTTATTTGATTGATAGTTTATTGGATTTAGGTTACACGAATTTATTCTTGCTAGATATTTCATCAGCAGCAATAGAACGTGCTAAAAAACGATTAGGAGATAAAGTTAAGGATGTTACTTTTATAGTTTCCGATAGTTTACATTTTCAATCGGATGAAAAATTTGATGTTTGGCACGATAGAGCCTCTTTTCATTTTTTTACTGAAGCTATTGATATTGAGCAATATAAAAATAATGTTATTGCATACACCAATCAAAATGCGCATTTAATCATTGGAACTTTTTCGGAAGAAGGACCTTTAAAATGTAGCGGTTTACCCATAACACAATATTCAGTTGAAAAAATGGAAGCTGTCTTTGGAGCAGATTTCGAATTAGAAAATTGCTTTACAGAAGACCATGAAACGCCGTTTGATACGATTCAGAATTTCATATTTTGTCATTATTTAAAGAAGTAATATGTTAGAAAATTTATCAAAAACTATCAAGTCAATTGAAGAAATTGAAGTTTCAAACGAACGAAAAGAAGTTTTGCAACCGCTAGTAGATTATATTCAAAAGAAAGTAAATACTAACGAAAAAATTCGATTGAATTTCATTTGTACACATAATTCCAGAAGAAGTCATTTGTCTCAAATTTGGGCACAAACCATGACATTTCAATTCGGAATCAAGAATGTATTTTGCTATTCTGGCGGAACGGAAGCAACAGCAATGTTCTCAAAAGTTGGCGAAACCTTAGTAAACCAAGGATTTCAAATTCAGAAGTTAAGTCAAGAGCAAAATCCAGTTTACGCAGTTAAATTTGATGATAATCAACATCCCATCATTTGTTTTTCAAAAACTTATTTCGATGATTTTAATCCAAAAACTAACTTCGGAGCCATTATGACCTGCAATAACGCAGACGAAGGTTGTCCAATGGTTTTTGGTGCAGAAGCAAGATTTTCAATCAAATACGACGATCCAAAAGCCTTTGATGGAACTGATGTAATGAACGAAAAATACGCTGAAAGAAGTTTACAAATTGCCAGTGAAATGTATTTTGTATTTTCTCAAATTAAATAGAAATAAATGAAAAAACGATTAGGATTTTTAGACCGCTATTTAACGCTTTGGATTTTCTTAGCGATGTTAATTGGAGTAGGGATAGGTTATTTTATTCCCAATTCGGCTGATTTTATCAATTCCTTTTCATCTGGAACTACGAATGTTCCGTTAGCCATTGGATTGATTTTAATGATGTGTCCACCTTTAACTAAAATTGATTTTTCAAAAGTGCCTCAAATGTTTGAAAAACCTAAGTTATTATCAGCTTCATTTTTCATCACTTGGATAGTGGGGCCATTTTTAATGTTTTTATTAGCGACTTTCTTTTTGAAAGACTATCCAGAATACATGACAGGGTTAATCATTATCGGAATTGCGCCTTGTATCGCAATGGTAATCGTTTGGAATGAACTCGCAGAAGGAAATCGAGAATTAACGGCTGGTTTAATAGGAATCAACAGTTTACTGCAGGTGTTTTTCTTTAGTTTGTATGCTTATTTCTATTTAGAAATCATGTTGCCTTTATTCGGAATTAAAGGTTTAGAATTAAATATTACGATTTCTGAAATTGCTAAAACGGTTGGAATTTATTTAGGAATTCCGTTTGCATTGGCTGTAATAAGTCGTTTAGCAATCAAAAAGTATTTGGGAGAAAAGTTTTTCAATCAGAAATTCATTCCGTTTGTTTCTCCGATAACTCTAATTGCACTTCTTTTTACCATTGTTGTTATGTTCAGTTTAAAAGGTGAAATGATTGTTGATTTACCAATGGATGTGGTTAGAATAGCTATTCCACTTGTAATTTTCTTCTCTATTATGTTTTTCTTAATGTTTTTTGTGGCAAAGAAAATTGGTGCAGATTATAGAGATACTGTTGCTTTATCGTTTACCGCTTCGGGAAACAATTTTGAATTAGCAATAGCAGTATCTATCGGCGTATTTGGAATCAATAGCGGACAAGCCTTTGCAGGTGTAATCGGACCTTTAGTGGAAGTTCCCGCTTTGATAACTTTGGTGAATGTAGCTTTCTGGTTGAGAAAGAAATATTTTAAATAAAAAAACGCTCTATTTAAGAGCGTTTTTAGTTTTATTCTTTAACAACTTTTATCGTTTTTTGTTGGGAATCGTTTTCTAAAACAATTAAGTAGATTCCACTTTCTAAACTAGACAAATCTAATGTGTTAGAAGTTGCGTTTTCAAAAGTTTTAGTTTCTATTAATTGTCCTAATAGACTATAAACGGTTGCTTTTGATAAAGTTATATTTTCTAAATTCAAAATATCTTTTACAGGATTAGGATAAAAAACAAAAGACTCAAAACTAGTATCATCAGCACTTAAAGTAGTGGTGATATTGAATTGGTAAGGTGTTGTATAATTCGTATTAGTTGGACTCGTGCTTGTAAGTTTTAAATAGTAATCTCCAGGAGCAAGCGTTCTTGTAAAACTAATTGTAGCACCACTATTATTTTGTGATGCTCCTACAGCAGTTCCTGCCGAATTTAAAATGGTACCGTTCATAGCTGAAGTTACAATACTGCTTACATTTACTATCGCATTTACATTATCCGTTACTGTAAATTTAAAATAATCATTGTCTGCACCTGTTGGATTTTGAACCGTTGTGTAGCCTATATAGTTTTTATTTGTTTGAATTCCATAAGCTAATTCTTTGAAATTTGGTTCATCTAAACCTTGCATCATTTGGTATGGATAGCCTGGTAATTCTGTGTGATTTTCTATAATATCATAACCAGAATTAAAATAGAATAATTTAGCAGGATAAGTTAATCCAGTTAAATAAGTATTCATATTCGAAGATGGTTCAGGAACAACTCCGTCTGTGGTAATATTACTTCCGAAAGCATTGGTTATTCTTCCAATAACACATGAAAAATCAATTAAATTATCTATAGATTTTTGATTTAATCCTTGAATGTTTTCACCCACAATACCATTACAATTAATATCGGAATTGTAAAAATCAGGAGAGTAAGAGTTATCGTTCATGCTAGAGCTATTTTGTACTTCTAAACCTCCAAATAAAAAGTGACCACCTTCACCACTGTAATAATATGTTGTTTTTAAATCCCTAATCGCTTCCGAACTTACATCAGTTCCCGTCATGAATGCTAATAAATTATCACTTGCATTACTTCCTCCATGAGGAGTTCCAAGAGTTAATAGTTTGGCTACATGATGTTTGTTATCCGATTGCCAATTATAGGTGTTTTGAATGTACTCTCTTGAAGCTAAACCGCCCATACTGTGGCCTACTAAAATTACTTTATCTTTACCTGTTATTTCCATCACGCGTTGAACAGCTACTCTTACTGCTGCACCTTGTTTAGCAATAGCTGATTGGTTACTTAAAACAGTGGTTCCGACAGCGCCATTTGGGTTTACATTGAAATTTACATAAAAATAATCACCGTTTTGTACTAAAGATTCAAATGCAGCAATATCAGCTCCAGCTGTTGGGTAGAAATTTTTGTTTGTTGTAGTGTTGTTATTGTCAGCATTTAAACAAAAATCAAAACGACCACCAAAAGTAAAACCATATTGGGTGTCATAATAATCAGTTGATGTATTCCAAGTTTCTGAACTTGAATTTAATCCGTGTATAAAAATAATAGGGTAGGGTAGTTTGCTTTCAAAAACTCTACTTGTTGTATTTTGAATAGGAGTTTTTAAAGGGAAAATACTATCGTTTCTGTACTCAAAATATTCAAAATCTGCAGACCTTGGTTTGAATTCGATTCGCTCATTTTGAGAAAAAACGATCGAGGACATAAATAATAAGGCAAATGATGCAAACAAAGTAATTTTATTCATACATATTATTTTAATTTAATATTGCGCAATATATAAATAAATTGTTAAAATACTATGAACGCATATGTTTTTTGTTTGATTTGTTTATTTAAACGAAAAAAGCTTTATGTTTTTCACATAAAGCTTAATATATTCATTCTTTTGAAAATGGTATTATTTGTCTATCGAACCTAAAACACGCTTCATAAAATCGTTTAAAGCTGTTTTTTTATCAGCCCCATCATTTATGGCTTGATTTACTTCTAAAGCACCGTACATATTAGAAATTAATTCTGCAATTACATCTAATTCTTCATCTTTTAAAGAGGAAACTTCGCAAAGATTTTCTAATACTTCAATAGTTTCCACAATATAATCCTGATCGTTATCTTCAATAAATTGAGTTAACTGTTTTATAATGGGTAATTTCATAATTAAACTACTTCATTTACTAATTCGGCTAAAACTTCAGCTTTATTAGTTTGTGTTTGATTTACTAAAACACCATTTTTGAAAGAAGCAAACGTAGGTAAATTATCCACTTTTGCTAATTTTCTTGATTCTGGAAATTTTTCTGCATCTACCATTACAAAAGGAACTGCTTCGTTTTGAGAAGCCATCATTTTGAATTTTGGTTTCATAATACGGCAATTTCCACACCATGAAGCTGAATATTGTACTATAACCGTTTCGTTTGAAGCAACAATTTCCGCTAAATTATCTTGTTCAATTTCTGTAAACATTTTTTTTAGTTTTCAATTAGACAATATTTCAATGTGCCAATTATTGTCTAATTGACACATTGATTATTGACATATTATTTTAATGAGAAGCTAAATAAGCAGCTGTAGATTTTCTATCAGCGTTCATTGCTTCTTTTCCTTCTTCCCAGTTAGCTGGACAAACCTCACCTTTAGTTTGAACGTGAGTATAAGCATCGATTAATCTTAAGTACTCGTTTACGTTTCTTCCTAATGGCATATCGTTAACGCTTTCGTGGAATACTTTTCCTTCTTCGTCAATTAAATAAGTAGCTCTGAAAGTAACGTTTGAACCTTCTAAGATTTCATCATTTAAATCTTCGTTGTAAACCCATTCTGCATCTAAAATATCTAAAGCAGCAGCTAAGTTTCTAGTTGTATCAGCTAAAAGTGGATAAGTTACACCTTCGATTCCACCGTTATCTTTTGCTGTATTTAACCAAGCAAAGTGTACTTCGTTTGTATCACAAGAAGCACCAATAACCATTGTATTTCTATTTTCAAATTCTTGTAAAGCAGCTTGAAAAGCATGTAATTCTGTTGGGCATACGAAAGTAAAATCTTTTGGATACCAAAATAAAACTACTTTTTTCTTGTTGTTCACCGCTTCTTCTAAAACGTTGATTCTTAAATTATCTCCCATGAAAGAGATTGCGTCTACTGTAATGTTTGGGAATTTTTTTCCAACTAATGCCATGATTTTGTATTTAAAATTATTGTTATTTTTCTGAGTGCGAAATTACAAATAGAAACAACAAAAAAACATGATATTTATTATATTTTTAGATATTATAATAGATAAAAGTTATGGAAGATTTTCCCATCAAAATTTAAAGCAATAAAATAAAAAAACCACCTGAAATTAGGTGGTTTTAGTGAGTTCTATATTGAAATTATTTCAAATCAAATCGGTCAGCGTTCATTACTTTTGTCCAAACGTTAATGAAATCGTTCACGAATTTTTCTTTGTTATCGTCTTGTGCATATACTTCAGCATAAGCACGAAGAATTGAATTTGAACCAAAGATTAAATCTACACGAGTAGCTGTCCATTTAGTAACACCCGTCTTTCTGTTTACGATGTTGTAAAGATTATCTCCAACCGGTTTCCAAGAATAGTTCATATCGGTTAAGTTCACGAAGAAATCATTCGTAAGAACACCTTCTTTATCGGTGAAAACTCCATGTTTAGTTCCTCCGTAATTCGTTCCTAAAACACGCATTCCTCCAATTAAAGCTGTCATTTCTGTAGCGGTTAACCCTAAAAGTTGCGCTTTGTCCAACATTAATTCTTCTGGTTCCACAACATATTTTGCTTTCATGAAGTTTCTGAAAGCATCGTTTGTTGGTTCTAAAACTTCGAATGATTCGGCATCCGTCATTTCTTGTGATGCGTCGCCTCTTCCTGCGTGGAATGGAACTTTAACGTTAAATCCACCTTCTTTTGCAGCTTGTTCTATTGCAGCACTTCCTCCTAAAACAATCAAATCCGCTAAACTTACTTTTTTCGATAAACCAGCTTGGATTTCTACTAATTTATTTAAGACTTTTTGTAATCGTTCAGGTTCGTTGGCTACCCAATTTCTTTGTGGTTCTAATCGGATTCTTGCTCCATTAGCGCCACCTCTAAAATCAGAACCTCTGAAAGTTCTTGCGCTATCCCAAGCGGTATTGATTAATTCGGTTCTAGTTAATCCAGAATTTAATAATTTTACTTTTAAATCTTCAATTTCTGAATCTGATAACGTATAATCTGCTGTTGGAATAGGATCTTGCCAAATTAAATCTTCTTTTGGAACATCAGCACCTAAATAACGAGAACTTGGACCTAAATCTCTGTGTGTTAATTTAAACCAAGCTCTTGCGAAGACATCTGAAAAATAAGCAGGGTCTTTGTAAAAACGCTCTGAAATTTCTCGGTAAGCAGGGTCCATTTTCATCGCCATATCGGCATCTGTCATAATCGGATTTCTTTTTACTGATGGATTGTGAGCATCAATTGGCATGTCTTCTTCCTTAATATTAATTGGTTCCCATTGCCAAGCACCAGCCGGACTTTTCTTTAATTCCCAATCATAGTTCAATAATAAGTGGAAATATTCGTTATCCCAACGCGTTGGATGCGTTGTCCAAGAACCTTCTAAACCACTGGTTACAGCATTTGCACCGCCACCTTTTGGGTTTAACCATCCAAAACCTTGATTTTCAATTGGACCTGCTTCTGGTTCTGGACCTAAAGTAGAAGCATCTCCATTTCCATGAGCTTTTCCAACAGTGTGACCTCCAGCGGTTAAAGCTACAGTTTCCTCATCGTTCATCGCCATTCTTTGGAAAGTAACGCGAACGTCATGAGCGGTTTTTAATGGGTCAGGTTGTCCGTCAACTCCTTCTGGGTTTACGTAAATTAATCCCATCATTACAGCGGCTAACGGATTTTCTAAATCTCTTTCTCCTGAATATCTTGTGCCTTTACTTCCCGATTTGGCTAACCATTCTCTTTCTGCTCCCCAATATATATCTTTTTCAGGGTGCCAAATATCTTCACGACCACCAGCGAATCCAAACGTTTTTAATCCCATTGATTCGTAGGCCATATTTCCGGCTAAAATCATTAAGTCAGCCCAAGAAATTTTGTTTCCATATTTCTTTTTGATAGGCCATAATAGTCTTCGTGCTTTATCTAAGTTTCCATTATCAGGCCAACTATTTAACGGTGCAAATCTCAAATTTCCTGTTCCAGAACCACCGCGACCATCTGAAATTCTATAGGTTCCAGCAGAATGCCAAGCCATACGGATAAATAATCCACCGTAATGACCCCAATCCGCTGGCCACCAATCTTGGCTTTCAGTCATTAAGTTTTTTAAATCGGATTTTAAGGCTTCTAAATCTAGTTTTTTGAATTCCTCAGCATAGTTGAAGTTTTCTCCTAATGGATTGGATTTGGTATCATGTTGATGCAAAATATCTAAATTCAATGATTTTGGCCACCAATCGTGATTTTTAACACCATCACTTAATCCTTTTTGGTTTTGATGAAATGGGCATTTGCTAATGTCGTTTGAGTTTTCCATATTCAATAATTTTAATTTATAATTGTAAGTGTTTGTTTTCTAATTTTCTACACTTGCTAATTTACGAATAAAAAAACCATTACCTTGTTAAAGTAATGGTTAAATTTTATTTAAGTATAAATTAAAATTATGACAAAACTACTCTTTGATAGTATTAGTCAATTGTCTGATTTTAATATTGAATGCTGCAAAAATTAACGTCATGAATGGACTTAGGATATTGAAGAAAGCGTAAGGTAAATAATCAAGAGTTGATACACCAAGAGTTCCCGCTTGATAAGCACCACAAGTATTCCAAGGTACTAAAACTGAAGTTACCGTTCCGGTATCTTCTAGAGTTCTACTTAAGTTTTCAGGAGCTAAACCTTTATCTTTATAAGCTTTGGCAAACATTTTACCAGGAACTACAATCGCTAAATATTGGTCAGAAGCCGTGATATTTAATGCTAAACAACTTCCAACAGTTGAAGCGAATAAACCAAAAGTAGAATGTGCTAATTTTAATAAGGATTCACTAATTCTTGATAAAGCTCCAATGGCATCCATAATTCCTCCAAAAACCATTGCGCAAATAATTAGCCAAATAGTGGGTAACATTTTAGCCATTCCACCCGAAGTAAATAAATCAATTAAAGTTTTATTTTCTGTTGGAACTACTACTTCGGTTGTAATTGCTTGCATAACTCCTTTATAAGCTGATTTAAAAGTCATACTATCAGTACCTGTGATGCCATTAACAACTTCAGGTTGGAATACAATAGCAAAAATTCCAGCTAATAAAGTTCCAACTAATAGCGCAACTAAAGGTTCTGTTTTCTTTACGATTAATCCAATAACAATAACTGGAACTAAAAATAACCAAGGCGTTACGTTAAAGCTTGCCGAAATAGAATTTAATAAATCATCGGTATTAGCTTCACCTGTTACATCTACTGAAAGTCCTAAAATAATGAACAACAATAAAGTAATAATGTAAGTAGGAATTGTAGTTAATGTCATGTATTTAATATGCGTAAACAAATCAGTTCCCGCCATTGCAGGAGCAAGATTGGTTGTGTCTGACATTGGAGATAATTTATCACCAAAATAAGCTCCAGAAACTACGGCACCAGCCACCATTCCTAAATCAAACCCTAAAGCACCTCCAATACCTATCAAGGCAATACCCACAGTTGCAGATGTTGTCCAAGAACTACCTGTTGCAATTGAAATTACCGAACAAATTATTAAAGTAGCCGGTAAAAAAACAGCCGGACTCAAAATTTGTAAACCATAATAAATCATTGATGGAATAATACCACTTACCATCCAAGTTCCTGCTAAAGCACCTACCATTAATAAAATTAAGATAGCCCCAGCTGTAGATTTGATGTTGTTTGCTACTTCATCTAGCATTTTATGGAACGGAACTTTTGTGAAATATCCCATAATAGCAGCAACAGCACCTCCCATCAATAAAATAAATTGATTACTTCCACCTAAAGCATTATCATCTGGTCCGTTATAGGCAAAAAGTACATTGTAAGCAAGCATTCCAATTAGAGCGAAAACGGGAATTAAGGCTTCCCAAAGTTTTAACTCTCTGTTTTTTATGATTTTAGTATCCATTTAGTTTTGTTTGAGGTTGCAATATAGAAAAATGCTTTTTATTTTGAAAACTTATTAAAAAAGAAATCCGCTGATAATTCAACGGATTCGCTTTTTATTTTGTGAAAATTTATTTTTTCAAGTGTAAATCAAAGTAATCTGCAATTTTTGCATACATGTGAATTCGATCTCTTCCACCTACGTTATGTTCGTGGTTTGGATATAAGAAATAATCTACTTGTTTTCCTGCTTTGATACAAGCCTCAATAAAATTCATGCTATGTTGTTGCACTACTACTGGGTCTTGTGCTCCGTGAATAACCAACAATCTTCCTTTTAAATCTTTAGCTTTACTTAATAAAGAGGTTTTTTCATATCCTTCAGGATTTTCTTGTGGCGTATCCATATAGCGTTCTCCGTACATGATTTCGTAGTATTTCCAATCGATAACTGGTCCACCAGCTACACCCACTTTAAATACGTCTGAATGATTCGTCATTAATGAAGTCGTCATGAAACCACCAAAACTCCATCCAAAAACTCCAATTTTGTCAGCATCAACAAATGATTTTGATTTTAAGAATTCAATTCCTTTCATTTGATCAGCCATTTCGTTTACGCCTAAATTTCTATGCGTAACCTCACAGAATTTTTTCCCACGAGAATCACTTCCTCTATTGTCTAGCGTAAATACTACATATCCTTTTTGAGCCATGTAAATATCGAAGAATCCAGCACCACCTAACCAACGATTGTTTACTAATTGTGCGTGAGAACCTCCGTAAACATAAACCATTACCGGATATTTTTTCGTAGCATCAAAGTTGCTTGGATAAATTAATCTACCGTTTAATGGTGTTTTTCCGTCAGGTGAAGTTAAGGTTACGAATTCAATTTTAGGTAAATCAATTTTTCCAGTGAACGGATTTTCGGCTTTTACTAAAGAAGTATTCGCCATTTTATTTTTGATATTTAAAATCGAAATTTCGTTTGGCGTAGTTAAATTGCTGTATTGGTCTAAAATCATAGTTCCATCTGAAGAAACAGAAGCTGTGTGCGTTCCAGAAATAGTTGTTAATTGAATGGTTTTTCCTGATTTTAAATCTACCTGAAACAATTGACGGTCTAATCCATTATTAGTTGTTCCGATGTAGTTTATTTTTGTGTTGGTAGCATCAAAACCTAATACGTCTTTTACTACAACATCATTAAAACCTAAGTTTTTCAATAATTTTCCATCGGTATTGTACAAATACATTTGGTTAAAACCAAAGAAATCGGTTTGGTAAATAAATTGAGAAGGGTTATTGGGTACAAAAGTTAATGGATGTTGTGGTTCTACCCAAGTTGTTGTTTTTTCTTCAAATAATGTTTTAACGAAAGCTCCAGTAGCAACATCATATTTATTGAATTTTAAATGATTTTGTTCGCGATTCAAAATACCAATAAAAATATGTTTTCCTGTTGGTTCCCAAGACACCATAGTTAAATATTGATCTTTTGGTTCTCCTGTTTGAATCGTTACTTTTTTAGCAGAAGCTACATCGTAAATTACCAAAGTGACATTCTCGCTAGTCATTCCAGCCATTGGATATTTAATGTCTTTGTTAGTTGCTTCGCGCTCATTCCAGTTGGTAAGCGGATAATTAGCTACCATAGTTTCATCTTTACGATAATAGGCTAATTGCGTTCCTTCTTCGTTCCACCACATTCCTCTGTCGATACCAAATTCTTGACGGTGTACATAATCAGAACCGTTTACGATTGATTTGTTTTCATCGTTCGTAACTTCAATAACTTGTCCCGATGGAGTTGTAATTCGGATATTGTTTTCTTGTAACCAAGCTACATTGTTGTTAGAAGCGAATTTTGCCTGAGTACCTTCAACCGCATAACTAATCACAGAAGTAATTTGTTTTGAAACAACGTCATACGTTACTTTGTAATTGTTTTTCTTGCCTGCAACTTCCGTTTCAAACGTATTTACAGTTTTCCAATTGATTGAAAATGGAAACGTTCTAATCGTAAATTCATCATTTGAAATTTTCGATTTCAAAGCGGTTTCAAATTCAGCTTTTGAAGCTAAAGTTGAAGCTGTCCAACCGTTTGCAGCGCTTTTTTCAATAAGAGAAGAAAAGTCAGTACTTAAATACGTGATGGATTTGGAATCTTTACGCCATTGTTGGGCAGTTTGTGTTGTTGGGGCATATTTTCTTGGCCCTAAAACGGTTTCTTCAATGGTTAAATTTTGCGCAACAGCAAAGCTTCCAACCAATAGAAAACTTAAAATATATTTTTTCATTACAGGTAAATTAATTGTGTATTAGAGTTCAAAGTTACGTATTTGTTACAAAAAAATCCGATTCATTGCTAAATCGGATTCTATTGAAATTATTTTGCTAGAATTATAAAACTCCTAATTCTACCATACATTGTCTCATCATTTGATACGTTCTTTCAATATCGTTATCTAAACCAATTGAAAAACGAATTAAACCATCGGTTAAGCCCATTTCTGCTTGTTCTTCTAATGGAATTTCTGATGAAGTTGAAGTTCCAGGGGCACTGAATAACGTTTTGTAGAATCCTAAACTTACTGCTAAGTAACCTAAGTTTCTTTCTTGCATTAATTCCATTAACGCATTGGCTTTATCTAAACTTCCAACGTCAATCGTCATCATTCCACCAAATCCGTACTCTTGATTAATCATGGTTTTGTAAATTTCATGACTTGGGTGACTTGCTAATCCTGGATAAACCGTTTTGATTCCGTCCGCTTCAAATTTGTTAGCTAAATACATTGCATTGTGGCTGTGTTGTTTCATTCTGATGTGTAACGTTCTTAAGTTTTTCATCACAGAAGCCGAACGTAAACTATCCATTGTTGGACCTAAAAGCATACTAGCTCCGTCGTTTACATTTTTTAAACTGTTGATGAATTCTTGAGACGCACAAACCACACCACCAACTGTATCGCTACTTCCGTTGATGTATTTTGTTAACGAGTGAATCACAATATCAGCACCTAATTTTGCTGGAGCAACTGATAAAGGTGAAAAAGTATTATCAACTACTAATTTGATGTTGTGTTTTTTGGCAATTTTAGCTAATGAAGCAATATCCGCAACCTCTAGTAAAGGATTACTTACTGTTTCGCAGTATAAAACTTTTGTATTTGGAGTAATAGCTGCTTCAACTACGTCTAATTTTGTAATATCTACAAATGTAGTTTTGATGCCCATTCTTGGAACGAAATTCTTTAAAAAGGCGTAAGTTCCACCGTAAATGGTTCTACTTGAAACAATATGGTCGCCATTTCCACACAATTGCAAAAGAGTAGGAGTGATAGCGCCCATTCCAGAAGCTGCCACATTAGCCGATTCTGTTCCTTCCATTGCAGCTAGTGCTTTGTCTAAATATAAATTACTTGGAGATGAATGACGTGAATATAAATAACAACCTTCAGCATTACCTTCAAAGGTATCAAACATTGTTTTTGCTGAAAGAAATGTGTAGGTTGAACTATCTGAAATCGATGGATTTACACCACCAAATTCTCCGAAATATTGTAAATCTTGTATACGATCTGCCGGATTAAATTTTTCCATAATTTTAAAGTTTAGTTGTTTATTTTAAATCAAAAATATAATTTGGCAAACTATTATTCAATACTTGAAATTAAAATTAGATTTTTATTCTAAATTTAGTTAAAGTTGTAGTTTTTATTTCTGTTATTTATTCGTTTTAGTTACATTTGCTGACAACTAAAAAACAAACAACACAACTAACCAATGGACGCAATCGACAAAAAACTTTTAGGTTTTCTGCAAGAAGACACAAAAAGGACAACTAAGGAGCTTTCCTTATTATTAAACCTTTCCGTAACGGCTGTTTACGAACGTATTAAAAAATTAGAAAGAGAAGGAGTAATTACCAAATACGTAGCGCTTTTAGACCGAGTTAAATTAGACAAATCTTTCGTGGTTTTTTGCCACATTAAGCTTAATCAACACACAAAAGACTTTATTACAACATTTGAAAGTGAAGTAGTAAAATTAACCGAAGTTTCAGAATGCTATCACGTAAGCGGCGATTATGATTACATTTTAAAAGTAAATGTAAAAGATATGGAAGAGTATCGTGAGTTCATGGTTACGAAACTTACTGGTTTGCAGCATATCGGAAGTACGCATAGTTCTTTTATGATTGGAGAAGTAAAATATACAACCGCTTTTACTTTAAACTAAGCTATAATAATTTACCAAAAAAGTAACAAAGAATTAATTCAAAAAGCGTTACTTTTGTATCCGAATTTAAGTCAAACAACAAACTTTATATACAATCATGAGTCAATTTGATGTAACCATTATTGGTTCTGGCCCTGGAGGATATGTTTCAGCTATCCGTTGTGCCCAATTAGGTTTTAAAACAGCTATTATTGAAAAATATTCAACTCTTGGAGGAACGTGTTTAAATGTAGGATGTATTCCATCGAAAGCATTATTAGCATCTTCGCATCATTATGAAGAGTTACAACACTTTGCAGACCACGGAATTGAAGTTTCGGGAGATGTAAAAGTGAATTTAGAAAAAATGATTGCTCGTAAACAAGCAGTTGTAGATCAAACTTCGGGTGGTGTAAAATTCTTAATGGATAAAAACAATATCACTGTTTTCAATGGAGTAGGTTCGTTTGAAAGTGCTACTTCTGTAAAAGTGACTAAAGAAGATGGTTCTTCGGAAATCATCGAATCAAAAAATATTATTATTGCTACAGGTTCTAAACCCTCTAGCTTGCCATTTATCAAATTAGATAAAGAAAGAATCATTACTTCTACTGAAGCTTTGAAACTAAAAGAAGTTCCAAAACATTTAGTAATTATTGGTGGTGGTGTTATCGGAATCGAATTAGGTCAAGTGTATTTACGTTTAGGAGCGCAAGTTTCTGTTGTTGAATTCATGGACAGAATTATTCCAGGAATGGACGCTGCTTTATCAAAAGAGTTGACTAAAGTATTGAAGAAACAAGGCATGAAATTCTATACGTCTCACAAAGTTCAATCAGTAGAAAGAGCTGGAGATGTTGTAACGGTTAAAGCAGAAAATGCTAAAGGAGAAATCATCACGTTAGAAGGGGATTATTCATTAGTTTCTGTAGGTCGTCGTCCTTATACAGATGGATTAAACGCTGAAAAAGCAGGAGTAAAAGTTACCGAAAGAGGTCAAATCGAAGTAAACGATCATTTACAAACTTCGGCTTCAAAAATTTATGCAATTGGTGACGTAGTTCGTGGAGCGATGTTAGCACACAAAGCGGAAGAAGAAGGTGTTATGGTTGCTGAAATTTTAGCAGGTCAAAAACCTCATATCGATTACAATTTAATTCCTGGTGTTGTTTACACTTGGCCAGAAGTTGCAGCTGTTGGAAAAACAGAAGAGCAATTAAAAGCTGATGGTGTAGCTTACAAAGCAGGAAGTTTCCCATTCAAAGCCTTAGGAAGAGCTAGAGCAGGAGGAGACACTGACGGATTTGTAAAAATCTTAGCCGATGCAAAAACAGATGAGGTTTTAGGAGTTCACATGATTGGAGCAAGATGTGCTGATTTAATTGCAGAAGCTGTTACAGCAATGGAATTCAGAGCAAGTGCAGAGGATATTTCAAGAATGTCACATGCACACCCAACGTTTGCAGAAGCTATCAAAGAAGCAGCATTAGCAGCAACTGATAACAGAGCATTACACGTGTAATTAAGATAAGTTATTATATCAAAAATCCCAAATTCTTAAGAGTTTGGGATTTTTTGTTATACTTTAATAATAGCGAGTAGCCATAAATAGCTTTTTTAAGTTGATTTTTAAAGTTCCGCGGCTTGGCGCAGTAGCGACTTCGTGGAACGATTATTTCTTGTCAAGATAAGATTTTCCAGCGTAAAATCGAACGTTGTTGTTTAAGGTAAATGGAGCTATTGAGCCAAACCACTTTTAGCAGTATCCTTTTCATATAAAAACCATAATCCTAATCCACCGTTAACAGTTATACCTCTTTGTTTTCTTGCCACCCATTTGGTTTCAAGTATGAATTGCTTTATTCTATTTTCCAAATATGGTATATATTTATTATTATTTGAGTTTTCAAATTTTGTTTCTATTGTCAAATTTCTAATCGTTCCATCTTTGAATAAATTAAATTCAACATTACTTCGTCCAATGTAATAATCGTGCTTGAAAATAAATCCTTCAGGATATTTAAAATTTGCAAAGAAATCTTCAATAACATCATCATCTTGGGTTTCAACAGACTTTGCTTTTGGATAAAAGATTGTTTTATCATAAGTGTCCAAAACACTAAAAACTTTATCTATATTTTTATTGATATAAATCCTATCAGCTTTTACTTCTAAACTATCTAAGAAACCTTTTTTGAATTTATTTTTTACAGTTTGATTCATATATTCTTCATAACAATATCTTCTTTCTTTGTCATGAACAATACATGAAGTTGAAAGAACCTCACAATCTATTCCATGAGGTTTTAATAATTTTTTTAACTCATCTAAATATCTATAATATGATCCTACAGGTATAACATAATAGGTTAAGCTATCTTTTTCTATTTTTTCTTGTGCAGAGTCAATTGATTTTAAGCAGTTTATATCTTTAGTGGAAATTTCACCTAAAATTGTTTCTATACTATCTAAACCTGAATTTTTAGCTTTTAGAAGGAAAGAGTCATTTTCTTTTTGACAAGATATAATCAAAAAAAGTGTTAGCAATAGGGTTAATATTTTTCTCATATATTCTTTTTGCACAATTTTGGAATAAGGTTACTGCTAACTTGTTTATGTATGACAAATATCAGTTTATCTTTTTCTTAAAATAAAAAAATAAAACACAATATTATAATCAATACTATGTTATAAACAAAAAAGCTCTAGTATATTTTGGGATTTTTATTTGTTTTATTTTTAAAATTATGCTTTTACAATTTCTTTAAAACCATCCCAATTGGCATAAATTAAAAACACATTAGCAGCTAAAACAAATATAGCAACAGGTAAATCAGATACTTGCGTTACAGTATGAATTAGAAAAATATTTACTGAAATGGGTAACAATAAAAGAGTTCCTAATTTGATAAATTTTCCACTCACAAGCATTAAACCCGCAATTAATTCTATTGATTTTACCAATGGAAACATGTATTTTGAAGCCATCAATCCTCCCATTAAAGTAGCCATATCACCAGTTGGTACAGGTTGTTCTCCTAAATTGAAGAAATAAGAAATAGAAGCAAAAAGCATCAAAGCTCCTAAAAGCACACGAACAATAATAGTTGCAATTTTCATAATTTGAATAGTTTTTTGGTTAGTTATTTCAAAGATAATGAAATTATTAAACAAAAAACCATCAGTTTCCCGATGGCTTATTTCTTACTTTTTCAAAAACTTTTTATATCCCAAAAATCCTAAAAACCCAATCAACGCAAATGGCCAAAGTACCACAAGAAAAGAAATAATATTTTCCAACATAAACCAGCCCGTTTTTACACTATCCCAAATTTGTAATCCAATATTTGGTCGGTAAGCGTTGATGCTTTTTTCATTAGCCACCATTTCTTGTTTGATGCTTTCGTCTTGGTAAATGTTTAGCGTTAACGTACTAAAGTTCACTTGGTCTTGAAGTGATAAATTCTGCAATTTTGAAGCATCATTTTGTTCTTTTTTTGCTTCTAAGGTTGCTTCGGCATCGACAACTTGATTTAGTTTCTTTCCTTTCGAATCAATTGCATTTGCCAAACGTTTTTCAGATGAATTACTTCTTTTCTGAGCTAATTCATTGGATAACATTTGTAAGGAAACATCATCTGCTTTTATGATGCGATAATCCAAAAAGTGAATTTGTTTCGCAATGGTTTTAATCACCGTATCCATTTTCGTATTCGGAACACGAATCGTGATGTTATTGTCTACTTTATATTTGGTTGTTACTAAAGTGCTATCCTGACTCACTTTGGTTCGGTCTTCGTTGTAAATGTTGCTTTGAAGATTGGTATACGTTACAAATCCACCAAATTTTGTTGTCGCATCTTCAATGGCATAAGTCGATTTGGCGACATTCTTGACTTTAAATTTGACATCAGCTGTTCTCACAAACTTTTGATTACTGTTTTTGTTTTCAACGGTGGCTGAGGAAGAAATAACACTTGTGCTATCGGTTGCAGCTTCTTCCATGTAAGCGGCGTTTTCTTTTGAAGCCGATTCTTTACAAGATAAGACTAAGCCAAACGCTAGCAAAGTCAATACGATTTTGGTGTTTTTGTTCATAAAAATTCATTTTTAAAGTTATTGATTAATTGTTTTTAATACGTGTAGTTTTAGAATCAATAAAAATGAATTTTTAACGGGTTAGTTGTTGAGGCAAGAATAAAAACCGTGCCAAATTTTAACATTTGAACCATTTTCCAACAACTATTTTTTTGTTGTACTTTTACGAAGTAAATTTTCCAATTTTGAGAACAGTAATTACAAAAGATATATCGCCCTTTTCCAACTTTAAAAACCAACTTTTGCATTGGGCTAACCAACACAGAGAAGTTGTTTTTTTAGATTCGAATCAGTATCATCAAAAGTATTCGAGTTACGATTCGGTTTTGGCTGTGGATGCTTTTACTTCGATTAAAACCGATTACGAAAATGCGTTTCAAGATTTGTATCAGTACCAAAGCCAAACGAAAGATTGGTTGTTTGGTTATTTGTCCTACGATTTAAAAAACGATACCGAAGCTTTAAATTCCAACAATTTTGACGGATTAGAATTCCCAGATTTGTTTTTTTTTCAACCTAAAAAGTTGTTTTTGATTAAAGGGAATGAAGTTGAAATTCAGTATTTGAGATTATGCGATGAGGAAATGGAGGCTGATTTTGAAGAAATCATATCTATCGCACCCATTAACCATTACCCATCACCGATTACCATAAAACAACGCATCTCAAAAGAAAATTATCTTTCCAAAGTGTCCAAAATGCTCGAACACATTCATCGTGGCGACATTTACGAAGCGAATTTTTGTATGGAATTTTATGCCGAAAATGCTCAAATTGAACCTTTGGAAATCTATCAAAAACTGAATGCTATTTCGGAACCACCATTTGCGGTGTATTTCAAGAATAATTTTCAGTATTTGCTTTCCGCTTCACCAGAACGTTATTTGCGAAAAGAAGGTTTAAAAGTTACTTCCCAACCTATAAAAGGAACGGCAAGAAGAAGTTTTGATGTAAAACAAGACGAACAATTAAAATCAGATTTAGCTCAAAACGAAAAAGAGCGTTCAGAAAACATCATGATTGTCGATTTAGTCCGAAATGATTTATCGCACACCGCCACAAAAGGAAGCGTTCAAGTGGAAGAATTGTGTCAGATTTACACTTTTAAGCAAGTCCACCAAATGATTTCAACAATTGTTTCGGAAGTTGAAAATACCACTTCACCCATCGAAATTCTAAGAACCACTTTTCCAATGGGAAGCATGACGGGAGCACCCAAAATTTCAGCCATGCAAATCATTGAAAAATTAGAAGAAACCAAGCGCGGATTATACAGTGGGGCAGTGGGTTATTTTACTCCAACTGGCGATTTCGATTTTAATGTCGTAATTCGAAGTATTTTGTACAATTCAAAAAATCAATATTTATCTTTTTCTGTTGGAAGTGCTATAACTTCTCAAGCAATTCCAGAAATGGAGTACGAAGAATGTTTGTTGAAAGCAAAAGCAATGTTTGAAGTGCTGCAATCCAAATAATTCCTTATTTTTGGTCATGCTTACAAAATTCCAAAATCATATCGAACAAAATTTTCACCAACTAAAAGACAAGAAATTGTTCTTAGCGGTTAGTGGTGGAATCGATAGTATGGTTTTATTGGATTTGTTTTACAAGTTGAGGTTTGATGTTTGTGTGGTACATTGTAATTTTCAATTGCGTGGAAAAGAGAGTGATGGTGATGAAATGTTAGTTAGAGAAATTTGTCAAGATAGATATATTCCATATTTTATTGAGAAGTTTGATACGCTCGAATTTGCTAAAGAAAACAAACTTTCTATTCAACTAGCTGCTCGAAAGTTACGTTATGATTGGTTTCAAGAAATTATTTCTCATGGATTTGATTATGTTTTAACCGCGCATCATTTGGATGACAATGTCGAAACATTTTTAATTAATTTCATCAGAGGAACAGGTTTAGAAGGTTTAACGGGAATTCCAGCTCAAAATGGAAACATTATTCGTCCGCTATTGCCTTTTTCTCGTTTGGAAATTGAAAATTATGCGTTAGAAAATAAAATTCAATGGCGAGAAGATTCGAGTAATGCTTCGGATAAGTATTTTCGTAATAAACTACGTCACGATATTGTTCCCATTTTAAAAGAATTGAATACCGGATTTTTAGATTCGTTTCAAAATACTTTACATCATTTGCAACAAGCGGAAAGTTTGGTTGAGGATGCTTCTAAATTGGTTTATGAGAAAGTTGTTGTAGTAAAAGAAAATCAACTAGAAATTCATTTGAAACCTTTGCTTGAATTCCAAAATTATAAAGCGTATTTGTACCAATGGTTGAAAGAATATAGATTTTCGGCTTGGAATGATATTTATGATTTGGTGGAAGCACAATCAGGAAAAAAAGTATTTTCCGAAACGCATATTTTGTTGAAAGACCGAGAAAAATTAATCCTTTTTGAAAGAAAATCATCAAATAATTCAACATTTTTTATTATCGAATCGTTAGATAGTAAAGTTAATATTCCCTTAAAACTTAGGTTTTATAAAGGAGTTAACATTTTTGAAACACATTCGAATTGTATATTTGTAGATGAAAGTAAACTCAAATTTCCGCTTACTATTAGAAAATGGCAAGAAGGAGATTATTTTTATCCGTCAGGAATGAATGGGAAAAAGAAATTGAGTAAATATTTCAAAGATGAAAAATATTCGCTTTTAGATAAAGAAAATCAGTGGTTATTATGTTCGGAAGACCAAATTGTTTGGGTAATCGGAAAACGAGCAGATAATCGATTTACAAGTAATGAAACAACACAAAACAGTATAAAAATCGTATTAGAAGAATGAGAAAATATTTTGCCTTAATCGCCTTAATTTTTGGATTTTTTGGAAATGCACAAATTATAAATCCGGTACAATGGAAAACAAGAGTCGTTCAAAAATCGGCTACCGAATTTGAATTGGTCATGGATGCTACTATCGAAAACGAGTGGCACATGTATTCGCAATTTACACCAGAAAACGGACCACTTCCAACCGTTTTTGATTATAAAAACGCAAAAGGAAACTTCGATTTAGTTGGGAAAACCAAAGAAAGTCCATACAAAAAAGTATACAACGATATTTTTGAAGTAGACGAATATTACTTTGCAAAAACGGCTCAGTTTAAGCAAATAATAAAAGTTACCAATCCAAAATTAAAAGAAGTAAAAGTTTATGTAGAATACCAAGTTTGTAAAGAACAATGTATTCAGCAAGATGCTACGTTTACGTTTAAATTACCAGAAATTAAGGTAGAGGACTCAGAAACCGTATTGCAAGTTGAAAAAGACACAGTTAATCAAGTTAAAAATAAAACAAAAGAAATTGTTGAAGATGACAATAATTTAAAGGAAAAAGCAAAAGAATTGTTTTCAACTCCAAAAGAAGAGGAGAAAAGCTTGTGGGGAATTTTCATTTTAGCCTTCTTAGGCGGCTTTGCAGCTTTACTTACGCCTTGTGTATTCCCAATGATACCAATGACAGTAAGTTTCTTCACCAAACAGAGTAAAACTAAAGCGGCAGGAATTCGTAATGCTTTTATTTATGGAATTTCCATCATTGTTATTTATGTTGGTTTAGGAATGATAATAACGGCTATTTTTGGAATCGATTCACTAAATGCGTTATCGACTAATGTTTGGTTTAACTTGATATTTTTTGTAATTCTAATCGTTTTTGCAGCTTCATTTTTAGGAGCATTTGAAATCGTTTTACCTAATTCATTTTTAAATAAAATCGACAGACAAGCCGATAGAGGTGGAATCATTGGAATCTTCTTCATGGCGTTAGCCTTAGCTGTTGTATCTTTTTCATGTACTGGACCTATTGTAGGTTCCTTATTAGGAGAATCAGCAAGACAAGGAGGAATAGGACCAATAGTTGGAATGTTAGGATTCTCATCTGCCATTGCATTACCTTTTATGTTGTTTGCTATGTTCCCAGGTTGGATGAATTCTTTACCAAAATCAGGTGGATGGTTAAATACGGTTAAAGTTTCATTAGGATTCTTAGAATTGGCTTTTGCTTTCAAGTTTTTATCTAATGCCGATTTAGTTTTACAAACACATTTATTAGAAAGAGAAGTCTTTTTAGCAATTTGGATAGCTGTTTTTGGAGCTTGGGCGTTATATCTTTTCGGAAAATTAATCTTGCCTCACGATAGTCCAATGACACATATTTCTGTAGGTAGATTATTCATAGCTTTATTTGTTACTACATTCACTATTTACTTAATTCCAGGTTTATGGGGAGCGCCACTAAAAATATTGAGCGGATTCACACCACCAATGACTTACAGTGAAAGTCCGTATGGAGTTGGGTACCAAAATACAGTTAGTACAGGAGTTTCTTCAGCAACTGCTTTACCAGAAAATGCGCATATTGGACCATTAGGAATAACGGCATTTCATGATTATGAAGAAGGCTTAGCTTACGCGAAAAAAGTAAACAAACCAGTTTTATTAGATTTCACTGGACATGCATGTGCCAATTGTAGAAAAATGGAAGAAAATGTGTGGTCTGATGCTGAAATTTTGAAAATCTTAAAAAATGAGATTGTACTGATTTCATTATACGGTGATGACCAACGTGAATTACCAAAAGAAGAACAATATGTTTCAAAATCAGGAAGTGAAGTAACTACTATTGGTAAAAAATGGAGAGAATATCAAATTGAACGATATAACATTAATGCCCAACCTTATTATGTTGTTTTAGATGCTGATGGAAAAGATATTTCTAAACCTGTTGGTTATACACCAGATGTTGAGGAATACAAAAAATGGTTACAGGATGGTGTAACGGCTTTTAAAAAATAATTTTTCAAATAAAAAATCCTAATCAAACGATTGGGATTTTTTTATTCATAGTAACTAAATGGTATTTATCAATAATACGAATTATTTTATCAATCTCATTTCTAAGTATTTATTCGTAAAACCAAGTTTTTCATATAAAGCTTTTGCCGGATTATTGGGTTCAACGTGAAGTGCAATATTTCCATCAACAGAAGAAATGGCTTTTTCCATTAGCTTTTTTCCATAGCCTTTTCCTCTTTGTGAATTATTAATGGCAATATAAACCAATATATTTTCAGGAATATAATCTTTCATCCCTGTATTGTTTAGGATAACAATTCCAACAATTTTATCTTCATTAGTACCAATGATAATTTGTCCACCTTTATTTGGATTTAGGACATAATCTATACATTTTTGAATGTCTTCTTCGGTATCTCCAAATTCTTCAAGATGCGTATGTAAAAAATGGGTAATTGTTTTATTTGGAAACTTTTCCGAAGTCCCTGTAGAAGCATTGATATATGTGAAATTCATAAATATAACTTTAAAAGTAAATACAAAGTACAAAATTATTGAATTGCGATCAGATTGTCTAATTCATAAAAAAGTTATTTTTTTCAATACTTTTTCTATATTTGCATCTATATAAGCCATTTAAATAGTATAAGCCATGTTAGTAAAAGTATTCGGAAGCGCCGTTTTTGGCGTTGAGGCCACTACAATCACAGTAGAAGTTAACACAGAAAAAGGAATCGGTTATCATTTAGTTGGGCTTCCTGATTCGGCTATTAAAGAAAGCAGTTTTCGAATTGCTGCCGCACTTAAAAACAATTCCTATCAATTTCCCGGTAAAAAAATCATTGTAAATATGGCACCTGCCGATTTACGAAAAGAAGGTTCGGCCTATGATTTAACTATTGCAGTCGGAATTTTAGCAGCTTCATCCCAAATTACTTCAAAAGAAATCGAAAATTACATCATCATGGGCGAATTGTCGCTCGATGGAACTTTGCAACCCATAAAAGGAGCTTTGTCTATCGCCATTAAAGCCAAAGAAGAAGGTTTTAAAGGGATTATGATACCAATCCAAAACGTTAAAGAGGCAGCAATAGTAGAGAATATTGATGTCTACGGGATTTCAAATGTAACTGAAGTAATCGAATTTTTTGAAGGAAAAGGAGACTTAGAACCCACAAGAATTGATACAACCGAAGAATTTTCAAAAACTTTAAACTTTCCAGAACACGATTTTGCCGATGTCAAAGGTCAAGAAGGAATTAAACGATGCATGGAAATTGCGGCGGCTGGTGGTCATAATATCATTTTAATTGGTCCGCCTGGCTCGGGAAAAACCATGTTAGCAAAACGATTGCCAAGTATTCTGCCTCCAATGACGATGAGAGAAGCGCTGGAAACTACCAAAATTCATTCGGTAGCAGGAAAAACAAAAGATGTTGGATTGATGGCACAACGCCCTTTTCGTAGTCCGCATCATACAGCCTCAAGTGTAAGTTTAGTTGGAGGTGGAAGTTATCCACAACCGGGTGAAATTTCATTAGCTCACAACGGCGTTCTATTCTTAGATGAATTACCCGAATTTAAACGAGAAGTTTTAGAAGTAATGCGTCAACCTTTAGAAGATAGGGAAGTCACGATTTCTAGAGCGAAATTTACGATTACTTATCCATCTTCTTTTATGTTGGTAGCGAGTATGAATCCGAGTCCAGGTGGTTATTTTAATGATCCGAATGCACCTGTGAGTTCTACTCCTCAAGAAATGCAGCGCTATTTGAGCAAGATTTCGGGACCATTATTAGATCGAATTGATATTCACATTGAAGTTACTCCCGTTCCGTTTGAAAAACTAACTGAAACTCGAAAAGCAGAAAGTAGCGTAGCTATTAGAGAACGTGTTACGAAAGCAAGAGAAATTCAATCCCAACGCTTTGAAAATTTTGAACATATTCACTACAATGCTCAAATGAGTAGCAAACTAATTCGTGAATTTTGTGTTTTAGATGAGGTTTCGTTACAATTGTTAAAAACAGCTATGGAACGTTTGAATTTATCTGCCAGAGCCTATGATAGAATTTTAAAAGTTTCAAGAACTATTGCTGATTTAGAGGATTCTGAGTCTATTCAATCACATCATATAGCAGAAGCTATTCAATATCGTAGTTTGGACAGGGAAGGGTGGTTAGGCTAGTTTAAAAAGTAATTATTGAATTCTTCTGGAAATAATTAGAAGAATTCAATAATTTAAAACTTATCTTGTTTGGAATCGGTTTGAATCCATTTTTTGTTGCTATTCAATTTGAATGAGCCAATATGTTCTTTATTCCAATGATTTGGATGAATTAATGACAGAAAATTGGAACCATCTTTAGCTAAATACAAATGATAAGTTTCTCCAATTATAGGTTCAAATGAATATTTAGCGTTGTATAGAATTTCATTCCATTCGTATTCTTGCATTAATTTTTCATACTCCGCTTTTAGTTCGTTAAACTTGCTTTCAAATTCTTTGTTTACGTTTCTAATACCAATATTTTTCCAATCCACAACGTTATCCAATTTAATTGCTGGCGCGCCAACACTCGTAGGATAAGCCAAAACATTTGCATTATAGCCGTTTTCTTCAGAAAAAACTACATTATCTGGAATTTTGCTTTTCATCTTATCTTTTTGAAATTTTGTTGTTTGTAATGGCTCTTTGAAGTTTGCATTTGAATCTATCAATGCCTTCAACTCGTTTGGCTAAATGTTTTGTTTTACAATTTTCAACTCTATTTCTCCACAATTTATAACTGCTGAATTTGAGTTCTTTTTTCATTAAAGCCTTAACATCTGCTTCACTCAAACCAAATTGAAATTTTATTGCATCAAAAGGAGTTCTGTCTTCCCAAGCCATTTCTATTATTCTATCAATTTCAATATCGGTGAAGTCTTTTTTGGATGAAACATTCATTTTGTTTAAAAAATAATTTAAAAAGTTAAACAAAATTACAAAAAAAATAAATATGATGAATACAGATTTGAATTATTTATGTTTTTTCCAATATTTTGCTCCATAGCTACAAAAAATCTCTTGTTGGGATTTGATTTTCTTTGTAGCTACGATGCAAACATTATCATCATCGTCTAATGTGATTTTGGAATTATTTTTGAATGCTGATTTGGAGAAAGCCTCGGCATCATTAGCATATTTAGCAAAGCAATCTACATTCATAGAGTCTAGTAGTGAACCATCTAACATGTTAATGAAATAGCGGTCATTTCCTTCAGAAACTCTTTTTTGAGCTTCTTCATCGGTTAAAATTTCTCCTTTAAAAAGTGAGATAATTTCATTTGGATAGATATCAATTACTGTAAACAAACCTTTTCCAGCATTTGGTATTTGTGAATCTTGAATATATAAATAATCAGATTCGGGTGCTTCAATTTTCAACACAATTAAAGTTCTTCGGCAAAAGTATCGCCTAATCTAATATCTCCCGATTTAAAGCCTTTCATAAACCATTTCATACGTTGTTCAGATGAACCATGTGTGAATGAATCAGGTACAACATGTCCTTGCATTTTACTTTGAATAGCATCGTCACCCACAGCGTGAGCTGCACTTAAGGCTTCTTCAATATCGCCTTCTTCTAAATATTTTTGGTTGTAGTGTGCCCATAATCCGCCATAAAAATCAGCTTGTAATTCTAAACAAACGGATAATTTATTGGCTTCTGCTTCACTTTTTCCTTGTTGTAATTGTCTCACTTTCCCTGAAGTTCCAAGTAAAGTTTGAACATGATGCCCCACTTCATGAGCAATTACATAAGCTATGGCAAAATCACCACCTTTAGCTCCAAAACGAGTTTTTAGCTCCTCAAAAAAAGCTAAATCCATATACACTTTATGGTCGCCTGGACAATAAAATGGTCCTGAAGCTGAACTTGCTCCACCACAAGCGGTTTCAACTGAACCAGTAAATAAAACCATTTTTGGTTGTTCGTATGTTCCAAGATTATTTTCTTCAAATATTTTGGTCCAAATATCTTCTGTATCAGCAAAAACAGTTGAAACGAATTCGCCCATTTCTTTTTCTTCAGGAGTAAGTTCTCTTTGTTCAACTTGCTCTGTTTGTTGAGTACCTTGACTTTGTTGAATGGTATCGACAAGCGGTGCTGCTTCTGGAAAAAACATTTTTACAAGAAAAAAGACAATTGCAATTGCACCTCCACCAGCAACTACTTTTCCTCCGCCTGACATTCCTCTTCTATCTTCTACGTTGTCACTTTGACGTCTGCCTATCCATTTCATAAGAAATATTTTTTAAATTGTTAAAATCCGAAACGAACTCCTAAATATAAATCGGCTTGTTTTCCGCTATCAGCTAAAGCTGTAAATACACTGTTTGATCCTATGAAAAATCCTGCTAATCTAAAACCAATTCCACTTGTAAATCCTGAAATTTCATTAGATGCTAAAGGAGCATAAGCTTCAAACCATTTTGCAGAAAATCTTGGAATTAAAGTGTACGAATTTTGAGTTGTGATAAAATCACTTTTGCTATCATCGCTAACTTTTTGATTGATACTTCCTGTTACAAACCATTTTTTTGTTAAACGAACATCGGCATAAGCATTAATTACGGTTGGTAATTTCACAGTATAGTCAGCAGTACTTGATGTTGATTGGAAATAAGCCGCATTTGCAGGATCGTTTAAAATAGCTTCAATTTCAGATAAACTTTCTGCATTTTCAAATTGATTCAAATCTAAACTTTCTAAGTTATCTACATTTAAAACATAATTTTTACTTAAGTTATTATCAGATTTAAAAGTCATTGAACCAATGTTTTTAATTGAAAGTCCAGTGTTTAATCGATAACTATTAGCATCATTTTCGTCTTTCCAACGATAGTTTACGGCTATGTCAGCTGCAAAACCATTGATTCCTTGAGAGAAAAATTCGTTGTAGTTTCCTTGATCGTTATAGTTGTTTGCTAAAACACCAGCATACGCAATGTTGATATTAGCAGAAGCATTTATCAAAGAAATGTCTCCAAAATTATTTACGATTGTACCATTTAAGTTTGTTGCAGAAAAGTTTGCATAAGCTCCAGGAAATAATAAACGTAAATTAGTTCCAATATTAAGTTTGTGTTTTGGAAGATCGATTAAATTTCGAGCAATTGTTAAATCAATTTCTCCCCAAGTTGTTGCGTTTAATCTTTGATTGTCGTTTGATGAAATTACGGTTTGAGAAAAAATATTACTCAATTCACCATTTTGAATAGCATCTCCTAATTTTGAGTCTAAATTAATAACATTTGCTTTAACATTAGCAACTGAAGTAATTCCAAATCCCCATTTTTGGTATTTAAAAGCAAATGAAGGACCTAATATTTGAGTATCTAATCTTAAATTAACAACATCATTTCCTTCAAAAATTTTATCTTCTAAATTGTTTCCACTAACTAAATCACTAAAAGTTAATTTATTATTAGCCATTCCAATAGAAAAATTGAATGCATTAACTTCAAATTTAGAATTCATGTTTACTAATTCAGCAGGATTATTTGTCGCATTTAATAAACCTCCTCTTTTTGAAGTTGAAATTCCACTAAAGTGTTCTTGAGCAGTTAAAGTGTTGGTAATTAAAAAGGTAGTAAAAGCAAGTTTGATAATCTTCATAAAAATTAGATATATTTATTAATTATAGTTTGTAATTCAATTATTTTGAAAGGTTTAGAAATGTAGTCATCCATTCCATAATCTAAACATTTTTCCTTTTCTCCAACCATAATTCCGGCTGTGAGTGCAATAATAGGTAAATTTTTTAACTTTTCATTTTTTCGAATTTCCAAAGTAGTTTCATAACCATTTTTTTCAGGCATTTGAATATCTAAAAGAATTAAGTTTATCGATTCTTTGTCCAATATTTCCAAGACTTTTAGACCATTTTCAGCTTGAAAAATAGTACTATTGGGTAAAATAGATTGAATCATTTTTTTACACAATAACATATTAATTATATTATCCTCTACAATTAAAATATTTAATTCTTTCGAGAATTTATTGGTTTCAAAATTTGTTATTTGATTACTCTTATTTGAATTTTTTATATCGTTTTGAGAAGATTTTGCAATTTCAAAAGTGATAGTGAAATTGAAATTACTTCCTTCTCCATGAATGCTGTTTACTTCAATTTTACTGTTCCATTTTTCTAGAATTTTATTAGAAATCGACAATCCTAATCCAGTTCCACCAAATTTTTTGCTTGTGGAAACATCTTCTTGTACGAAAGATTGAAATATTTTATTAAGGTTTTCTTCTTTAATACCAATTCCAGTGTCAATTACGGATAATCTTAGTGTTGAAAATTTATTTTTAACGCTTTTTATTTGTTCAATTTGAAGTAAAACTTCTCCGAAGTTGGTGAATTTTACAGCATTTCCAATTAAGTTTACGAGAATTTGTTTTAACCTAACAATATCTGCCACTATCCATTCTGGAACATTTGGATCTATAATTAAATTTAATTCAATGTTTTTATTCATTGCATGACTTTTAAATAAGTCAACAACTTGTTGTGCTAAGGTTCTAATATTTACGGGTTCGAAAAACAGTTCAAATTTTCCAGATTCAATTTTTGAAAAATCTAAGATATCGTTTATAATTTCTAAAAGTAAATTGGCTGAATGGTTGATATTATTCATATAAACCTTTTGATTCTCGTCTAAATTTGTTTTTAATAATAAGTCAGAAAATCCAATTACACCGTTTAATGGAGTTCTAATTTCATGACTCATATTAGCCAAAAATTCTGATTTTGCCTGATTAGCAAGCTCAGCAAATTCTTTTGCTTTTATTGCAGCGTCTCTTTCTTTTTGTGCTGTAATATCTCGGGCAACTCCTCTTATTTTAATAACTTCACCTGATTCGTTTATTACAGGCTCGCCAGATCCTAAAAGCCATTTTTTTCTGTTTCCAGCTAGAGTGAAAGGATGCTCCACTTCGTATGATTTTTTTTCTTTAATTGTTCTATCAACAAGCTGATCTAAGTGATTTATATCTTCAATAGTTAATTTGCTTCTATAGGTTTCTGCTAGATTTTCTTGTGCACTTTTATCTATCTCAAAAATATTGTAAAGTTCGTCTGACCAATATAGTTTGTTACTGATTAAGTCAAATTCCCAACTCCCAATTTTTGCCATTTTTTGGGACTCATTTAATAATTTTTCACTGAGTATTAATTTTTCTTGGGTATTTTTTATTTCTGAAATATCTCGTGCTATTGCAAATATTATTTTTGTTTTTAAGTTGATAGTTGAAATCCATTGTAGCCAGATGTTGGTTCCATCTTTTCGTAAATATCGATTACTAAAATTGATAGTATTGATTCCTTCTCTAAGATTATTCATCTCATTTAAGGTTTTTTCTACATCTTCTGAATGAACATAATTGATGAATTTTTTAGTGATTAATTCTGATTCAGAATATCCTAATGTGTTGGAGAAAGCGGGATTAATTTTTAAAAAATAACCGTCTAAATTGGCAATGCATATTAAATCGGTAGTTTCGTTAAAAAAATATTCAAAATTTTCGTGTAAAGTGTCTCTACTTTTGTAGTATGCTAATTCCGTCTCAAGTTGTTTGATTTTTTGATTAGAAGTAATATGTGAAAGTAAAGTTTTCTTCATTACAACGAAATTATTTGCAATAAATGTAGTGAAAAAACTTTAAAAAAAACATAAATAATGTTAAATTACTGAATTCCAAATGACATCGTTTGGAGTTTGAGCAATAAAAGTCAAGATTTCTTTGGAGACAGGATGAGTTAAAATTAATTTACGAGCATGCAGATGAATCCCTCCATCAGAATTACTTCGGTCAAAACCATATTTTAAATCACCTTTTATTGGACAACCAATAGCTTGTAATTGTGCTCTAATTTGATGGTGTCTTCCTGTGTGTAAGTCAATTTCTAAAACAAAATAATTATCTAATTTTTTGATGATTTGATAACTTAAACTTGCTTTTTTACTTTCAGGAACTTCTTTTAAATGCGCTTTTGAAGTGTTGTTTTTAGTATTTCTTTTTAAGAAATGAACTAAAGTATCTTTTTCTTTTGGAGGACAATTTTTTACTACTGCCCAATAGGTTTTTTGCGTTTCTCTATTTTTAAACGTTTCGTTTAAACGTGTTAGCGCTTTTGACGTTTTCGCAAAAACCACAATTCCAGTTGTTGGTCTATCTAAACGATGAACGACTCCTAAAAAAACATCTCCAGGCTTATTGTATTTTTCTTTGATGTATTCTTTTACCACATCAGAAAGTGGTTTGTCACCCGTTTTATCTCCTTGAACAATATCACCTACACGCTTATTGATGACAATGATGTGATTGTCTTCGTGAAGGATTTGTAAGTTGTCTTTTGTGGAAATTTCTTTGTTAGACACAATTAATATTGTTCGTTAGCATTAGGAAAATCTTGCGATTTCACATCGGTTACATATTGACCAATAGCTTGCGTCATCTGTTCGTATAAATTCAAATAACGACGTAAAAATCTCGGACTGAATTCGTTATTCATTCCTAACATGTCGTGAATTACTAAAACTTGTCCATCAACACCACCACCAGCACCAATTCCAATTACAGGGATAGAAATACTTTTAGCCACTTTTTCAGCTAGAGCTGCTGGAATTTTTTCTAATACTAATGAAAAACAACCTAAGCGCTCTAACATTTTTGCGTCTTCGATTAATTTTTCAGCTTCCGCTTCTTCTTTAGCTCTAACGGTATAAGTTCCGAATTTATAAATAGATTGTGGTGTTAATCCTAAATGTCCCATGACAGGAATTCCAGCGTTTAATATCTTTTTGATTGAATCTTTAATTTCACTTCCACCTTCTAATTTTACTGCATGCCCGCCACTTTCTTTCATAATTCGTATTGCAGAGCGTAAGGCTTCTTTAGAATCCGATTGATAACTACCAAAAGGTAAATCAACCACGACCAAAGCTCTTTCGCAAGCTCTAACCACACTTGATGCGTGATAAATCATTTGGTCAAGTGTAATTGGAAGTGTTGTTTCATGTCCCGCCATAACATTACTTGCTGAATCACCAACTAAAATAACATCTACACCCGCAGAATCTACAATTTTAGCCATTGTAAAATCATATGAAGTTAGCATGGAGATTTTTTCTCCATTTTCTTTCATATCAATCAAAGTTCTTGTTGTAATTCTTTTGTAATCTTTCTTCGCTACTGACATGTTTTTTGTATTTAAAAGACAAAGGTAGTAAATGTTATTTTCTTTTTAGATTTTGAAAAAATATTTCTCAAATATTAAATTTATGTTAAATTAATGTTTTAATTTAGGGGCGTTTAAAAACAATGCTAAAATGATATCTATATTACTTGCTGTTGCAATTCTAGGTTACTTATCGGTTATTCTAGAATCTCCTATTCGAATTAATAAAACAATTACTGCTTTACTTACTGGAACAATTTGTTGGGTTGTTATTGCTCTTTACAGCCACGATGACCAACACTTAGTAACTGAAAAATTAATGGAATATTTTGGAGAAATATCAGGATTGTTGATTTTTCTTATGGGAGCAATGACGATAGTGGAATTAATAGATATTCATAAAGGTTTTACTGTAATTACCAGTAGAATTAGAACAACTTCTGTTTTAAAATTACTTTGGATAGTTGCTTTTATTACTTTTTTTCTATCAGCATTATTAGATAACTTGGCAACTGCAATCATTATGGTAACACTTTTAAGAAAGTTAATGCCAAAAGGAGAAATCAGAATGGTATTGACAGGAATCGTTGTAATCGCAGCTAATGCTGGAGGAGCTTTTAGTCCGATAGGAGATGTTACTACAACTTTATTATGGATAGGCGGTCAAGTAAGTTCTTTTGGAATTGTGAAAGCATTGATTTTGCCATCTATTATGGTATTGTTAGTGCCTGTATTGATAGCTAGTTTTAGAATGAAAGGTTTTGCAGTTTTGAGAGCACAAGTATCCATGGCTCAAGTGCGTCAGGAAGAAAAAATGCGAGGGAGTATGAGTGTTTTTATAGCTGGTGTACTAGGATTAGTAATGGTTCCAGTAATTAAAACATTAACAGGATTACCACCATTTATTGGAGTTTTAATTTCATTATCGATGGTTTCTTTAGTTTCAATAATGTATCATAGAAAAAAGACACAAGAAGAGAAAGATAAGTTTTCAGTGGCATACGCATTGACTAAAGTTGATATTAGTTCAATACTTTATTTTATGGGAATATTATTAATGGTATTTGCTTTGCAAGAAGTAGGAGTTTTAAAAGAATTAGCGAACATTTTAATTACAAACTTACCAAATACAGATTCTATGATTGTTGCTATTGGAGTTCTATCTTCAATTGTAGATAACGGAAGTTTAGTAGCAGCAACACAAGGAATGTTCTCTTTGGCTGATTATCCAATGGATCATTCTTTATGGGAATTTATCGCTTTATGTGCTGGAACAGGAGGAAGTATGTTAGTAATTGGTTCTGCAGCGGGTATTGCCGTAATGGAGAAAGAGAAAATTACTTTTATGTGGTATTTGAAAAAAATAACTCCTTTGGCAATTGTTGGTTATGTTGCTGGTATTGTAACATATTTGATTCAAGTGCTACTAATGCATTAAAATATTAGGATGAAATCATTGTTTTTCCTGTTTTTTCTTGGAATAACTAGCTCTCTTTTTGCGCAAGATACCAATCCCAAAAAAGTGGTGGATGATTTTTTTATTTCTTTTCATGCTAAAGACACAACTGCTCTAAAACAATTGTGTCATCCTGAAATTGTAATGAGAACAATTGCTAACACAAAAGAAGGAAACAAACTCATTGATGAAAAGTTTGATGAATTTTTAAATTCAATTGCTACTATTCCTTCAAATTTGAAAATATTCGAAAAATTACTTGATTCTAAAGTAGAAATTGATGGCAACTTAGCCCACGTATGGACTCCGTATGAATTTTATGTAAATGATAAGCTAAGTCATATTGGTGCCAACGCTTTTACCTTGTACAACGACAACGGAAAATGGCAAATTATTCATTTAATTGATACCAGAAGAAAGAAATAATTTATCAAAATAATAACCAGTAAAACTTCCCATTACATAACAAAGTAAATCCAACCAAAGGAAACCTTCTCCCAAAATGTAATGACCTAAAGTGGTTTTTCTAATAGCTAGTAACCAATCGATTTGAACCAATTGTAAGATTTCAATATCAAAACAAAAAAGCAAACTCAATAGGAGCGAGGTTGATTTTTTCGAATCCATAATTAAAAATCGAAATCCGAAGTAAATCAAAACAGCATACAAAACATCTCCAATAAATAATGGAATGCCAGTGATTTTCCTTGAAAGTATTCCAAGAATTAAAACTAATAAAATCGTAATGAAATAATTTAGTCGATTACTTTTCATTAACAATCCGCTAGTCCAACCGCAACCGCTAAACCACCTTCTGAGGTTTCTTTGTATTTAGTATTCATATCCTTTGCAGTTTCCCACATCGTATTGATTACTTTGTCTAATGGTACTTTTGCGTTTAAAGCATCGGTTTCTAAGGCTAATTCTGCTGCATTTATGGCTTTAATTGCTCCCATAGTATTTCTTTCAATACACGGAATTTGCACTAAACCACCAATTGGGTCGCAAGTTAATCCTAAGTGATGTTCCATTGCAATTTCGGCTGCCATCGTAACTTGAGCTGGAGTTCCGCCCATTAATTCACACAAAGCAGCTGCTGCCATAGCACTCGAAACTCCAATTTCCGCCTGACAACCGCCCATAGCTGCTGAAATGGTGGCTCCTTTTTTAAAGATAGAGCCAATTTCGCCCGCCACCATTAAAAATTGTTTGATTTCTTTTTCGCCAGCTTCGTGATTTTCGATTACCAAATAATACATTAGAACCGCTGGAATAACTCCTGCACTTCCATTGGTAGGAGCCGTAACCACACGACCTAACGAAGCATTTACTTCATTTACTGCCAATGCAAAACAACTTACCCATTTTAAAATTTGACGGAATTTAACTTCAGTTTGTCTGATGATTTGCAACCACGAATATGGGTCTTCATAAGGTAAAACTCCAATTAAGTTTTTGTGCATGTCATACGCTCTTCTTCGCACATTTAAACCACCCGGAAGAATTCCCTCAGAATGACAACCAATGTACATGCATTCTAACATCGTATCCCAAATGCGAAGTAATTCGTTGTGAATTTCTTCTTCGCTACGCATGGTTTTCTCGTTTTCGTAAACGATTTCAGAAATCTTCTTGTTTTCTGCCGCACAAAAAGCTAAAAGTTCGTCCGCTTTTTCAATTGGAAATGGAAAAGTATGTAAAATTTCTTCTTTGTGATGGTCTTCTTTTTCTTTTACCACAAATCCTCCACCAATCGAATAATAGGTTTCTGAATAAGTCTCAGTATCAGTTTTAGCGGTAAAAGTTAATCCGTTGGCATGAAAAGGTAAAAAGTTTCGGTTGAAAACAATATCGGTTTCAAAACAAAACGGAATTAAAATTTCATTTCCTAAGAAAATTTCTTTCTTGTTTTTGATGGCAGAAATAATCACATCAATACTTTCCACCGGAATATATTCTGGATCAGCGCCGCTTAAACCAAGCATTACTGCTAAATCTGTAGCATGCCCTTTTCCGGTTAATGATAAGGAACCATATAAATCTACTTTGACACCAATGATGTTATCAATTAGATTGCGATTGCGCAATTCTTTTAAAAATTGTTCGGCAGCACGCCATGGCCCAAGAGTGTGAGAACTTGAAGGTCCAACACCAATCTTTAACATATCAAAAACAGAAATACATTCCATAAATAGTTCTTTAGTATAGCAAAGATAGTTTTTAAAATTGAAATTATGCAACACGTAAAACAGTTCAATTGTTACAAATCTTTTGAATTAATAACATAAAATTGGGATTTGGTTTCCTTCTTTTTTAGTTCTTTTGCAAAAAAAAGTAATGCCAATAAATAAGTATTTTTTAGCTGCTCTTATTGCCTTTGTTATTTGGGGATTTTTCAGCTTGGCTTTGAAGCCTTTAACGGATTATGCTTCACTAGATATTTTATTCTTCCGAGTTTTTATTGCTACGGCTTTCTTATTGGGAATTAATTTATTTTTTAGAAAATCAGTTGTTGTTGAAGCGAAGAAAACCTTCAAAGAACTTTCAAAGAAAAAACAAAAATCAGCTGTAATCATGACGATTGTTGGCGGACTTTTGTTAGTATTAAATTGGTTTTTATTCATTTACGCGGTGAATCATGTGAGTTTGCAATCGGCTTCGTTTGCTTATATAATTTGCCCAATTTTAACCACCGTTTTAGCTTTCATATTATTAAAAGAAAGAATCGATGTTTGGCAATGGATTGCAGTAGGATTATGCGTAATTAGTTGTGTAATTTTATCTTACGGAAATTTTAAAGATTTGATTTACAGTGTGATAATCGCTTTAAGTTTCGGATTGTATTTAGTTTCCCAAAGAAAGAATAGTGATTTCGATAAATTCTTGATATTAACCATTCAAATGGTGATTTCATCAGCTATTTTATTACCGTTTTATCCGAGTTATGGTGGAGCAGTTCCAACCGAATTTTTGTTTTATTCATTACTTTTAATCATTGTCATTGTCTTCACGATTATTCCTTTATTCCTAAATCTATATGCTTTAAAAGGATTAAATTCTTCTACTGTTGGGATATTAATGTACACCAATCCGTTGATTCATTTCTTTTTAGCGATATTTTATTTTAAAGAATCGGTTTCGGTTGCCCAAATTGTTTCTTACTCTTTGATTTTGATTTCTATTGTGGTTTTTAATGTCGCTAATTTTAAAAACCTAAGACAGAATAGACTCAAATAACCACCTTAAAACGACATTTTGTCAGTTTAAAAAACCTGACAAAAGCTGTTTTCTGTCAATTTTCAGTATTTTTCGTAATGGCACAATCCTTGAATTAAAGTCATCGAGTTTAAAATTGAAATTTAAAATCTAACAAGTATAAAAATGAGCAAAATTATTGGAATCGACTTAGGAACAACCAACTCATGTGTGGCTGTAATGGAAGGTGGAGAACCTGTTGTAATTGCAAACGCAGAAGGTAAAAGAACAACACCATCTGTAATTGCTTTTGTAGAAGGTGGAGAAATTAAAGTTGGAGATCCGGCAAAAAGACAAGCAGTAACTAACCCTACAAAAACGATTGCTTCGGTAAAACGTTTTATGGGTAACAAGTATACTGAAAGTGCAAAAGAAGCTTCAACAGTAGCTTACAAAGTGGTTAAAGGTGACAACGATACGCCTCGTGTTGATATCGATGGTCGTTTATACACACCGCAAGAATTGTCTGCAATGACACTTCAAAAAATGAAAAAAACAGCTGAGGATTATTTAGGTCATTCAGTTTCTGAAGCAGTTATTACTGTTCCAGCTTACTTTAACGATGCACAACGTCAGGCTACGAAAGAAGCAGGTGAAATTGCAGGTTTAAAAGTAATGCGTATTATCAATGAGCCAACAGCAGCAGCTTTAGCTTATGGATTAGACAAACAAGGTAAAGACCAAAAAATCGCAGTTTACGATTTAGGTGGAGGTACTTTTGATATTTCTATCCTAGAATTAGGAGACGGAGTTTTCGAAGTATTATCTACAAACGGAGATACTCACTTAGGTGGAGATGATTTTGACCAAGTAATTATCGATTGGTTAGCAAACGATTTCAATGCTGCTGAAGGTGTTGATTTACGTAAAGATCCAATGGCATTACAACGTTTAAAAGAAGCAGCTGAGAAAGCTAAAATTGAATTATCAGCTTCTGCTCAAACAGAAATCAACTTACCATACGTAACAGCTACGGCTTCTGGACCAAAACACTTAGTTCAAACATTAACAAGAGCTAAATTCGAACAATTAGCTGAATCTTTAGTAAAACGTTCTATGGAACCAGTTGCTAAAGCTTTAAAAGATGCAGGTTTATCAGTTTCTGATATTGATGAAGTTATTTTAGTAGGAGGTTCAACTCGTATCCCAGTTATCCAAGAACAAGTTGAGAAATTCTTCAACAAAAAACCATCAAAAGGAGTTAATCCTGATGAAGTAGTAGCAATTGGAGCTGCAATTCAAGGAGGAGTTTTAACTGGTGAAGTAAAAGACGTATTGTTATTAGACGTTACACCACTTTCATTAGGTATTGAAACTATGGGAAGTGTAATGACAAAATTAATTGAGTCTAATACTACAATTCCAACAAGAAAATCACAAGTTTTCTCAACAGCAGCAGATAACCAACCATCGGTAGAAATCCATGTTTTACAAGGAGAAAGACCAATGGCGAATGATAACAAAACAATTGGTCGTTTCCATTTAGATGGTATTCCACCAGCACCAAGAGGAGTTCCTCAAATTGAAGTAACATTTGATATTGATGCAAATGGTATCATCAAAGTTTCTGCTACTGACAAAGGAACAGGAAAATCTCATGATATTCGTATCGAAGCTTCTTCAGGTTTAACTCCAGAAGAAATCGAAAGAATGAAAAAAGATGCTGAAATGAATGCAGAAGCAGACAAATTAGCTAAAGAAAGAGTAGAAAAAATTAATGAAGCTGATTCTATGATTTTCCAAACAGAAAGTCAATTAAAAGAAATTGGTGATAAATTAACTGCAGAGCATAAAACTGCTATCGAATACGCTCTAACTGAATTAAAAATGGCTCACGAAAATCAAGATTTAGAAGCTATTCAAAAAGGTTTAGACAACGTAAATGCAGCTTGGAAAACAGCTACAGAAGAAATGTACAAATCACAAGAGCAAGGAGCTTCTCAAGCTGAGCCACAAGCAAACGCTTCAGGTGACCAAACTCAAGATGTAGATTTCGAAGAAGTGAAATAATTTTCTAATCGAAAATAAATGTAAAACCGAATCAGTAATGATTCGGTTTTTTTTTATTTCATAAAAATCAATCGTATCTATTTTTTTGTATATTAGGAACTTAATTTAACAACCTACTATTATGAAAAAACTATTTTTACTTCTTGTTTTATTAGTGTCAGCTTTTGGTTTTGCTCAAAAAGGCAAAGGAAAATCAGCTACAAAAAATGTAGTTTTAACTACAGTCGATAATATTTCAGCCGAAATTATTTCGGAAAAAACAGGAAAACGAGTAGTATTATTTGTGAAAAAAGAAGGAAAAGTTGATACATTAGAAGTTAAAAAATTAGAGAAAGTAGATTTTAAACCAACTAATTTCACCGTAAAAAGTTTTACAACTCAAGGTAAGAAGTTTTATCATGTGAATTGGAAAGAAGAAATTAAAACTGATACCAAATTAAAAAAAGAAAATGGGTTTGTAACTGAAGACCAAATTTGGGATACCGAAACTAAAACTCTTTTATTAGGAAATGTTCATAAGTCATCGCACATTAAAGAAACTATTTTTTTAGATGCTAATAAGACAGCTTCTCACGATGTTGAGAAGAATAGAAGTGAGGGTTTCGAATTTATTCTAAATGCTGACGGTAGCTTTGTTTTAAAAACAAAAACTCAAAATAGCACTTATGTTTATAATACAGCTTCAAGTAAATACGAAATGAAAGGAGCTCCAAAGACTTCTGGAACGAAAAAGAAAAAATAATATGCATGCATAGTATTTTATTTTTTTCTTATATTTGAAAATAAATTCAAATAAAAATGGAAAAACAATCGTTGACTTCGCTTTTACAAATTACGCATCCTGTAATTATGGCTCCTATGTTTTTGGTATCAAATACTAAAATGGTAATTGAGGGCATGAAAAGTGGTGTTGCAGGTTGTATTCCAGCATTGAATTACAGAACTTTAGAAGAATTAAAAGCAGCAATTCATGAATTAAATGCAGCTAAAGTTCCTGGTGGAAGTTTTGGATTTAATTTAATCGTTAACAAATCTAACGTAAAATACAAAGAACAATTACGTATTTTATGTGAAGAAAAAGTTGATTTCATTCTAACTTCGTTAGGTTCTCCAGAAGAAACTATTAATGAAGCGCATAAAGTCGGAATTAAAGTATTTTGTGATGTGACAGATTTAGCTTTCGCTAAAAAAGTAGAAAGTTTAGGAGCAGATGCATTAGTAGCAGTAAACAACCAAGCTGGTGGGCATAGAGGAAATATTAGTCCAGAGGAATTAATAAAATCTTTAAATGAAAATACTTCTTTACCCGTAATTTCAGCTGGTGGAGTAGGAAGTAAGGCCGATTTAGATAAAATGCTAAGCTATGGAGCGGTTGGCGTTTCTGTAGGAAGTCCGTTTATTGCTTCAATTGAATCTGGAGTTTCTCAAGAATACAAACAAGCTTGTGTAGATTACGGAGCGAAAGATATCGTAATGACAGAGCGAATTTCGGGAACACCATGTACAGTAATCAATACGCCTTATGTTCAAAAAGTAGGAACTAAACAAACTTGGTTAGAAACTTTATTAAATAAGAATAAAAGCCTAAAAAAATGGGTCAAAATGATTCGTTTTTACATCGGAATGAAAGCCACAGAAAAAGCGGCAACTCAAGTAACTTATAAAACCGTTTGGGTAGCGGGACCAAGTATTGAAGATACGAAAGCTATTTTGCCAGTTTCTGAAATTGTAGCAAAATTGGTTAAGTAGTTAATTTATAATTACATTTGCAGAAATAATTCCATTGAAAAGAGTCGCTCATTATATCATTACTACTTTAACCGTTTTTGTATTCGGTTATTTGTTGTTGCATAGTAATGCTACTTTGGGTGTTGCTCAACCTATAAAAAAGGAATCTACAAAAGAAATTTCTTCTCATTTTAGTCAAGGAAAAATTGATTTTAATCAAGAAGGAATTCAAAAAGAATCGGTTTCATTAAAAACGAATCAAAATTATTCGGGTTCAAGTGAAATTGTTAGAAAGCAAATTCCTTCATTTTTATTACCAACTTCTCTAGTTCAATTAGAATTATTCAATAAAAATAGTTTTGAAGTTTTCTTTGTAAAAAAGAACCTTTTAAATCTATTTTTAAATAAATCTAGAATCATTTTTCCATTTCATTATTTCTGGTAAAATTTATTTTAAGTTTCGTTAATCCCTTGTAAATAGGATACTTGGGAAATCTTATTATACACTTAATTTAAAATAAATTCAAAATGGATATTACCAACACTATTATAGGAATCGTATTTTTTTCATTAATTATTATTCCTATTTTCATTATCAATAATAATGTTAGAAAAAGAAAAAATCAATTATTAAACACGTTAAACGAATTATCGTCAGATAAAAATACCAAGTTCTCAGATACCGATTTTTGGTCAAACAATTCAGGAATTGGTTTAAAAGGCGATAGTTTAGCTTATTTTAGAAAAGCAGATGACACTCAAGTTAATGAAGTTGTAGATTTAAAAGAGGTTAAAAAATGTACCTTAGTTCAATTTGATAAGCATGGAAATACTCCAAAAAGCAATCATGAAATCAACAAATTGGCATTGCATTTAACATTAAGTAACCATAAAGAAATTCATTTAGTTTTCTTTCATGCCGATGCGAAAAATTTTATCATCGGAGAAGAATTTAGAATTGCTAAAAAATGGTTAGATATTATTACGAGTAAAATCTAAAAGTAAAAAAGCCTCAGAAATGAGGCTTTTTTTATGTTTTTTTGTATAAAATTATTCAACTGTAATCTCAAAAGTTTTATCCCAATTTTTACCCGTAACAAAATATGTTTTTGTAGCTGAGTTGTATGCAATTCCATTGAACGCATCTAATTCTTGATGCTGTGTTACTTTGCTTCTTAAATCATGACAATTAATTACGTTCTCAACGGCTCCTGTTTTTGGATTAATTACCGCAATAGCATCTTTTTGGTAAATGTTTGCCCAAATTTTTCCATTAATCCATTCTAATTCATTTACAGCTTCAATCTTAGCGCCATTCGTGTAAACATTAATAAAATCTTCAACTTTTAAAGTTTCTGGATTTAAAATGTAGATTCTTTCTGATCCATCACTCATATATAATTTTTCACCATCGTTGGTAATTCCCCAACCTTCAGTTTCGAATGAAAAAGTTTTTTCTAATTTGAAGGTTTTGGCATCATACACCAAGCCAGTTTTTTCTTTCCAAGTCAATTGATAGATTTTGTCTTTTAAAACCGTAATTCCTTCACCAAAATATTTGTCTTCTAGCTTAATTTGTTCGGTTACTTTTCCTGTTTTATAATCGGTTTTTCTTAAAGTTGATTCTTTATATTGACCAGTTCCTTCTAATAATACGCCATTATAAAATTCAAAACCTTGCGTGTAAGCATTTATGTCATGCGGATAAGTATTCACGATTTTATAATTCAAAATCTTTGGTTCAGCACTCGCATAAATTGAAAATCCTGAAGTGATATCAATATTTTGTCCTTCAAAATAAACTAAAGCTTTAATCGTTTGGTTTCCTAGTTTCTGATTGTTCAAGGCGAAAGGTAATTTCTCGTTTCCTTTTACCGAACCAATTTTAACTTCGTTAATGTAGTAAACGACAGAATCAATCGTTTTGTTTTCTTTGTTTTGAAGGACCAAATCAATGCTTTCTTCTAACTTAAGAATCGGTTTTATAGTAGGATTTTCAATCGAAAATAAATTTTTTAATGCATTTTCATCATCTTTACATGAAGTAGAAATTACACCTAAAACAATGAAAGCGAATAGCTTAACTTTTAACATGGTTGAAATATTTAATTACGTAAATATACAATGATTTTTTATACTCACAATTGCCTTGCAAAAATATAAAAAGGTTGTATATTTGCATCGGCAAGTCCTACACGACCAGCTCCTGCAGACTCCTCCAGGGTGGGAACACAGCAAAGGTATGTGGTTGTAGCGGTGCGATGTAGGTCGCTTGCCATTTTTTATTTCTTTTGAATTGTTGTCCCGATTGTTCGGGATTTTTTATTTTTACACCAATTCTAATTCCTATGCAAATCATTTGGCAAATTGTACGCTTACAACTAAAAGAAACGTTTTCAATTAGTTATGGAAGTTACTCATTCAGAGAAGCCTTAATTATTTCGCTTTCCAAAAACGGAAAAACAGGCTATGGCGAATGTACAGCAATTGATTACTACGGAATTAATTTAGTTGATTTCACTAAGAAATTAGCCGAAATTCAAGCACAAATTGAAAAACAATACATAAATCATCCTTCCGAATTTTATGCTTTTTTAGAAAGTTTACAATTGCATTCTTTTCTACGTTCAGCTTTAGATTGTGCGTATTGGGATTTATTCGGGAAATTAGAAAATAAAAGTTTCTTAGAATTGAATTCAATTGAAATAAAACAACTACCCGAATCTTCCATCACAATCAGTGTGGCACCCATTGAAGAACAATTTCAAAAAATCGCAAAATCCGATTGGAATAAATTCAAAGTAAAATGGAATCATTTCGATGAAAAAGCTTTGGATTTATTATTGAATTGCCAAAAAGAAATTGCTTTGGATGCTAACGGAAGTTTCTCTATTTCCGAATGTCAGCAATTGGAAGAAAATCCTGCATCAGCTCAATTTACTTACATTGAACAACCCATGAAAATCGGAATTTCAAGTTACAGTCATTTGAATACTTCCAAATTTGCGAATTGGATGGCCGATGAAGACTGCCAAGAAAAAACAAAACTTTCCGATTTAAAATCGCATTATAAAACCATCAACATCAAATTAGTCAAAACCGGCGGATTGACTCCAGCTTTACAACTAATTAATGAAGCACGAGCAAATGATTTCAAAATCATGATAGGTTGCATGACCGAATCTACCGTAGGAATTTCAGCTGGAGCCGTTTTGGTTCCTTTAGTGGATTATGTAGATTTAGATGGTGCAAATTTAATTGCCAACGACATCGCTCTTGGAACTACTATCGAAAAAGGAAAAGTGTTGCTTTCGGAGAAAGTTGGGTTAGGAATTTCCGTGAAATAATATAAAGCCGTATTTTCGCACTATAATTCACACTAAAATGAGTAAAGTAGTATTAATTACAGGTGGTTCATCAGGAATTGGAAAATCAATAGGCGAGTATTTACATCAAAAAGGTTTTGTAGTATATGGCACGAGCCGAAATCCTGAAAAAATCACGAATTCGATATTTCCATTAGTAGCTTTAGATGTTCGCGATAAGCAGAGTATTGTAAATTGTGTTGCCGAAGTGATTCAAAAATCAGGACGATTGGATATTGTAATTAATAATGCTGGAGTAGGAATTACAGGTCCAATTGAAGAAATTCCAACCGAAGAAATAAGAAATAATTTCGAGACGAATTTATTTGGTCCAATCGAAGTGATGAAAGCAGTTTTGCCTCAAATGCGTGAGCAAAAATCGGGTTTAATTATTAATATTACTTCGATTGCGGGTTATATGGGATTGCCTTATCGTGGAATTTATTCCGCTTCAAAAGGCGCTTTAGAATTAATCACCGAAGCCTTACGAATGGAAGTCAAATCTTTCGGAATTCAAATTACTAATGTGGCTCCAGGTGATTTTGCTACAAACATTGCCGCAGGACGTTATCATGCTCCGGTGGTGAAAGGTTCGGCTTACGAAGTTCCTTACGGAAATACCTTAAAAGAAATGGATTCGCATGTGGATAGCGGCAGTAATCCAAACGAAATGGCAGAAGCAATTTTTGCTATCATTAAAACGGATAAACCAAAAGTACATTATAAAGTTGGGGCTTTCATGCAAAAGTTTTCTATTGTTTTAAAACGCATTTTGCCTGATACAGTGTATGAAAAAATGTTGATGAATCATTATAAACTTTAACAACATCAAAATTCAATATTAAGTTCAATATCAATTATTTAATAAAAGTATTTTATTTTTTAAATTGATTTTTGAAATTGTCATTGTCATTGCATTTTGAATTCTTACTTTTGCATTTCGAAACAACACACAATACTTTAAAATTTAAAAAAGATGAAATTTTTTATTGACACAGCTAATTTAGAGCAAATTAAAGAAGCACAAGAATTAGGAATTTTAGATGGCGTTACTACAAACCCATCGTTAATGGCTAAAGAAGGCATTACAGGAAAAAACAATATCCTAAAACATTACGTAGACATTTGCAATATTGTTGACGGTGATGTAAGTGCAGAAGTTAATGCAATGGATTTAGAAGGTATGATTAGAGAAGGTGAGGAGTTAGCTGACTTACACGAACAAATCGTAGTGAAATTACCTATGACTAAAGAAGGTGTAAAAGCATGTAAATATTTCTCTGATAAAGGAATTAAAACGAATGTAACTTTGATTTTCTCTGCTGGGCAAGCTTTATTAGCTGCAAAAGCAGGAGCAACATATTGTTCTCCTTTCTTAGGAAGATTAGATGACGTTTCTACAGATGGTTTAAATTTAATCGATGAAATTCGTCAAATTTATGATAACTACGGATTTGAAACTCAAATTTTAGCAGCTTCTGTTCGTCATACTATGCACGTGATTAACTGTGCTAAAATTGGTGCTGATGTTATGACTGGACCTTTATCATCAATCACAGGATTATTAAAACATCCATTAACCGATATCGGGATTGCTCAGTTTATTGCAGATTACGAAAAAGGAAATAAATAATTTTTCAAGTATATAAAACAAAAAGCGTTCTAATCAGAACGCTTTTTTTATGAGTATTTTTAATAATATTTTGTTTGAGTGTAATTATTATCAGTTATATAAAAACTATAAAATGTTCTTTGTTTGCCAAAATGGTTTTCAACAATTCTAATTTTTACTTCAATAGTAGTAGTTTCGTTTTTATAATGTTCTAAAGTAATATTTTTTTCTGTTTTTGAACTTACAATTTTAAAATCTGATTTTTTTAATTGGCTTAAATATTTTTCAAAAATTTGTTGGTTAAAAATATCAAAACTAATTCTGTTTTTTGCCAAATCATCACCTTCATAATAAAATGAAATTGAAGTTGGAATCTCATCATCTATTTTATTCTTAGACAAAAATAAAATATCTCCAAATTTCATTTCTTTTGAAAAATGTTCTTGAGAGATTTTAAAATCGTTTTCAAGTAATAATTCTTTAACTTCTTTTGGATTTTTTGTTTTGAGTTTCACAATATCATCAAAATTCAAATCTTGAGAAAAACTAAATGAAAAAAACAATAGTAAGATTGTCGTTAAAGAATATTTCATCAGAAAAGGATTAACTATTTCAAATTCTGTTCAAAATTCACGTCAAACAAATTAGCAAAACCATTTTTGATAGTGCCATCAGCATTTAGGATGATAATTCTGTGTATTTTTGTAATAACCCATTGTTTTCTTGCGGTTTCAAAATCTGAAGCATGTAGTTCTTTTATACCTTCAAAATTATATTTTTTCAATGCATTTTTCCAGTTAGTTACATTGTCATTCACATTAATGGCAATAAATTCGTAATCTGGATATTTTGTTTGTAATTCCTTTACTTTTCTATGAGAAGCTGCAAAATGGGATTCAGCATGACTCGTCCAAAAGAATAAAACGGTTGGTTTTTTAATAATTGTATTAATGTCTAAAGGTTTGTAAGCAGTATCCACCAATTCAATTTTAGGTAAACGATTACCTACTTTTAAATTCTGAACCGAATTGTAAATCTCAGTGATTTCTTTTTTATTTTGCTTGTCAGTAGTTAATTGTAAGTAACGTTCAATGAATTTCTGGTTGTTGTACATGTTTTGGTCTTCTAACAAGTACATCATAGCAACATTATTCAATACCACATTTTTAACTTTCTGATTTTTGATTAAAGTATCAGTGATATTTAATTTTTCGATATTGTTTTCTAACGAATTCTCATTCAAATCTAAGTGATCTTTCTGTAGAGCAACGTTGTTTAACATTACGCTTACATATTTAATGAAAGGAGAATAATTGGTTAAAAGTGCATTTTCAAAATCAACTTCTTTTCGGTGTTCGTAGTAGTTTGAAGGTAATTTAGTTCTAATATTTTCACCTGTTCTAAATTGATGTGCGTAAGGATAAATTTCTTTTTTGGTAATGTGATGAAAATCCAAACAAGCTTTAGCAACTACATCAAAATTTTCATCCCAACCAATTTCTGCCTTACGTTTTAAGTAAAAAGATTTACGAATAGCAAAACTTGAGTCAATATTTTTGATAAAACTCTTTACATCTTTATCAAAATTGTCATACATCTTGTCTTTGTCGGCTTCATTTTTAAGATATAATTCCATTAAAAAATTATTCTTTTCATCACCACGACCACAAAAAACGACTGAGTTATCAAAATCAAATGTATTTACTCGAACCATTAAACTGTCATTCTTATCGAAATACACATATTGGTATTCAGGATTATGTTTAAAAGAGTACAAGCCAGGAGCTAACGAATCAAATTTATGCATAAAGCGATTGTTTTTGTCCAGATAAATAGTGTCAATTACTTCATCATCTTTTAAAAACAAAACATATTTTTCTTGTGGATTAATTATTTCGCCCCCAAAGTAAGCCACAAAATTATCTTCTTTAAACACTCTTTTGCAAGAAGTTAAAGTAGAAAAAAGGACGATAGAAAGAGGCAAAAAGTATTTTATGTAATTTTTAATCATTTACTTGATCATTAAATCTGAACAAATGTATCAGATATATTCAAATCTTGTTGTTAATGTACAGTTAAAATAAACCTATATTAATTCTAAATTAAAGTGTTCAAAAATCTACTATTTTTAGTACTTTTGCAACAGTTTTATAAAAAAATACAAAAATGTTAACAGTTTCAAATTTATCGGTTCAATTTGGGAAACGAATTTTATTCGATGAAGTAAATACAACGTTCACACAAGGTAACTGCTACGGAATCATTGGAGCCAATGGTGCTGGAAAATCTACCTTCATGAAAATTATTGCAGGTGAAATGGAACCAACGTCTGGGAGAGTAATTCTTGAGCCAGGAAAACGTATGTCGGTTTTAAACCAAAATCACAACTTATTTGACGAATATACAGTTTTAGAAACTGTTTTGATGGGAAATAAAGTATTACATGCCATCAAAACAGAAATGGATGCTTTGTATGCCGATTATACCGATGAAAATGCCAACAGAATTGGTGAATTGCAATTGCAGTTTGACGAAATGAACGGTTGGAATGCAGAAAGTGATGCTGCAACCATGTTATCTAACTTAGAAATTGGTGCGGAACATCATTATACTTTAATGGCTGATTTGGACGGAAAATTAAAAGTTCGTGTGTTATTAGCACAAGCTTTATTTGGAAATCCAGATGTGTTAATTATGGATGAGCCTACAAACGACTTAGATTTTGAAACTATCGGTTGGTTAGAGAATTTCTTAGCGAATTATGAAAATACGGTTTTAGTGGTTTCGCATGACCGTCACTTTTTAGATGCGGTTTGTACGCACGTTTCAGATATCGATTTCGGAAAAATCACACATTATTCTGGAAATTATACGTTTTGGTACGAATCTTCGCAATTAGCAGCGCGTCAAAAAGCACAACAAAATAAGAAAGCTGAAGAGAAAAAAGCAGAGTTAGAAGAATTTATCCGCCGTTTTAGTGCGAATGTTGCGAAATCGAAACAAGCAACTTCTCGTAAAAAAATGATTGAAAAATTAAATTTAGACGAGATTAAACCTTCAAGCAGAAGATATCCAGCCATCATTTTTGAAACCGAAAGAGAAGCTGGAGATCAAATTTTAAATGTACAAAATTTAGCTGCTTCAGTTGATGGAGAAACTTTGTTTAAAAATGTAGATTTAAACATGGCTAAAGGCGATAAAATAGTAGTTTTCTCAAAAGATTCAAGAGCTACAACTGCTTTTTATGAAATCTTAAACAATAAAATGACTCCAGATGCAGGAACATTTGATTGGGGAATTACAACAACACAATCGTATTTACCAGTTGAAAATCATGAGTTTTTTGATGGTGTAGATTTGAATTTAGTGGATTGGTTACGTCAATGGGCAAAAACAGAAGAAGAACGCGATGAAGTTTACGTTCGTGGATTCTTAGGTAAAATGATTTTCTCAGGAGAAGAAGCTTTGAAAAAGTGTAATGTTTTATCTGGAGGAGAAAAAGTGCGTTGTATGCTGTCAAGAATGATGATGATTAGAGCTAATGTATTAATGTTAGACGAACCAACGAATCACTTAGACTTGGAATCGATTACAGCTTTCAATAATTCATTAAATAATTTCAAAGGTTCTGTATTATTTACAACACATGACCACGAGTTTGCGCAAACAGTTGCTAACAGAATCTTAGAATTAACGCCTAATGGCGCTATTGACAGATACATGACATTTGATGAGTATTTAGAAGATGAAAAAATCAAAGAATTAAGAAAGAAAATGTATTCTTAATATGAATCCCGTTGCTAATTTTAGTAACGGGATTTTTTTTACAATACAATTGCTATTAGAAATATAAATTCTAAATTTGTACAAACAACACACTATGAGTCAAAAAGTTTTGCTCACTTCAAAAGAAGTACACATTATCTTGCATCGATTAGCTTGTCAACTAATTGAAAATCATTTAGATTTCTCAAATACAATCTTAATCGGTTTACAACCACGAGGTAAATTTTTAGCCGAAAGAATCAAACAAATTTTAGAATCAGAATATCAAGTTTCCAACATTCAATTAGGTTTTTTAGATATTACATTCTTCCGAGATGATTTCAGAAGAGGTGAAAAACCATTGGAAGCCAATAAAACCCAAATCGATTTCTTGGTTGAAAACAAAAAAGTAGTTTTTATCGATGACGTTTTATACACCGGTAGAAGTATTAATGCCGCTTTAACCGCAATACAATCTTTTGGAAGACCATCTGAAGTAGAACTTTTAACGCTAATCGACAGAAGATTCAGTCGACATTTACCCATTCAACCCGATTATAGAGGAAGACAAGTAGATGCCATAAACAACGAAAAAGTATTAGTAAAATGGCTTGAAAACGATGGAGAAGATGCCGTTTACCTAATTACAAAATAACATAACTACAAACACACAACTACATATAAATGAAAGAATTATCAGTAAATCATTTAATCGGAATAAAATATATTACCAAACAAGATATTGATTTAATTTTCGAAACGGCCGACCATTTCAAGGAAGTTATCAATCGTCCCATCAAAAAAGTACCGTCTTTACGAGATGTTACCATTGCTAACATTTTCTTTGAAAACAGCACAAGAACCAAATTATCTTTCGAATTAGCTCAAAAACGACTTTCAGCGGATGTGATTAGTTTTTCAGCAGCACAATCATCGGTAAAAAAAGGAGAGACTTTGATTGATACCGTAAACAACATTCTATCTATGAAAGTAGATATGGTGGTGATGCGTCACAGTAGCCCAGGAGCAGCTCATTTTTTGTCGCAGAATATTGGAGCAAGTGTTGTAAATGCTGGAGATGGAGCACACGAACACCCAACACAAGCCCTATTAGACAGCTTTACAATTAGAGAAAAATTAGGCGATGTTGGTGGGAAAAAAATCGTTATTGTTGGTGATATTTTACACTCAAGAGTAGCCTTATCCAATATCTTCGCTCTCCAAATGCAAGGCGCAGAAGTAAAAGTATGCGGACCAAAAACATTAATTCCAAAATATATTGAATCGCTTGGAGTGAAGGTTGAACCTAATCTTCGAAAAGCTTTAGAATGGGCAGATGTAGCCAACATGTTACGTGTTCAAAACGAGCGTTTAGACGTAAGTTATTTCCCTACGACAAGAGAATATACTCAACAATATGGTGTAACCAAAGAATTATTAGATTCGCTAAACAAAGAAATCGTAATCATGCATCCAGGACCAATTAATAGAGGAGTGGAAATTACTTCAGATGTAGCGGATTCACAACAATCGGTTATTTTGGAACAAGTAGAAAATGGAGTTGCGGTACGAATGGCAGTGATTTATTTATTGGCAAGTAAGATTAAAAATTAGTATCTTAGCATAAAATCAGAAATTCAACAAATGAAAGTCGATCAAAAAGGACATACTACAATAATTAAGGATACCCACAACAATGTGGAGGCTTTTGTGGAAAAGTTAACCAATGAATATCACGCATTTCAAGGTCAAAACTTGATTTTGGATGTATCGCAAGACAAAGCCATTTCAAATGCCGATTTAGCGCATTTTAAAGACTTAGCCAAAAACCACAAAAAAGCTAAAAAATCAATGATTATAGTTACTGACACGGTTGATTTTAATAAAGTTCCCAATTATTTAAACGTGGTTCCTTCTGTTTTAGAAGCTCACGACATGATTGAAATGGACGAAATTGAACGCGATTTAGGATTTTAATAATTAAAAATTGATAATTAAAAATTGATAATTCTGATAATTGTTAATTATTCATTATCAACTATCAATTAAAATGAAACTACAAATACTCGGTTGTTACGCAGCCACTCCACGAACCATAACGAATCCAACATCACAGGTTTTAGACATAAAAAATCATATGTTTTTAATCGATTGTGGTGAAGGAACACAAGTGCAATTGCGCAAGCATAAAATAAAGTTTTCTCGCATTAATCATATTTTTATTTCGCATTTACACGGCGATCATTTTTATGGATTAATCGGTTTGATTTCGACGTTTATGTTGTTAAATCGTGAGAATGATTTGCATGTGTATGGTCCAAAAGGAATTAAAGAAATTATCTTATTACAGTTGCGAGCTTCTGGTTCGTTTACAGGTTACAATTTGTATTTCCATGAATTAGAATCAAAAGAAAGTGAAGTGATTTTTGAAGACGAAACGGTAATTGTAAAAACGATTCCATTAAATCATCGCGTTTATACCAACGGATTTTTGTTTCAAGAAAAGTTAGGAAAACGCCATTTGAAAGTGGAAGCAGTTGCCAAATATAAAATTGAAAAAGTGTATTTCGATAAAATTAAATCCGGTGGTAATGTAACTTTAGATTCAGGTGAAGTGATTGATAATGAATTGCTTTCGTTTCCACCAGATAAACCAATGAGTTATGCGTTTTGTAGCGATACGATGTATGATGAATCTATCGTTCCGATTATCAAAGATGTCGATGTGTTGTATCATGAATCTACTTTTTTAGATTCGGAAATGCAATACACCGAAAAAACCAAACACGCAACAGCAAAAGAAGCGGCTAAAATCGCAAAACTAGCCAATGCTAAAAACTTAATTTTAGGACATTATTCTACACGTTATGGTTCTATCGAACCTTTTAAAACAGAAGCAGAGACTATTTTTGAAACTGTACTTTTAGCCGATGATGGCAAAGAATTTGAATTTTAATATGATACAAACTGTAATTTTCGATATGGATGGCGTAATTGTAGATACCGAACCGGTACATCATTTTGCGTATTACCAACATTTTAATGAATTAAACATCGAAGTTTCAGATGAAATGTATCGTTCGTTTACAGGAAATTCCACTCGAAATATCTTTCAGAAATTAAAAGCACACTTCGACTTACAAGAAGATGTAGAAGATTTAATCTTAAGAAAACGCCATTTATTTAATGAAGCTTTCGATTTGAAAGAAGATTTGTATTTGATTGAAGGAGTAGAAGAGTTAATCAAAGATTTGCATGCAAACGGAATTCAGCTAATTGTAGCTTCTTCAGCTTCAAAAGTTACGATTAATAGAGTGTTTACTCGTTTTAATTTACACCAATATTTTACACATATCGTTTCTGGTGAAGACTTTCCGAAGTCGAAACCGCATCCAGCTATTTTTGAACATGCTGCGAGTTTATCAATTGCGCCAAAAGAAAATTGCATCGTAATTGAAGACAGTACAAACGGAATTCAAGCAGTAGTTTCAGCAGGAATTTTTTGTGTAGGTTACGATAGTTTTCATTCGAAAGACCAAGATTTATCTAAGGCTAATGTAGTTATTCAACATTTTAACGAATTGAATTTTGAAAAAGTTCGCGATTTGAACTAACTCATTTCTTGATCGTGTAAGGTATGTTTCGCTAAAATACGTTTACTATCTTTTTTTACGGATTCATTTTTTCGCATCGACCAAAAGAAATCACTGGAAAACTTTCTAGCTTCCTCTAAATTTACAATTGGATTTGGATAATCGCGTCCCAATTCAAACCCATACAACATCGATTCTATTGGAGTTAATTTCCACGGTTCGTGGATGAATTCCGTAGGAATATTGGCTAATTCAGGTACCCATTTTTTGATAAAATTTCCATCTTCGTCATGTTCGTACGAATTTTTAACCGGATTGTAAACACGTAGTGTATTGATTCCTGTAATGCCAGCTTGCATCTGAATTTGTGGATAATGAATTCCAGGTTCAAAATCTAAAAATTGTTGGGCCAAATGCGGGCTACAATTTTGCCAAGGTTGGAATAAATGATGCGTATAAAACGAAACCACCAAAGCACGCATTCTAAAATTCAAATAACCAGTCGTATTCAAACAACGCATACAAGCATCAACTAACGGAACGCCAGTTTTTCCAGTAATCCAAGCTTTGTGATATTTTTCGTTAACTCTTTGATTCAAATTGCGATAGCCTTTGTTTACTGCGATGAATTCCATCGAACATTCCATTTCAAACTTTTGAATGAAATGCGCTTGCCAACGCAAACGAGAAGCAAAATTAGATATTTGACGCTTAAATTTTCCTTGCTGATGCAATTCCCAAGCTTTGGTGTACACTTGTCGAATAGATAAATTTCCCCAAGCAATATAAGGTGATAAACGACTACAACCTTTTCTAGCCAGTTCTGGTTTTGAAATATGACTGCTGTAATTTTGAACGCGTTCTTCAAAAAAAGATTTCATGTAGCGTAAAGCTGTTGGAACGCCACCTTTCTGAAAATTGGGATTGTGAACCGTTTGAATCGATGGAATTTCGAAATGATTTTCTAATTCTTCAATTTCAATGTATTTAACAAAACTTCTGGGTGTAGGTTGAAATGGAAGGCAATCTTTATCCATAAAATCATACCAATCTTCTTTCCATGTTTTTCGATTTTTAATACCACGAATAACGCCATTAGTGATGTATTCATTCCAAATAATCTCTTTGTTTTTCAATAGTTTAGCGACAGCCAAATCTCTATCAAAAGTCAATTGAATTCCAGTTTCTTGATGAGAATAAACGGCTCTGATGGAAATAAGTTTTGATAGTTTTTCAAAAACTGTTACCGCTTCACCTTGAACAATTAAGATTTGAGTATGGTATTTTAAAAGTTCTTTTTGTAAAGCTTCTAACGATTGTTTTATAAAATCAAAATGACGTTGACTGTAGTGATAATCTTTCATCATCGAAGGTTCGAAAATGTAAAGCAATAAAGTCTTTCCAGAAGTCGATAAGGCTTCATGTAAGGCTTCATGATCGTGCAAACGCAAATCTCTCTTGAACCAAACAATTTTCATTTTTTTAATTTTTATAGTGTTTAGGGCAACGCTATTTTATCCAACCGCTTCCTTGTAGACTTTTAAACATTTTTCTCGTGCTTCTTTGTGGTCTACGATAGGTTTTGGGTAATATTGAGTTTCCAATTCAGGAACCCATTTTTTGATGTATTTTAAGTCTTTATCAAACTTCTTGATTTGTTCCGTAGGGTTGAAAATTCGGAAATAAGGTGCGGCATCCACTCCAGAACCTGCAGCCCATTGCCAATTTCCAACGTTACTGGCCATTTCGTAATCCAAAAGGTTTTGAGCAAAATAGGCTTCGCCCCAGCGCCAATCGATTAATAAGTGTTTACATAGAAAACTAGCAACAATCATACGAACACGATTGTGCATGTGACCGGTTTTATTCAATTCACGCATTCCAGCATCAACGAATGGGTAACCTGTTTTTCCTTGACACCATTTTTTGAATAGTTCTTCGTTATTTTCCCATTGAATGGCATCGTATTTTTCCTTAAAACTTTTGTTAGATGTATGCGGAAAATGCCATAAAATTTGCATGAAGAATTCGCGCCAAATCAATTCGTTCCAAAAAGTTTCGTTCTTTTCAGCTATAGCTTTTCTTATCATTTTTCGGATAGAAACCGCTCCAAATCTGAGATAAATTCCCAAATAAGAAGTTTTATTCATAGCTGGGAAGTTTCGAGTAGCTTCGTAATTCTGAATTAAACTTTCCGAAACATCATAAGGTGTAACTTTGATTTCAGATTTTTTAAAACTAATGTCTTCCAACGATAAAAAAGGATAGGAGTGTCTTGCAATTTTATCCAATTTTTCTTCGGAAGGATAATGAACTAATTTTATTTTCTTGAAATTTTCTTTCCATTTTTTCGAATAAGGCGTGTAGACTACATACGGACTTCCATCGTCTTTTACTACTTCGCTTTTTTCGAAAATCACTTGGTCTTTTGAGGTTAAAAATGAAATTCCTTTGGAAACAAATAGCTGATTCATTTCCTTATCACGTTTGCGAGCATAAGGTTCGTAATCGTGATTCGTGTAAACCGATGAAATGCTATTTTCAGCAATTAATTTTTCAAATATTTCAATTGGTTTGCCATGAAAAACCGCTAATGATTTTCCGTGCTTCTTCAATTCTGATTGAATCTTCTCTAATTGTTCGTGAATAAAACTAACACGAGCATCATTTTTTGGTAATTGCGACAGAATATTTTCATCAAAAATGAAAATAGGAAGCACTTCTTCATCGCTATTTAAAGCATGAAAAAATCCAACATTGTCGTCTACTCTTAAATCGCGTCTAAACCAAAAGATGTTCATATTTTTTTTTGTTTCAGGTTTCAAGTTTGATTTTGGAGTTTGAACTTGAAGTTGTTTTTTAATTTTTATCCGTTTACTAATAATGTTGACATTCCGCCATCAACGTGGAAAATTTGTCCTGAAATCCAACTGCTTTTATCGCTTAATAAAAAGGTTGCCATTTGTGCGCTGTCTTCTGGTTTTCCAAATCGTTTTAACGGATGACGTTCTGCTGATTTTTCTTGTTTGGTTTCATTATTCAAGAATTTATCAGCTAATGGTGTGTCAGTTAATGATGGTGCAATTACATTTACTCTGATTTTCGGAGCATATTCTGCTGCCAATGCTTTAGCAAAACCTTCAATTGCGCCTTTTGAAGCTGCGACGCTGGTGTGAAATGGCATTCCCATTGTTGCTGCAACACTACTAAATGCTACGATACTAGCTTGTTCCGATGCTAATAAATTAGGTAAAACCGATTGAATTACTTTTACCAAACTTATGAAATTAATTTGTAAATCGGTTTCAAAAGCTTCTGGTTTCAATCCTTTAAAAGGTCTTAAATTAATACTTCCCGGACAATACACTAATCCATCAATGATAGTTGGTAATTTAGATGTGTCAATTGTGTCAGTTGTTGCATCGAATGCAATGTGAGTTGCCTTTACATCAGTTAGATTTTCATTACTTCTTGAAGCGATATAAACGTTATTTTTAAATTGTAATTCTTTCGCTATGGCTAATCCAATTCCATAAGAACCGCCAATTAGTAGTATATTTTTCATGGTATTTACTTTTTATTAGAGACGCGATAAATCGCTTCTTTACTTAAACTCTCCAAATAGTTCGATTAATTTTTTTCTTCGGTATTCAAATATCTCATCTAATTTCGGTTTCACTAGAATAGGATGAACAAGTTGCCCTAAAATTCCCATAGGCACTTTATAATCTACAATATCTTCCATTTCAACACCACCTGGAATTTCTTTGATGAAATGTTTGTGATGCCACAGAGCATATGGTCCAAAACGTTGCTCGTCTACAAAATACTGTTTATCTACTACATGCGTGATTTCGGTCACCCATTTTGTTGGGATTCCTAGTACTGGAGTTACAATATATTGTATAATTTGTCCTGGAAACATAGGTCTATCTGCTCCTGAAAGAATTTTAAATCCCATATAGTCAGGAGTAATTAATTGTAGGTTTTTCGGGTCAGATAAAAGTTCCCAAGCTTTATCTATACTAATTGGTAAATTTTGTTTGGTATGTAATCGGTAAATTTTCATTTTCTATTTTTTTGTAAAATTACAAAATTGTTTAAACTTTTTTTATATTAATTAAACAAAATTTATTCATTTAAGTTTATATTAACATTTGATTCTAATACAATTTGTAAATTTGAAAATCAAAAACTAAACCTATGAGAAAAATTATTGTAATGTTGGCTGTAGTATTAGCCAATTTTATGGTTGAGGCGCAAGTAAAAACACCTCAATCGAGTCCGTTAGCAAAAGTTGAACAAGTTGTTGGACTTACAACTGTACAAGTAGAATACTCTAGACCGAGTGCAAAAGGAAGAACCGTTTATGGCGATTTAGTTCCTTTTGGAAAAATGTGGAGAACGGGTGCTAATGCCAATACCACTATTTCATTTAGTGAAAATGTAAAAATTGGTGGAAAAGAACTTAAAAAAGGGAAGTACGCTTTTTACACTACACCAAAAGCAGACAGTTGGGATATTATTTTTTATTCGGATACTAACAATTGGGGATTACCTGAAAATTGGGACGAATCTAAAGTAGCTTTAAAAATTACCGTTAAACCTGAAACATTAAATAAATCAGTAGAATCACTTTCTATTTTCTTAAATAATTTAACGAATGATTCAGGAGTTATTGAATTATCTTGGGAAAGAACAATGGTATCTATTCCATTTTCTGTTCCTACTCAAGAAATAGCAATGAAGAGTATTGAAAAAACTTTAGCTGGGCCATCTGCAGCGGATTATTTTTCATCAGCTCAATATTTTTATCAATCAAATGGTGATTTAAATAAAGCATTAACTTGGGCAAATGCTGCTATTGCTAATTCACCAAAAGGAGAAGACGTTCCATTTTGGTATTTAAGATTAAAGTCATTAATCCAAGCTAAATTAGGAGATAAAAAAGGTGCTATTGCTACAGCTAAAGAATCATTAGCATTATCAGTAAAAGCAGGAAATGCTGACTATGAGAAAATGAACAAAGACAGCATTGCGGAATGGTCTAAATAAAAGTTTTAAATTAATTCAAAAAAAGTCCCGAAATTATTTCGGGACTTTTTTATTTTATGAGTTTGATTTGTTAAAAAATTTCTGAAGTATAAGAGATAGACCAATTGTTAGTAAAGCACCAATAAAATTCAACCACAAGTACCCTACAATATCTAGGTAAAAAATATAGAAAATGGCTAGTTGGCTAATACAAGCACCAATAAATACTGCTTTTCCTTTGATATAATTGATATAAAATCCAATTAGAAAAATTCCTAAAACGGTTCCATAAAAAATAGAACCAATAATATTAACTAATTGGATCAAGTTTTCGAATAACGAACTAATACAAGCAAACCCAATAGCTACAATTCCCCAAAAAATAGTGAAATACTGTGTTGCATATACATAATGTTTGTCTGATTTTGCATTTACATTTCGTTTGTAAATATCAATAGCAGACGTCGCTGCTAATGAATTTAGTCCAGAAGCACTTGATGACATTGCGGCACTAAAAATAACAGCCAATAACAATCCTAAAATACCTTTAGGAAGATAGTTTAAGATGAAATAAAGAAAAACATAATCTTTATCATTAGTTTCCGTTTTCCCATCTACTTTTGCTATAACATCTTTTGCTTCTTCCCTTAAGTCTTTTTCCTTTAGTGAAAGCGCCACCATTTGCTTTTTCAGAATCGGATTATCGTATTCGTTGTGTTTTAGTTGTTCAATGTAAATTTGATTTACAATTTTTTTATCAGTATTCAATTGAACTAATTTTTGTTCTAGATTTTCGTAAGCTACCTTTTGCTCAGAAGCTTTTACCTTTGCAACATTGGTAGGATTAAAATGCAAAGGCGCATCGTTAAATTGAAAAAATACAAATACCAGAACACCTGTTAACAAGATAAAAAACTGCATTGGCACTTTTAAAATTCCATTCATAATTAATCCCATTTGGCTTTCCTTAATTGATTTTCCTGATAGATAGCGTCCAACTTGAGATTGATCCGTTCCAAAATAGGAAAGCATTAGGAAGAATCCTCCTGTAATTCCACTCCAAAACGTATAACGTGTTTCAGGATTGTAAGAGAAATCTAGAATATCCATTTTTCCATTTGCACCCGCAATATGAAGTACGTTTGAAAAATCAACTTCGTGTGGAAGATTCGTTAAAATGTAGAAGAAAATGATAAACATTCCCGACATAATCACGAACATCTGTTGTTTTTGGGTAACATTTACAGCTTTGGTTCCACCCGTTACGGTGTAAACAATCACTAAAATTCCAATGATAATGTTTAGCATATTCAAATTCCATCCTAAAAGTGCTGACAAAATGATGGAAGGTGCATAAATGGTAATTCCAGTTCCTAAACCTCTTTGAATTAAAAATAAAATAGCGGCTAAAGTTCTGGTTTGAACATTGAAACGTTGTTCTAAATATTCGTAAGCTGTATATACTTTTAATCGATGGTAAATCGGAATAAAAGTATAAGCAATCACAATCATCGCTAATGGTAGTCCAAAATAGAACTGCACAAATCCCATTCCGTCATGATAGGCTTGCCCTGGTGTGGATAAAAAAGTAATTGCACTTGCTTGCGTAGCCATAACCGAAACACCAACTGTAAACCATGGAGTTTCGTTATTGTCTAATAAATAGTCTTTTACATTAGCACTTCCTTTGGTTTTTAGAATACCGTAGATTACTATAAACGATAAGGTGACTGATAGTACAATCCAATCTAAAATTTCCATATTAGGTGTAGATTTCCATTATTAAATAGAAAATAAGGATGTATATAGCATTTAAAATCAGTACAATGCTATAACTTTTTTTCCATTGATGTTTGTTGTTGTTCATAATCATTTATTTATCCAATGCAATTAAATTAGCCAATAATCTATAAGCACCGCTAACACCTTCAGGTAATTCTCTAAAGAAACTTAATCCAGTGTAAATGTAATTTCCTTTACCATATTTTGCAATTACTAAACCACCAGTTTTTGAAGATTCACCTTCATCATTGGAAGCTAAAATAGGAATAAATTCTGAACTCCATTTGTTTGGATAGTATAAACCTTGTTCTTGAACCCAACCTTCAAAATCTTTGCTAGTAATTTTATTTGGTTGATTCAATACTTTATGGTCAGGTTGTAAGAAAGTTACTTTTGCATTTTCATCGGTAACTCGATCTCTTGAAAGTTCTAAGTTATACGGCGCTATTTCTTTTGTAACCAAATTGTTAGTGGTGTTATACTGTACAATTAAATTCCCTCCATTTGCTACATAATTAAACAATGTTTTGTTTTTATATTTTAGTTCGTCTATCACATTAAAAGCTCTTATTCCTAAAATTATTGCATCAAAACGTTTTAAATTATCATCCGTAATTTCATTTACATTGATGTTGGTTACAGTAAAACCTAAATTTTCTATGTTTTTATTTACTTCATCCCCAGCTCCAATAATATAGCCAATGTTTTTTCCTTTGGTTTCAATATCTAATTTAACAATTTTAGATTCTGAAGGTACTAAAATGGTTTGTTTTGGAATGTGCGGATATTGTATGGTAATTAATTCTTTATCAATGGTTTGGTTGTTAATTTCCACTTTAGCTTTTATTTTAGTGGTAATTTCTTTCTTGGTTGGATATAAGGTGAAAGTAAACTTTTTATCTTCATTTTTAGCAGCAATTTCAAATGATATTTCATTTGGACTTACTTTCCAATCCGCAGGAATATCTAATGATAATTTGCCTGAAATATTTGCCTTGTGTGCTTTTACAACAACTGTAATTTCTTTTGGTTGTGTAGCATTAAAAATTACTACTTTAGGTTCAATCGAACTAGTAACGCTTGGTAAAACGGTAAACGGAACATAGGTTTCGCCATCGTCTGGATTGTTGAATTTATAGCAAATATTCTTTACGAATTCAATTGTTTTTCCTTCGATTTCAATAGTGAAAACAACTGGAAAATTAGATGAAACTTCAGGTAAAATTCGAATGGATTTATCCGAAACACGATACATTCCTTCGGTTTGTTTTTCTTTTAACCAGAATAAGTTGGAATAATCAACATTTTCGCCAATAATTACATTCTTAAATTGAAAACTTGTTTTTTCATTATTTTTTAAAACAGCATTTTTGGTTTCTAACGGAAGTTGTAACGCTTTTACAGAAATCAATTTTGCATTCGATTGACTTCTGTTAATTACTTCAATATTGATGTTGAAATTACTATCTTTTGTTGTAGTTTCAGTATCTGCAACGGCTTCCATAAACAAACCGCTACAAGCTTCAATAATCTTAATAATTTGTTTTGATTTGATTTCTTTCCAATGAGCATCTTCTAATTTTTGAATTAAATCGTATGCTTTTATTAAGTTTGGAATATGAACCGATGGATTTTCAAAGTTGAAATTCTTTTCAATGTCGTACAGAATTTTTCCAATTTCATTTCCTCCTTTTACTCGATTCCAAGACGTATCAATTCCTTCAAATAGATTAGTATTACTTGGTAAATCACCTTTTAGTAACTCTAAATATTCAATTTCGTCGCCACGACTTCCCAAAGTTCCAAAACCTTGACACTTGTGTTGACTTCGACTTAAAGCAGCAATTTCGTTATTACTTTTTCCTTTTAATGGATAATAAACATTGGAATTTATGGCTAATAATTTTGATTTATCAGCAGCATCAAACGCTTCCTGACTTCCGTAAAACCACCAAGAAGTATTGAAAAAAATGCGTTTTGGTTTATATTTTACTAAATCATATGCTTCTAAACTCAACATAGCAGAAGCGGTATGATGTCCGTGGGTTGTACCAGGCGTGTTATGACTAAAGCGATTCACAATAATATCAGGACGAAACGTTTCAATTACTTGAATAACATCTTCCATAACTTCATTTTTGTTCCAAATGGAAAAGGTTTCATTTGGTTCTTTAGAAAATCCGAAATCATTGGCGCGCGTAAAAAACTGTTCGCCACCATCAATTCTTCTAGCAGCTAATAATTCTTGGGTTCTGATGGCACCTAATTTTTCGCGTAGTTCGGTTCCAATTAAATTTTGTCCACCATCGCCGCGTGTTAACGATAAATAAGCCGTTTGTGCATGATAATGATTGGAGAAGTAGGTGATAAGTTTTGTATTTTCATCATCGGGATGCGCTGCTACATACAATACTTTTCCTAAGAAATTTAGCTTTTGAACTTGATCGTAAATTTCAACAGAACTTAGTTTTTTCGGTGCTTGCGCGCACATTGTTATAGAAAAAACAAATATAAAAATTGAAGTTATGCTTCGTTTCATTGCAATGGTTTTGTTTCAAAAATAAGGAAATAAAAAAAAAGGAAGTTTTAATCGCTTCCTTTTTAACAGTTTTTTATTAATTGACAATACTTTCTATAATGTTATCAATTTCCTGATTTGTTTCTATAATGCTCTTGTCAAATTTGTCTGATTCCGACTTAATCTTTTCTCGAATTAATTTTGTCTGTTTTAATCGAAGTAATACATATTTTTTTATCATTTCATTTCTTTCCAAAGTTTCTTTTGGAATGCTAAATTTTTCAATTTCTTTTACGATTTTTAAATTCTCGGTCCAATAATATAATGTGTGATTTTCAATGTAATGTAACATTTCTTCTTTACTATAACCTGCCTTATTTTGAATTTCAAGTGCTAAATTTTCATTTAATTCAAAATCTTTCATTTTGATTTCATAGACATCAAAATAATTGATTTCTTGACCATATTCATTTTTATATTTTTGAATTGGATTCGGAATTTTTTGTAACACTAAAAAAGAGCAAGCAATACCTAAAAAGGAAATAATACTTAATATCCAGTTATTAATTACATGAGATTCTTTGTTGATTAATCCGTAATAAAAGGCATATCCGAAAATAAATCCAGAAAGTAAACCTCCTAAATGCGCAGCTGCGTCAATACCATCTTGAAACCCATTCATTAGATTTAATCCTATATAAATAAAAATATAGGTTAGCATTGATTTTCTTGTTGTTTTGTCTAAATAATTGGTTGTTAGTAATGCTAGGAATATACCGAATAGTCCAAAAATAGCACCTGAAGCACCAGCACTTAATGAAAAAGTATTCCACCACAAACTCGCAGTGCTAGCAATGAATCCTGAAATTAAATATCCAATAATGAATTTATATTTCCCGATAATAGGCTCTAAAATACTTCCTATAAAAATTAAGGCATATAAATTCATAATTAGGTGTATAATGCCAATATGAATAAAAATGCACGAAAATAATCTCCAAAGTTCTCCATTTAATGTTAAAGATCTTTCGTTGGCACCCCATTTCACTAAATCTTCTGATGCAGGAGAAATGATGTTCATTCCATCAATTGCCATAACAACAAAGACTAAAATGTTTAAAAAAATTAGAATAGGAGTAAAGAAATAATCTTTTGTAGGAATAAATACTTGTAAATAATCTTTGAAACTGCTTTTCTTTTTACTTATTGAATCGAAATTATTCTTTGGAGTTTCTATAACTTCAATATCACCAACTTCAAAAGCACTTTGTTCGTAATGTTTTATTTGTTCTAATAAGCTTTCAATATTTTTTTTGTTTTTTCCCCAATCGAATAATTGATTTCCAACACATTTACTTTCAATTGTAACTTTAGTATCAGAAATTTTAATTGTAATTGATTCGCCCCACGAACTTAAAGATAACGAGGTGTGACCTTCAATTTTATCTTCTGAAGAAGAGATGATATCCCAATGAAGTTGTTTAAAAGCAAATTCGATAGACTTAAAAAAGTTAGGTTTATCAGCTTGGTTAATATCAAATTCAATAGTGTAGTGAGGGAGTAGTTTGTTATTCATAGTTTTTTAATCAAAAAATTCTTTTTCTTCTAAAGGCTTATTTACAACTGAAATTCCTTTTTGCATTAATAGATTATTTGGATAAGTAATCATTTCGCCATCAGAAGACTTTAAAATGACATAAAAAGCTTTGATATCGTCAATTTCCCCTTCGATTGGAAAATCTTTGTCATGGATTTTAATTCTGTCTCCAATTTTAAAAGGATATGAAAAGAACAAAATAATTCCAGCTGTAATATTACTTAGAATCGACCATTGAGCAAACGAGGCAACGCCCACAACTGCAAAAACAGAAGAAATGAAAAGTAATATTTGATCTTTTTTTACTCCCCAAATAATTACAATTGAAATTAATCCCAAAATGCCAAGTAGTAAGTTTATGTATTTGATTACTAAATTAGTACGATGTTCTAAAACTTCATTTAAAGTAGCATATTTCCGAACTAATTTGTTAGAACTAAATCGTAAAACAAAATAGACCAACAATACAATTAAGGTAGCTATTTCTTGATCTAAATACGGATTATCAATAAATTTAAGCATAATTCATTAATTTTTGAAATAACATTTCCGTTGGTAATCCTACCACATTCGTATAAGAACCTTCAATTTTTGAAATTCCGACCAAACCAATCCAATCTTGAATTCCGTAGCTTCCAGCTTTGTCAAAAGGTTGGTAATTATCAAGATAATATTTGATTGCTTCATCAGATAAATTGGCAAAGGTAACTTTGGTAACACAATGAAAAACTTCTGTTTTATCAATCGATTTCAAGCAAACAGATGTAATCACTTCGTGTGTTTGATTGGCTAATTGTTGCAGCATTTCAAACGCATCTTCATAATCTTTTGGTTTGCCCAACGCTTTTCCATTTAACCAAACAATCGTATCACTCGTAACTAAAACATCGTTTTCTTTTAGTTCGTTTTCGAAGGCACTTGCTTTTAATTCGGCTAAGAAATTGGTGATTTCTTCCGCTTGCAAATGTTCGGGATAGATTTCTTCAATTTCCTTTAGGCGAATGGTGTAATGCAAATCCATTTCCTTAAAAAATTGCTGTCTTCTGGGCGAACCAGAAGCTAAAATAATGTTGATTTTATTTAGTTTGTCTTTAAGCATTGGCTAATTTTAAATTGAAAACAATAACAGCAACCGATAAAATTCCGAAAAACAAAATGATTTTCAAAACCAAACTCAAGTGATGATATTCTTTTTTCGTTGCAGCATTCAATAATTTCACTCCGAAATAAATTAGTGGTCCAACGATTAAAATCATTGCATAATACACCACATAATCCAATTCGAATAAATTAGAATTTACATAATACGCTAAAATTCCAATTGAAATTACGGTTAAAACTCCAACAATTATTTTCGTTTTTTGAACTCCGATAGCGATTGGTAAGGAGTTAATTCCTGATTGATAATCACCATCCATGTCTTCCATGTCTTTTACAATTTCACGAATTAAATTAATGATAAAAGCAAAAATGGCATAATGTATTAAAATATCGAAAGCTTCTTTCATTCGGAAACGATTATCTACATCAATTGCTGGTAAAATATCAAATAATCCAATGATGATAATACTTGTTGAAAGCATCAAGGCTACTACCATATTTCCAAGAACTGGAATTTGCTTGAAACTAGTAGCATACATATACAGTAAAGTTGCCACCAAAATAAACATCGAAGCAAAAGTAGGTTTGTAAATTACATTCGATAAATAAAATCCAATTCCAACACCAACAATCGTCAAGCCAATGTACCAATTATACGCTACCGTTTCCGAAATAGAAACACCAACCACACGGTTTTGAGGTTTTGCGATTTCGTCAGTATCTTGATCCATGATATTATTTATGACATAACCGCCAGCCGCGATGCAAACTGTTGCAATGACTAATAAAATATAATTAAAATCGGTTAAGGCTAAGTCTACATACGATTGTGCTAAAAATAAGTAACGAAATACCAATTGCATGAAAGCAAGCATCAATAAATTTTGGTATCGAATTAATTTTAAGTATTTCATTTTTTAATGTTTATTTTTTTGGGTTATTGATTTTCAAATTATCTATATTTAATCAAACTTCGCATCAAAATGTTCCATCCATTTGCCTTGTACTTTCATCACTTGTTCGATGACATCACGAACGGCTCCTTTTCCGCCTTCTACGTGCGAAATGTATTTGGAAATTCCTTTGATTTCTGGAACTGCATTCTGTGGACAAGTTGGTAATCCTACTAATTGCATTACGTGATAATCTGGAATGTCGTCGCCCATGTATAACACATTTTCAGGTTGGATATTGTAAATATCAGTGAATTCTTTGAAGGTTTCTACTTTGTTTGGAACTCCTAAATGAATATCGGTAATTCCTAAATTTCTCAAGCGAACACGAACACCTTCGTTACTTCCGCCCGAAATAATACAAACCGTGTAACCATTTTCAACAGCAGCTTTCATGGCATAACCATCTCTAATGTTCATGTTGCGAAGCATTTCGCCTGTTGGGGTTACGTGAATAGTTCCGTCGGTTAGCACTCCATCTACGTCGAAGATGAAAGTGGTAATTTGATTCATGAGTTCTTTATAACTTTTTGACATGTTGTATCGATTGTGTAAGTAATTGATATAGGTTTTTATATTCTGGATTTTCTAAGAAATCTAAATGTTTTTCGATGGTTTTTGTATCGTTTCGTAAGGCCGGACCCGTTTGTGCTTCTTTCGGAGAAAGTTCCGTGATTTTATGAGCCGTTTCCTGAATTAACGGATGCAATACTTCAAATGGAACGTTGTTTTCTTCACAAATTTCATTCCCAATATGGTACAAATGATTCACAAAATTACAAACAAAAACGGCTGCTACGTGTAAACTTTTGCGTTGTTCAGATGAAATTCGAACTACTTTTTGTGAGATACTAGTTCCTACTTTTTCTAAAAGTTGATAATCCAATTCCTTTCCAGCTTCTAAGCAAATGGGAATAGGAGTGAAGTCGATTTCTTTTCCTTTGGTAAAGGTTTGTAATGGATAAAAAACCCCTTTTCGATTCTTATCATGCAAAACCGAAAGTTCCGACGAACCAGAAGTATGCACTACCAAACGATTTTCAAACGGTAATTGTGCTGAAACTTCCGCAATGGCATTATCCGAAACCGAAATAATATACAAATCGGCTTCGGTAATTTTATGATAGTCAGATGTAATTTTTGTTTGAGGAAGCAAATGCAATAAATGACTTGGGTTACGAGCAAATGCTTGCATCAAATCCACATTTTTAGCCTGTAACAATACTTGAATTAAATGTTGTGCCACATTTCCTGAACCGATTAAAACGACTTTTATCATGGCGCTAAAATAGTGAATTTTAATTTTATTTTAATGAAAAATAGGACAGGTTTATGAAATGTTATAGCTCTAGTTTATGCAGTTATACAAACCTGACAGGTTTCGGAAACCTGTCAGGTTTTAAATGAAGATTTTAGTTAAATTATACTTTGATGTTTAAGTATTTATCTTACTTTTACTTCTTTAATTTCTTACAAATGAAAAAACTTTACTTTTTATTCTTTTTGACGATTGGTTTTTTAGGTAATGCGCAGATTATTAATTTTCCAGATGCTAATTTTAAAGCGAAGTTGTTGAGTGCTAGTTCTGGTAATCAAATTGCTTCTACAGAAACTCCTGATAGTGATGGTAATGTTAATAGTTATAGTGTTATTGATGTTAATGGAGATGGTGAAGTTCAGGCTAGTGAAGCTTTAAATATTAAATATTTAAATGTTAGTAGATCAAATATTTCTGATTTATCAGGAATTAATTTTTTTTTAAATCTTGAAGCGCTCCATTGCGAAATTAACCAATTATCAACTGTAGATTTTTCTCAAAATTCACTCCTTTCTTTCTTGAATTTAAATACGAATCAATTAACTTCTATAGATGTTTCTCAAAATTCTCTTCTTTCTGTTTTAATTTGCTCAAATAATCAGTTAACAATTTTAGATGTTACACAAAATTTAGCATTGCGTAAATTAGAAACAATTTATAATCAATTGAACACTTTAAATGTTACTGAAAATCCAAATTTAGAATTTTTAAATTGCCGAGGAAATCAATTGACTTCTATAGATGTTTCTCAAAATTCTCTTCTTTCTGTTTTAGATTGCGGTCAGAATTTATTAACCTCTATAAATGTTTCTCAAAATTCTCTGCTTACTTTCTTAGGTTTAAATACGAATCAATTAACTTCTATAGATGTTTCTGAAACCCCCCTACTTTCTACTTTAGAATGCGGTCAGAATTTATTAACCTCAATAGATGTTACTCAAAATCCCTTGCTTAATAGCTTGGGTTTCGATGTAAATCAATTAACTTCTATAGATGTTTCACAAAATTTATCTCTTGGTTTTTTGTCCTGTTCTCAAAATCAATTAACTTCTTTAGATGTTTCACAAAATCCAGATTTACTAGTGTTATATTGTAATAATAACCAATTAACAAGTTTAGACCTTTCACAAAATCCAGATTTACTAGAGTTATATTGTAATAATAATGTTATTTTAAAAAGTATTTTTCTTAAAAATGGAGGATATGAATTGATGCCTCCTTATTTTGAAATTTATAATAACCCTCAGTTAGAATATATTTGTGTTGATGAAGAAGAGTATGATGATATACATGGATATATTAATTACTTAGGATTGCAAAATCAAATTCAAGTTAATTCCTATTGCTCATTTACACCAGGTGGGACTTTCTATGATATTTCAGGAGTTACAAAATTCGATTTTAACAATAATGGATGTGCTGTTTCTGATATTTCAGTTTCAAATTTAAACTTTAGTATTACAGACGGAACTACTTCGGGCTCAATAATTTCAAATGAATCAGGTAATTATTCAATTCCAGTTCAAGCTGGAAATTATACAATTACTCCAATTTTAGAAAACCCAACCTATTTTAATAATTCACCGCTTAGTTTTGTAGCAAATTTTCCAACACAAACAAGTCCGTTTACGCAAGATTTTTGTGTAACTGCTAATGGAGTAAAATCGGATGTTGAAATTGTTTTATTACCAATTACTCCAGCTCGTCCAGGTTTTGATGCTAATTATAAACTGGTTTATCGCAACAAAGGAAATCAAATTGAAAATGGTAGTATTTCATTTACTTTTGATGATGCAAGATTAGATTATGTTTCTGCTAATCCTGTTTATAGTAGTTCTGCAACAAATAGTTTTACATGGAATTATGTCAATTTACAACCTTTTGAAACTAGAGAGATTATTTTAACTTTCAATGTAAATTCGCCAATGGAAACTCCAGCTGTTAATAATGGAGATGTTTTGAATTACACAACTACAATAACAACAGCAAATACAGATCAAACACCAGCTGATAACACATTTACATTAGACCAAACGGTTGTCGGTTCTTATGATCCAAACGATAAAACGTGTTTAGAAGGAACAACTATAGCACCTAGTGAAGTTGGAAAACATGTACACTATGTAATTCGTTTCGAAAACACAGGAACTTTCCCAGCAGAAAACATTGTAGTTAAAGATATGATTGATTTGAATAAGTTTGATATAGCAACGTTAGTTCCATTAAAAAGTAGTCACGATTTTTATACGAGAATTAATGGAAACAAAGTGGAATTCATTTTTGAAAACATCAATTTAGATTTTAATGATGCCACTAATGATGGTTATGTGGTGTTTAAAATTAAAACGAAACCTACGTTAGTTGTTGGAAATACTTTCACTAATAATGCTAACATTTACTTTGATTACAATTTCCCAATCACAACTAATACGTACATAACAACTGTTGCTGCGTTAAGTGCGCAAGATTATGATTTTGGAACTTATTTTACTTTATATCCAAATCCTGCAAAAGATGTTTTGAATATTCAAGCTAAATTGGGTGTAGTAATCAATTCAATTGAAATTTATAATCAATTGGGACAAATTGTTATGGCGACTACAAATGATATTAATTCAATTGATGTTACTAACTTAGCTTCAGGAACGTATTTTGTAAAAGTAAATACGGAAAAGGGTAGTGCTAATGCGAAGTTTGTGAAGGAATAGTTTTGATAAGAATAATACAATCAAAAAACTCCCGATTCATTTTAATCGGGAGTTTTTTTTATACTGTAAACTGTGACTGTAAACTAAACACTAGCGTAAGCTAGCGCCTAACTGACTTTCAAAATTACCTTGTAACTTACTCATGATTTTATCAATTTGAGTATCGGTTAGCGTTTTAGAATCATCTTGTAAAATGAAACTTATAGCGTATGATTTTTTACCTTCTGGTAAGTTGTTACCTGTGTAAACGTCGAATAAATTTACGTCTTTTAACAAGCCTTTTTCGGTTTGTTTGGCGATGTTGTAGATTTGTTCGAATGGTACGTTTTCGTCTAACAACAAGGCTAAATCTCTACGAACTTCAGGATATTTTGGAATATCGGTGAATTTAATTTTTGTAGAAACGTATTTCTGAATTTTATCCCAAGCAAAATCAGCGTATAACACTTCTTGTTTGATGTCGAAATGTTTTAAAACAGATTTTTTAACCGTTCCAAATTCTACAATTACTTCTTTTCCAACCGCTAAAGCTAAGCCTTCTGCGAAAACATCATTTTCAAATGGTAATGAAGTCACTTTCTTGTCTAATCCCAAACGACTTAAAATCGTATTGATATAACCTTTAAACAAGAAGAAATCAGATTTTGATTGTGCATTCGTCCAACTTTCGTTTTGTCTATTTCCGGTTACTAATAACGTTAAGTGTTTGTTTTCGTCATGACCGTTAGCTGTTTTGTGGTAACTTTTTCCAAATTCGAAGAATTTTAAATCACTTCTTCTTCTATTGATATTGAAAGAAACCGCTTCTAATCCAGAGAATAATAACGATTGGCGCATTGCTGATAAATCGCTACTCAATGGATTTAACATCATTACATTGAATTCTTCTTTCAAGTTTTCAGAAAGTTTTACGTAATCTGGCGTAGTTAAAGAATTCGCCATCATTTCGTTGAAACCTAACGAACACAATTGATTCGCAATGATATTTTGTACTTTATATTCTTCCGTTCTTGATGAATTGGCTGTAGTAGCATTCACTTTCGAAGGAATTTGGATGTTGTTGTATCCGTAAACACGTAAAATTTCTTCAATAACATCAATTTCTCTCGTAACATCCACGCGGTAAGAAGGAATTGTTAACCCTAAACCGGCTTCGGTGATACTGTTAACTTTGATATCTAAAGAAGCTAAAATCTTCTTAATCGTTTCTGGTTTGATTTCTTCACCAATGATTTTATTCACCTTATTGAAATGAATAAACACGCTAAAATCTTCAATCTTTTTCGGATAAATATCCACGATATCCGAAGTAATTTCACCACCTGCCACTTCTTGAATTAACAAAGCCGCACGTTTTAAAGCGTATTCCGTAATACTAGGATCAATTCCTCTTTCAAAACGGAAAGATGCATCCGTACTTAACGTATGTCTTTTAGCTGTTTTTCTAACTGAAACCGGATTGAAATAAGCACTTTCTAAGAAAATTGCCTGAGTTTTTTCAGAAACTCCCGAAGTTTTTCCTCCGAAAACACCCGCAATACACATTGGTCCACTTTCGTCACAAATCATTAAATCTTCTTCGTGTAATGTACGTTCGATATCATCTAAAGTAATAAATTTAGTTCCAGCCGGAACCGTTTTTACGACTACTTTATTTCCTTTTATTTGAGCGGCATCAAAAGCGTGTAATGGTTGACCTAATTCGTGTAAAACGTAATTCGTAACGTCAACAATATTATTTTTTGGAGTTAAACCAATCGCTTTCAAACGGTTTTGTAACCAAGTTGGAGATGGTTTAACGGTAACTCCCGAAATCGTAACACCACAATATCTTGGTGCTAATTTTTCGTTTTCAACTTTTACATCGATTTTTAAAGTACGTTTCTCCACTTTAAATTTACTCACCGAAGGTGTAATCAATTCAGAAGTAGTTCCTTTTTGTAATAATCCAGCGCGTAAATCACGAGCAACTCCCATGTGCGACATAGCATCGGCACGGTTAGGCGTTAATCCGATTTCGAAAACCTCATCCGTTTCAATTTCGAATACTTTTGAAGCTGGCGTTCCAGGTTTTAAATCTTCGTTCAAAATCATAATTCCGTCATGACTTTCGCCTAAGCCTAATTCGTCTTCAGCGCAAATCATTCCGTGACTTTCTTGTCCGCGGATTTTACCTTTTTTAATTTCGAATGCGTTTCCTTCTTTATCAAATAACTTAGTTCCAATAGTCGCTACAGGAACTTTTTGTCCCGCTGCCACGTTTGGAGCACCACAAACAATTTGAACTGGTGCGTTTCCATCACCTAAATCAACTGTTGTGATTTTTAGTTTATCAGCATCAGGATGTTTTTCGCATGTTAAAACATGACCAATCACAACGCCTTGTAAACCTCCTTTTAAACTTTCGTATTTGTCAACGCCTTCTACTTCCAAACCTAAGTCGGTAAGAATGTCAGCAATTTCTTCAGATTTTAAATCGGTTTTAATGAATTGTTTTAACCAATTGTAAGATATACGCATTTTGTATCGAATTTTAAACCGCAAAGATACTTTATAAAATTAGAATTTAGAAATTAGAATTTAGAAATTTTGAACAGCCTTTTGGTGATAAGTTTAGAAAGACAATATTATTAATTCGATAAATAATTGTGTAAAAAATTAATAGAAATGTAATTTTTAGATGTTAAAATTGAGCTAATATCAGTTTTGTGCTATTAAATGAAATAATTGTGCTATTCTATGATAAGAATTGAATCTAAATTTGATAAACAAACCTAAAATCAAAATTATGAGTAATTTAATTCAAAGACCACAACTAAAAGAAAAGTACGATAATTATATCAACGGAAAATGGACAGCACCTTCAACAGGGCAATATTTTGAAGTACTTTCACCAGTAGATGGTAAATTAATGGCAAAAGCAGCACATTCGGCTAAAATGGATGTTGAAATGGCTGTAAATGCGGCAGATGAAGCTTTCAAAACATTTAGCCAAACTTCGGCGACTGAGAGAAGTATCATGTTAAACAAAATCGCAGATAGAATAGAAGCTAATTTAGAATACATCGCTGCGGTTGAAACGTTAGATAACGGTAAAGCCATTCGTGAAACTATGGCAGCTGATATTCCGTTAGCAATTGATCATTTTAGATATTTTGCTAGTGTAATTCGCGCTGAAGAAGGTTCAATTACCGAATTAGATAAAGATACGGTTTCTATCATCGTTCATGAGCCAATTGGAGTTGTAGCCCAAATTATTCCTTGGAACTTCCCAATTTTAATGGCCGTTTGGAAATTAGCACCAGCTTTAGCTGCCGGAAATTGTGTAGTTTTAAAACCAGCAGAAAGTACGCCAATTTCAATTATGGTGTTAATGGAAATTATTGGTGATTTAGTTCCAGCAGGAGTTATTAATGTTATCAATGGTTTTGGAGCAGAGTTAGGAAGAACTTTGGTAACCAATCCAAAAGTTTGTAAAGCAGCATTTACGGGTTCGACTGCTACAGGTAGAATGGTAATGCAATATGCTACAGAAAATATTATTCCAGTTACGTTAGAATTAGGTGGAAAATCACCAAATATTTTCTTTCCATCAGTTATGGATGCTGATGATGAGTTTTTAGATAAAGCTCTAGAAGGAGTGGCTCTTTTTGCCCTAAATCAAGGAGAAGTTTGTACGTGTCCGTCAAGATTGTTAATTCATGAATCGATTTATGATAAATTTATCGAAAGAGTTTTAGAAAGAGTAAAAGCTATCAAAATGGGTAATCCGTTAGATCCAACAGTAATGATGGGTGCTCAAGCTTCACAAAATCAAAAAGACAAAATTCTTTCGTACATTAATTTAGGTAAAGAAGAAGGTGCTGAATTGTTATGTGGTGGCGATGTGAATCATTTAGGTGGCGATTTAGAAGGAGGATATTACATTCAACCTACGTTATTCAAAGGACACAACAAAATGCGTATTTTCCAAGAAGAGATTTTCGGTCCAGTATTAGCAGTTACGACTTTTAAAACTACAGAGGAAGCTTTAGAAATTGCTAATGATACCATGTACGGATTAGGAGCAGGCGTTTGGACTCGTGATGCACATGAATTATATCAAGTTCCAAGAGCTATTCAAGCGGGACGTGTTTGGGTAAACCAATATCATGCTTATCCAGCTGGAGCGCCATTTGGAGGTTACAAACAATCAGGAATTGGTAGAGAAAACCACAAAATGATGTTAGACCATTACCGTCAAACTAAAAATATGTTGATTTCTTATAACAAGAACAAATTAGGTTTCTTTTAGTAGATGATAAACGAACCCAGTGTAATGCTGGGTTTGTTTTTTATAAACAATTAGAGCTTTTGTGAACTTAATTATTTTAAAACATATAAGATTCTGTGTTGATTTCAAATTTAAATCTTAATTTTTATTACTTTTGTTTTTCAAGACAGTCATTGAACTAGTCTCTATAGCGTGTTTAAACCATTTGTGTTTGCGCGCTATTTTTTGTTATATATTCTTTATCATACACTGTCTCATTTTTGAATAATATATAAATAAGTTCAAGTATTTTTCTCTGAACAGCGACTAATGCTTTCATTTTAATTCCGTTCTTTGATATGAGCCTAGCGTAAATATTTTTAAAATTTTCGTCCCATTTTACTGCTGTTAAAGAAGGTAAATGCATTGACTTTCTTAGATT
>NZ_KK366032.1:86333-89456 GCF_000686885.1 Flavobacterium sasangense DSM 21067 | reverse complement strand
GGATTGTCACGCAAAGCATATTTTCACGCAACGTTTAGTTTCAGTTTTTAATTTCACAACGGATTTTCCCGAAAACGTAATTTCAGCACAAAGTTTATCGACAAAGTTCGGTTCGGTTTTCAACTATCACGCAAAATTTTTCGGTAACAATTTCAATAAATTTCTTTCGGAAAAAATAGGAGAGAAGCTTTCGGCGTAAGTTCGGAAAATATGTTGCACACAACGTCCCGCCGGCTTTGTGGAGGTGGGGATTTTTGTTCCCAAACCTTTCCATTAGGACTGAAGTCAAATATATAAAATTACCTTTAAATTTTGCCTTAAAACCCCACTTTCACAAAACCGCTGTTAGCAGCCGTACATTTTCTATCTTTCTGTTTGTTACTGTTCAATGTCAAGATTATATTTATACAACAATCCCACAAGTCCTAAATGCGAAAATTTAGCTCCTTTCACTTTGTTCTGTTCAGGGTCAAGCGAATAGTTTAATGCTGTGCGGAAGTCCGTTTTTTCAAGGTTTGTCCGCACAAAGGAAGCTAATGTCAAGTCGCAGTTTTTGAAAACAGCCATTGATAAATCCGTTTCGCTAAAGTCCACTTGTTTTAAGGAACAGTCTGTGAAATTTGTCTTTTTCATTTTGCACTGAAAAAAAGAAGAATAGTCAAGAATGCTGTCCTGAAAAGCTACGGAAAATGAAAAACTATTGACTACGCTAAAATCAATGCCCATTAGCTTGCAACCAATAAATTTTATGGTTCTTAACCCTGTGTTGCGAAATACTGTCAGTGAAAAGTTGCAACTTTTAAAAGAGCAGTCCTCAAAAATATTATTGCTTAAATCACTTTTTGTAAAGTTACAGTTCTTAAACTCGCAGTTTAGAAACTCTCTGCCCGATAATTTTTTCTCGGAATAGTTTATGTTTTCAAATGTTTTTGCCTCGTGTGTTACTGTGTCCATTTTAGTTTCTATTTTCATTCTACAAAGTTCGGAATTTTAACGGCGTTCGTTGTATGGCTGCTAACTAGTAAATATCATCAAATATATACAACTTTTTTTAACTTTAAAAACTATTCTTCAAGTTTTTTCTTACCTTTTATGTCAACCATGCGATCTAACGGACTCTGTATCCTATCAACAGCAGTTTTTGTTAAATGTGTATACACAGTCGTGGTTTTTATACTCGAATGCCCCAAAAATTGCTGAATGTAGCGGATATCCGTGCCGTTCTCTAATAAATGAGTCGCAAAACTATGACGCAACGTATGCACCGTAGCCTTCTTCTCTAAACCCGATAACTTTATAGCATTACGCATCACCTGTTGCACACTTCCTGTACTATAAGGCTCACCCGCAAACTGACCCTCAAAAACATAATGTTTACCCTTATAAAGTTCTCTATAAAGCTGCAAAGAAGTAACAATAGAGTAGGGCAACATCACCATTCTATCTTTCTTACCCTTAGCATTCTTAACATGAATCTTGTGTTCCTCAAATAAAATATCACTCCATTTCAAACTCACAATCTCACTCACACGCAAGCCAGCACCATAACCTATCAACAACAAAAGCTTGTGTTTCGGATTATCTACAACTTTAAAAATCTGCAAACATTCCTCCATAGTCAATACAACAGGCAACTTTTTCTCCTTCTTTGGTCGTGGAAGCACAAAACTATAGTCAACTTTCAATAAAACTTGCTGATAATAAAATTGAACCCCATTCACCATACTATGTCCACTTGTGGCAGACAAACCACGCTCCATCAAAGAGCCTAAAAAACGAATAATTTCCTCCCTAGTAATCTCCTCAGGATTTCGAAACTCAAAATAGCGTAAAAATTGAATAAAAGCACCACAATACGTTCGCAAGGTCGAACTACTATAATTCAAAGCCAATAAAGTATCAATCATCTTACTTAAATAACTTTGGGCTTGCTCTGGAACCAAATCCAGTAAGCTTTTCTTCGTTTTAGATAAGTCCAATTGTTTTTTGTTAGGCAAATTTCGTTTATCCAAATAATTCTTAGGAAGCAAAGAGGTAATACTAATGCTAGAAGATTCAAACTGTAAATGCAAAGAATCCATCACTACAGGTGCCGCCGGAAGCAAATAACACCCCTTAATCTTACTGTAGCGAGCCATCGAAAAACGTTTTAATTTCTCATGAACCGCAACCATTTTAGGAACATGAACTTCCATCCAAGTTGCATCTTCTAAATGAGGTAAAATCCTAATTTTTCCTTTACCAACAAACGAATCTTTAACAAAATAGTCCGTACCAAAAAAGTCAGAAATGCCTAAAATCTTTTCTACTTCTTGCTTCACAACTTCATTTCTAAAAACCATATAGCTTTTATAATTTCCGTTCCAATAAACCCCTTTAGTTTTCAAAAGTTGTTTACTAATTTCATGATGAAAATGCATCTTAAAAACCCAATATTTACCAATACTTGGCAACAATTGTAACTTCAATTTATCCGAAGTTATCACAGTTGGTTTATGTTCAGGATTGTTCAACGAAGAACCTAACTGAAGAGCGCTTGAAGAAGCTATGGGTGAAAGGTCACGGTTATCAACACCGGTCACCATATTAGGAATAGAAGATTCAGTAACCACCACCAAATCTGGAAAATGAGAACGTAATAAATGATAAGAAGCCTTAGAATAATCCAAATACCAACACCTACGAGAACCACTATAAGTAGCACCCAAACGTTTTAAAATGGCAATAATTTCAAAATCCTTATCAAAAAACACCCCAATGCGATAAGCACCATGGTGAAAAATCTTCTCAATACGTACACTTTTCATGGCAAATACAAAATTTAAATGGCTTATAATGATGCAAATATATAAAAAAATATAATTCCAAAACTAAATTCCCACCACCGCCATCTCGAAATAACACCACCGTCACTTCGAAATAACACCACCGTCACTTCGAGTGTTTTTAAGTTGTAAAGCCTAAGATTTACAACTTAAAAATGTATCGAGAACTCCAGAACCGAATTAACTCTATCGTCACTTCGAGTGTTTTGCAGATGTAAAGCCAAAGATTTACATCTGCAAAATGTATCGAGAACAACTGAAAACAATTTCCCAACACCCTCACTTCGAAATAACACCA
>NZ_KK366032.1:0-86028 GCF_000686885.1 Flavobacterium sasangense DSM 21067 | reverse complement strand
CGAAATAACACCACCGTCACTTCGAATGATTTTATATTTAAAAATACTAACTTAAAAAATTTGAAACAGCATTTAGAACTCTAAAACCGCATTCCCACCTCCGTCACTTCGAAATAACACCACCGTCACTTCGAGTATTTTATAGCTGTAAAGCCTAAGATTTACAACTTAAAAATGTATCGAGAACTGTAGAAGCTATAATTCCACCACCGTCACTTCGAGTGTTTTGTAGATGTAAAGCCAAAGATTTACATCTACAAAATGTATCGAGAACTATAGAAACAATACAACATCATACTTTGTCAAGTCGATCAAAATCGAGACTACATAGATACTAAGAAGATGCTAAGTACATAAAGCGTAGATATAGCACTGATATAGTACTGATATAGCACTGATATAGTATAGATAATGCATTGATAAAACAAAATTAGTGTATGCTTAGTATATCAATAGTGTATGCTTTAAGTATGCGGAGTGTATGCCAGAAGTATGGATACTATATAGATGAAGTATGCTAGAAGTACGTTTTAGCTTTTTAAAATTTGTACAAACAAAAAAAAAGCGTCACTTTCGTAACGCTTCAATAATTATTTTTTCTCTGTAATAGTTTTGTTTTTCTTGTAAATCGGGATGAAATAACTCAAAGTATAATTAAATCCTGCTCCAAATTTTCCGTCATACGTACGGTTGTAACCTGGTATAAAAAGATTGTCAAATCCATCCGGTTTTTTATTGGAAACCAAATAGTTTAATCGCACGGAGAATCCTAAATACACATTGCTAAACAACTCCGCTTTAATACCGCCAATTACTTCTAACCAACTAGCATTTAATCCACCAAATTTCTCTCCCGAAATCACGGTATTTTCTCCGTAATAATTGCTAGGGTCATAAATTTTGTAACTATTTAATGTCTGACTAAAACTACTTACTCCATAACGCATTCCTACGTAAATCATGTTTTCCATGTCGAGCCAGTTTTCAAAGGAATTGTAGTCAAAACCTACTTTAAAATAGGTGCCTTTTGTAGTAAAGTTCAAACGGTCATCGTCAATAGTTTTGTCTTCGTTTCCAATTTCTCCAGCAATGTAAAAACGCTTAGTTAAACGATAATCACCCACTACTTCAAAACCACGATAGTCTTTTTCGTAAAACGAACGTGCGATTTTATGTAAATCGGCACCTAAACGCAATCCATAACGTTCTAGATATACCACTTTTGCAGTGTCCTTAGTTTGTGCATTTCCTAATAACGAAACACAAACCAAGCTCAGACTAAAAATAAATCTTAACATGTACTTCATTTTCGTTTTCTATATTAGGTTGAGTTACTACAATATTTTGAATCCAGTTGTTTCCATCCGCAGTCAACACAATCGGATTAGTATCATTCAAATAAAATAAGGTTTTAAAACCACAAGCACGAGAAATATATTCATCAACTCTTTCGTAGTTAAAAGTGATGGCATCAATATTATCATTTGAACTATCAGTATCGCTTCCGTTCTGAATAAAATTCAAAGTAGTAACATCAGCGTTTGTGCGAATGGGAACTTTAATTTTACTAATACCATTGTACCCATAACCATTTACAAAAGTGGGTTCTGCTACCGCTAAATTGGATACGTTCTTCAAAACGGTAGGATTTGCAGCGTCATAAAACTCAATGACCACTCGAGGCGTTATGGGTGTTCCACTCGCACAAATATCATCTTTTTCACAGTTCCAAAACGAAACCGCTACAAGTAAGGATAGGGTTATAAAAACTATTTTTTTCATATTTTATCTTATTTTGTCAGACTGAGCTTGTCGAAGTCATTCCATAACATTTCGACAAACTCAACGTGACAAGTATTATCGTTTTTCCAATAAAACCACGTTTTCCACATGATGCGTTTGCGGAAACATATCCACAGGACGCACACGAACTACTTTGTATTTCTCATCCATCAAAGCTAAATCACGAGCTTGTGTTGCCGAATTACAACTTACATACACAATTTTTGGTACATCTGTTTTCAATAACATTTCTACCACATCTTTGTGCATTCCGTCACGAGGTGGGTCTGTAATAATAACATCAGGTTGTCCGTGTTGGTTAATGAATTCATCGTTGAAAACGTTTTTCATATCCCCAACATAAAACTCACAATTCGTAATGTTATTGCGTTCCGCATTGGCTTTTGCATCAATAATAGCTTCTGGAACAGCTTCAACACCAATTACTTTCTTCGCTTTTTTCGATACGAATTGGGCGATAGTTCCGGTTCCTGTATATAAATCGTAAACGGTTTCGTTTCCAGTTAAACCTGCAAATTCTCTAGTGATTTTGTACAATTCATACGCTTGGTCCGAATTGGTTTGATAGAACGATTTCGCATTAATACTAAAATGCAAACCTTCCATTTCTTCCAAAATATAATCGCGACCTTTAAACAAAATAATGTCTTGGTCATACAACGTATCATTCAATTTTTGATTGATAACATATTGTAACGATGTAATTTGAGGAAAACGCTCTGCCAAAAAGTTCATCATCAATTCGATTCCGTTTTTATCGTTTTCAAAAAATTGAATCAATACCATGATTTCACCAGTTGAAGCAGTACGAATCATCAACGTTCGCAACAAACCTTCCACAGCTCTAGCATTGAAGAACGTTAAGTTATTTTCGTTTGCAAAACGTTTGATTTCGTTACGAATTTCGTTCGAAGGATCTTCTTGTAAATGACATTTCTCAATATCTAAAATCTTATCCCACATTCTTGGAATATGAAATCCTAACGCATTTTTGTTGTCAAATTCAGTTCCAGATTGAATTTCGGCATCGGTCATCCAACGCGCATTCGAGAAACCAAATTCCATTTTATTTCGGTAAAACAATTGCTTTTCGGAACCTAAAATCGGCTCGAATTCTGGCAATTCAATCTTACCAATTCGCTTTAAATTGTTATATACTTCCTGATTTTTATAGAACAATTGTTGGCTGTACTTCATGTTTTGCCATTTGCAACCGCCACAAGCCCCAAAATGCTCACAAACGGGGTCAATTCTATGTTCTGAAAATTCGTGGATTTTAATAGCTTTACCTTCGTAGTAGGCTTTTCTTTTCTTCATCGTTTGCACGTCTACCACATCGCCTGGCACTACATTTGGAAGAAATATTACTTTACCATCTGGAGCTTTCGCTACCGACACACCTTTTGCACCTGCATCAAGGATTTTTACGTTTTCGAATACGATTTTTTCTGTTCTCTTTTTTCCCATGAGGCAAAAATAAGAATTGTTGGGTGGATTTGGTAGGATTTTTTTGTTTTCTACTATTTTTGAAATCAATTTAATAGAATGCAACGGTTTAAATTGTAAATTAGCAGAAATGTTTTTGAATTATGAGTAACAATACAACGTTTAAAAGTGCTATTTCAAATATCGAATTTCCTGAGCATGATAGAGTTTCTGGGAAAACAATTCGAACTTCCATTTTAAACCTAATTTTAGAAGATTTTCCCGATTTTGATGTGAATGATTCCATTTCCGTACAAGAATTGAATGTATATCGTGAAAAGTACATTTCTAAATTTTTGCAAACTGAAATTAGTCAGTTATCAAAATTAGAAAAAGATGTAGTTCGATCTTTAGGCGATGATACTTCTTTTGTAGCCAAAGTTGAAGAGGAAGTTGATACTAGAAATTATGGTCAAATTGTAGCGGATAAAGTGGCGGCATTTGGAGGAAGTTGGACCTTTATTATTGCTTTTTTTATTTTCATTTCCATTTGGATTGGTTCCAATGTAATTATATTTACGAACAAAGAATTCGATCCTTATCCCTTCATTTTATTGAACTTGATTTTATCATGTGTGGCAGCATTGCAAGCGCCGGTCATTATGATGAGCCAAAACCGTCAGGAAGAAAAAGACCGGGAACGCGCTAAGAAAGATTACATGATTAATTTGAAATCAGAATTAGAAATTCGAATGTTAGATGATAAAATTGATCATTTGGTAATGCACCAACAACAAGAGTTAATCGAAATTCAAAAAGTACAAATCGAAATGATGAACGATATTTTGAACCGAATTAAATAGGAAATTCTATTTTTGCACCAAATTACTACCATGAAAACCCACTTAGCTTTACTTCGCGGAATCAATGTTTCCGGTCACAATATGATAAAAATGGACGTTTTGAAAACGCTTTTAGAAAATGCAGGATTTCAAAATGTACGCACTTATATACAGTCAGGAAACGTTTTTGTAGATTCAGAAGAAGAACATGGTGCGAGTGTTGGGTTTAAAATCAAGCAAGAAATTTTCAAAGAATTAGGATTGGAAGTTCCTGTGGTGGTTATTGGTAAAGAAGATTTGGAAGCGTGTTTTAAGAATAATTCGTATCTAAAAGAAAACGATTGTGATACTAAGAAATTGTATGTGGCCTTTCTTTCAAAAGAATTGCAAGGAAGTGCCATAAACGATTTAAAAATAAGTCAATTCAAACCCGATGAAGCGGCAATAGATAAAAGCAGAATCTTCATCAAATACGCTGTAGGTGCAGGAAAAACAAGGTTAGACCAAAAATACATCGAGAAAAAATTAAACGTTGTGGCTACCATTAGAAATTGGAATACAGTTACGACGTTGTTAGAAATGTTTTCATGATTAGCACGCGGATGGAACAGATTCGCAAAGCGAAACGCTGATCTTAACAGTTTTTCTGATTGTATCAATCTCAATTTAGAAATCTTTTATGAACTTGTTTTTCATAATTTAAAACTTTCACTTTTTGCTTATATGACTTATATGTTATAAAAAAACTAAAGTCGCTAAGCGGAAACTTTGATAAACAGCGTGTTTCAAAACAGAATTTTTACAGATTATTAAATTTGAATTTGAACTTGCCCTTGAATTTTGTATTTTTGACGACTATATGGTTGATTTCTCACCACTAAGAAGGAATTGCGATGTAACAATCAACAACAAAATTTTATGTCAGTTTTAGAAAAAATGAGTTCAGCTGAAGCAATTGCATTAGAAGACAAGTACGGTGCACACAATTATCATCCACTACCAGTAGTTTTAAGTAGAGGAGAAGGCGTTTATGTTTGGGATGTAGAAGGAAAGAAATATTACGATTTTCTTTCGGCTTATTCTGCTGTAAACCAAGGACATTGTCATCCAAAAATTGTAGGTGCTATGGTGCAACAAGCTCAAACGTTAACCTTAACATCAAGAGCGTTTTACAATGATAAATTAGGTGTTTACGAACAATTTGTAACCAACTATTTCGGATTTGATAAAGTATTACCCATGAACACAGGAGCTGAAGCAGTAGAAACGGCTTTAAAATTGTGTAGAAAATGGGCTTACGAGAAAAAAGGAATTAACGAAAACGACGCTCAAATTATCGTTTGTGATGGTAACTTCCACGGAAGAACGACTACAATCATTTCATTCTCAAACGACGAAAACGCACGTAAAAACTTCGGACCTTATACGGCTGGATTTATCAGTATCCCTTACGATGACATCGACGCTTTAGAAAAAGCAGTAAATTCATCGAAAAACATTGCAGGATTCTTAGTAGAACCTATTCAAGGGGAAGCTGGTGTTTATACTCCTTCTGACGATTTTATCAAAAAAGCAAAAGCAATTTGTGAAGCGAATAACGTTTTATTTATTGCTGACGAGGTGCAAACGGGAATCGCAAGAACAGGTTCGTTATTAGCAGTTTGTGGAAATTGTACTTGTGAAGCAAAATGTGAAAAACAAGCAACTTATACCCAACCTGATATTTTGATTTTAGGAAAAGCGTTATCAGGTGGAGCTTATCCAGTTTCGGCAGTTTTGGCAAATGATCACATTATGAATGTCATCAAACCAGGACAACACGGTTCTACTTTTGGAGGAAATCCTGTTGCAGCTGCGGTTGCTATGGCTGCGTTAGAAGTAGTTTCTGAAGAAAGTTTATCTCAAAACGCAAGAAAATTAGGAAATATCTTCCGTGAGGAATTAGGTAAATTCATCGAAACTTCAAACATTGCTACTTTAGTAAGAGGAAAAGGATTGTTGAATGCTGTAGTAATTAACGATACTGAAGAAAGCGATACCGCTTGGAATATTTGTGTTCGTTTAGCTGAAAACGGTTTATTAGCAAAACCAACACACGGAAACATTATTCGTTTTGCACCGCCTTTAGTTATGAATGAGGAGCAATTAAGAGATTGTGTTTCAATTATCATCACTACTTTAAAAGAGTTCGAGAAATAAATAATTGCTTAGTAAATATAAATCCTGATGAAAGTCGGGATTTTTTATTTTTACATACTTATTTGTTACTTTATGCGTTTTATATTAAAAATAACAGTTATGATTCGATTTTTACTTTGCTTTTTTCTGCTTTCTACAGTAGCATTTTCTCAAACTAAATTTACGGTGTATTTTGATACCGATTCACATCAGTTAACTCAAAAAGAATTAAATCGTTTAGATGTTTTTCTTAAAAATAAAGATTTGAAATTCATCAAAATAATTGGCTTTTGCGATTACCGAGCAACTAATGGTTATAATGATACTTTAGCGCTCAACAGAGCTAATTACGTGTACCATATTATTGAAAAAGTTACCAACCAAAATCAAATTGAAATTGAAAGCAAAGGAGAAAATTTCACACAAAACTCCGATTTGAAACTGAATCGAAAAGTAGAGATTTTCTATGAAGAATTAGAAACAGAAAAGACGCTTCCAAAAGACGATAAGAAAAATTTATCGCAACAAGTGTCAACAGCAAAAGTAGGTGATAAATTAATTCTAAAGAATTTACATTTCTACAATCGTTCCGGAATTTTTGTTCCTGAATCGCGTCCTATTTTAGAGGAATTATTGAAAATCATGTTGGCTAATCCAAATTTAAAAATAGAAATTCAAGGGCATATTTGTTGTCAAATGGGAACCGATGTAGAAGATACTGCAAAAGTTAGAGCATTAGCAGTATATAATTATCTGGTAAATAATGGAATTAATAAAAACCGATTGAGTTATAAAAGTTTTGGTAGTTCGAAACCGATTCACATCATTCCAGAAAATAACGAAGACGAGCGAAACGAAAATAGGAGAGTAGAAATTCAAATCATTGCCAATTAAGTTTAAAATAATTTTATTTTAATGTGTTGTAAATTAATTTATTAAGTAAAATAAAAAGTTCTTTTTCTGAATAAGTTTTTTTAATACTTTTATTTTTTTATATTCGTTACATTAAAATACCCTAAATGAAATACGTATTACTGCTGTTTGGACTACTACTTTCAGCACAAGAAAAGGCGAGTTTTTATTTTGATTTTGATCAAGATACGTTTAACCCAAAGCAAAACGAATTGTTTATGTCTTGGTTGAACAAAGACCAAAACCGCGAAATTCTGGTAATAAATGGGTATTGCGATTGGTATGGTACTTTTGACTACAATGATACCTTAGCTTATAAACGAATTAATACGGTTCAAGAACAACTCAAAACAAAAGTAAATTCATCTATTTTTTTTAGTGAAAATTTAAAGATTAAAGGTTTCGGCGAAAGAGTTCAAACCAGAAAAGAAAGACGCTATAACAGAAGAGTTGATGTTTTTTATAAAGTATTGCCGCCTAAAATAGTTGAAAAACAAGTAGTATATGATGATCCAGTAGTTTACACAGGACAAATTATTTCTAGAGAGCCAGAAATAAGTGATAATGACGAAATAATTAAAGTTCCTGATACCGATGATTTAATTGATCCAGTAGGACTTTACAAAAATCCATATGAAACGGCAAAAGTGGGAGACAAATTGGTTATGAATAATTTGTATTTCTATGATCGTTCTGGGATTTTCGTTCCAGAATCGTTACCAGTAATGGAAGAATTATTACAATTTATGGTAGCGCATCCAAAGGTAAAAATCGAAATTCAAGGACATATTTGTTGTCAATTAGGGGAAGATCCAGAAGATATTGCTTTAGTAAGAGCTATTGCGGTTCATAATTACTTAGTAGCAAATGATATCGATGATACCCGATTACAATATAAAAGTTTCGGAAGTACACAGCCAATTCACAAAATTCCAGAAAAAAATGAAAAGGAACGAAATGAAAATCGTCGTGTAGAAATTCTTATCTTAGAGAATTAATTTTGGCATAATTTTCGTCCTATTCCTTTAAAAATCAGTTTCATGAAATTTTTATATTACATTATATTTTTCTTTTTGTTTCAAGCAAACTTTGCTCAAGAACAGGTAACTTTTTATTTTGATAATAATAAATTTGAATTGAATAAATTAGAAGCTACCAAACTTCAAAAATGGATTACTGAAAATAAAACGTCTAAAATTTTATCCATAACAGGTTCAACAGATGAGGTAGGAAGTACTGGTTTTAATGATACTTTATCGCAAAAAAGAGTGAGTTATATCTTCAATCAAATCAAAGGAAAAGTTAACATTAGACCCGATTTTAAAAGTATTTCTCTTGGCGAAAAAGGTGCCACTTCCACTAATAAAGCTGAAAACAGAAAAGCTATTATTCATTATTTATTAGAGAAAGATTTAGATAAAGAAGATGAGGTTTTAGGAATAAAAGAAGCCGAACCAAAAGTAATAATTCCAGATGATGCACCTTTAGCTGAAAAAGTAAAATTGGCAAAAGTTGGAACAAAAATAACTTTAAAAAATATCAATTTTTATCAAAATACTTTCGCAACAATGCCTGAATCGCAAGGAACTTTGTACGATTTGTTGTTTGTAATGCAAAATAATCCAGAGTTAATAATCGAAATTCAAGGTCATATTTGTTGTATTGATAAAGATTACCGAAATTTGTCTACCGATAGAGCAAAACAAATTAAGCGTTTTCTCGTTTATAATGGTATTCAAGATTATCGAGTAAAAACAAAAGGATTTGGAGTTTCGCAACCGATTTATCCTATTCCAGAAGCAACTCCTGAACAAGCAGCAGCAAATCGAAGGGTAGAAATTGAAATTTTAAGTAAAAAATAATGAGAAACAGAATAACTTTATTTTTGGTAGTATTAACAATTTCATTAGTTAGTTGTAACGATGAGTGTAATGAAGGTGAAAAAGCTACTCCAGCTTCTTTCTTTGTTGAGATTATTGATGAAACTTCAGGAGAAAATGTATTTGAAAATGAAATGTATACTTCGCAACAGATTACCATTCAAGATATAGATGAAATTGCAATTCCGTATGAATTTATAGAAAGTTCAAATATTATTCAAATATTTCCATCAGTTGTAAATCCAACAGGAAATTCGTTCATAATTAAACTAAATAACGAAACAACTTTGCAAATGGATGAAATTGATGTTACTTATGATGTTTCATCTAAAAAAGGAGAATGTTTTACAACTTTTAAAATTGAGAATATTTTGTTTCCAAATAATACGTCAGAATTGGTTGAAAGTGTTCATGTTATAAAAATTTAACAAATTCTAAATTCATACTTCTAAATTCTAAATTTTAGAACTATCTTTGCGCCACAACAACAACACACTACATTCATGAGTTCTGATACGAGCAAACGCTACCATTTAAGAGGAGTTTCGGCTTCTAAAGAAGATGTGCACCAAGCTATCAAAAACATCGACAAAGGTTTATTTCCACAAGCATTTTGTAAAATCATCCCAGATTATTTAACAAACGACGACCAATATTGCATCATTATGCATGCCGATGGCGCAGGAACAAAATCTTCCTTAGCCTATATGTATTGGAAAGAAACAGGCGATATTTCTGTATGGAAAGGCATTGCTCAAGATGCATTAATCATGAATATTGATGATTTATTATGTGTTGGAGCAACCGATAACATTCTACTTTCATCCACTATTGGAAGAAACAAAAATCTAATTCCAGGTGAAGTTATTTCAGCTATCATCAACGGAACAGAAGAATTAATTTCAGAGTTAAAAAATCACGGAGTTACGATTCATTCTACAGGTGGAGAAACTGCAGATGTGGGCGATTTAGTTCGTACAATCATAGTAGATTCAACCGTTACAGCTCGTATGAAACGCGCTGATGTTATTGATAATGCTAATATTCAAGCGGGAGATGTTATTGTAGGATTGGCTTCTTTTGGTCAAGCTACCTACGAAAAAGAGTATAATGGCGGAATGGGAAGCAACGGCTTAACTTCGGCTCGCCATGATGTTTTTGCGAAATATTTGGCTGAGAAATATCCAGAAAGTTTTGATGCTTCAGTTCCAAATGAATTAGTGTATTCAGGTCAAACGAATTTAACGGATTCAGTTGAAAATAGCCCAATTGACGCTGGAAAATTAGTGCTCTCTCCAACGAGAACGTATGCGCCAGTTATCAAAAAAATTCTATCAAAATACAATTCCAATGAAATTCACGGAATGGTTCATTGTTCTGGTGGTGCGCAAACAAAGGTGCTTCACTTCGTTGATAACGTTCACGTGATTAAAGATAATTTATTTCCAGTACCACCATTATTTAAACTGATTCAAGAAAATTCTAAAACGGATTGGAAAGAAATGTACCAAGTTTTCAATTGTGGTCACCGTATGGAAATTTACGTTCCTGCCGAAGTAGCACAAGACATTATAGAAATTTCGAAATCCTTCAACATCGACGCACAAATCGTTGGAAGAGTTGAGAAATCAGATAGTAAGAAATTAACAATTACATCGGAATACGGAACATTTGAATATTAATCTGTAGAGACAAGTCATGACTTGTCTTTCTGTTTTTAATGAAATTAAAATTTACAACACAACACCAATAAAATGCAACACAACGTATTAATTTTAGATTTCGGTTCGCAATACACCCAATTAATTGCCCGAAGAGTAAGAGAATTAAACATTTTCTGCGAGATTTTTCCATTCGATAAAATTCCAGCAGATTTATCATCATACAAAGCCGTAATCTTAGGAGGAAGTCCATGTTCAGTTCGTTCTGAAGAAGCATTGCATCCAGATTTATCTCAAATTAGAGGTAAAATGCCGTTATTGGCCGTTTGTTACGGAGCACAATATTTAGCCCATTTTTCAGGTGGAGAAGTAGCGGCTTCAAACACTAGAGAATACGGAAGAGCGAATTTGTCTTACATCAAAGAAAACGAAGTGTTTTTAGAAGGTGTTTCTGAAAACAGTCAAGTTTGGATGTCGCATTCCGATTCTATCAAGAAATTACCAACGAATGGTGTAATGATTGCCAGCACAAAAGACGTAGAAAACGCAGCCTATAAAATTGAAGGTGAAACAACTTACGCAATTCAATTTCACCCAGAAGTATATCATTCAACAGATGGAAAACAAATGTTGGAAAACTTCTTAGTGAAAATTGCAAAAGTGCCTCAAAACTTTACACCAAACGCTTTCGTAGAGGAAGTAGTTGCCGAAATGAAAGCAAAAATCGGAAACGATAAAGTAGTTTTGGGACTTTCGGGTGGTGTAGATTCAACTGTAGCAGCAGTTTTATTGAATAAAGCAATCGGTGAAAACTTATATTGTATTTTCGTAAACAACGGATTATTACGTAAAAATGAGTTCCAAAATGTACTAAATCAGTACAAAGGAATGGGTTTAAATGTAAAAGGAGTGGATGCTTCGGCACGCTTTTTGGATGCGTTAGCTGGGTTAGATGATCCAGAAGCAAAACGTAAAGCTATTGGAAAAGCGTTCATTGAAGTTTTTGATGATGAAGCACACCAATTAACCGATGTAAAATGGTTAGGTCAAGGTACTATTTATCCAGATGTTATTGAATCAGTTTCAGCAACTGGCGGACCATCGGCAACGATTAAATCGCATCATAATGTAGGTGGATTACCTGATTTTATGAAATTGCAAGTGGTAGAACCTTTGCGTATGTTATTCAAAGATGAAGTTCGTAGAGTAGGTAGAAGTTTAGGAATCGACGAAGAATTATTAGGTCGTCATCCGTTCCCAGGACCAGGATTAGCGATTCGAATTTTAGGTGATATTACTCCAGAAAAAGTGGCTATTTTGCAAGAAGTAGATGCAGTTTTCATCAATGGATTAAAAGAACACGGATTATACGATAAAGTATGGCAAGCAGGGGCCATCTTGTTACCTGTAAATAGCGTAGGAGTAATGGGCGATGAGCGTACCTACGAAAAAGTAGTAGCTTTACGCGCAGTAGAATCAACAGATGGAATGACAGCAGATTGGGTACATTTACCGTATGAGTTTTTAATGAAAATTTCTAATGAAATTATAAATAACGTTAGAGGGGTTAACCGAGTGGTGTATGACATCAGTTCGAAACCGCCTGCAACGATAGAATGGGAATAAAATAAATTTTTCAAATTCAAGATATTAATTTCAATAGCAATTATTTTTATTCTATTTTTACGATAGAAATTGCTATTGAAATTTTTGTTTAGTATTGTTTTTAAATTAAGATTATGATAAAAAGAGTTGTTTTTCTTTTCAGTTTGATTTTTCTTTTCGGTTTACCGGCTCAGTCTCAGATTAAGCATGTGGTGACTAAAGGAGAAACCGTTACACAAATCGCAAAAAAATACGAGGTAACCCCTTTCGATATTTACCGATTAAATCCAGACGCGAAAAATGGAGTTAAAGAAAATACTACGTTGCTAATTCCAAATGGTTCTGTTAATAAGTCAATTACACATGTAGTAGGCGAAAAAGAAACGCTTTTCGGAATCGCAAAAAAATACAATATTTCAGTCTCGGATTTAGAAGCTTGGAATAAAGCCACACTTCAAAACGGCTTGAAGAAAGGACAAGAAATTTTTGTTTCAAAACCATCCGCTGCCGATTTAAAATCAGTTCCAACGCCTTTTGTTACAAAGCCTAAAGCAGTTTCAAATGCAACGACTCACTTAGTAGAAGCAAAAGAAACAAAATATGGAATTGCAACAAGATATGGCTTAACGGTTACCGAATTAGAACAGTTAAATCCACAAATTGTAAGTGGGTTAAATATTGGACAAACCTTAATTTTAAAACCAGGAGTTCAAATTAAAAAGCCTTCGAATGTAACCTTAGTTGATTATGAAGTGCAACCAAAAGAAACGCTTTACAGTCTTTCTAAAAAATTTGATATTGCACAAGGCGATTTAATTACACTAAATCCTGATTTACAAGATGGATTGAAAATAGGAATGATTTTAAAAGTTCCTTCAAACGGAACTGTTGTTACGAAAGTAAAAGATTCAGTTTTAGTAGCTAAAAATAAATTGAATTTACTCGCTTCTGTTGATAAATCTAAACAAAAAAACTTAGTATTGTTATTGCCGTTTAACATCAATAAAATTGAAACAGATTCGGTTAAAACCAAGACAGAGCAATTAAAAACGAATAAATTCTTAAATCTTACTCTAGATTTTTACGCAGGAGCGCTTATGGCTGTCGATTCGGCTAAAGTGTTGGGATTGCCTATAAATGTTAAGGTTTATGATGTAGAAAGTACTAAATATTCTTCTAACGTAGCGTCTATCATTTCTAAAAATGATTTTGAGAATGTTGATGCAGTTGTTGGTCCTTTCCAAAATTCGGTAGTTGAAACTACGGCTCAATTATTAACAAAATATAATACACCGGTAATTTCTCCACTTTCAAAAGAACGTGGATTGCCATTGTCAAATTTATACTACACTGTTCCTTCGGAAGATCTTTTACGAGCTTCCATGTTTGATTATTTTAAATCGAAAAACGGTAATGTGATAGCGATTATTAGTGCTAAAAAAACAACTTCGAAAGATTTTATAACGGCAAATCATCCAGAAGTAAAACATGCAGCTTTTAATGATAAAGGCGCTTTAGATGTGGCACTTTTGAAAACACAATTGGTAAAAGGACAAAAGAATTTTGTATTAATGGAAATTGAAAAAGCAAGTACCATTTTAAGTATTACCAATATTTTAAAAGGATTACAAAAAGAATACGATATTCAATTAGCCGTATTCGAATTGTATGACGCGTTGAATTTTGAAGAGATTCCAATGAAAAACTTAGCTGATTTAAAAATGTTATTTCCATCAGCAACTAAAGTAGCTTCAACTCCAGAAGAGAAGATTTTTGAGAAACAATTCAAAAAAATCAACAATATTTATCCAAACGCTGCAGCTAAAAAAGGTTTTGATGTTACGTTTGATGCGATGTTGCGTATTTGCCAACCAGAAGGTTTTGTAAAATCTGCAGCAACAACCAAAACAGAATATATTGAAAACGCTTTTGATTACAATTCTAGTAACGGATTAATTTCAAACAACGCAACATATTTATTGTATTACGACAGCGATTTAACGATTAAACAAGCACAATAATGGCAACTTCAAAAGTGACTTACTTAGGTGATTTACGCACCTCTTCGATACATTTACAATCGGGTTCTGAAATTATTTCAGATGCACCGCTAGACAACAACGGAAAAGGAGAAGCGTTTTCTCCAACCGACACCGTAGCCAACGGATTAGCAAGTTGCATGTTCACCGTTATGGGAATCAAAGCACGCGATTTAGATGTAGATTTTTCAGGTTCCACAGCAGAAGTAACCAAAATCATGGGAACTGAACCAAGAAGAATCACAGAAATTCACGTAACTTTCCATTTCTCCATTTATCCCGACGAAAAAACAAAGACTATCTTAGAAAGAACGGCAATAACTTGTCCTGTTTTTTATAGTTTACATCCAGATATTAAAAAAGAGATTGTTTTTAATTGGAAGTAAAGAATATAAAAAAAAACTAAATGAGACATTTTTTTCTTCTCATATTGACACTTTTGACTTCTACTGCTTTTTCACAGTCTGTAGCCAATATTGATAATTTAGTTTATGAGATTGAAAAAACAATTTTCACCGACACAATAACGGTTTTGGATTCACCAAGAGTTGACACAAAACCAATAAAAGTAATTGCATTTTTAAAAGATGATATTTTACTAAAGACTATTGCAACATATTCAAACTCTTCTAGACTAAGATTTACGTATTATGACAAACAAGATAATACTCCTGTTTATGTTAAGGATATAGATAGTTTGACAAGAGATATTTTGTTAGAAGTATATGGCAAAAATTATGATGTTTTTAAATCAACAATAATAAAGCCTCTAGAGGAACAAGAGTCTAAACAACCTTATCGTGTTTTAAAAAATGCTAATTTTTCAACAGAAATTGGTTTTGCACTTGTTGACAATCAGGCAATGAAATACAAGTTAACAGGTAAATTAGTTGAAACTGTTGAAATGACTCCAGACTGTGGTAGAATTGCTTGGGCAATTGTTCAAAAATTTGAAGTATTGAGTACAACAATTCCAAGCTACAAAAAGAAATATATTTTAATTATTCAAACTTGCCCTGAATTTCTTGAAGATAATTTTTTTCAAACAGGAGAAATTTATGAAATTGACATAGCAACAAATAGTGGAGTAACATTTGAATTTTCCGTAATTAACAATTATGAAAAAGAAAATCTACCAACATTTTGGACAAGAGAAATAAAAAATATCAGTGAATAAGTAAGATTTGTATAAATAATTATTTAACTGTTTCTCATTCAAAAAAAATGACCAACCACGAACTCCTCATCAAACTCGCACATACTAAAATGCCATTTGGCAAATACGAAGGCTATTACTTAATCGACCTTCCGGAGTATTATGTGGTTTGGTATGCCAATAAAGGTTTCCCAAAAGGACTGTTGGGCGAACAATTAAAATTGGTACACGAACTCAAGTTAAACGGCTTAGAAGAACTGGTTCGAAACATCCGCAGAAACTTTCCAAAACAAAAATAAATTGTTTACAATTTAATTACAAAATTGATACATCGACTAATTGGCACATTGACTAATTAGTATTATCTTTGCACGATTTTATTACAGATAAAAGATATTTATCGCAACAACAACACAACAACAACACAATGAACCAAACTAAGTACATTTTTGTTACCGGAGGTGTGACTTCTTCTTTAGGAAAAGGAATTATCGCAGCTTCGTTAGCCAAATTATTGCAAGCCAGAGGATACCGAACGACCATTCAAAAGTTTGACCCTTACATTAACGTGGACCCCGGAACATTAAATCCTTACGAACACGGAGAATGTTATGTAACAGACGATGGAGCTGAAACGGATTTGGATTTAGGTCACTACGAGCGTTTTTTAAACGTTCCTACTTCTCAAGCGAACAACGTAACAACAGGAAGAGTGTATCTTTCAGTTATTGAAAAAGAGCGTAGAGGAGAATTTTTAGGGAAAACGGTTCAAGTGGTGCCTCATATCACAAACGAAATCAAGGAACGTATGCAGTTACTTGGAAAATCGGGTGATTATGACATTGTAATTACGGAGATTGGTGGAACTGTTGGAGATATTGAATCATTACCTTACATCGAGTCAGTACGTCAATTGATTTGGGAATTAGGTGAAAATAATGGAATCGTGGTTCATTTAACGTTAGTGCCTTATTTGGCTGCTGCCGGAGAATTGAAAACGAAACCAACACAACATTCAGTAAAAACCTTAATGGAAAGCGGAATCAAAGCGGATATTTTAGTGTGTCGAACAGAACACGAATTGTCGCAAGATTTACGTCAGAAATTAGCGTTGTTCTGTAATGTGAAAAAAGAAGCGGTAATTCAATCTATTGATGCGTCTACTATTTATGAAGTTCCAAATTTAATGTTGGAAGAAGGATTGGATAGAGTAGCGTTGAAAAAATTAGATTTACCAGAAAAAAACACACCAGATTTAAACAACTGGAATGAGTTCTTATTTAGATTGAAAAATCCAAAGCACGAAGTAAACATTGGTTTGGTTGGAAAATATGTAGAATTACAAGATTCTTACAAATCGATTTTAGAAGCGTTTATTCATGCAGGAGCCGCAAACGAGACAAAAGTAAATGTCATTTCGATTCATTCGGAGTATTTAGATGCCAATTCGGCAGAAAGTCAGTTGAAAGATTTAGATGGTATACTTGTTGCACCAGGTTTTGGCGGTCGTGGAATTGAAGGTAAAATCGACACCGTTCGTTACGCAAGAGAAAATAATATTCCGTTTTTCGGAATTTGTTTGGGAATGCAAATGGCAGTTATTGAATATTCTCGTAACGTTTTAGGTTACGCGGATGCGAATTCAACCGAAATGAATGAAAACACCGCTCATCCAGTAATTAACTTAATGGAAGAGCAAAAAGATATTGAAAACAAAGGAGGAACTATGCGTTTGGGCGCATGGAAATGTAGCATAAAAGAAAATACGTTGGCACAAAAAATCTATGGTAAAACTGAGATTATGGAGCGCCACCGTCACCGTTACGAATTCAATGGTGCGTATTTGAATGAATTAGAGAAAGCAGGGTTAGTAGCTTCGGGAGTAAATCCAGATACGAAGTTGGTAGAAATTGTTGAAATTCCTACACATCCTTTCTTTATCGGCGTTCAATACCATCCTGAATATAAAAGTACAGTCGCTAATCCACACCCACTTTTTGTGAGTTTTGTAGCTGCAGCTGTACAACATAAAACTAAATAAACTGTTCAATTAAGAACACTGAACACTAATAAGTAGATGGAAGAAAAAAAATTAGACCTTAATTCGATTATCGGATTTGTATTAATTTCTGGAATTTTAATTTGGATGCTATGGTCAAACGCTCCAACACCAGAAGAATTAAAGGAAAAAGAGAAAAAAGAGCAAGTTGAAAAACAAGCCAAAGAAGTTAAAACCGTAACTTCAACAGTTGCCACAACTCCAGTAGCAGATTCTACTAAAAATGCTGCAGCACAAGCACAATTAGGTTCGTTTGGATATTCTGCAACACTTCCATCAGCAACAGATGCTGTTACCGAAATTAAAAATGAAGTTTTATCGCTTAAAATTTCTAATAAAGGTGGATATATCGTTGATGCAACTATATTAGGTTTTGATCAATTTGAGAAAAATTCAAAAAAAGCAGTTCAACTTATTAAAGACAACAATGCTTCTTTAAACATTGCTTTAAATACAACTGATAACAGAATATTGAATACTAAAGACATGTATTTTGAGCCTAAGTTAACCACTGAAGGTAAAAATCAAGTCTTAACGTTACAATTAAAAGCAGGTCCAGATCAGTTTTTAGAATATCGTTATGTGTTAAAGCCTAACGAATACATGTTAGATTTCGCAATTCGTTCTCAAGGATTAGAAAAAGTAGTAAATACATCTAAACCATTAGATTTAGAATGGCAAATGAAAACATACAGAAATGAGAAAAGTGTTTCGTATGAAAATAGATATTCTGAAATTGTTTTCGAATATGAAGATGGAAAAGATGATTATTTAAATGCGGCAAGAGATTCTGAAGATGAAGCTAATGATGTTTCTTACATTGCTTTCAAACAACATTTGTTTACTTCTATTTTATTAACTGATACGAAATTCAAAACAGCTAAATTCAAATCAGATAATTTAGTTGATGATGAAAAAGTAGATACCGTTTTTACAAAACATTTTACAGCTCAAGTTCCTTTAGAATTTAAAAATGGCGCTTTAAACTATAATATGAATTGGTATTATGGTCCAGCGAAATATGAAATTTTGAATGGTTACGAAAGAAATCTAGACGAAATCATGCCATTAGGTTGGGGAATTTTCGGATGGATTAACCGTTACATTTTTATTCCAGTTTTCGGATTGATTTCTAGCATTGGAATTGGTTACGGAATGGCGATTATTTTATTTACGATTTTAGTTCGTATTGTAATGTCGCCAGTAACGTATAAATCATATTTGTCGCAAGCAAAAATGAAGGTATTACGTCCTGAAATTGCTGAATTGAATGAAAAATTCAAAGACAATCCAATGAAGAAACAACAAGAAACAATGAAGTTGTATTCTAAAGCCGGTGTAAATCCTATGGCAGGATGTTTACCAGCCTTAATGCAAATGCCGATTTTCTACGCATTGTTTCAATTGTTTCCTTCGTTATTTGATTTAAGACAAAAATCATTTTTATGGGCAGACGATTTGTCTTCTTATGATAGTATTTTACAATTACCATTCACTATTCCTTTTTATGGTAATCACGTGAGTTTATTTCCAATCTTAGCTTCTATTGCTATTTTCTTCTATATGAAAATGACAACTGGAGATCAAGCAATGAGTGCACCACCACAAGAAGGTATGCCAGATATGGGTAAAATCATGAAAATCATGATTTATTTATCACCTTTAATGATGTTATTTTTCTTTAATTCAAACGGATCTGGATTGAGTTTGTATTACTTTATCTCTAACTTAATTACTATCGGTATTATGTTAGTTATTAAAAACTACATTGTGAAAGAAGACAAAATTCACGCTCAAATTCAAGAGAATAAAACGAAAGAGAAAAAGGAAAGTAAATTCCAGAAGAAAATGCGCGAAATGATGGAGCAAGCAGAAGCTCAAAAAGCCGCACAAAAGAAAAAATAATTTTATCTTAATACAAACCCTGTCTGCAATAGACAGGGTTTCTTTTTATATTTAATAATGAAAATAGCGATTATCGGATTTGGTAATATGGGACAAACCTATGCCAACAGTTTTATGAGTTCGGGATTTGTTGGAGCTTCAGATATTTTAGTTTTGAACAAAACGAGAATTGAAGAAAAGAATAGTTTTGGAATTGATACAACAAATTTTTATATAAAACCAAATCCTCAAATCTTTGAATCAGATATTTTAATTTTAGCTGTAAAACCTCAAGATTTTAAACAATTAGCGTCTGAAATAAATGCGTTTTTAAATCCAGAACATGTAGTATTATCTGTCATGGCTGGAATTTCAATTGAAATGATGCAAAAGGAATTAGGAGTTAGTAAAATTGTACGCTCAATGCCAAATATTCCAACACAAATAGGTGAGGGAATGACTGTTTTTTGTGCCTCAAATACTGTGGATAGAAAAGAACTTTTCATCGTTCAGAATTTAATAAACACTACCGGGAAATCAATTTATATTGAAAAAGAAGAAATGCTAAACGCAGCTACAGCGGTTTCAGGAAGTGGGCCTGCTTATGTGTTTTATTTTATGCAGGCTATGATTGAATCGGCTGTTAAATTAGGTTTTTCAGCTTCTGAGGCTGAGTTTTTAGTAAGTCAAACTTTCTCGGGTTCTGTTCAATTGCAGAATAGAAGTAAGTTGTCAAACGAAGCTTGGATTCAACGAGTTGCTTCAAAGGGTGGAACTACAGAGGCTGCTTTATCTGTTTTTAATCAAAAAGAACTTCAAGAAATTGTAATAGAAGGAATAGAAGCCGCAAATACAAGAGCTATAGAATTAGGATCATAAAAAAACGCTTTCTTTTGGAAAGCGTTTTTTGTTCATAGCAATTTTATTAATAGAAACGAATTAATCTAAGTTTGGAAGTAATACTTGATTTACAGCATGTATTACACCATTTGAAGCTTGCACACCGGTAGCAACAATATTTGTAGCTCTACTTTGCTCATCTGTAATTACTGTTCCAGAAATTGTAAAAGTTCCTGTTTCAAAAGTAGTTATTGGACCTGATGGAATCGCATTAGATAAAACGTTGGCACCAGGAACAACATGATAGGTTAATACAGCTGTTTTTTGTGTAGAATTCAATCCACCATATAAATTTAATGTTGCAGTATCAAATGCACTATTTAATGGAGCAAAAACGGTAAAAGGAGAACTAGCAGTTCCGTTAAGAGTTCCAACTAACTCTTGTTCTGTTAGTAATGTAGCTAACGTGCTGAAATTTGGATTAGCAGTTGCATGTGTAACAATTGTTGGTAAACCAATAACTGCATCAACAACATGGATTACTCCATTATCGGCAATAATGTCAGTTGTTGTTACACTTGAAACGCCATTTAATCTAACTCCTGAATCTGTATTAATAAACATACTTAATGTGTTAGTAGACGAAGCGCTACCTTTTGCTAATGTTTTTACATAACCAGTAGTTAATCCTGAAGATAAATTGGTTCCACTAACTACATGATTTAATAAAACTTGTTTTAGTGTTGTTAAGGGAACATCATCTAAAGATTCAAAACCATTGGCATCTAAAAAATCCATGAAAGCGTCATTTGTTGGGGCAAAAACGGTGTAAGAACCTTCTTGATTAAGAGTTTCAGCTAAATCTGCACGATTTAAAGCATCAACAAGAATTGAAAAGTTTGGGTTTTCTGATGCGATATCAGTTATTGAATTGTTCTGTTGTGGGCTATCATCATCAGAACATGAAAACATTAATGTAGAACTTACTACTAATAACGTTAATTTGATTAATTTTGCATAGTTTTTCATAGTGATTTATTTTTTGTTTAATCAAAATTAAAAAAGACTAAACAAATAAAAAACTATTTTGCTGCGTTATATAGCAGATTTAACTCACATTTATTTTTTGTTTAATCAGTATTTGGTCTAATATTTGATTTTTCAATGGTTACATTGTGATTAATAATTAATAAATTAAACAACAGTCAAAAAAATGAAGCAATTATTTCTTGCGTTTTTACTTTTAGGAGCTTTTATTGCAAATGCTCAAGATAAAATTAACCAATTAGACGATAAAGGGAACCGTCATGGTTTATGGAGAGGAACTCACAAAGAGTCTAATCGTGTTCGATATGAAGGTACTTTCGATCATGGAAAAGAAACAGGTATATTTAAGTATTTTGATGATACAAAAGCAGGAACTGTTATTGCTACTAGAGATTTTTCTAAAGGTGATGGTTCGTGTTATGCGGTTTTTTATGATCAAAAAGGAAATAAAGTAAGTGAAGGGAAATTGGTAAACAAACTTCCTGAAGGAGAATGGAAATACTATCATTTCGAATCTAAACAATTAATGTCGCAAGAGTATTATAAAGATGGTAAACTTGATGGTGTTCGAAAAGTATTTTATAAAGATGGAACTATTGCTGAAGAAACCAATTACAAATTAGGTACTAAAGTTGGAGCTTCTAAAACATATTCAGAAAAAGGACAATTAATAGATTCTCATATCTATAAAAATGGTCAATATGATGGAGTTGCTTCTTATTATGATGGATTGGGCAATAAAATGTATGAAGGGAACTATGTTAACGGAAAACGTGTGGGAACTTGGAAGTTTTTCGAAAAAAACAAAGTGATTAAACAAGTTAAAGCCGCGAAATTTAGTCAAGAATTGATTAAATATGAGCAAAGAAATGCTAAAGAAGCATCAAAAACATTGGAACAGTTAAAAGAAGAAAAAGGAGGACAAGAATAAATGAAAAGAGTAGTAGTAGGACTTTCGGGTGGAGTAGACTCGAGTGTTGCCGCTTATTTATTAAAAGAGCAAGGATACGAAGTTATTGGGCTATTCATGAAGAATTGGCATGATGATTCCGTAACGATTTCAAATGAATGTCCATGGTTAGAAGATAGTAATGATGCGCTTTTAGTTGCTGAAAAATTAGGAATTCCTTTTCAAACGGTAGATTTATCAGAACAATACAAAGAGAAAATCGTTGATTATATGTTCAACGAATACGAAAAAGGAAGAACTCCAAATCCTGACGTATTGTGTAACCGTGAAATCAAGTTTGATGTTTTTATGAAAATTGCGATGTCATTAGGTGCTGATTATGTGGCAACCGGACATTATTGCAGAAAAGGAACCATCGAAAAAGACGGAAAAGAAGTTTTTCAATTGTTAGCAGGAAAAGATGGTAATAAAGATCAATCGTATTTTTTATGTCAACTATCACAAGAACAACTTTCGAAAGCGTTATTTCCAATTGGTGAATTAACCAAACCTGAAGTTCGTGAAATTGCATCAAAATTAGATTTAATTACAGCCGAAAAGAAAGATTCGCAAGGACTTTGTTTTATCGGAAAAGTACGCTTACCTGAATTTTTACAACAAAAATTACAACCAAAAGAAGGTGTAATTATCGAAATTCCAGCGGAAGCAGAAATATATCATCAAGAAAAACCGAATTTCAATTCGGAAGAAGAAGCTTTTGCTTTTGAATCGAGAAGAATTGATTATCTAAAAGTTCCAGGAAAAGTAATGGGTAAACATCAAGGCGCTCATTATTTTACTAAAGGACAACGCAAAGGTTTAAATGTTGGAGGAACAAAAGAACCTTTATTCATTATTGAAACTGATGTAGAAAAGAATATCGTATATACTGGACAAGGCAATCAACATCCTGGATTATTCAAAAAAGCATTGTTTATTTCAAACGATGAAATTCACTGGATAAGAGAAGATTTAGCTTTGAAAGAGGGTGAAAAAATGGATGTAATGGCTAGAATTCGTTACCGTCAGCCTTTACAAAAAGCAACTTTACATCAATTCAAAGATGGCATGTATGTAGTGTTTGAAAATCCGCAATCCGCTATAACAGAAGGGCAATTCGTGGCTTGGCATCACGACGATGAAGTTTTAGGAAGCGGTGTTATTGCATAAAAACAATTGTAGTTTCTTCAATAAAAATGAGTAAATTTGATTTAATAAACCCAAATTTTATGAAGAAACTACTACTTTTTACATTATTGGTTTTCAATTTTGGCTTTTCTCAGGAAGATGCTTGGGTGTATTTTAATGACAAACCAGATGCCGCTTTTTATTTAAGTAATCCTTTACAGATGCTTTCTCAAAGAGCATTAGACAGAAGAACTTCTCAAGGAATTATCTTGGATAATACGGATGTTCCTATTGCTCAAACGTATATTGATCAAGTTACTGCTGCAACAGGAATTACCGTAATGGCAAAATCGAAATGGTTAAATTCGTTACATGTTAGAGGAACTCAAGCGGATATTCAATTACTAACTAATTTGCCTTTTGTAAATCATATTCAGTTCGCAGATGCTAGCTTGAATTCTAGACATTCTAATACGATTCAAAAAACTACAGTAATTCATCCTGTAAACAAACAATTAGAAGTTTTAACCGATTTTAACTACGGAGGTTCATCGAATCAAATTCAAATGTTGAACGGTCATTTGTTGCACCAACAAAATTATACGGGTCAAGGTAAGATGGTAGCTATTATGGATGCGGGTTTTCCTGGAGTAAATTCTGCAAGTCCATTCCAAAGATTACGAGATAATAATTTAATTTTAGGAGGTTATAATTTTCCAGACAGAAATACCTCTATTTATACAAGAAATTCTCATGGAACATCAGTATTGTCTTGCATGGCTGGTTATGTTGATAATCAATTAGTAGGCACTGCTCCAGATGCTCAATATTACTTGTTCATAACTGAAGATGCAAATTCTGAAAATCCAGTAGAGGAATCGTATTGGGTAGAAGCAGCAGAAATGGCCGATAGTTTAGGAGTTGATGTTATCAATTCCTCATTAGGTTATTTTACATACGATAATATTAGCTATAGTTATTCTTATTCTGATATGAACGGATTGAAAACTTTTGCTGCAAGAGGAGCAAATATGGCTTTTTCAAAAGGAATGATTTGTGTAACAAGCGCTGGAAATTCCGGAAATTCAGCCAATCCGCATATCGCAACACCTGCAGATGCCATTACTACTCTAACTGTAGGAGCCGTAGATGCATCTGAAAATTATGTTTCTTTTAGTTCTATCGGACCATCTTTTGATGGAAGAGTAAAACCCGATGTTTGTGCAAAAGGTTACGCTGCAACTGTTAGTAATTCATCAGGAAGTATTGTAAATGCTAACGGAACATCTTTTTCAAGCCCCATTTTAGCAGGAATGGTGACTACCTTTTGGTCAGCTGTTCCAAATATGACAAATGCTCAAATCGTTCAATTTGTAAAAGAATCGGCTGATATTTATGCCAATCCAACCATTTATAAAGGATATGGTGTACCTGATTTTCAATTGGCTTTAACCAATGCTTTATCAGCAAACAATTTTGAAAATGATATTATATTATTGTATCCAAATCCAGTTCAAGATAAAGTAACTATTGTTTTTTCAGATACAAATTTTTCTGGAAATCTTATTTTATTTAATAGTATCGGACAACATGTAGGATCTTTTGATATTTCTGAAACAAATGCATCCGTTAATTTAGAAAATTTGGCATCAGGTTTGTATTTTTACCGATTAAAAATAGAAAATAAAACAACTCAAGGAAAATTATTAAAATTATAATGAATAAAATTACCCAACTCTTCAATATAAAATATCCCATCATCCAAGGCGGAATGATTTGGAACAGCGGTTACAAATTAGCAAGTGCCGTAAGTAACGCTGGTGGTTTAGGATTAATTGGAGCAGGATCAATGTATCCAGAAGTGTTAAGAGAACACATTCAAAAATGTAAAAAAGCAACCGATAAACCTTTCGGAGTAAATGTTCCTATGTTATATCCTAACATTGAAGAAATCATGCAAATTCTAAAAGAAGAAGGTGTAAAAATCGTTTTTACATCGGCAGGAAATCCAAAAACTTGGACTCCGTTTCTAAAAGAAAATGGCATAACAGTTGTACATGTTGTAAGTAGTTCTAAATTCGCATTAAAAGCACAAGAAGCTGGAGTAGATGCTGTAGTTGCTGAAGGTTTTGAAGCCGGCGGACACAACGGAAGAGAAGAAACGACAACGTTAACCTTAATTCCAATGGTGCGCGAACAAATTTCAATTCCACTAATTGCTGCAGGAGGAATTGCAACAGGAAGAGGAATGCTAGCTGCCATGACTTTAGGTGCGGACGGTGTTCAAATGGGAAGTCGTTTTGCTGCTTCAACTGAAAGTTCTGCACATGATGAATTCAAAAGAACAATTGTGGAAACAGGAGAAGGTGATACGCAATTAACATTAAAAGAATTAGCTCCGGTTCGACTAATCAAAAATAAATTCTATAATGATGTTCAAGAATTGTACGCTAAATGTCCATCAAAAGAAGATTTAGAAGCATTATTAGGAAAAAGAAGGGCAAAAAGAGGTATGTTTGAAGGTGATTTAGTGGAAGGCGAATTAGAAATTGGTCAAATTGCGGGATTAATTCACGATATTTTGCCTGTTGAAACTATTGTTGATAATATCATTACCGAATTTAACATTGCTAAAAAAGAGGTAGCTACCTTTGAATTTTAAAAAAAAACATCGAAATGAAAAGTTTAAAATATATACTACTGTTTTTGTTTTTTGCATCGGCAACGACTTATGCTCAAAAATATAATTTCAAAACTTCTGGTTATATGGTAAGCCAGAAAGATAATAAGGGAAATTGGAGCGATTGGTCTAAATTGCAAAAATCAGAGATGACGGTGCTGTTAGATATGGAAAGTCACCGAATTGTGGTTTATTCAGAAGTACTTCAGCTGTTTTCTATTATGAAATATGGAAACCAAGAAACGATTGGTGATGACGATGTGGTTAAATTCAATTGTGTGGATAACAATGGTGTAGAATGCGTTTTAGCTATTTACACCAGAAAGAAACAAGGTGGTAGAAATCAATTATACATTACATATGAAGATATGATTATTGCTTACAATATGACAGTTCTTGAAGATAAGCCCGCAAAGAAGAAATAATTCTAAACTATATTTAAAATGACTTTTTATTGAATGTAATAGAAAGTCATTTTTGTATTTATTAACATTCCATTTACATCAAAAACGTACTTTTGTATAAAATAGTTTTAAAATGAAAAAAGCCTTAGCTGTATCAGCATTACTTGTTTCTTCGCTACTTTCAGCGCAAGAAAAACCTAAGTTAGTAGTAGGAATCGTAGTAGACCAAATGAAAATGGAATATTTATACCGTTTCTCAAACGACTTTTCAGAAAATGGTTTCAAACGATTAATGAAAGAAGGATATACTTTTCATAACACGCATTATAATTACATGCCAACTTATACCGCTCCTGGACACGCTTCAGTTTACACAGGAACAACGCCAGCTGTTCACGGAATTGTAGGTAACGAATGGTTTAATAAAGCAACCGGAAAAGATATGTATTGTACTGACGATGCAACGGTTTCAACAATTGGAGACGATTCAGACAAAGAAGGAAAAATGTCACCAAGAAACTTGCAAAGTTCTACCATAACTGATGAATTAAAGTTGTCAACCAATTTTAAAGGAAAAGTTATCGGAATCAGTATTAAAGATAGAGGCGCAATTCTTCCAGCGGGACATTTTGCGGATTGGGCTTTTTGGTACAGCAAAACAGGAGCGTTTATTTCAAGTACGTATTACGGAGAAAAACTTCCAGATTGGGCAACGCAATTCAATGCTGAGAAAAATTATTTGAAATATGTAACCAAAGGTTGGGATTTATTAAAACCAAAAGAAACGTATAACGAAAGCTTAACCGATAACAATCCATACGAAGGAAAATTGTATAAAAAAGCACCGTTTATGCCTTACAATTTGCAAGATATGTATGATGCCAACGATGCAGGAATTCTCCGTTCAACACCTTTTGGAAATAATTTATTAGCTGATTTTGCTAAAAAAGCTATCGAAAGCGAAAATTTAGGAAAAGACAATATCACAGATTTCTTGGCTGTAAGTTTTTCTTCAACGGATTATATCGGACACGTTTTAGGACCGCGTTCGATTGAATTACAAGACACATATTTGCGTTTGGATGAAACGATTGCTGATTTCTTAGCTTACCTAGACAAAACGGTTGGGAAAGGAAATTACTTAGTTTTCTTAACTGCCGATCACGCTGGTGCGGAAAATGTAACGTATTTAAAAGACAACAAATACAAAGTAGATAACATCAACTATAAAAATATTCAGAAAGACTTAAAAGAGTTTTCGGAAACTACTTTTGGAGAAAACTTAGTATTAGATTACTCAAATTACAATGTGTTTTTTGATAAAGCAAAAGTAAAAGGAAAAGGGTTGAACTTGCAAGAAGTAAAACAAACCTTTAAAGATTATTTACAAAAACAAGATTATATCAAGCGTGTTTACACCGAAGAGGAAATAACCAACGGAAATCCAAGTGATTATTATTTAGACTACATCACAAAAGGATACGACCCAACACAAAACGGAGAACTAATCATGATTTTCAAACCAGGCTATGTAGAATATTCTTCAACCGGAACTACGCATGGTTCAGCTTATACTTATGATACACATGTTCCACTAATTTTCTTCGGTTGGAACATCAAAAAAGGAGAAACTCACGATAGAAAAGAAATCACACAAATTGCTCCAACAGTTACCCAAATGTTAAAAATTACCATGCCGAATAGTTCTGATGGTAAGGTGTTGTTGGAGGTTTTAAACTCGAAATAAATCAAAAAACCCGAATTAATTACTAATCCGGGCTTTTCTTTACTTAACAAAAAAACTAAATTTCAATCATTACCTGATTTTTCAAAATATCATCAAACGTTTCGCGTTCTCTGATTAAATGACCTTTTCCTTCTTTCCACAGCACTTCCGCTGGTTTTAGTCGTGAGTTGTAGTTAGATGCCATTGAAAAGCAATATGCGCCTGCGTTTCGGAAACACAAAATATCACCTTCGTGAATTTCTGTAATTCTTCGGTTGCTAGCAAAAGTGTCGGTTTCACAGATATAACCTACTACCGAGTAGTAGCGTTCTTTTCCTTTCGGATTGGAAATGTTTTCAATATGATGTTGCGCTCCATATAGCATCGGACGAATTAAATGATTGAATCCTGAGTCAATTCCTGCAAAAACTGTTGAAGTGGTTTGTTTTACCACATTTACTTTCGCTAAGAAATAACCTGCTTCGCTAACCAAGAATTTTCCAGGTTCAAAAGCTAGTGTTAATGGTCGACCATATTCTTTTTCGAAAGCTAAAAAACGTTTCGTTAATTTTCTTCCAAATTCTTCTACATTGGTTTCAATATCATCTTTTTTGTAAGGAACTTTAAAACCACTTCCAAAATCAATAAAATCCAACTCTTTGAAATTTTTTGCAGTTTCGAATAAGATTTCGGCTGCATACAAAAATACTTCCACATCTAAAATATCAGAACCCGTATGCATGTGGATTCCATTGATATGCATTTTCGTGTTTTCAATAATTCTTAAAATATGAGGCAATTGATGAATCGAAATTCCAAATTTACTATCAATATGACCCACCGAAATATTCGCGTTTCCACCCGCCATCACATGTGGATTAATTCGAATACAAACTGGAATTGTTGGGTGTTTCGTTCCAAATTGTTCCAAAATTGATAAATTATCAATGTTGATTTGAACACCTAATTGTGCTACTTCTTCAATTTCTTCCATCGAAACGCCATTAGGCGTATAAATGATATCTTTTGGGTCAACACCAGCATGTAATCCTAATTGTACTTCTTGTAAAGAAACTGTATCTAATCCAGAACCTAAACTTTTTAAGTATTTCAAAACAGAAACATTCGATAAAGCTTTAACAGCATAGTGTACCTTAAAGCGTTCTACTTTGCTAAATGCATTTTGTAATCGGTTGTATTGAAAGGCGATTTTTTCCGCATCATAAACATATAATGGACTTCCAAATTCTGTTGCTAATTGTTGTAATACTTCTGGTTTCATTTTTGATTTAATTTGATGCAAAAGTAAATCAATATTTAAAAGATGCAATTTTTAAAACAATTATTAACAAAATATAACAAAATGTTTTATTTGTAACATTTGTGTTTTTTTAGAGTTGTAGTTTTAATACGAATATGTATATCAAATTCCCAAATTAAACGAAAAAAAGTTAGTCCATTAAAAATTACTTTGCTATTTTTGTGGCACTTTTTTAAACAAGATAAACGCATAACAATTATGAACATACACGAATATCAGGGTAAAGAAATCCTAGCTAGTTATGGAGTACGTGTTCAACGTGGTATTGTTGCAAACAATCCAGTTGAGGCGGTAGCTGCAGCAAAACAATTAACTGCTGAAACAGGTACAAGTTGGTACGTAGTAAAAGCACAAATCCATGCTGGAGGTAGAGGAAAAGGTGGAGGAGTTAAGTTAGCTAAAAACTTAGACCAAGTAACTGAAATTTCTGAGCAAATCATCGGAATGCAGTTAATTACACCACAAACTCCACCAGAAGGAAAAACAGTTCACAAAGTTTTAATTGCTGAAGATGTTTATTATCCTGGTGAAAGCGAAACTTCTGAATTCTATGTTTCTGTATTATTAAACAGAGCAACAGGACGTAACATGATTATGTATTCTACTGAAGGTGGAATGGATATCGAAGAAGTAGCTGAGCACACACCACACTTAATTTTTACTGAAGAAATTGATCCTGCTTACGGATTACAAGGTTTCCAAGCTAGAAAAATTGCTTTCAATTTAGGTTTGTCTGGTGAGGCTTTCAAAGAAATGGTGAAATTTATCGATGCTTTATACAAAGCGTATATCGGTTCTGATTCTTCAATGTTTGAGATCAACCCAGTATTAAAAACATCTGACAATAAAATCTTAGCAGTTGATGCTAAAGTAAATATCGACGATAACGCTTTATTCAGACAAGCAAAATATGCTGAAATGAGAGACGTTAGAGAAGAAAACCCAATCGAAGTAGAAGCTAAAGAAGTAGGATTAAACTACGTTGACTTAGATGGAACTGTAGGTTGTATGGTAAACGGAGCTGGTTTAGCAATGGCTACTATGGACTTAATTAAGTATGCAGGTTTTGAGCCAGCTAACTTCTTAGACGTAGGTGGAACTGCCGATGCTAAACGTGTGGAAACAGCTTTCCGTATCATTTTAAAAGATCCAAACGTAAAAGCTATTTTAATTAACATTTTTGGTGGAATCGTTCGTTGTGACCGTGTTGCTCAAGGTGTTGTTGATGCTTACAAAAACATGGGTGACGCTATTAAAGTGCCAATCATCGTTCGTTTACAAGGAACAAACGCAGAAATTGCTAAAGAATTAATCGATAATTCAGGTATGCCAATTTTATCTGCAGTACAATTCCAAGAAGCTGCTGACCAAGTAAAAGCAGCTTTATCTTAATCGAATTTTAAATTCAATCATAATGAAACTCTCAGATTTATCTGGGAGTTTTTTGTTTTTAAACACTCAATATTTTTTAAACTTCAAAGGATTTCTTACATTAGCAATTCAATTTACAAAACATGATTTCAGAAGCGCAATTTCAAAAAGAATTAGAATTAATCATTAGCAATGCCATTCGCGAAGATGTTGGAGATGGCGACCATAGTTCGTTGGCTTGTATTCCAGCTTCAGCACAAGGAAAAGCGAAGTTGTTAGTTAAAGATGAAGGGATTATCGCAGGAGTAGAATTCGCTAAAATGATTTTTCATTATGTAGATAAAGACATGAAAGTGGAAACTTTTATCAATGATGGTCAAAGAGTGAAACATGGCGATATTGTTTTTCATGTTTCCGGAAGTTCGCAATCGATTTTGAAAGCGGAACGTTTGGTTTTGAATTCAATGCAACGCATGAGCGCCATCGCAACGAAAACCAAAATGTTTGTTGATTTACTGGAAGGAACAAAAACTAAAATTTTAGATACTCGTAAAACCACACCTGGAATCCGTGCCATCGAAAAATGGGCGGTAAAAATTGGTGGTGGTGAAAATCATAGATTTGCTTTGTACGATATGATTATGTTGAAAGACAATCACAACGATTTTGCTGGAGGAATTCCGCAAGCGATTGCAAAGACAAAGCAATATTTAATCGATAATAAAAAAGATTTAAAAATCATTGTAGAAGCCAGAAATTTAGACGAAGTGCAACAAATTTTAGATGCTGGCGGCGTTTATCGAATTTTATTAGACAATTTCGATTACGAAACTACTAAGAAAGCAGTAGCCATGATTGGAAATCAATCTTTGACAGAATCTTCAGGAAATATTAATGAAAAAACCATTCGTAATTACGCAGAATGTGGAGTGAATTATATTTCTTCAGGTGCTTTAACGCATTCAGTTTATAATATGGATTTAAGCCTAAAAGCAATATAATGTATGTCAGAAGAAATAGAAAATAAACTCAATAAAATTCCTGTTGTAAGACAATTAATTTCGCTTACAAAAGCTGTAAAGCTTAAATCTTTAGAAGGTTTGTCGCTTTATGATATTTTAGAAATGTATGTTTTGGGAATTTTCAAAGGCGCTTTTTCATACAGAGCGAGTGCCATTGCGTTCAGTTTCTTTATGGCGTTATTTCCATTTGCTTTATTTATCTTGAATTTAATTCCGTTTATCCCTTTGGAAAATTTCCAAGCCGATTTTTTAGAGTTTGTAGAAGAAGGAGTTCCACCCAATACTTACGAAGCTATTGAAGCCATTTTGAAAGATATTATGGAAACTAGTCACCAAGGATTACTTTCATCAGGTTTTATTTTGTCTATTTTGTTGATGACTAACGGAATTAATGCCATTTTGGGAGGATTTGAAATGTCGGCCCACATTACGATTACTAGAGGTTTTTTTAAACAATATTTCATTTCATTAGCTATTTCTTTAGTATTGTCGATGATTTTACTAATCACGGTTGCTGCGATTGTAGTTGCTGAAGTAATGATTCAAAAAATTAATCTTTTTGGAGAAGTAACGGATATCGCATTAATTGAATGGAGTAGATACGGATTCATTCTTTTGATGATTTTAATTACCACTTCAATTTTATATAAATTTGGAGCTAAAGAAACCTCAAGCATGTCATTTATTAGCTATGGTGCTGTTTTTACTACTATTTTAATAATTTTATCATCCTACATTTTCGGAATTTATGTAACTAAATTTGCTAAGTACAACGAGTTGTATGGTTCAATTGGTACGCTTCTTGTACTAATGTTTTATATCTGGATTAATTGCATGGTTTTATTATTAGGTTTCGAACTAAATGCAACAATTTCAAAATTGAAAAGAAAAAATTTATATATTTAACCAAACTAAAAAAAAAGATTATGAGAAAACAAGTTATTACATTTTTAATGTTGATTGCGACTGTATTCACGGTTAATGCACAAAAAACTGTATCAGGAGTTAAAGTAGATGCTAAAATGAGTTTAGAAGGTCAGTCTTTAGTCTTAAACGGAGCAGGAACTCGTGTTAAAATGTTTATGGACATGTACGTAGGTTCTTTGTATTTAGAGAAAAAAAGTACAAATGCTTCTGAAATCATGAACAGTAAAGAAGGAGCGGCTATTAAACTAAACATCGTTTCAGGTTTGATTACTTCTGAAAAAATGGTTTCTGCTATCAATGAAGGTTTTGAAAATGCTACAGGTAAGAAAACAGCTCCATTAAAAGCTAAAATTGATAAATTCAAAGGTTTCTTCAAAGAAGAAATCAAAAAAGGGGATGTTTTTATTATCATCAATGTGCCTAACGAAGGAGTTGTTGTTTACAAAAACGGAGTTAAAAAAGGAAGCATTGACGGTCACGATTTCAAAAAAGCTTTATTCGGAATCTGGTTATGCGACAAACCAGCTGATAAAGATTTAAAAGACGAAATGTTAGGAAAATAATTCCAACTAAATATAAAAGTAAGCGTTCTCAATCGAGGACGCTTTTTTTTATTGATGTATTTATCTTTTCTCTTTTTTCTTTTCTCTATTCTCTTTTTCCAACTATATTTGTTCTATGCTGTATTTTATCGAAGTCGTTTTACCATTAGCTGTTTCTAAAACCTTTACGTATCAGGTTTCGGAAGCGGAATTTAACTACATTCAAATAGGAATGCGAGTGGCAGTTCCCTTTGGGAAAACTAAGATTTATACTGCTTTGGTGTTAGATAAAACGAATACGCCACCTCAATTATACGAAGCAAAAGAAATTCATCAAATTTTAGATGAAAAACCAGTTGTGAATCTTCACCAAATCGAACATTGGAAATGGATTTCGTCTTATTATATGTGTTCGTTAGGCGAGGTTTTTCGAAGTGCATTGCCTTCTGGTTATATTTTGGAAAGTGAAACCATTATTTCAGCTAAAGAAAATGTCGAAATTGATTCGAATGAACTTAAAGATGACGAATATCTAATTTTAGAAGCTTTAAAAAGTCAATCTTCGATTACAGTTCAAGAGGTGATTAAGATTTTAGGAAAGAAAACAGTTTTCCCAATCATTAATCGATTATTGGCGAAAGGCGCTTTGGTCTTGCAAGAAGAAATTTCGGAACAATACAAACCAAAATTAGTTCGTTATATCAGATTGCAAGAAGAATTTTTGCAACAAGAAAGATTAGCCGAATTATTAGAAATGTTATCCAAAGCCAAAAAGCAACGCGAATTGGTTCTACATTATTTCCAATTACAAGCTCGTGAAAAAGCACCTATTTCAGTAAAAAAACTAATTGAAACTTCGGGAAGTTCTGCAGCAATTGTAAAATCTTTAGTTGATAAAACAATTTTCGAAGAATATTACATCGTCCAAGATAGAGTAACTTTCGATAAAGATGATGATAGTCAATTCACGTTAAGTGAAGCCCAACAAGTAGCTTTTGAGAGCATTCAAGAAAATTTCAAATCGTTTGATGTAAATTTATTACACGGAGTTACCGCTTCTGGTAAAACCGAAATTTACATCAAACTTTTAGAACAATATATTAAAGAAGGAAAGCAAGTTTTGTTTCTATTGCCAGAAATCGCTTTAACCACTCAATTAGTACAACGATTAACAGCTTATTTCGGAAATGAAGTTGCTGTTTTTCATTCCAAATACACCAATAACGAACGAATAGAAGTTTGGAATCAAGTTTTAGAAAATTCGCCAAAAGCTAAAGTAGTGATTGGGGTGCGAAGTGCTTTGTTTCTTCCGTTTTCCAATTTAGGATGTATAATTGTAGATGAAGAACACGAGCAAACTTTTAAGCAACACGATCCAGCGCCACGATATCATGCCCGCGATGCTGCTATAGTTTTAGCGAAGCAACACGGAGCGAAAGTAGTTTTAGGAAGCGCGACTCCATCTTTGGAAACCTATTATAATGTGCAATCCAATAAATACGGTTTAACGGAATTGAAAGTGCGCTACGGAAATGTAGTGTTACCCGAAATTCAGCTCGTTGATTTAAAAGATAAATATTTCAGAAAGAAAATGTCGGGACATTTTTCTGATGAATTATTAGAGGAAATTACCGAAACTTTATCAAAAGGCGAACAAGTTATTTTATTTCAAAACCGCAGAGGATTTTCGCCTTATGTGGAATGTATGACGTGTGGTCATGTGCCGCATTGCCCAAGTTGCGATGTAAGTTTGACCTATTACAAATTCAAAAATCAATTGCGTTGTCATTATTGTGGTCATTCGATTTCTAATCCAGCACATTGTCATAGTTGTCAATCGGTTGATTTAACTACTAAAGGTTTCGGAACTGAACAAATTGAAATGGAATTGAAAACCTTTTTTCCTGAAAAAAATATCGGAAGAATGGATCAAGATACGACTCGAGGAAAATTTGGCTTCGAGAAAATCATCGATTCCTTCAAAAATAGAGAAATCGATGTTTTGGTTGGCACGCAAATGTTGGCCAAAGGTTTAGATTTTGATAATGTAACTTTAGTTGGGATTCTAAATGCCGATAACTTATTAAACCAACCGAATTTCAGAGCTTACGAAAGAGCGTATCAAATGATGATGCAAGTTTCGGGTAGGGCAGGTCGTTCCGAGAAAAAAGGAAAAGTGGTAATTCAAACCTATAATCCATATCACAACACTATCCAACAAGTTTTGGGTAATGATTATATAGGAATGTATAAAGAGCAAATTTACGAACGCCAGAATTTCAAATATCCGCCTTTCTTTAGATTAGTAAAACTTACTTTGAAACATCGTGATTTTGATAAACTGAAAGAAGGTTCTATGTGGATTTATAACGTGTTGTCTCAAAATTTAGATATGCCCGTTTTGGGTCCTGAAGAACCAGCTATTAATAGAATTCGCAATGAGTATATTCGCACTATTATGGTTAAAATTCCGGTTCAGAAGCATTTGGGCAATACCAAAAAAAATATTGCGAAAGTGCTCATGAGTTTTGAAGCAGTTCCGCAATATCGTGCTATTAAGGTAAAAGTTGATGTCGATGTGTATTAAGCGTTTTCGATAGCTTTTACAATTTCTTCTTTCTTGTTACGACTTAATGGTATTTTTGTATTTCCAATTTCAGCAAACTTACTATTGAATTTCTCCACTCGGTCTAAATTAATAATGTATGATTTGTGTACACGAATGAATTTACCTTCTGGAAGCTCTTTTTCAAAACCTTTCATGGTTGATAATACTAAATGACTTTCATCATCGGTAACCACTTTGATGTAATCGCCATAAGCTTCAATCCATTTAATTTTAGAAACATACACTTTGAGTTTCTTTAAATTACTTTTGATAACGATACTTTCTCCATGATCTTCATGGTTTTCATAACGTAACGCGTGAAGTTCAGTAGCTTTTTTTACCGCTTTATTAAAACGTTCTTTAGAAATAGGTTTTTGAAGAAAATCAGTTGCTTCATAATCAAAAGCTTTCACTGCGTAATCTGCTTTTGAAGTAATGAATATAATTTGTGGTTTTGTTTTTAGTCCGTCTAATAAATCGAAACCGTTTATTAACGGCATCTCAATGTCTAAGAAGATTAAATCAATAGTATTGTTGTTGATACAATTCTTTGCCTCAAGAGCATTGGCAAAATCTCCTACTAAGTTTAATAATGTTGATTCGTTAACTAATTTTGTGATGGTAATTCTTTGAATAGCACTATCATCTACAACGATACAATTCAACTTCATGGGCATGTAATTTTTATAGTTTGTTAAAAGTAGAACAATTATTACAAATACACAAGTTTTTTTAATAAAAATTAATAATGTGTTATGCTTGCTATTTCAAATAAAAGTATTATTTTTGCACCCAATTTTATAACAATAAATATAAAGATTATGAATCATTATGAAACTGTTTTCATCTTGAATCCCGTTTTATCTGAGCAACAGGTAAAGGAAACAGTAAGCAAGTTTGAAGATTTTCTTACTTCTAAAGGGGCTGAGATGGTATCGAAAGAAGATTGGGGCTTAAAAAAATTAGCTTACGAAATTCAACACAAGAAAAGTGGATTTTACCACTTATTCGAATTCAAAGCGCCAGCTGAAATCATTATTGCATTTGAAACTGAATTCCGTCGTGACGAGCGTGTTATGCGTTTCTTAACGGTGTCTTTAGACAAACATGCAATTTCTTGGGCAGAAAGAAGAAGAGCAAAATTAAAATCTAAAACAAACTAATCATGTCTACATTAGAGCAATCTGCAAAAGGGAAAAAAGACGGGGATATCAGATATCTTACGCCTTTAAATATAGATACAAACAAAACTAAAAAATACTGTCGTTTCAAAAAATCAGGTATCAAATATATCGATTATAAAGACGCAGACTTTTTATTGAAATTTGTTAACGAGCAAGGTAAAATTTTACCAAGACGTTTAACAGGTACTTCATTAAAATACCAAAGAAAAGTTTCTGTAGCTGTTAAAAGAGCTCGTCACTTAGCTTTAATGCCATACGTGGCCGATTTATTAAAATAATATTTAACAAATAGTTGTTGCTTCGCCATTGGTGAGCTAACTTCTAATTAAAAGGACAACAACATGGAACTTATCTTAAAACAAGACGTTCAAAATTTAGGATTTAAAGATGATGTAGTAACTGTGAAAAACGGATACGGACGTAACTTCTTAATTCCTCAAGGTTTTGCTATTTTAGCTACACCTTCTGCTAAAAAAGTTTTAGCTGAAAACTTAAAGCAAAAAGCTCACAAAGAAGCTAAAATCGTTGCAGATGCAAAATCTTTAGCTGAAGCTTTAAAAGCTTTAGAAATTAAAATTACTGCTAAAGCAGGTGGTGATAAATTGTTTGGTTCAGTTACTAGCGCTAACATCGTGGAAGCATTAGAAGCTAACGGTCATTCAATTGAGAAAAAATTCATCACTAGTGGTGTTGTAAAACGTGTAGGTAAATATACTGCATCAGTTAGATTACACAGAGATGTTATCGTTGAATTACCATACGAAATCGTAGGTGAAAAAGCATAATTTTTCTTAAAATATAAATTAGCTCCGATTTTATCGGGGCTTTTTTTTTATCTTTACTTTATGAAATACGCAAGATTAACTAAAGAACAATTAGAAGAATTACATCCAGAATTCATTACTTTTTTAGCTACACAATCAATTGATAAAAAGGAATGGGATGAAATTAAGCAAAATAAACCTCATATTGCCGAACAAGAAATTGACGTTTTCTCTGATATGATTTGGGAAAAAGCGTTGACGAATGTTACGCACATTGATCATTTTTCTAAAAACTACATTTTTCTTTTTAAATGTATGCAAAATGTGGTTTTTTCTTTCGTAATAAAAACCAATAATCCACAAATTGACTTTGTTTCTGCTGATGGAATTCATTGGCTATCAGAAAATTTATTTTCCGATGATGTTGAAATTACAAGAGGCAAAAAAGATTTATCAGAAAACAGAAATGAATCGTTGTTTGAAATTATCAAGCAAGGCGGAATCATCAGCAAAGGAGAATTGTTTACCAAATTAGACAGCTTAATCAATCAGTAAATATGAACGTTTTAGATACTATTAAGAATTTAAGAGACGAATTAAATCAGCATAATTACAATTATTATGTTTTAGATAAACCTATCATTTCTGATTTTGAATTTGATCAAAAGCTAAAACAATTACAAGATTTAGAAGCACAACATCCTGAGTTCTTCGATGAAAATTCCCCTACTCAAAGAGTAGGAGGAATGGTTACGAAGAATTTTGAAACGGTGAAGCATGAATATCGCATGTATTCGTTGGATAATTCGTATTCCATAGAAGATTTACAAGATTGGGAAACCCGAATTCAAAAGGTTTTGGGCGATGTTTCTTTAGAATATACGTGCGAATTAAAATACGACGGAGCATCAATTAGTATTTCGTATGAAAATGGCCGTTTAGTTCGTGCTGTAACGCGTGGCGATGGTTTTCAAGGCGATGATGTCACGAATAATATCAAAACGATAAAAGCAGTTCCCATTCATTTAAAAGGAGATTTTCCCGAGAAATTTGACATTCGAGGAGAAATCATTTTGCCGTTTGCTGGATTTGAAAAAATGAATCAAGAGTTAATTGAAATTGGCGAAACACCTTATTCTAATCCAAGAAATACCGCTTCTGGAAGTTTAAAATTACAAGACAGTGCCGAAGTTGCCAAGCGACCATTAGATTGCCTTTTGTATTTCGTAATTGGAAATAATCTACCTTTTAAAACCCAATTCGAAGGCTTACAAAAAGCACGAGATTGGGGATTTAAAGTGCCAACACAATCCAAATTAGCTAAGAATCTAAACGAAGTTTTCGAATACATCAATTATTGGGATAAACACCGTCACGATTTACCTTATGAGACAGATGGCGTGGTAATTAAAGTCAATAATTTACAACATCAAGAGGAATTAGGTTATACGGCAAAATCTCCACGTTGGGCAATGGCGTATAAGTTTAAAGCCGAACAAGTAACTACGAAATTAAATTCAATTTCCTATCAAGTTGGACGAACAGGTGCTATTACTCCGGTTGCGAATTTAGAACCCGTGCAATTGGCGGGAACGATTGTAAAACGCGCTTCATTGCATAACGCTGACCAAATAGAAAAATTAGACATTCGAATTGGCGATGAAGTTTTTGTAGAAAAAGGTGGCGAAATTATTCCGAAAATTATTGCGGTTGCCAAAAGAGGTAATCAAACCGAGCCAACAAAATATATCACTCATTGTCCAGAATGTCAAACAGAATTGGTTAGAAGCGAAGGCGAAGCCAATCATTTTTGTCCAAATTTCTATGGTTGTCCACCGCAGATTATTGGAAGAATTCAGCATTTTATTACAAGAAAAGCCATGGATATTGATGGTTTAGGTGGAGAAACGGTTGCTTTGTTGTTCAATGCAGGTTTGGTTATGAATTATGCCGATTTGTACGAATTAAAGAAAGAGCAAATCATTCCGTTAGAACGAATGGCGGAAAAATCAGCAGAAAACTTAATCAACGGAATTGAAAAATCGAAAACGATTCCATTTGAGCGTGTTTTATATGCGTTAGGAATTCGATATGTAGGTGAAACAGTTGCTAAGAAGCTAGCGAAGCATTACAAATCAATTGATGCAATTGCTCAAGCGAGTATCATGGATTTGATTTTGGTTGATGAGATTGGCGATAAAATCGCACAGAGTGTCGTACAATTCTTTGAAAATCAAGAAAATATTCGTATTATTGATAAGCTTAAGAGTTTTGGAGTTCAATTAGAATCGGGTGAAGATGATGTTTTACTTTCTGAAAAATTAAAAGGAAAAACCTTTGTCGTATCAGGAGTTTTTGAAATATATTCTCGAGATGAACTAAAAAAAGCTATTGAAGATAACGGAGGAAAAGTAGGAAGTTCAATCTCATCAAAAACCGATTATGTAATTGCTGGAGATAATATGGGACCATCCAAACTAGAAAAAGCAAATCAATTAAAAATTGCAATTATATCAGAATTAGACTTCAAACAAATGATAGATGCTTAAAGTAAATTCGGCTTTAATATTATATTTTACAGCTTTTATTTTATATGTATTTGCTGTTATAATTGGAAGCGATAATTTGGAACTTTTTAGTAAGCCAATTATCATTCCGTCGATTTATTATTTCTATTATATTAGTGTTAGGGGTAAGATTGATTATTTGTTTTCTTTTTCGGTTTTGTCTTTTTTTATAGGAGAAATTTTGCATTTAATTAGTAGAGAAGAGTTTAATGTTTCGGGGCTTATATTTTTATTAATTCCATATTTCATTATATTGTTTTTTATTTTTCAAGATTTAATCTATTATTTGAAAAAGAAAAAAATTAACCTGAACACCTTTTCTTTCTATATTATCGTAATGCTTTTAGTGTATTTGTTTTTTAATGTACTAATGATGATGATAGAAGAGAATAGCTTTGAATTTTTTATTTATTCTTTGTATGGAATATTATTGTTGTTAATGGGAATTTTAGCCTTTGTAATGCTAATTAACTACATTAATAGAACAATTTTGTACACGGGTTTTATGGTTGGTTGTTTTCTATTATCCGATTTGTTTTTTGTTTTTTCAAAAAAAATCCCCGATTTATTAGCCTTGAAGATGATTAATGTTGCAACTCAAGAGTTATCGTTTTTTTGTTACATAAGTTATTTTGTTTACAGAACTAAATTTAAACTTTATGGTAAGAGAGATATTCAAGACTGATAAAAATATAGATAGCCGAGCTAGTGGAGCTCTGTATATATATTTTATTTCCTATTTGTGTTATTTGTTTTTTTATAGGGTTTATGGCGATTTAGACATAGCTTTGATTTTTAAACCCATCATAGTTCCAAGTATTGCTTTTGCTTACTTTTTTATAAGTAAAGCAACAAAAATATATTTGAATTTATTTTTGTTTTTAGTAATCTTTTTTGCTGATAATTTGATTTTGATAGAGGGAAGAGATATTAAAGTATTTTCGACCTATTTGTATCTAATAGCAATAGGTATTTTATTTAGTTATGTAGTTACAGATTCGAAAATTTTTAAAAAAAATAATTTTTTAAAAAACAATTTCAATTATTTTATAATTGCTTATTTGTCGTTGGTTATCTTTTATAAGATTGCAAGTTTGACTTTAAATATGGAGTTTAAAGAGTTTTTTGTAGTAATTGGATATATTATAATGTTCTTAATGGTTTTGATTTTGAGTATTTATAATGCATTACGATTTAAATCAATTGCTTCTAGATTTTTATTGTTAACCATTTTATGTCTTTTTTTTTCTGACATGTTTATAGTATTAAATAAGTATTATTTTAAAAATGATATCTTTATTTATATCTCTTGTATAATCGAAATTCCAGTGTATTATTTTCTTTTAAAATATCTGCTTTATAGAGAAAAGTACTAAACAATAATATTCTTTGTTTGATCGTGATGCAATTTGTCGTTGGTTAAATAGAAATCAATTCTACCCAAATTCACTCCAAAACAGCCTACTTGATTAATTAAAACTTCTTTTCCTTCACTATTTTTTTCAATCACAGGTTTGTCTAAGAAAGTATGCGTGTGACCACCAATAATCAAATCGATATTTTTAGTTTTTTGCGCTAAAACAATATCACTTGGTTTTTCAGGTTCGTCTTTGTATTTGAATCCTAAATGCGACAAACAAATCACCAAATCACATTTTTTTTCTTCTTTTAGAATTCGCGTCATGTCTTGTGCTACTTCAATTGGATTGTTGTAAACCGTTTCTTTGTAAAGTTTTTTATCCACAAGTCCATCTAATTGAACGCCTAATCCGAAAATTCCAATCTTAATTCCATCTTTTATAATGATTTTATAAGGTTTTACGATATCATTTAAAACCGTGTTTTTAAAATCATAATTAGCTGATACAAAATCAAATTTTGCATTTGGTAATTGCGCATAAAAACCATCAATTCCGTTGTCAAAATCGTGATTTCCCATTGTGGCCACATCGTATTGCATCATACTCATTAGTTTGAATTCCAATTCGCCACCATAATAATTGAAGTATGGAGTTCCTTGAAAAATATCGCCAGCATCTAACAAAAGCACGTTTTTTTCTTCTTTTCGGATGCTTTCTATGATAGCAGCTCTTCTGGCAGCACCACCCATATTTGGGTTTTTTGGATGATCGGCAGGAAATGGATCGATATGACTGTGCGTGTCATTCGTATGTAAAATAGTAATCTTTTTGGTATCAATAGTAGAAAAACTACTTAAACTCACTCCTGATAAGCCAAGTAAAACCGAACTCGCAGCTGTTTTTTGGATGAAATCTCTTCTCTTCATTGCTTTAAGTATTATTCTAAAATTATTTTTTCGGTGGTTAGGTTTGGAATTGTATCTACTTTCTTAAAATAATCAATCATCATATTTCTAAGCTTATATTCCATGTCAAATTTGATTTTACTTTCTTTAAAAAACGTCATATTATCGCCTCCATTGGCTAAATAATCGGAAGTTCCCACATAATAAATTCGATTTTCATCTAAAGGTTGATTGTTAATTTCAATCTTATTTATTACTGAAGTTGACTTATCAATATAAATTTTCATTCCGTACAAAGGATGAGGCTTCTTTTCTTTTATGATATATTCGGCTAACGTTTTAATTTCTTTTCCAGTTAATCCCACAATGAACAAACTATTTTCAAAAGGCATCACTTCAAAAGCAGTTCTTGTAGTTACATCACCTTTTGGAATTACAGCTCTGATACCGCCGTGATTTAGCAAACAAATATCAATCGTTTTGTTTTCTCTTTTTTGAAAAACCGGATTTCCAAGTTCAAAAGTGATTTCTGCTAATAAATTCCCGATATTCGATTGCCACGTTCCCTTGCTTTTGTCTTGTGTTTCTGGACAGTAAGCTAATACGCTATTTAAATCTTTATTGATATTATCACTGTAAGGTTTTACGTAAGTTACAATAGCTTCGTTTTCACCTTTTTCATTGGTAACGCCTATTTTTTTTCCTTCAATTTTAGTAGTTTGATAGGAAGAAGTTGATTTACAAGATATAAAGAGATTAAATGTTAATAATATAACAAAAAATCCAAAAGATATCGTATTCTTTTTTACATTTACAAGCATAACAAAAGCTTAAATTTTTAATTTTGTCGAATAGGTAAAAATACTATGTTTTATAATATTATAAAGAACTTTTTTCTTAAAAAAAATGTTACTAAACGATTAGCAACTCAAAATTCGTCTGGTTCAAACGATAAAGTGTTGACGGTTGGAGTTTTAGTAGACGAAACATATTTCAATGAAACTAGTCAATTAGTGGAGCGAATTGTTTCTCAGGGAATTCAAGAAAGTAATATTTCTATCTTAGTTTATAAAGATAAAATTAAAAAGAAAGAAGTAATAAACGAACCCTTTTTGTCGTTAAAAAACATTTCGATTTCAGGAGAAATCAATAAAAAAGAAGTAAACGATTTTATCGAAACTCCTTTTGATTTGTTAATCAATTATTACGATGTTAATAAAAGTGCTCTTTTATTGCTTTCAACAAAATCAAAAGCCAAATTTAAAGTTGGATTTGATACGGTTGACAAAAGAGTCAATCATTTTATCATAAAAACACTCGTTGAAGATTTTAATGAGTTTGTTTTAGAATTGTTTAAGTATTTGAAAATTTTAAATAAAATATAAAAAATGCAATCATTTATTGGTACAGGTGTTGCTTTAGTTACGCCATTTAAAAAAGATTTTTCGGTTGATGTAGAGGCTTTAACGCGAATAGTAAATTATGTAATTGAAGGAGGAGTAGAGTATTTAGTGGTTTTAGGAACTACAGCAGAATCGGCAACGTTATCACAAGACGAAAAAGAATTAGTTATCGATACTATTATTAAAGCTAATGCAGGAAGATTGCCTTTGGTTTTAGGAGTTGGAGGAAATAACACTCATAAAGTTGTTGAAGAATTGAAAACTAGCGATTTTTCTCATTTCTCAGCAATTTTATCAGTTTCACCATATTACAACAAACCAACGCAAGAAGGTATTTACCAACATTTTAAAGCAGTTGCTGAAGCGTCTCCAATTCCTGTTATTTTGTACAATGTTCCAGGAAGAACAGCAAGTAACATGTTGCCATCTACTGTTATCCGAATTGCAAATGATTTCAAAAATGTAATCGGAATTAAAGAAGCGGCTGGAGATATCGTTCAAGCAATGAAATTAATCCAAACAAAACCAGAAGGATTTTTAGTAATTTCTGGAGACGACATGATTACATTACCGATGGTTTTAGCAGGTGGAGCGGGAGTAATTTCGGTAATTGGTGAAGGTTTTCCAAAGGAATTCTCTGAAATGGTACGTTTAGGTCTACAAAGAAAAGTAGATGAAGCTTATAAATTGCACTATCTTTTAGCTGATAGTATCGATATGATTTTCGAACAAGGAAATCCTGGAGGAATTAAAGAAGTCTTTAAAGCATTAGGATTATCGGAAAATACAGTACGATTGCCACTTGTAAATGTAAATGAAGATTTAGCTACAAGATTGCATAATTTTACAAGAAAATTAAGTTAAAAAAAAGATTTTTATAGTAATTAAATAATGCCTAAATTTGCAGTTGCTTTTTTAGGTGACATCTTATTGATGTTTATAAAGAAAAAATATAAAGCCAAATGAATAAATTTTTTAGTTTCCTTATTCTTACCATTTTGTTGGTGTCATGTAGTCCTTATCAAAAGGCTTTAAAATCAGATGATGTTGATTTGAAAGCAGCTGTTGCTAATAGAATGTATGAAAGGGGTAAATATGAAAAATCACTTCGTTTATATGAGCAAGTAGCGCCAGCATATAAAGGGAAACCAACATCAGAAGCTTTTTTTTATAATTATTCAAAAGCTTTATATAATACTAAACAATATTATTTAGCTGGATATCAATTTGAAAATTATGTTGTTTCATATCCTAAAAGTGATAAAAGAGAAGAAGCAAGTTTTTTAGCGGCTGAGTGTTTTTATAAATTGTCGCCAGCGTATAGTTTGGATCAGTCGGATACTGAAAAGGCATTAGATAAGATGCAAAGATTCATAGATAATTATCCAGAATCTCAGTACATCGCTACGGCAAATGGATATGTTAAAGATTTAAGAGAAAAACAAGAAAAGAAAGCGTTTGAAATAGCGAAGCAATATCATAAGATTGCAGATTATCGATTAGAGTATAATGCCGCTCTAAAGAGCTTGGAAAATTTCATTGCAGACTATCCAGGTACACCTTACAAGGAAGAAGCTATGTTTTTGAGATTTGATACTGCATATCGTTTTGCAAAAAATAGTACCGATTTAAAAAAAGCGGAACGTTACAATGCCGCTAAATCATTATACAATAGTTTGATTAAATTCAAGCCTAATACAAAATTTAAAGAAGAAGCTGATAAAATATTGGCCGATATTGAACAAGAATTAAAACAATTTTCTAAATAAAAGTAAATCATGGATTTAAAGAAAACAAATGCTCCAGTAAACACTATTACTTACAATAAAAGTAAATTAGAAGAGCCTACCGGAAACATTTATGAAGCGATTACTATCATGGCAAAACGTGCTAATCAAATCAATACTGAAATTAAAAAAGAATTGATTGAAAAATTAGAAGAGTTTGCTACATACAACGATAGTTTAGAGGAAGTTTTTGAAAACAAAGAGCAAATTGAAGTTTCAAAATTCTATGAAAAATTACCTAAGCCACATGCTTTAGCAGTACAAGAGTGGGAAGAAGGTAAAATCTATTACAGAGAAGCTAAATAAATCAATATGTCTGTTTTAAGCGGTAAAAAAATCTTGCTAGGTGTATCTGGTGGTATAGCTGCTTACAAAACAGCCAACTTGGTTAGACTATTCATAAAAGCAGGCGCACAAGTACAAGTAGTAATGTCGCCTGCTTCTTTGCATTTTGTTACGCCACTTACTTTGGCAACCCTTTCTAAAAATCCGGTTTATTCAACTTTTTACAACGAAGAAGAAGGAAATGGAGAATGGAATAATCACGTAGAATTAGGATTATGGGCTGATTTAATGATTGTTGCTCCAGCTACAGCAAACACCCTTTCTAAAATGGCAAATGGCAATTGCGATAATTTATTAATTGCAACTTATCTTTCTGCTAAATGTCCAGTTTACTTTGCACCAGCAATGGATTTGGATATGTACAAACATCCGTCTACTTTGGATAGTTTTCACAAGTTAAAATCATTTGGAAATATTATAATTCCTGCTGAAAGTGGTGAATTAGCAAGTGGTTTGTCTGGTGAAGGAAGAATGGCCGAGCCTGAAAATATTGTTTCGTTTTTGGAACATGATTTACTAGAAAAATTACCACTTAAAGGAAAGAAAATTTTAATTACCGCTGGCCCAACTTATGAAGCTATTGACCCTGTGCGTTTTATTGGAAATCATTCTTCGGGTAAAATGGGATTTGATATTGCAAATGAAGCTGTAAATAAAGGAGCAGAAGTAATTCTAGTAACTGGCCCAACACATCTGAATGTACAAAATTCAGCTATTAAATTGATTCGAGTAACATCGGCTCAAGATATGTATGATGCTTGTCACGAATTTTATAATAGTGTTGATGTCGCTATTGCTGCAGCAGCTGTTGCAGATTATCGTCCAAAAAATGTAGCTAACCAGAAAATAAAAAAGAACGATGCAACGTTCTCTATAGAATTAGAAAAAACCAAAGATATTTTGGCTTCACTTGGCGAACAAAAGAAAAATCAATTCTTAATTGGATTTGCATTGGAAACTGAAAATGAAATTGAACATGCAAAGCAAAAAATCCAGAAAAAAAACTTAGATTTGATTGTTTTAAATTCTTTAAATGATGAAGGTGCTGGTTTTGGAAAAGCTACTAATAAAGTAACTTTTATATCCAAAGAATTTGCAATCGAACCAAAAGAATTAAAATCAAAAGAAGAAGTAGCTCAAGATATCATTAATAAAGTAATTCAATTTTATGATGCGTAAAATATTGGTAGTATTTGTTTCCTTACTTTCATTAGGTAATGTGTTTTCACAAGAACTTAATGCAACGGTATCTGTTAACTACCAACAGGTAGCTAATGGAAATCCACAGCTTTTTAAAAATCTTGAAACGCAAATTAAAGATTTTTTAAATACTACAAAATGGACTAACAAAGAGTATACTGATGTAGAAAAAATTGAATGTAATTTTTTTATCAATGTAACATCTTACGGTTCAAATGTTTTTGAAGCAACATTACAAGTACAATCTTCAAGACCTGTTCTTAACTCTACTTTAGTAACTCCAATATTAAATATAAACGATAAAAATTTCACTTTTCGATTTATCGAATTTGAAACAATGGTTTACGATCAAAACTCTTTTAATTCTAACTTAGTTTCTGTATTGGCTTTTTATTCTAATATGATTATTGGAATGGATATGGATTCTTTTGCTTTAAATGGTGGTTCAAAATATTTAGAAATAGCTTCAAACATTGTTAACGTTGCCCAATCCAGTGGATATAAAGGATGGTCTCAATCTGAAGGAAATAATAACAATCGTTATTTTTTAATTTCCGATATGTTAGCTACGACTTTTGCCCCTTTTAGAAAAGCACTTTATGAGTATCATAGACAAGGTTTGGACATTATGAGTGACGATGTTAAAAAAGGAAAAGAGAATATTGCAAATTCCATAGAAACTTTGGCAGAAATTCAAAAAACTAGACCAAATTCATTGTTAGTTAGAACTTTTTTTGATGCCAAAGGTGACGAATTAGTTTCGATTTTCTCAGGCGGTCCACAAACAAATAATGCTAAATTACTAGAAACTTTAAATAGAATTTCTCCTCTTAATTCTCAAAAGTGGAATAAAATAAGATAGTTCAATCGCTTAATGAATATTTAACTTATGTTGCTTTCACTTTCCATAAAAAATTATGCGTTAATCGAATCGCTTGAAACTGATTTTTCCAATCAGTTTTCTGTTATTACAGGAGAAACCGGTGCTGGAAAATCGATTCTTCTTGGTGCTTTAGGTTTGGTTTTAGGAAATAGAGCCGATTTAACATCCCTTAAAGATAAGGAGCAAAAATGTATTATAGAAGCACAATTTGCTATTTCTAATTATAATCTTCAATCTTTTTTTGAGGATAATGACATGGATTATGAAGATAAAACCATCATTAGAAGAGAAATTTTACCTTCGGGAAAATCGCGTGCTTTTGTAAATGATAGTCCAGTAAATCTTCAAGAATTGCAAGAATTAGGTGCGATGTTGTTGGATATTCATTCCCAACATCAAACCCGAGAACTTACCGAAGAAAACTACCAAATAGATATTTTAGATGCGGTTGCGAATAATGGCGAATCCGTAAATTCATATAAGAACTCATTAGCTGATTTCAAGTCGACTCAAAAAGAGTTGAAACAATTGATTTCGGAAAAAGAAGCATTGGTTAAGGAATATGAATACAATTCTTTTTTATTGAATGAACTCTTAGCTGCTAATTTAATTGATGGCGAACAACAAACATTAGAACAAGAATTAGAGCAATTAAGTAATGTTGAATTCATAAAAGAAAATTTCGAACGAATTTTAGCTATTGCCAATGAAGAACAAGTTGGCGCCTTAATCAATTTGAAAGAAATTAAGTTTTCACTTCAAAAAATAGCTGGTTTTTCTAATCAAAATGCACAATTGTTGGAGCGTTTGACAAGTAGTTTACTCGAAATTGAAGATATTGTTTCAGAATGTGAACAAAGCAACGAGAAAATTTTAGCAGATCCTGAGCGATTAGAATTGGTAAATACAAAGCTACAAACCATCTATAATTTACAGAAGAAACATCAAGTACAAACGATTTCCGAATTGTTGGTAATTCAAAACGAATTAGATGCTAAAGTTATTCGTGTAGATGATTTAGATAACGTTATCAATAAATTACAATCCGAATTAAATTCGAAACAAGCTAAAGTTGACGAAATTGCTAAATCGATTTTTGAAAACAGAAAGAAAACCGCTCCAATTTTAATTGAAAAGATTAAAGCAATTTTATCACAATTAGGAATGGTAGAAGCCAATTTTCAAATCGAAATCAATCATACCGATTCCTATTATCCAAAAGGAAAAGATGAAGTGATTTTACTGTTTTCGGCAAATAAAGGAACCAGTTTTGGATTGTTGAAGAAAGTAGCTTCAGGAGGAGAAATGTCGCGCATCATGTTAGCGATAAAAGCCATTTTAGCTAATTATTCTAAATTACCAACCATCATTTTTGATGAGATTGACACCGGAGTTTCTGGAGAAATTGCAATAAAAATGGGTGAAATCATGAAAGATATGAGTGCTACCATGCAAGTGTTTGCCATTACGCATTTACCACAAATTGCCGCTAAAGGAAATTCGCATTATAAAGTATCCAAACGTAATTTAGGAGAAACCACAATTTCAGAATTAAATTTGTTAACCTCAGAAGAAAGAATTCAACAAATAGCCGAAATGTTATCAGGAAAAGAAATTACAGATTCGGCTTTACAACATGCAAAAGCTTTGTTGAATTAATTTTTTAAAGTACTTTTGCTTTCCATTTTAAACGACAACAAACCAATTATAAAAATAGAATAAGATGATTATAGAACCAAGAATGCGAGGATTTATTTGTTTGACAGCTCATCCAAAAGGTTGTGAACAAAATGTAAAAAATCAAATTGAATATGTAAAATCGAAAGGAAAAATCAACGGACCAAAGAGAGTTTTAGTAATTGGAGCTTCAACTGGTTTTGGTTTGGCTTCAAGAATTACGAGTGCTTTTGGTTCTGATGCTGCAACTATTGGTGTGTTTTTTGAAAAAGAACCTTCAGAAGGTAAAACAGCTTCTCCAGGTTGGTACAATTCGGCCGCTTTTGAAATGGAAGCGCAAAAAGCAGGATTGTATGCAAAAAGTATCAATGGTGATGCGTTTTCAAATGAAGTAAAGCAACAAACTATAGATATGATTAAAGCTGATTTAGGTCAGGTGGATTTAATCATTTATAGTTTAGCTTCTCCAGTGCGTCAACATCCGGTAACAGGAGTTTTGCATCGTTCTACTTTAAAGCCTATTGGAAGTACTTTTACCAATAAAACCGTTGATTTCCATACAGGAAATGTAACAAGTGTTTCTATTGAACCAGCTAACGAAGAAGATATTGCCAATACTGTAGTAGTAATGGGTGGTGAAGATTGGTCAATGTGGATGGATGCTTTAAAAGGAGCAGGAGTTTTAGCTGAAGGAGCAACTACAATTGCGTATTCTTACATAGGACCTGAGGTAACTGAAGCGGTTTACAGAAAAGGAACTATTGGAAGAGCAAAAGATCATTTAGAAGCAACAGCTTTTGAAATTACAGAGAAGTTAAAAGATATTAATGGGAAAGGATATGTTTCTGTAAACAAAGCATTGGTAACTCAGGCGAGTTCAGCAATTCCAGTAATTCCACTATATATTTCATTGTTGTACAAAATTATGAAAGCTGAAGGTATTCATGAAGGTTGTATTGAACAAATCCAACGTTTGTATGCGGAAAGATTGTACACAGGAAATGCTGTTCCAACAGACGATAAAGGAAGAATCCGTATTGATGATTGGGAAATGAGAACTGATGTTCAAGAAAAAATTGCTAAACTTTGGGGAGAATCTACAACAGAAACTCTAGTTGAATTAGGAGATTTAGCTGGATACAAACAAGATTTCTTAAACTTATTTGGGTTTGGATTTGAAGGTGTAGATTATCAGGCTGATACAAATGAAATGGTTTTAGTGCCGAGTATAAAATAATCACAAAATATATAAAAAATGTTATAAAAACCCCGATATTGTCGGGGTTTTGTGTTTTTTATCGATAAATCGAGTATTTCGTCGATATACTAGTTTTTAGTTATATTTCTTTATTAATTTAACTTTTTTAGAAGTTAAATAATAGTTAAATTCGCTTTTATACTAACAAAAAAACACAATTACATGAAAAAAATTACATTTATTTTATTTCTCTTTTTTATGTTTTGGAAAGTTGATGCCCAGGTGGGTATTATTCAAAGTTTTCCAAATACAACCACTCCTACAGGTTGGGATGTTGGCGCTGGAGGGATTTCCACAACAGAAACTTGTGCTACAGCTTCTTGGAGAGGAAATGTTTACAATTCAACACCAAAAATCCTTACTTCTGAAACACAAATTTCAAATGGTCAAGATCTAACAATTTCTTTTGACTATAAAATTGTCGATTGGTATGCAGGAACAGTAGCAACTACTCCTTATAATGGAACTATTACAACACAAGTTTCTATCGATAATGGTGCAACTTGGACTGTAACTGCAGGTGTTATTAATGATTCCAATCACATCGTTGGCAATACTTGTACAACAGTAAGTTATGTGGTTCCAGGAGCAAGTGTTCCAAATGCTTCAAATGTTAAAGTGAGATGGAATTGTGTGTATGGTACAACTGGCGATTATTATGTGTATATAGATAATATTTCGGCAACTCAACCAACTTCAACACCACCATTATGTACTTCAATTACATCTCCAGTAAGTGGAGCTATAGACGTTGCAAATCCACTTGTGGTTTGGAATTCAGCTTCAGGAATCCCTACAGGTTATAGATTAAATGTAGGAATTAATCCAGGAGGAACAGATGTGTTAAATAATTTTGATGTTGGAAATGTATTGTCTTATTATTTATCAAACTTAGAAGGTGGTACTACTTATTATGTAACTGTATTTCCTTACAATGCGAATGGACAAGCAACAGGATGTACAGAAATTAATTTTACAACTTGTGATGTATCTACAATTCCTTTTACAGAAGAGTTTGAAAGTATTACTTCAGGAGTTCCTTCATGTTGGGGAATAGCAGGGACTACAACAAATTCAGCATATCATTTTTCTAGTTTTGCTACTGGAAATACAGGAAAAGGTTTACGATTTGACTCTTGGAGTAATTCAAATGGAAATACTTCTGAGTTAACTACTCCTGTTATTGATGCTTCTTCTGTTTCATCTTTAAGATTGAAATTTTACTATAAAAATCCTACAGGAGGTAATTTTGAAGTTTATGTTTCAACAAATGGAGGTTCAACATATACTTTGTTAGAATCTGGTTTAACTGGCGCTGCCAATTGGACTTTGAAAAGTTATGTTTTAACAAGTTATATTGGTGCAAATCTTAAAATTAAGTTTAAAGGAACAAGTAACTACGGAAGTGGAGATGCTTATATTTATTTAGATGGTGTTGTACTTGAAGAAATTCCAGTTACACTACCTTCTTGTGTAGCTATTACTTCACCAGCTAATGGTGCTATTAATGTTTCTAATTCTACAGTAACTTGGTTAGCAAACGTTGATGCAACAGGTTATAGAATTAGTGTTGGAACAACTCCAGGGGCAACAGATGTTTTAAATAATTTTGATGTTGGCAATGTATTGTCTTATTATTTATCTAATTTAGTAGGAGGTTCTACTTATTATGTTAGTGTATTTCCATATAATCCTTATGGTCAAGCAGTGGGATGTACAGAAATCAATTTTACAACTTGTGATGAATTAGGAGATTTCTTTGAAAATTTTGATACACTAACGGCTACGGGTCAAATTCCTTCTTGTTGGAGTAAGATTTTAAGTAATGGTGTTAGTACTTTTGCAACCGTTGGATCTTCAACAACTAACTTTAGTGCTCCATATAGTATTTCTTTATACAATTCAGATTCACCTGCTACAGCTAATATAATGTTAGTTACACCTTACATCAATAATTTAAGTGCAGGTACTAACAGATTGCGATTTGTTGCTAGTAATTCAGTAGCTTCACAAGATGTTATTGTAGGTACTATGAGTAATCCTAGTGATGCTAATACTTTTACACCTTTTCAAACAGTTGATATCAATGGAACTTTTGCTCAGTATATTGTTGATTTTACAGGTTATACAGGAACTGATGATTATATTGCAATTAAAAGATTGTCAACTTCTACATATACTTATGTTTATTTAGATAATGTAATTTGGGAAGCAGTACCATCATCTGCACCTACTTGTGCAACTAATGTTGTAGCAACGCCTCATCCAACATGTGGAAATTATGCTAATTCAATCACATGGGATGTTACATCTGGTGCTGATGGATATTATGTTACTATTGGTACAACAACTGGTGGAAATAATATTGCAAATGCTGTTCCAGTTTCGGGTACTTCTTATAACTTTACTGGTAACTTTAATACTACTTATTTTTATACAATTGTTCCTTATAATGCTAATGGTTCTGCAACAGGTTGTACTGAACAATCTTTTGCAACAAATGTTAATGGTTGTTATTGTGTATCTGCTCCAACTTCTGTTGATAATTTAGGTATTACAAATGTTCAAATTGTGTCAACAAATTTTGCGAACACAGTTTCAACTTCTCCTGTTTACAATGATCATACAGCAACGCCTGTTACTATGTCTCAAGGAGTTAACAATAATGTTCAAATTTCTTTTGATACAGGTTTTGGTTATGATTATAATATTGTTATTTGGATTGATGCAAATGACGATTTCAATTTAGATGCGTCAGAAATTGTTTATACAGGTTTAGCTCCTAATACTCCAATTGTTACTCACAATGCATCTTTTGTTATGCCTGGAACAATGCCTCTAGGTCAACATAGAATGAGAATAGTAGCTACTGATGTTTTGCAAACTCCTGCTAATCCATGTTATTCAGGTACTTATGGTGAAACTGCTGATTTTACAGTTAATATTGTTGCAGCTTCTTGTACTCCACCAGCGGCTACTACAACTGTAGTTCCTGCTTGTGGTACTGCTCAATATTCTATTGATGTAAATGTTACTGCATTAGGAAGTGGAACGCCTTCAATTACTGATGGAACAAATTCATGGCCAGTTTCAGCTATTGGAGTGGTAAATGTTGGTCCATTTGCAAGTGGTTCTTCAGTTAATTTAACTTTATTACATGGTTCGGATACTACTTGTAATTTACCATTAGGTAATTTTGTTTACTTCTGTCCACCAACTAATGATACTTGTGCAACTGCAATTCCAGTTACATGTGGATCTGTTGTTACGGGTTCAACTGCTAATGGTGCATCTAACACAGGAGGTAATGCTGCTGCCGATGTATGGTATTCATATAGTGGAGCTGCTGGTGCTATAACAGTTAGTTTATGTAATAATACATCTTTTGACACTTATTTAAGAGTGTATGATGCATGTAGTGGTACGCAAATAACATCTAATGATGATTCTTGTGAAACACAATCACAAGTAACTTTTACAGCGGACGGAACATCTACTTATTATATCATGGTAGAAGGATATGGTAGTAATACTGGTATTTTTGAAATGGCTGTTACTTGTGTATTAAGCAATGAAGATTTCGATAATTCTAACTTTACAGCTTATCCAAATCCAGTTAAAGATGTATTAAATGTATCTTATACTTCTGAAATATCTTCTATTAGAGTAATCAATATGATTGGTCAAGAAGTAATTTCTAAAACTATTAACGCTACTTCATCACAAGTTGATATGTCTCAGTTAAGCGCTGGAACATATATTGTTAATGTTGCTGTTGGAGATGCAGTTAAAACATTAAAAGTTGTTAAGCAATAAATATTAAATTTAGTTAATGATTAAAGTCCCGATTTATTCGGGACTTTTTTTTATCTTTTTCCTAAGTTTTACTTTACCCAATGAGAAAGAACTTACATAAATTAGAGGACAACTATTTAAAATCTTTAAAATTTATGTAGGTTTGTAAAAAAAAATAAGATGTATTTTTCTTTTATAGTTCCCGTTTATAACCGACCAGATGAAATTGATGAATTGTTGGAAAGCTTGACTAAGTTTTCTTCCTCAATTCCTTTTGAAGTTGTAGTTGTTGAAGACGGTTCGACTATTCCTTGTCAGAATATAATTGAAAAGTATACTGATAAATTAACTATTTCCTATTATTTTAAACCAAATTCAGGTCCAGGAGATTCCCGTAATTACGGAATGAAAGTGGCTAAAGGCGATTATTTTATTATTCTTGATTCTGATTGTATAATTCCATCGGATTATTTATCTCAAGTTGAGAAAAGTTTAAATGAAGAATATGTAGATTGTTTTGGAGGTCCAGATGCAGCATTAGATTCGTTTTCCGATATTCAAAAAGCAATTAATTTTACGATGACTTCTTTCTTAACTACAGGAGGAATTAGAGGTGGAAGTGAAAAAGTAGATAAATTTCAACCTCGAAGTTTTAATATGGGATTGTCTAAAAAAGCTTTTGAAGCTTCAAATGGTTTTGGAAATATCCACCCAGGGGAAGATCCCGATTTATCTATTCGATTGTGGAATTTAGGTTTCAAAACGAAGTTAATTAAAAACGCCTTCGTGTATCATAAAAGAAGAATCAGCTGGGAAAAGTTCCAAATCCAAGTCAATAAATTTGGAAAAGCGCGACCAATTTTAAATTCATGGTATCCAGAGCATAAAAAAATTACATTTTGGTTTCCAAGTTTATTTTTATTAGGCTTTCTATTCTCTGCGTTATTGACCATTTTTAAAATATACTTTTTTATTGGTGTTTACGGATTATACTTTTTGTTATTATTCATAAGTTCATTACTATCCAATAAAAGTTTCAAAATAGCGTTATATTCAGTATGGGCTGCGTTAATTCAGTTTTATGGTTATGGAAAAGGATTCTTTATTTCGTACTATAAAGTTGAGGTGTTAAAGCAAGAGCCTCAAAAAGCATTTCCGGAGTTGTTTTTTAAGAAATAAGATATGACAAAAATAATTGGTTTAACAGGCGGAATTGGAAGTGGAAAATCTACTGTTGCAAACTACATTGCTTCAAAAGGAATTCCTGTTTACATCGCCGATGAAGAAGCCAAAAAAATTATGGAAAGAGAAGATGTTAAACAAAAAATTCAAAATTTGTTTTCCGAATCGGTACTCAATCCAGATAATTCACTTAATAGAAAAAAAATTGCCGAATTCGTTTTTAACAACCCCAATAAGTTAAAAGAATTAAATGATATAGTTCATCCAGCAGTACAACTTCATTTTAAAAATTGGTTAAACGAGCATAAAGATTCTCCTTTTATAATTAAAGAAGTTGCCATTCTTTTTGAAACAGGTGGTAATAAACAATGTGATAAAGTTATTTTAATCACTGCTCCCGAAGAACTTAGAATAGAAAGAGCCATGAAACGTGATAATGTAACAAAAAAGGACATTTTAGTTAGAATTAACAATCAACTTCCTGAGTCAAAAAAGAAAGAATTGAGCGATTTTATAATAGATAATATAAATTTGAGCAATACTTTCTTAAAAATCGATAAAATTCTTAAAATATTAGCAAAACTTTAAAAAAAGGTTTATATGTTAATCTTTGGTTAATGTATTTTAACAAGAAATGTTAAAATGTTAAATTTGTTTCGATGAATAAGTCAAGATTTAGATTATTGGTCTTTTTAATGAGTTTATCATTAATTGGAATCATCTTAGTTCAATTGTATTGGATTTCCACTTCTTTGGATAAAAATGAAGAGGAATTCAAATATCACGTTCAGCAAGTTTTAGGAAATGTTTCAAACACAATTAAAGAAAAAGAGTTAGTTTCTTTTTACAATTACTATAATAAAATTATTGATAGTACTGGTAAAATCCCTAAGGAAGAGGAATTGAAAGAAATTTATTTCTATGAACGTGACAAAAAAACAAATGAAACGATAATTTATACCAATACTCTAGTAGCCGAAAACTACGGTATTAATGGATCGTTCTTTGATAAAAATGCAAATTCAGTTAATTTTGGAAACGTGGTTTCTAAAAGAAAAACAGAAATTTTTAATGGAAATTCCATTAATGACGGAAGTTTACAAATGCGTTCCTTTCCAGATGTTACCATTAGAAAATCAGGAAGCGTTTCTAGTTTAGATAAAGCCAACTTTGAAGTTGCTTTCAAAGATGTTGTTTCTTTAAAACCTTTGCAAGAAAGAGTCTCAACAGAGCAATTGGGTAAATATTTAAAAGATGAACTTCACAAATATGGTGTTAAAACCCCTTTTGAGTTTGGTATTTACAGTAATGGTTTAGCAACAAAAGTGCGTTCTGAGGATTTCAAATATGATGTAAAAACAACTTACGGAATTCCTGTTTTTCAGGATAATGAAGGGATGTCTAAATATCAATTATTAGTGAGTTTTCCTCAAAAAAATAAATTCGTATTCTCTTCTTTAATTGGAATTTCGAGTTTGTCATTATTGTTCACATTGGTTATCGTATTAACGTATTCTAGTGCGTTGAATCAGTTAATCAAGCAGAAACAAATTTCAGAAATCAAAACCGATTTCATTAACAATATGACACATGAGTTCAAAACACCTATAGCTACCATTAATTTAGCTTTAGATGCCATTAAGAACCCAAAAATCATTGAAGATAAAGAAAAAGTACAACGTTATCTTCAAATGATAAAAGAGGAAAATAAACGTATGCACGCTCAGGTTGAAAACGTATTACGTATTTCTAAATTAGAGAAAAACGAACTTGATATCTCAAAAGAGCCAAGAGATGTAACCGAAATAATTGAAGATGCTATCGAACATGTTAGTTTAATAGTAGAAGATAGAGAAGGGGTTGTTCATTCGCATTTTAATGCACAACGAAGTACGATTCTATTAAACGAGGTACATTTTACGAATGTATTAGTAAACGTGTTAGATAATGCTATTAAATATTCCCCAAACGCGCCTGTAATTGATGTTTTTACAGAAAATATAAAAGACTTTATCCTGATAAAAATACAAGATCAAGGTGCCGGAATGACTAAAGTAGCACAAAAACGAGTTTTTGAAAAATTCTACCGTGAACATACGGGAGATTTACATAATGTAAAAGGTCATGGGTTAGGATTAGCCTACGTAAAACAAATAGTAGAAGACCATAACGGTCAAATATTTGTTGAGAGTGAAAAAGGTAAAGGAAGTACCTTTATTATTAAAATGCCATTAATAAATTAAAAAATATACATACAATTACTATGGAAGCAAAGAAAATATTATTAGTTGAAGACGATCCAAACTTTGGTGCGGTTTTGAAAGATTATTTAATGATAAATGATTTTGAAGTTACGTTGGCTAAAAACGGAATGGAAGGTTTTGAGAAATTCAAAAAAGACACTTTCGATTTATGTATTTTAGACGTAATGATGCCATACAAAGATGGATATACTTTGGCTAGAGAAATTCGCGAGAAAAATCAAGAAGTGCCTATTATCTTTTTAACGGCTAAAACGTTGAAAGAAGACGTTTTAAAAGGATATAAAGTTGGAGCTGACGACTATTTGAATAAGCCTTTCGACTCTGAAGTACTTTTAATGAAAATCAAAGCGATTATTCAAAGAAAAGCTACTGAAGTTAAACCAGATACGACTAAATTTGAGTTCGAAATTGGTAAATTTCACTTAAACTCAAAATTACGTTTTTTAACCTATCCTGGTCAAGAGCCAATTAAATTATCACCAAAAGAGTGCGAATTATTAAAAATGTTAGCACTTCACGAAAATGATTTAATGCCTAGAGAATTAGCTTTAACAAAAATTTGGAGAGACGACAACTACTTCACATCAAGAAGTATGGACGTGTACATCGCTAAATTGAGAAAATTCTTAAAGCAAGATGAAAACGTAGAAATCTTAAACATTCACGGAGAAGGTTTTAGATTAGTAATCAAAAAATAATAAAAAAAAGTCCTGAAATACTTCAGGACTTTTTTTATTCAATAATTTCTAAAGCATAACAAACCTTGTCGTCTTTGGTGATAATATAGGTGTTTTCATTTTTTGAAATCACCGCTTCATCATTCCAATTTAATTCTTTTAAGAAATTCATTTCAAAACCTTTTATGTGTTGTTTTAAAACGAGTTTTCTATCCATAGTATTCAGACACCATTCCAAGTATTTCACGTTATTAGCATGATTTACGATATCTAAATCGGATAATTGTACTTTATAATCTAATACCTTTTCAAACGGAACATCTAAATTAATACGCTGAACCGATTTTTTAGTAGCGTTGTGTTCTGGATATTTTACAAAATGTTCATGAGGTAACGCTAAATTTTCAGGTCGTCTAATTTGTGTATTTAAAACGGCCCAATAAGTTTCGCAACCAGCTAATTTTTCATCTCTACGATACAATTCCAAACAACGCGTCGAACGTGAATTTTCTAACGATTTAATCCAAGTTTTTACGGTTACTTTCTCTTTCCATTTCGGTAAGCTAATGATTTCTAAACGCATTTTGCTCATTACCCAAGCTTGATGATGTTCTTGCATATCGCTAAAACTAATTCCTCCTAAATCGGCATGAATTCCGGCTGTAATTTGAAAAATATTACATAACTCAGTATATTTCAATAAACCATTTGGATAACATTGCAGAAAGTTAATTTCGTATTCTTGTTCTAAAATGGATGTAAAGTTGGGTGAAATGGGCATTTTTATTGTGTTTTTTGAATCTGTGATTCTATATTTTTAATAATCTTGTTTCTATCAATCAAATAATTAAACCAACTCACATTTTCAGTTCGTTTAAACCATGTGATTTGACGTTTAGCAAAACGTCGCGTGTTCATTTTAATTTGTTCGATGGCGAAATCTAAAGTTGTTTTTCCATCAAAATAATCAAATAATTCCCTGTAACCAACGGTTTGTAAAGCATTCAGCTGTTTGTTTGGATACAAAGTTTGTGCTTCTTCTAAAAGTCCTTCATTCATCATAATATCAACACGTTGGTTGATTCTGTCGTACATGATTTCTCGGTCGGCTTCTAAACCGATGATAATAGGAGTGAAGTTTCTCTCAGTTTTTCGTTTTCCAATAAAACTCGAATAGGGTTTTCCACTTCCAATACAAACTTCAACAAAGCGTTTCATACGTTGTGGATTTTGTAAGGTTTGCGGATTTTCAGTTTGTAACTTTTGGTAATATTTCGAATCTAATTTTTGAAGTTGTTCTTGTAAATATTCGATTCCTAATGCATCATATTTAGTATTGATTTCAGTTCGAACCGAATCATCAATATCTGGAAAATCATCAAATCCTTTCAAAACAGCATCGACATACAATCCAGAACCACCAACCATAATTTGAATATTATTTTTCTGAAATAATTCGTCCAATTTAGTCAAAGCTTCTTGTTCAAAATCACCTACCGAATAACTTTCAAAAATCGATTTGTTTTGGATAAAATGATGTGGTGCAGCTGCTAATTCTTCATCATTAGGGACAGCAGTTCCAATTTTCATTTCTTTAAAAAATTGACGACTATCGCACGAAATAATATCGCAACCAAAATGTTGTGCTAAAGCAATACTCAAAGCCGTTTTTCCAATGGCTGTTGGACCAATAATCGTAATTAGGTAATTCATTTTATAATTCGCTTCCGCAATCTTGACAAAATTTGGCGTTAATTAAGTGTTCGTGATTACCACAGTTTTGACAAACTTTTTTGTCACTTTCTCTTGTTCTAGGTGTGTTTTTTGCAATTTCCGCTGTAATAATTCCGGTTGGAACGGCAATGATTCCGTAACCCATAATCATAACAAATGAGGCAATAAATTGACCTAAAGGTGTAATTGGAGTAATATCGCCAAATCCTACTGTCGTTAAAGTTACAATACACCAATAAATCGAAACTGGAATACTCGTAAATCCAGCTTCATCTCCTTCTACAACATACATTACCGAACCAATGATGATACAACTTATCAAAATAAAGTACATGAAAACCAAGATACGACCTCGACTCGCAATAATCGATTCTCGCAAATGCACCGATTGACTTGAGAATTGAGGATGGTTTAATATTTTGAATAATCGTAATAGTCGTAAGGCTCTAATAACAGTGAAAACACTTGTTCCAGTTACAAAAAATGATAAATACATCGGTAAAATTGCTACCAAATCGATAATTCCGTAAAAACTTAAAATGTAATTGATGGGTTTTTTTATCGTAATGATTCGTAAAATGTATTCAATTGTGAAGAAAATAGTTATTATCCATTCGGAAACTAAAATGAAAGAGTGGTATTTTCCATCGAATTCTTTTACGGTTTCTAGCATTACCAAGACAACACTGAGTAAAATCAAACCTAAAAGAATTAAATCGAAAAGTCTTCCCGCAACTGTATTTGTTCCGTAGATAACAATGTGAGCTTTTTGTTTAAAAATCTCGTATTTCGACTTAACTTCATTCATAAAAACAAAGTTAAACAATTAAAATTGAATTATTTTGTAAACCTTATGTTTGCGTAAATAGGATTGGATAATCGTTTTAGTATCGCGGTTGTGTTGCATTGGAATGATGATGTTTTTCAAAATTTCAATGTTGTTTACCTGATAATTCAAATCGTAGAAACAGTAGCCTTTGTAAATGCCATTTTCAATTAAAACTGCGGTTCTTTCATCGTAAGTTCTTCCGCGATCGAGAATCACCATATTGTTGTTTTCAAACGAGTTTTCTTCGATGAATTCTAAAACGCGTTCGTTGTAACTTTCTGGATTTTCTTCGCCTATACAAGCACCATTGCATTCTTTGATTTTATATTGAAAACATCCGTTTTGGGTTTCATACAGACCATTGATTTTTTGACACAAATTGTGTTTTTCTGTTATCTTAAACAATGCATTTTTTCCTTCTTGAAGCGAAGTAAACGAAGTGATTTCTTTCTTTCTACCATCCGCTTTTTCGATGCTTAAAGCAATGTAACCTTGTTCATTTTTATGTTGATATAAGGCATATTGAAAAATACTTTTGCGTTGGGCTCTGTTATAAATCGGTTTGTTGATTTTTATTTCTTCGCTTTCTTTTAAAAGAGCAATCAATTCACTTCCTGTTTCTTCAAAAGTTACGGTATAAACATCGCGTTGTATTTTTTTACTTTTACTTGAAGTTCCTGTGAAATGTTGATTAACGCGTTTCTTGATATTTTTGCTCTTTCCGATGTAAATCAAATCGCCTTTTTCGTTGTGAATGTAGTAAATACCAGTTTTTGAAGGTAAATTTTCAACGATATCCAATAGTTTTGGAGAAATTCCCGATTTGATTTCGGTTTTAATGAAACTTTTTACGATTTCTTTTTCGATGTCTTTTACCAACAACATTTTGAATAATTTCACTGTAGCTAAAGCATCACCACTTGCACGATGTCTGTCTGCCATTGGGATTCCAAGCGAACGCACCAATTTCCCTAAACTATACGATTCTTGACCTGGAATTAACTTTTTAGCCAATTCCACAGTACAAAGCGTTTGTTTTTTGAAATCGTAACCTAAACGTCTAAACTCGGTTTTTAAAATACGATAATCGAAAGATGCATTGTGCGCTACAATAACGCAACCTTCAGTAATTTCTATGATTCTTTTGGCTACTTCATAGAATTTGGGAGCACTTCTGAGCATTGCATTGTTAATCCCAGTCAATTTTACCACAAAGGGTTGAATTGGCTTCTCAGGATTTACCAAACTGATGAATTGGTCCACAACCTCATGACCATCAAATTTATAAATGGCGATTTCGGTAATACCTTCTTCATTGTATTGTCCTCCAGTGGTTTCTATGTCGATGATTGCGTACAAAAAGTGATTAGTAATTAGTGAATAGTGATTAGTCTTTTTTATGTCTATTTTCTTTTATCTGCTGCCAAATATACTACTTCCAATTCGAACCATTGTACTTCCGCATGAAATTGCTAGTTGATAATCGCCCGACATGCCCATGGAAAGAATTGTGAATTGTGAATTGTGAATTGTGAATTTGTCAAAAATCGTTTTTAGATGCTTGAATTCTTTTTCAATTTGGTTTTGGTTTTCAGTGAAGGTTGCCATTCCCATTAAACCTATAATTCGAATGTTTTTATAGTTTTCTTTGTCATGCTGAACTTGTTTCAGCATCTCGTCTAATTCTTGTTCGTCTAATCCAAATTTACTCTCTTCTTCCGCAATGTAAACCTGCAATAAACAATCAATCACACGATTATTTTTAGCCGCTTGTTTGTTGATTTCTTGCAATAATTTTAAACTGTCTACACCGTGAACCAAACTCACATAAGGCGCCATGTATTTGACTTTATTGGTTTGCACATGACCAATCATGTGCCACTCGATGTCTTTTGGCATGACTTCCCATTTATCAGTCATTTCTTGGATTTTGTTTTCTCCAAAAATACGTTGGCCAGCATCATACGCTTCCATTAAATCCGCTACAGGTTTGGTTTTTGAAACCGCTACCAAAGTAACGTGAGTTGGAAGTTGAGATTTTATTTGAGTTAGGTTTTTTGCTATTGACATTGTTTTTTATTTGAATGAACTGTTTCCAAAATGGAAATTGTTGGTTTTAAGTTATCGAGAATTCCTCGATTACTGAAAATAGACTTTTGAGACAGTATGTGCAAAAAATAAACAAACTGAATTTTTATCTAATGTGTTGGTTAAACGAATGCAATTTTGATATATTATTAAATTTTAAAAACAAAAATGTATTAAATCCAATAAGAATGAATTGATATTGAAAACCAAAATTAATCATAATCCAAGAACATCCACCTAAAGTATGACAAATTAGAATGAATAATGAAGTATAAGAAATCCATTTTTTTGGTAAAAATATTCCCATTAATAGAATAATTATAAGCCATAATACAGAAATAATAAATATCCCATAAATACTCTCATTCATTGCAAAACTTCCTATTGGATTTGCTTCATTGTGATTTTTTAAATTTCCATTCCAATATTCTTGTGGTTGAAAATAAATAGTAATTAAAATATCAAACATCGCTGCAAAAAAAGCAGGAAAAATTTGAATAAGTCTATTTTTGTAATCTTCCATCATTCATTTAACGTTTTTAATGTGATTTCTCCTTTGTCAAAATGACAAAATTGTTTTTATTTTCTTTTACTCCCAACTTCCATCTTCAAACTCTATTATAGCTCATACACCACCAAACCACTTCTAAACTTCGGTTCAATGTAGGTTGATTTTGGAGGCATGATTAAATTGTTGTCGGCTAATGCTTTGATTTCGTTGATGTCGGAAGGGTAGAGCATGAAGCCCACTTCAAATTCGCCTTCGTCGATTAAATCTTTTATAACGGATATCGATTGCTTTCCTGGAATGTAATCAATGCGTTCGTCGTTTCTTAAATCTTCGATTCCAAGTAAAGGGAAAAGGACTTTGTCGTATAAAATTTGGGCGTCTAAATTGTCCAAAATAGAAGCTTGCTGGTGATTTTCTTTTTTGTAAAACAAAGCATAAAAACTGCCATCTAAGTACATTCCAAATTCAAACTTGTTTTGCGGTTTCCAAATTTCTTGGTCTTTGGCCACAATGACAAAATGTTCTGATAATTTTTTGATGAAAGTATCTTTAGACAAACCATTCAAATCGCGAATTAATCGGTTGAATTCGTAAATTTTGACATTACTTTCAGCAATTAAGAAACTCATGAAATAATTCAAATTTTCATTGCCTAAATGTTTGTCTTGCTCGTATAACAATTCCGCTGAAGCCGAACGATGGTGTCCATCTGCAATATATAAATTCGGAATATTTTCGAAATGTTCTTGTAACCAATCGACTTCACTTTGGGTATCAATTTTCCAAAGCGTGTGTTTTTCTTTATTGGTTGTTGAATATTCGTAAACTGGTTTGCTCTTTTTTCGCAACGCAATAAACGTATTGATTTCCACACTATCCGGATACGTAATCAAAACTGGTTCCGTATTAAAATTGGTTTGATGCAAATAATCTTTGAACAATTCCACTCGATATTGTAAGGTATCTTCGTGCTTTTTGATGACGTTATTTTGATAATCTTTCACCGAAGTTCCAGCAATAATTCCAGTAAAAGTTTGTCCTTTTGACTGAATTTCGTACAGATAAAAAACAGGATGTTCTTCTTCAATTAGAATTTGGTCGTGCTTGAAATCTTGATATTTATTAGCAACGGCTTTAAAACGCTTTTCTAATGACACTTTTTGCGCATTGGCGTAAGCAGGATGAATGACATGCAAAAACGAATACGGATTAAAATCCAACCAAGCGGCAAGCTCAGCCGAACTATAATCGTCATAAGTTCTACACGTTACCAAAGCCACTTTGTCTGGCGCTGGTCGTACTGCTTTGAAAGGTTTTATTTTGGCCATTTTTGAGTGATTAGTAATTAGTGATTAGTAACTAGCTATTCACTAATTACTAATCACTTTTCACTTTATTTAGAAAATTGTTTCGAAACTTTCTCTGCTTTTTTGCTTTCAGAGTAATCGTAGAATCCTTCTCCTGATTTAACTCCTAATTTTCCAGCCATTACCATGTTTACTAATAACGGACAAGGCGCGTATTTTGGATTTTTGAATCCGTCGTACATTACGTTTAGGATAGACAAACAAACGTCTAATCCGATGAAGTCAGCTAATTGTAATGGTCCCATTGGGTGTGCCATTCCTAATTTCATAACCGTGTCGATTTCGTAAACACCACCAACACCGTTGTATAACGTTTCGATAGCTTCGTTAATCATTGGCATTAAAATTCGGTTCGCTACGAAACCCGGATAATCGTTAACTTCTGTCGGAACTTTTCCTAATTTCACAGATAAATCCATGGTGATTTTCGTAACTTCATCTGAAGTGTTATATCCACGGATGATTTCTACCAATTTCATAATCGGCACCGGATTCATAAAGTGCATTCCGATTACGCGCTCTGGATGAACTACGTTAGCCGCAATTTGAGTAATAGAAATTGAAGAAGTATTCGTAGCTAAAATTACGTTATGATCGCAAACTTCACTCAATTGTTTGAAGATGTTGAATTTCAATTGTACGTTTTCTGTAGCAGCTTCCACAACTAAATCACATCCTACAACGCCATCTTTAACGTCGGTATACGTGATAATATTTCCGATAGTTTTATGTTTGTCTTCTTCGGTGATACTTCCTTTAGCAACCATTCTGTCAAGGTTAGCGGCGATAGTTGCCATCCCTTTTTCTAATGATTTTTCAGAAACATCTATTAATTTTACGGTAAATCCGCTTTGCGCGAAAGTATGAGCAATTCCGTTACCCATAGTTCCTGCTCCGATTACTGCGATTGTGTTCATTTTGTTTTTTTAATTTTTGTATATGTTAAATAAATTATAGCTGATAGTATCAAGATTGTTTGAATGAATTTTTCTTCTATATAGGAAAAATAGCCCAAAAAGAATAAGCCTATGTAAGCTATTGAATTTATAATTTTTGATAAATGTGCTAAACTATTTTTGACTGAATTAGGTAAACTATAGTTTATAATGTCAATTGCGTATTTTATAATTCCTAGAATTAAAAATAATATAGAAATCGAAAAGATTAAATTAAAAATACTATTAACATTGTTATTTGTATTATTATTAACAATGTTAAAAAGATAGATAACGAGATAAACCAAAACTATTAAAAATAGTAATGGTTTTAGTTTTTTATCAATGATTGTTAATATAAATTCTTTTCTTGTCATGTATTACTATCTTTTCATACACTCAATAATCTGATACGCCACACGAAGTGCTTCAGTACCATCTTCTAAGGTTACGATTGGAGTTGTGTTGTTATTGATAGCATCTGCGAATGTTTCTAATTCGTCCAAAATTGCGTTGTTAGCATCCACTTGTGGATTATCAAAGTAGATTTGTTTTTTTACACCTTCTGCATTTTGTAAAATCATGTCGAAATCACCTGGAACTTCTGGTGCGTCTTTCATACGGACTACTTCGCACACTTTATCCAAATAATCTACCGAAATGTAAGCGTCTTTTTGGAAGAAGCGTGATTTACGCATGTTTTTCATCGAAATTCGGCTCGAAGTAATGTTTGCCACACAACCATTTTCGAATTCAATACGTGCATTTGAAATATCTGGTGAATCTGAAATTACAGCAACACCACTCGCATTTACTGATTTTACTTTCGATTTTACAACACTTAAAATGGCATCAATATCGTGAATCATCAAATCCAAAACCACAGGAACATCAGTTCCACGAGGATTGAATTCTGCTAAACGATGCGTTTCAATAAACATCGGATTGTTGATTTTATCTTTCACAGCTGTAAACGCTGGATTGAAACGTTCAACATGACCTACTTGCCCTTTTACGTTGTATTTGTTAGCTAAAGCGATGATTTCTTCGGCTTCGGCAACAGTATTTGAAATTGGTTTCTCGATGAAAATGTGCTTTCCAGCTTCGATAACTTGTTTGGCACATTCAAAATGTTGCATCGTTGGTGTTACAATATCTACTACATCAACTGCCGCGATTAATTCGGCAATAGAATCGAATTTTTTATAACCAAATTCGGCTGCAACTTTGTTGGCGTTTTCTTCAAAAGCATCGTAAAAGCCAACTAATTCATATTTTTCAGATTGATTTAATAATCGCAAATGTATTTTTCCAAGGTGACCTGCACCTAAAACTCCCACTTTTAGCATAAAAAATTAATTTTATCAAAAGTACGATTTTAGTTGAAAGTGCAAAAGATTAAATTCCGAAACTTCTTAAAAAAGTTAGTTTATTTTCTGATTTGTTTTTTGAGATTTTAAAGCTATTTTTACCCAATCAAAATCATCCCAAATTGAAAGATACTAATAAACATCAAGGACTTAGAAATCAGTTGGTAAAGCAATTGGAAGAAAAAGGAATTACCGATAAAAACGTGTTAGCGGCTATTGGAAAAATTCCGCGTCATTTGTTTTTAGATTCTAGTTTTGAAAATTTTGCTTATCAAGATAAAGCGTTTCCAATTGAAGCGGGTCAAACTATTTCTCAACCTTATACTGTGGCATTTCAATCTCAGTTATTAGAAGTAGAAAAAGACCATAAAATTTTAGAAATTGGTACCGGAAGTGGTTACCAAACCGCAGTTTTGTGTATGATGGGAGCCAAAGTATATTCGGTAGAAAGACAAAATAAATTGTTTAAAATCACTTCGAATTTATTACCTAAATTAAATATTCGCCCAAAATATTTATCGTTTGGAGATGGTTACAAAGGTTTACCCGATTATGCACCTTTTGACGGAATTATTGTAACTGCTGGAGCACCATTTATTCCACAACCTTTAATGGCGCAATTAAAAATAGGAGGAAGGTTAGTGATTCCAGTAGGCGAAAAAGAACAAATCATGACGTTATTGATTCGTAAAAACGAAACCCAATTTGAAAAACACGAATTTGGTGATTTTAGATTTGTGCCTCTTTTGGAAAACAAAAACTAATTAGCGAAGATTCGTTAATTTTTGTTTCAAAACTTCCAATTCGTCTAATATGGAAGTGATTTCTTTTTCTTTTGAAGAATTTCCAACTTCGATTCCTTTTTCTTGAAGAATTTCCGTAATAGCTTGAATCGCAAATGGATTTAAATCGAAATTATGGTCGAGTTTTACTTTATACCAAGCAACTAACAATGGTTTTAAATCAATTTCTAGAATTTGAGCAAGCGTTTGAATTTGTTTCTTTGTTGGAATACGAAATCCGTTTTCAAACTTACTGATTAAAGCTTGGTCGATTTTCGCAATTTCGGCTAACTTTCGGGTTGAAAGTTCTTTATCTATTCGGCCTTGTTTTAAAATTTCTTTCATAAAAAATGATTAGAAACTTTTCTTAATTCGGTCGATATCGCGTTTGGTATCTTGTTCTTTTAACGATTCACGTTTGTCGTAATTCTTTTTACCACGACATAGCGCAATATCTAGCTTTGCTAATCCTTTTTCATTGGTAAACAAACGAAGCGGAACAATGGTTAGTCCTTTATTATCAGAATCTTTATCGAGTTTTTTTAGTTCGCGTTTATTCAATAACAATTTACGTTCACTTTTTGCTTTGTGATTGTAATGCGTTCCGTATAAATATTCTTCGATATGTGAGTTAATTACAAACAATTCGCCATCATGAAATTCGCAAAAACTTTCTGCAATAGAAGCTTTTCCCAGACGAATCGATTTGATTTCGGTTCCGGTTAAAACGATTCCAGCGGTATATCTGTCTAAAATTTCGTAATCGAATTTAGCTCTTTTATTAAGTATGTTAACGGTCTTTTGCATAAGGACTACAAATGTAAATTAAAATTGTAGCATTTTAAAATGATAATTACAGATAAATAATTTTTAATCTATGATTTATATCAGTTTTTAGGGTTTTACATCTGAATATCTTTGACTCATAATTTTAAACTAATTAAAAATGAGAAAAATAGTTTTTGCTTTAATGGCAATGTCTTTAATGACAGTAAATTTTGTTAATGCACAAGATAGTGAAACAAAAAATGAATCAAAATCAAATGAATTTAAAAGATGGCAAGTTCGATTAAGAGCAGTTGGAGTTGCTCCAGATGAAAGTGCTAAAATTGGTATTATTGGGGGTGATGTTGCAATCTCGAATGCTTTAATTCCTGAATTAGACTTCACTTATTTCTTTACTGAACATTTTGCGGCGGAATTAATTTTAGGAACTGCAAAACATGATGTAAAAGCTGTTAATACTGCTGCTGGTGATGTAGATTTAGGAAGTGTTTGGTTATTGCCTCCAACATTAACGGCTCAATATCATTTTTATACATCAGATCAAAAAGTTTTCAAACCTTATATTGGAGCTGGTGTAAATTATACTTTGTTTTACAATGTTAAGTCAGGAGATGTTGCTGATGTAAAATATGATAATGCATTAGGATATGCAGCTCAAGTAGGTTTTGACTTAATGTTAGATGATACATTTTTCATAAACGTAGACGCTAAACGTTTATTTTTAAGCACTGACGTAACGGTTGACGCTTCAAATTTAGCTCCTGGATTGAGTATTCCTGCTACTGTTGACATTGATCCTTGGTTGTTTGGTGTTGGTGTTGGAATGAAGTTCTAATAGCTTATCGGTTAGTTTTAATCTTAAAGAGATTACTCTAGGGTAGTCTCTTTTTTTTACATGTATTTTAAAGTTAGCTTAAATAATGCTTAAGCCTTGAAATAAAAGAGAAAAAAAGTAATTTTATTTAGTTTTTTTTTATAATTTTATTTAACTAACCTAACTAATAAACTATGAATACAGTATTTGAATTAATCGACAAAGAAATAATTACATCATTAAATTTCCCAAAAGAGGATGTATTAGAAGATAAAGAAGATATCGCGGAACGCAGAAACAATTTAGATAGAGCACTTTCTTTGGGTAACCTTGAGCATGTTAAGATTAAAATTTATTTTGAAGATGATATCTCAAAAAAAATGGTAGAAACTACTATTTGGGGAGTTACAGAAGAACGTGTTATATTAAAACAAGGTGTTGTAATTCCGGTAAAAAGAATACATAAAATTGTTTAATTTAAAATCTGATTACTTATGAAAAAAATCGCTCTTTTGGGTTTATCCCTATTATTTACATTAGGTTCTTTAGCACAAGAAACTAAAACAACAAAAGAAGCTAAAAAGGCTACAACAGAAAAAGCTGAAAAAAGTAAAAAAGAAGCTGAAAAGAAAAAGAAAGAGACAGAAAAGAAAGCAACCTCAGTAAAAATAGATTCTAAATCGAAAGCAGATGAGGCTTCTGCCAAAGGCAAATCAACTTCTGCTGATGCAAAAGCAAAAGCCACTGCAAAGCAAGAAGAAACGAAAGCAAAAGTTGATGCTAAAAAAGCAGAAACAAAAGCAAAAGTAGAAACAAAAAAAGCTGATGCTAAAACAAAAGTAAAGAAAACCGAAGCTGAAGAAAAAGAAGACTTAAAAGAAACTGCAATGTCTAAAGCAGCTGAGAAAAAAGTAAAAGATAAAGTTACTGGAGAATACAAAGGAAAAAAAGTATTTACAGGACCAAGAGGCGGTAAATATTACATCAATAAAAATGGTAATAAAACGTATATCGACTAAATTAAAAATCCCGAGAAATCGGGATTTTTTTATATTTTTATTTTGATTGTTTTTGAAAAAGTTTCTTTTGCTTGTAAAAAGTTAATGCCTTCTTTTTTAAAAATATTTCCGTTATGATTTCTATTATCAGCTAAACCACACCAAGGTTCAATACACAAAAAAGGAGCGTTAGGTTTGGTCCAAATGCCTAAATAGGGAAATCCTTCAAACTGAACAGAAAGAACGGGTTCCTTCTTTTTTAAAATTGTTAATTCGTTTGATTGTAAATGCTTAAAAACTAAAGCGTCTTTTTCAAAAAGAGTGTAATTCAAATTAATAATCCCCTTTTCAGATTGTATTTTTCTGAATGAATTACTAAATTGTTCGTTATCCAATTCATATGATATAAATTCTTCGGTTTGGTTAAATTTTAGAGAATAATCTGAAAAAGAATCTTCAATAGTAAATGCCGGATGAGCTCCAATAGAAAAAGGCATAGATACTTTTGATTTGTTTTCAACGGAATACTTCATTATTAATTCGTTTCCGACCAATTTATATTGCAATTGCAATTGAAATTCAAACGGATAATTTTTTAAAGTTTCGGAATTACTTTCCAATACAAAAACAACAGAACTTTCGGTTTGATTTACAATTTGAAATTCGAAATTTCTAGCAAAACCATGTCGCGGTAATTCATAGGTTTTATTTTCAATGCTGTAAGTGTCATTTTTTAATCGCCCTACAATGGGAAATAATATCGGAGAAGTTTTGTTCCAATACGTTTCATCAACTGTCCAAATGTAATTTTGGTTGTCTTTTTCTAATCGGATTAATTCGGCACCAAGAGCATTAATTGATGCCGAAATTTTAGTATTTGAAATCGTAACTATCATAATTAATTTTCTGCAATTCCCCTCCAGTTTCTAATAATTTTTGATAAGAAGAAAAGTGATAAGATTACTAAAACAAAATTTAATGAGAGCATATGAATTAAATGTTCATTGAGCCAATTATATAATTTTGAATCTTCATAGCGTTGCAAATTATAATTATCGTAATATCTTGGTTTATTTGCTTCCATTGTTAAAAAGTAAACAATTGGAATAATGGTACTAAAAGACCATAAAGCCAAGTTGAGCGCTATTCGACTTAATTGTAAGCTTTTCTTGTTGAAAAAGATTAGGAAGAAATAGAATAACACTCCCAAAATGGTAGCTAAAATTAAATAAAAATACATAGTTGAAGAACCTGCAATTGCAGTAAAAATTCCGTAAATTACATTGATAACTCCTGTAACAACAACCGCAATTAACCAACTCTTTCCAGATGTTACACGGAATGAGAATATTAAAATTGATAATCCAAATGCCCCATAAAGGAATGATAGTATCATTTCAATTTCAATAAAGGAATCAGTGTATGCATCGGCTACAATATCATATTTGTCTTTTAAAATGTCTTGTTGAACAAAATATTTGGAATATTTATTTTCACCGTAAGGTACTGCTACGGCTGTTTCGTAATCATTGTATTGATATGAGTTTTCTGTTTCGAATTCTTTTAAGTAAGGTTGAATGTATAGAAATTCATTGAAATCGGGTGCTTTGTAAGTGATTTCAAACCATTTGGTTGCATTCAAATTAGTTGCTAAATTATGTTCGCGTATTAAACTCATATAATCGGCCATTAATTTTTTTATTTCTCCTTCATTTTTGTTCTGCAACCAAGTGTCAACTTGAATTTTATTTATTGAATCTTGTTCTCTTGAAATAACAGAAAATTCAAACGTATTTCTATTTAATAAAGAGAATTGGTCGTATTTTTTGTTATTGAAAATGATGTGGTCTTTATATCGTAAGGCAACAGCTGAGTCAACAGTATTTGCTTCTATATCTTGCTCATTTGCATAATTAGCATTCGTTTGAGCAATTTTATTCCCTTGGCTATCAATCAATCCTGAAGCAAGAGAATCTATTTCGGTATCTCCAAAACTACCGTCAATAAATATATCGGCAGTACTTATGGTTTTGCAACGTTTTGCGGTTTCTTCTAGTGAATAATAACTTCTTTGATGTAATTGTTTTCCAATACTAAAAGGAACATAAAATGAAATGAGTAAGACACAAATGACAAATATTTGCATCCATTCAAAAAACAGGCTGTTTTTAGATTTTCTATAAAAAGATTTTAAAGCGTTATTTTTGAAATAAGCCACTAGCCATAAAATCACAATAATAATAACCGATAAAATACCTATCATAATTGAAAAGGAAATTATATCAATATTATTTTTGTTTGAAAAATCAATGGTTCCATCAATATAACCTAAACCGAAGAAGATAATGTGCATTAGAATTCCAATAGCAACCATTGGAACAAATTTGGTGTTCCAAAGCAATGGATATTGAAGTAAAAGTTTTTTCTGTATATCTTTAAACATGAGATTTTTAATTTTAGTTCACAAAAAAGCGACGGGTTGAATTTGAAATATTTCGCATATAAGTTAAAGGAACCGATTGATTAACAACCGTTTTCATAAAATCATTTATGCTGATGTTTTCTGGGAAAGTTGCAATAAAAGTTCCGCCATTTTGCTCTAATGAAATGATTTCCAAAGCCACAAATGCTTGTTTTAGTTCGCTCAGATTTAATGAGCTTTCAAATTCAACAATACAATTTTTATTAGCTTCATTTTCGGCTAGTAAATTCTTTTGTGCGCCACGTTTCAAGAAAACTACCTGATTTGATGTTTTTTCTACTTCGTATAATTGCTGCGAACTCAACACAATGGCAATAGGTCTAAATGCTGAATTAGCAATGTTTCTAAAATCATCTAAAACGGTTTGTTGTGCTAAAATGTCTAGGTTTGCTAAAGGTTCGTCTATCAATAAAATTTTAGGTTTACGAAGTAACATTCGAGCCAATTCAAAACGCATTTTATAGCCTGACGATAAGTTGTTCCAAGAGTGATTTCTGAATTTTCTAAGACCTAATCGCGTGATAACAAGATTCACTACTAAATTGTTTTCTTCAGGTTTATAGCCGTAAGAACTAGCAGTAAATTCTAAATTTTCATACATAGATCCACGCCAAGTATCTGTTCGTTGAGGAATGTAAACCAATTTGGTACGCAAATCATACAAATCATCGTATTGAAATTGATAATTTATGCTTCCAGATGTTGGATGTAATTCACCACAAATACTACGTAATAAAGTAGTTTTTCCATTTCCATTTTCTCCAACTAAACCAATGATTTCGCCTGTTTTGATGTCTAAGTTTATCGGACCTAATCCAAAAGCCGAATTATAAACTTTTTGAAGATTTTTAACCGAGATAATCGTTTGATGGTCGTGACATTCTTTTGAACTCAAAAAGGAGTGAAGTTCGGTAAGTAAATTAGAAAGTTGACTTAATTTCTCAATTTCGTTATTTTCATTGTTGTCGTGCCAATCTAAAAAAGCATTTGTCTTTTGGTAAAGCGTAATATCTTCACTGTCTAAAGTAAAATCGATAATACGTTTGATTACTTGATTGTAATCTTTAAAATCTAAAAGTTCTTTGACTTCTCGAAATTGTTTTTCAAATTCGGTCATATATTATTTTATAAAATTTCGTTTTAACAAGCCATAAATTACGGTATCTGTAAATTCATTGTTGTAATAAAAGTTCTCTTTAAAATGCGCTTCTTTTTCAAAACCATTTTTTTGTAAAACGCGCTCTGATGCAATGTGTCTAGAATCAATAACAGCTTCAATAGAATGAAAATTTAAGGTATTGAAAGCATAATCTAATAGCGTTTTAACTGCTTCTGTAACATAACCTTTTCCGTTGTGTTCAGGTACAATCATGTAGCCTAATTCGGTTCTAAAATGTTCAGGTTGGGTTCTGTAAAATCCCATTAGTCCAATGCATTTATCGCTTCCTTTTTCGGTTACAGCCCAATTGATATCGAGATTTTCATCTATTTTATCGTTAATGATTTTGATGTGATTCAAGGCATCTTCAATATTTGTAGCGAGTGGTCTCGGAATAAATTTCATGGTTTCAGGATTGCCTCGAAGTGCTAAAATTTCTGGAGCATCTTCATTGGTTAGCTTTCTAAAACGCAAACGTTCCGATTCTAGTATCGGAAAAGGAGAGAAGTTGAGTTGTAACATTTTTATAGTTTGTATTTTTTTATTGAGTTTGAAATTGCTCTTGAATTGCTTTGTCTTGTTTTTTCCTAAAGAAAATCAGCATACAAATGGCACCAATGGTTGCATACAGCATATCCGATTGTGTGTCCCAAATATAACCTTGTGTTCCTAAAAATGCGTCGCCACCTTCACCAGTTGATAATGAAACACCCCATTCTAACCATTCGTAAGCTGCACTTATTGCTAAACAAACTGCAACAATGATGAAGTTGAAAAAACTCTTATTAGAAATAACATTTTTACGAATGAATAATTCTCGCACAATCATAGCAGGAACAAAGCCTTGAGCAAAATGCCCAACTTTATCGTAGTTGTTTCGAGTTTGATGAAACGTTTCTTTTATCCATTCAAAAGGCGGAACTTCTGCATACGTATAATGCCCGCCAAGGAATAAGATGTAACAATGAATGAGAATAAAAAAGTACGTAAAATTCGTAAATTGAAAACGCTTAAAGGTAAAAGCTAAAATTGCGAATCCAATAATGGCAGGTATAACCTCTAAAAACCAAGTAAAATATTCTTTTGGACAAATTCCAGAAATTAATAATCCGACAAAGAATAATAGAGAATAAAGTTGTAGTTTTTTCATTTAGTTAATTTGCTTTTTCTTTAAAATTAAAGCACTTATTAACGAAAATATAATTCCTAATGGTAATATTTCCATATAAGTTAATAATATAACCATAATTGGACTTTTATACATTTCTTTGAAGGAATTCATTTCTTCGGTTACTTTAGCCACTTCATCTGGACTTGCTTTTGCAATAGCCATATCTGTATAATGTTCTGCAAAATTTGGGAAGAAATTATAAAAGATAATTAGCCAAACTACCACATAAATAGTTGAAATAATTAATGTTATCCAAAAACCTGTTAGGAATGCTTTTCCAAGAGAAATGAAACCATTGTTTGTATCTCGTTGTTGTTTAACTCCTAATACCACAAAGATGAAAGCAAGAAGCATTCCAGCAAAACCAAAAAACATGCTTACTTCTTTTTCTGGATTTGCTTTCATATAGAAAGTAACAGATAACAATAGTGCAGTAACAATACTACTTCCAAATAATCCGTTTTTTAAAACAATTTTGTTCATAATGACTAGTTTTGGTTAGTTAATCAAATTTAATGAAATTATTCAATGAAATCTAAATCTTTATTATGGGTTTCTGAAATAGTTAGGGTAGAGTAAATGCCTAACCCAAAAGCAAAGAAACCCACTATGGCAGCTGCCGTTATAACTCCATTATTGACCTTTAAACCATCAAAAGCTAATAACATCACAGGAACTAATCCGCGTACCATATTTGGAATAGTGGTGGTTGCGGTACTTCTAATATTGGTTCCAAATTGTTCTGCACCAACCGTAACAAACATGGCCCAATAGCCAGTACCTAATCCTAACCAAGCACAATAGAAGTAGTACATGTTTTCCGATTTTGTTCCGCCGTAAAGCATTAAAACAACTCCTATAATGGTGAATAACATCATATAAAAAATCGCTCTTTTTCGAGAATGTAACCAATGCGAAATAAAACCACTTGCAAAATCTCCAATAGAAATTCCTACATAAGCCCACATAATCGCTTTTCCCGGCTGAATATTCTCAATTCCCATAACTACAGCAAATTGATTCGCCATAACCGCTAAAATTCCGATGCAAAACCAAGTAGGTAATCCAATGGCAATGCATTTCATGTATTTTACGAAACGATTCCAATTGGTAAAAAACGAAAAGAAATTTCCTTTTTTGATGTCTGAATCATGTTTGATGTCGTTATAAATTCCAGATTCAGCGACACTGATTCGCAACACTAAAAGCATTAATCCTAATCCGCCGCCAATGAAATAAGCTATTGTCCAATCACCCGCTAATTCTACTGTTAACTGAGCCACTACGGCTCCAAGCAAACCAAATCCTGCGACAATTGAAGTTCCAATAGCACGCAATTGTTTGGGTAACGATTCGGATACTAAAGTAATTCCAGCACCTAATTCGCCTGCTAAACCAATACCTGCAATGAATCGTAACCATGCGTATAACATGGTTTTATCTTCAACAGGAAAATGAGGCAAAAATCCGCAAGCAATATTCGCTAAAGAATACACTAAAATGGAACCAAACAAAACGGAAAGTCTTCCTTTTTTATCGCCCAAAACACCCCAAAGAATTCCGCCTAATAATAATCCAACCATTTGATAATTCAGAATTAGGGTTCCAGCCGTATCCACATCTAAATTCATATCTTTTAAGCTGGGAACACGAACAATTCCAAAAAGTAGTAAATCGTAAATATCTACAAAGTAGCCTAAAGCCGCTACAATTACAGGAAACGATAATAAATGTTTTAGTTTTTCATGGGTTGAAAATTCTTTCATTGGGTTGCATTTGTTTCAAAAATAGAAAAATAATTGGTTATCAGATAAAAAAAGAAACACCGATTCAAAATTGAACCGGTGTTTCCCAAACTAAAACAAACTTAACCCATTATAAACCCCTGGATTGTGGGGATATTTTATGAATTGGATTTAGTTTACCAACTCACTTTGATTTCTAAATACTAATTGGCCATCGAAACTATCTAAAAGAATAATGCTATCAGTAGTCACTTTTCCAGCTAATATTTCTTTCGAAAGTTGGTTCAACACTTCTCGTTGGATTACTCGTTTTACTGGTCGCGCTCCAAATTGAGGATCGTATCCTTTTTCTGCCAAATACGCTACCGCTTCTGGAGTGGCATCCATAGTAATGTGTTGTTGTGCTAACATTTTAATCACACTTTTCAATTGCAATCCAACAATTTCTTTAATGTTTTTATCGGTTAACGGTGTAAACATTACGATTTCATCGATACGGTTGATAAACTCAGGTCGAACGGTTTGTTTCAATAAGCCTAAAACTTCTGTTTTTGCCGCTTCGGTTGCTGCTTCAATTCCACCTTTTAAATTCTCGAATTTTTCTTGAATAATTTGACTTCCCATATTCGAAGTCATAATTATAATCGTGTTCTTGAAATCCGCCACACGACCTTTGTTATCGGTTAATCTACCTTCGTCTAAAACTTGTAATAAAATATTAAACGTATCTGGATGTGCTTTTTCAATTTCGTCTAGCAATACTACAGAATACGGTTTTCTTCTTACTGCTTCAGTCAATTGTCCGCCTTCGTCATACCCTACATATCCTGGAGGGGCACCAACTAATCTACTTACCGCATGACGTTCTTGATATTCGCTCATATCAATTCGGGTCATCGCATTTTCATCATCGAATAGATATTCGGCTAATGCTTTTGCTAATTCGGTTTTACCAACACCTGTTGTTCCTAAGAATAAGAACGAACCAATTGGTTTTTTTGCATCTTGTAAACCAGCACGACTTCTTCTAACAGCATCGCTTATCGCTTCAATTGCTTCTTCTTGCCCAACTACTCTGCGATGTAATTCATCTTCTAATTTAAGTAGTTTTTCTCTTTCACTTTGAAGCATTTTAGTAACTGGAATTCCTGTCCATTTGGCTACCACTTCTGCGATATCGTCATGCGTAACTTCTTCTTTGATTAGAGAATTACCAGCTTGATTTTCTGCTAATTGTGTTTGTAAAGCATCTAATCGTTCTTGTGCTTCTTTTATTTTTCCGTAACGGATTTCAGCCACTTTTCCGTAATCTCCATTTCTTTCGGCTTGTTCGGCTTCGATTTTAAAATCTTCAATTTCTAATTTTACCGCTTGTATGTTATCTACAACATCTTTCTCTGATTTCCATTTGGTGAAAATTTCGTTGCGTTCTTCTTTTAAATTCGCTAAATCTAAACCAAGAACTTTTAATTTAGTTTCATCATTTTCACGTTTAATCGCTTCAATTTCGATTTCCAGCTGCATGATTTTTCTATCCAAAACGTCTAATTCTTCTGGTTTTGAATTGATTTCCATACGCAATTTTGAAGCCGCTTCGTCCATCAAGTCAATCGCTTTATCTGGTAGAAAACGATTTGTAATGTAACGTTGTGAGAGTTCTACCGCAGCAATAATTGCATCGTCTTTGATACGAACTTTATGATGTGCTTCATATTTTTCTTTGATACCACGTAAAATCGAAATCGCACTTTCAGTATCAGGTTCATCGATATTTACTTTTTGGAAACGTCTTTCTAACGCTTTGTCTTTTTCGAAATATTTTTGATATTCGTCTAAAGTCGTCGCTCCAATCGCACGTAATTCACCACGAGCTAGAGCAGGTTTTAAGATGTTAGCTGCGTCCATAGCACCTTCGCCACCACCAGCGCCTACTAAGGTGTGAATTTCGTCAATGAAAAGAACAATATCACCTTCGGCTGAAGTAACTTCTTTTACTACGGCTTTTAAGCGTTCTTCAAATTCCCCTTTATATTTCGCACCCGCAATTAAGGCGCCCATATCCAAAGAATAAACGATCTTATCTTTTAGATTTTCCGGAACGTCGCCATCTACAATTCGATGTGCTAAACCTTCAGCAATAGCTGTTTTACCAACACCGGGTTCTCCAATTAACATCGGATTGTTTTTGGTACGACGAGTTAGGATTTGTAACACTCTACGAATTTCCTCATCGCGACCAATAACAGGGTCTAATTTGCCAGTACGTGCTAATTCGTTAAGGTTTTTAGCATATTTGTTCAAAGAATTGTAGGTTTCTTCTGCTGATGCTGAGGTTACGCGTTCTCCTTTACGTATTTCCGCAATCGCACTTTCTAATCCTTTTTCAGTAACTCCTTGGTCTTTTAGAATTTGGGCTACTTTACTTTTCGATTTGAAAATAGCTAAGATTAAATGTTCGATAGAAACGTATTCATCGTTCATTTTTTTAGCAATAATATTAGCTTCATTTAAAGCGGTTGCTGCTTCACGAGAAAGCATGATTTCGCCTCCCGAAACTTTAGGGAAACTTTGTAATGTGCTTTCTAAAACTTTTTTAAATAACTCCACATTTACATTCAATTTTTTTAGGATGAATGGAGTTACGTTTTCGTCGACTTCCAATATACCTTTGAAAATGTGTTCATTTTCTAGTTGTTGGTGTCCGAATTCTTGTGCAAGTTGCTGTGCTTGTTGCAATGCTTCTTGCGATTTAATAGTTAAATTTTTTAAGTTCATTTTTTTAGTTGTTGTCGAGTTGGGGATTCGTTTTTATTTTCAATTTAATGATTTTGAAAGGAGTACTGCAATTGGTATTCCAATGCTTAAATCAAGACAAAATGACTGATAAAACTCCGAAAACCATATAAATTTACGACATAATGTCTTAAAGTGTGGCTAAAATTCAATTTTTTTGATAAAATGTCGTGAATAATCGATGAATGAAAATGGGAAAGTTTTAAGCAAAAAAAACTCCGAAAATAACTTTCGGAGTTTCTAATATTTTAGGGTTTAATTTTTAAAATTTCAAATCAATAGCAGGTAACAATTTACTTGAAACTTCTCCAAAACCAATTCTTAAATTTCCTTTTTGACAATATCCTCTCACAATAACGGTATCATTATCGTTGATGAATTTACGTTCAGAGCCATCCTTCATTTTTAATGGTTTTTGTCCGCCCCAAGTTAACTCTAACATCGAACCGAAAGAATCTTCTGTTGGTCCAGAAATGGTTCCACTTCCCATCATGTCACCTGAATTTACTCTACAACCATTTATGGTATGATGTGCCAATTGTTGTGCCATTGACCAATACATGTATTTAAAGTTTGAACGTGAAACTACAGTTTCTTCTGAATTTTCAGGTTTGATTAAAACTTCTAAATTGATGTCAAATGCTTTTTCTCCTTTTTGTTGTAAATAAGGTAATGGCTCTGGTGATTGCTCAGGACCTTTTGTTCTAAAAGGCTCTAAAGCATCCATGGTTACAATCCAAGGTGAAATTGACGAAGCAAAGTTTTTCGCTAAGAAAGGTCCAAGTGGAACATATTCCCATTTTTGGATATCACGCGCACTCCAGTCATTAAATAACACCATTCCGAAGATATGTTCTTCTGCTTCTTCAACAGGAATTGGTTCGCCCATTAAATTCGCATCAGTAGTAATAAAAGCAGTTTCTAATTCGAAATCCACTAATCTTGAAGGTCCGAAAACTGGAGTTGTTTCTCCGTTTGGTAAAGTTTGTCCATACGGTCTGTGAACAGGAATCCCAGATGGCACAATCGTAGAACTTCTGCCGTGATAACCTACAGGAATGTGTAACCAGTTTGGTAACAACGCATTTTCTGGATCACGGAACATTTTTCCTACGTTTGTAGCGTGCTCTTTTGAACTGTAAAAATCGGTGTAATCTCCAATTTGAACCGGTAAAAGCATTTCGATATCTTCTACTTTAAAAATTACAACTTCTCTGTGATTTTTATTGTCTCTTAAAGTTGGATTGGTTTCATCGAAAAGTTCCGCTAAGCGATTTCTTACCAAACGCCATGTTTTTTTTCCGTCAGAAATAAAATCGTTTAGAGTGTCTTGCATGAACATATCGTCTGTAAGTTCAATACCTTCAAAATATCCTAATTGTTGTAAAGCACCCATGTCGATGGCACAATTTCCAATTCTTGTTCCAATAGTGATTACATCCTCTTTTGTAATGAAAACACCAAAAGGAATGTTTTGAATCGGGAAGTCACTATTTTCAGGAACTGGAATCCACGATTTTCTATTTGGGTCGTTTGCTATATTTGGCATAATTGTATTGTTAGTTTGTTGTTGAAAAATTATGAATCAAATATAAAATTATCTAGCAATGTAACAAACCTTTTTCGTAATTTTGACCTAATTTTAACGAATATTTATTGCAATGCAACGCGACGAACAAATTTTTGACCTAATTCTTGATGAACAAGACAGACAAATTCACGGAATTGAATTAATTGCTTCTGAAAACTTTGTTAGCGACCAAGTAATGGAAGCAGCAGGTTCATGTTTAACCAACAAATATGCTGAAGGATATCCTGGTAAAAGATATTACGGAGGATGTGAAGTAGTAGATATTGTAGAACAAATTGCAATTGACAGAGCAAAAGCTTTGTTTGGTGCTGAGTATGTAAATGTACAACCTCATTCTGGTTCTCAAGCCAATACAGCAGTTTTTGCAGCATGTTTAAAACCAGGTGATACTATTTTAGGATTTGACTTATCTCACGGAGGTCACTTAACGCATGGTTCTCCTGTGAATTTCTCAGGAAAATTATACCGTCCAGTATTTTATGGAGTAGAAGAGGAAACAGGTGTTTTGAACTATGACAAAATCCAAGAAATTGCTTTAAGAGAAAAACCAAAAATGATTATCGCAGGAGCTTCGGCTTATTCTCGTGATATGGATTTTAAACGTTTCAGAGAAATTGCAGATAGCGTTGGTGCTTTATTGCTAGCTGATATTTCACACCCAGCAGGTTTAATTGCTAAAGGTTTATTGAATGACCCAATTCCACATTGCCATATTGTAACAACAACTACTCACAAGACTTTACGTGGTCCAAGAGGAGGAATGATTATGATGGGGAAAGATTTTGAAAACCCTTGGGGATTAACTACTCCAAAAGGAGAAATCAGAATGATGTCGCATGTTTTAGATATGTCGGTTTTCCCTGGAAATCAAGGCGGACCTTTAATGCATATTATTGCAGCTAAAGCGGTGGCGTTTGGAGAATGTTTAACAGATGAGTTTTTCCGTTATGCTATGCAAGTGAAGAAAAATGCACAAGCAATGGCAGAAGCTTTCAATAAAAGAGGTTATAAATTAATCTCGGGTGGTACAGATAACCACATGATGTTAATTGATTTAAGAAACAAAGGAATTTCAGGTAAAGATGCGGAAAACGCACTAGTAAAAGCTGAAATTACGGTGAATAAAAATATGGTGCCATTTGATGATAAATCACCATTTGTTACTTCTGGTATTCGTGTGGGAACTCCAGCAATCACAACTCGTGGATTGGTGGAAGAAGATATGGAAACAGTTGTAGCTTTAATCGATAAAGTATTAATGAATCACACTGATGAAGCTGTTTTAGAACAAGTAGCGGAAGAAGTAAATGATTTAATGAGCGAAAGAGCAATGTTTGTATTTTAATTTCAAACAAAATTCAATAAAAAACTCCTGACTAATCATCAGGAGTTTTTATTTTTAAGAAGTTCAGGATTATTTCCCGTCTCTGTCTACTTTTATTTTTTCTGGACGATTTGCTAATTCCCAGGCTAAGGCAAAGGCTAATTGTGCACGTTTTGCTAAAGCATCGTATTCAATTTTGTCTGGAGTATCACTTGGTAAGTGATAATCTGCGTGGATTCCGTTGAAGAAGAAAATCGCTGGGATTCCTTTTTTTGCAAAGTTATAATGGTCAGAACGGTAGTAAATTCTCTCAGGATCTTTTCTATCGTTGTATTTATAATCCAATTCTAATTTGGTGTATTTAGCATTAGCTTCTTCGTTGATTGTGTGAAGTTCACTACTTAATCTATCAGAACCAATTACATAAATATAATTATTTGTTCCTGGATGAAGTGTATCTCTTCTTCCCACCATATCAATATTAATATCGGCAATAGTGTTGGCTAATGGGAATAAAGGATTTTCAGAATAATATCTAGATCCATGTAAGCCATGCTCTTCACCTGTAACGTGTAAAAATAAGATTGAACGTTTTGGTCCATGACCTTTTTTCTCTGCTTCTTTGAAGGCTTGTGCAATTTCTAATAAAGCAACAGTTCCTGAACCGTCATCATCAGCTCCGTTGTAGATTTCTCCGTTTTTCATACCAACGTGGTCGTAATGAGCTGAAATAACTAAAACTTCATCCGGCTTTTCTGAACCTTTAATGAAAGCCCAAATGTTTTCTGAATCATTTAATTTAGGAGCAAATCCTCTTTTCATGAATTCGGAAGGTACTTTTTGATAAAAATCAGTCGCTCCAGGAGGAAAACTGATGCCCATTTTTTTGTATTCGTTAATTAAATACTCACCTGCTTTTTTTTGTCCAGGTTCACCAGTGTTTCTTCCTTGCATTTCATCACCTGCAACAATGTATAGGTGTTTGCTTAGTTCTTCTGCTTTAATTGTGTTAATGTAAGTGCCTGCATCTGCTGGTTTTTTTTCTGTCATTTGAGCTGAGGAGCAGCTTGTAAGAAACAAGGTTAAAACGGCACTTGAAAAAAATATTTTTTTCATAGAAATAGGTTTTGTTTGGTTGAAAGTTATAACAAATATAAGAGTTAGTAGCTTAATTTGATTTTTTATTACACAACAAGTTTAAAATATTTTAAAATTTAACAACCTATGGTAATTATTGTTTTAAATATGGGATATTAATTTCACTAATCATAAAAAAAATCAACAAATTTTGTTTAAGATGTTATGGTTTTCGTTTTTTTTCTTATATTTAAAATAATATATTTGCTACTATTCAAATTGCTTAAAAATTGTTGAAAAGAAAATGGGAAAAAGCTACCTCAATTTTAGTGCTTTATTGTTGCTTGTATGCGGATTTTACTCTGTTTCATTTTTTGCGCAAACTCCTGAAAAGCATAATTTGATTGGTGAAGTTGAAGAGTTAATGTATTCTAATCCTAATCAGGCTGTTAAAATTGCTCAACATTTATTGAGTACCCCAATTATTTCTGAGGAAGAAAAGGCTAAAGCTAATTTGTTAATTGCTAAAGCATATTTAGCAAAAGGTGATTTGAGTGCTTGTTTAAAGTCTTTATTTCAAGAAAAACAACAGCAAAAATATTTAACAATACCCGAAAAAGCAGAGGTTGAACTTTTAAAATCAACAATCTTAAGATATTTGTGCTTGTATAAAGAATCTGAAACTGAAATTACGAATTGTGATTTATTAATAAAAAATAATTCTAATGATGTTACTTCAGATTCAAATGCCTTTTTGCTAATTGAAAAAGCAAAGCATAAAATGATGTTAGAAAAAATTGATGAGGCTATCAATGTATTAGATGGAATAAAATTAGATGATAAATCCAATTCAGAAGTTAAACTTTGGAAATTTATTACATTAGGAAAACTTCATCTTGATGTACGTCTTCAAACTAAATTGGACTTTTGCTAAGAGAGTATTTAGTTAATAATTCAAAGATAAAAGATTTTTTTGATTAGTTGTTAATTTTGATTTTTGGTACTCATTTCTTCGGTTTATAATAGCCATTTTCTTTAATCGTTCACGTTCTTTTAAAATTAATTCACCTCTTCCAAAATACACGTCTGCAGGAGTTAAGTTGTTTAATGATTCATGATAGCGTTCATTGTTATAACGATAAACAAACTTTTCTAAAGCAGCTTCTAATTCTTCTGGAGCGAAGTAATTATCAAGTTTTACAACATTTTTC
>NZ_JMLU01000010.1 GCF_000686885.1 Flavobacterium sasangense DSM 21067 | reverse complement strand
AAACAGCTTTTTTCGTCTTTTATTAAATTGACTACGCTCAATTAGATTGGAAATTTCACCTGGTAGTAGCTGTTTGAAAAGTGAATTTTCGCTGTCTATTGACATAAATTCTGCTGTCAAACTCAAGGCAACTACTTCTATGTCAGACATTTTTGGCTTTCTGCCAATTCCTGATTTAAAATCCAACTCAAAATTCAAAGAACTTATAACTTCTAATACTCTAAAATAATTTTTAACTATATTTGTCATAAATGTTGGTTGTTTTGCGACTTCAAGATACTGATTTTCAGTATCTTGACCAACATTTTTTCAATTTATTTTACTTCAAATAATTTCACCCAACGGGTTATGAAGAAATTAATTTTATCTGCTTTTATGCTACTAGGCTTAGCATTCAGCGCACAGGCTCAGGACATTTCTAAAAACGCATTAGGATTGCGTTTAGGTGACAACGATGGTTTTGGTGGAGAAATTTCTTACCAAAGAGGTTTGAGTAAAAATAATCGTTTAGAACTTGACTTGGGTTGGAGAGATGGAAAAGATTATAATGCATTCAAATTAACAGGTATCTATCAATGGGTTTGGAACATTGAAGGTGGTTTTAATTGGTATGCTGGAGTTGGTGGAGGAATTGGCTCATGGAGTGGTAAAGATTATACATTTAATGGTGTAAAATACAATGGTGAGAATGAAACAGTATTATTTGTTGCAGGTGACATCGGAATCGAATACAATTTTCAAGAAGCTCCAATACAATTATCATTAGACTTTAGACCTGAAATTTATTTTAATGATAACATTAATAATGATTTTGGTCCAGATATCGCATTAGGAATTAGATATAGATGGTAAAATATAAAAGTCCCGATTAATTCGGGACTTTTTTTTATTCTATTATTAATTTTTTGCCTTTTGGTATTAAAGCTATACAATAAGGTGACGTAATTACAGTTGTTGTAATTTCACCTGCTTTAGGTTGTATTTCTTTTTTCTTTACCACTATAGTGGAATTATCATTTACTACTGATTCAACATCAATTGAATAACCTCCAGATGTTTTTTGTCCTTGATATAAAACTAATACATCTTTCTTTTTAAAATCAACTTTTAAAAAATTAGCATATTGCGATTCGTCTAATTTTAGAGATTCTATAAATTGAATATACGATTCATTATTTTGTATTAACAAGTGACTCGATTTTTCGGCTCCACCTATTTCACTTTTAAAAATTACCGAAAAAGAAGAGTCTACTACTTGTTTTGGAGACGAAGTACTACAAGATATAATTACTAAAATTAAAGGTAAAAATTTGATCATTATTTTGAATTTAAAGCTTTAAAATAAACTTGCTCATATAAAGGCATGATATTTTGAATATCAAAAAGTTTAGCTGTTTCTAAAGCATTCACTTTAAATTGCGCTAATTTTTCCTCATCTTTTAACAACGAAATAGCATCACGACTCATTTTAGTGACATCGCCAACATCACTCAAATAACCAGAAAAGTCATCTTTATTTACTTCGGGAAGTCCACCAGAATTACTTGAAATTACAGGAACACCACAAGCCATAGCTTCTAATGCGGCTAATCCGAAACTTTCGGTTTCTGAAGGTAATAAGAACAAATCGGAGAAACATAAAATTTTATCAATTTCATTACTATTTCCAAAGAAAATCACTTTATTTTGAATTCCTAATTGTTCACATAATTGCTCTGCTCCTTCTTTTTCTGGACCTTCTCCTACCATCATTAATTTAGATGGCACTTCTTTCTGAATTTCATAAAAGATTTTTACAATATCTTCGATTCGTTTTACTTTTCTGAAATTGGAAATATGAGTTATAATTTTCTCATCCTCATTCGCCATTAACGAACGATGACACGGAATATTTTCTTTTAATTTATCTTTGTTTAACTCGATGAAATTCGGGATAACTTCAATTTCTTTTTTAATATCAAACAAACGATACGTATCGTCTTTTAAACTTTGTGAAACACTCGTTACCACATCTGATTTATTGATACTGAAACTTACTGCTGGTTTGTAAAATGGGTGATTTCCCACTAACGTAATATCGGTTCCGTGAAGCGTGGTGACCATTGGAATATGAATGCCTTCATCTGCTAACATTTGTTTTGCCATGTAACCTGCATAAGCATGTGGAATGGCATAATGCACGTGTAAAACATCAATTTTGTACAATTTCACCATATCAACCAACTTACTAGAAAGTGCTAATTCGTAAGGTTGATAATGAAACAACGGATATTCTGGAACGTGAACTTCATGGTAATGTACATTTGGATTTAACAATGCCAAACGCACGGGTTGACTGTATGTAATGAAGTGAATTTCATGACCTCTTTTAGCTAACTCCAAACCGAGTTCAGTAGCAACTACGCCACTTCCTCCAAATGTAGGATAACAAACTATAGCAATTTTCATTTATATAAATTTTGAAATAAAATTACCACTTCTAGCGTTGGCAACTCTAAAACATTTGTTAAAAATTATTTTTTAAAAGCTGCTTCATAAGTAGCTATCCAATCTTGTACTGTAACTTTTTTTACTAATTCCCCAATCAATTCAAACGGAATATTTTCAGGCTTTTTGATGCGCAAACAGCTTTTGCCAATGTCTAATTTTTGTTTAGAATGTTTTGGGTATTCGGTTACAAACCAATCATATAATTCAGGCTTAGCATAAATTCCCATATGATAAAAATTGATGCTATTCTTCTGACTTGCGAATGACATGAATGGTAAAGGCAATTCTGGAGTACAGTGATAACCTGGAGGATAGATTGAATGAGGAACAGAATAACCAATCATACCATAACCAATTCCTTCCTGAAAACCTTCTGGAAGATTTTCTAAAATTATATTTCTTAATTTGTGTAACGCTTCTCTTCTGTCTTCTGGAGCTTCGTTGATGTATTGTTCTACTGTTATTGCTGCTGATGTCATAGTTGTTCTTTTAAAATTAGAATATTAAATTTACAAAAATTACTCAACAATAGCTTCGTAAATTACTTTCTGAATATTCTCTCTGATATTTTCTTTAGATAATTTATTCGCAGCGTTAGAATCTGGATATGTCCTGTTAGATAAGAAGACATATACAATCTCTTTTTCTGGATCAGCCCAAGTCATAGTTCCTGTAAAACCAGTATGTCCGAAACTTGTTAGTGAAACGCAACCACATGTTGGACCTTCATTTCCTAATTGCGGTTTATCAAAACCAACTCCTCTTCTATTACCATCTTTACAGAAATAACAGGTATTGAACATATTAAACGTATTTTCAGAAATATAAGTTCTACCCCCATAACTTCCCTTTTGAAGATACATTTGCATCACTTTTGCTACATCTAAAGCATTTGCAAACAATCCTGCATGACCAGAAATTCCGCCTTGCATCGCAGCCGCCATATCATGTACATATCCTTGCACTAACTGATGTCTGAAATACGTATCATTTTCCGTCGGAATAATTCTATTTGCATTCATTTTTCGTAACGGATTGTACATAATAGAATTAGCACCTAAAGGCTCGAAAAAATTTGTATGAGCTAATTCTTCAAGTGATTTTTTGCTATGTAACTCTAAATATTCTTTAAAAAGAATAAAAGTAAAATCGCTGTATTTGTATTGTTTTTTTGGTAATAAATCACTTTTTAAAATAGTATTGATAATGGTATCATTATAATCTTTTCTCAAATATAATTTATCGGCAACGTGGATTGGAAAATCATCTGAAAATTCAGTTCTGTAAAAATGCGTACTCGGACGGTTCAAACTGTCTAAAGTAGCTTTATAAAAAGGAATCCAAGGTTGAAAACGAGCCTGATGTGTTAACATATCTAAAACTGTAGCATTAGCTTTATTAGAGTTTTTAGCTTCAGGTAACATGGTTTTTAATTTCGTTTCTAAAGTTAAATGACCTTGATCAAATTCTTGCATGACATTTGGTAAAGTTGCAACAATTTTTGTCAAAGAAGCAATATCATAAACATCCGTATTACTTACTTTTTGATTCGATTCATAGGTGTGATTTCCAAATGATTTTTGGTAAATAACTTTTCCTTTTCGAGCTACAACCACTTGAAGTCCAGGCGTCATTCTCTTAGAAATAGCATGATTAGCAATGGAATCAATTTTTGTTAATACTTTTGAATTCATGCCTACGTTTTCTGGAATTGTAAATCCTAAACGTTTGATTTCTAATGTTTCAATTCCTTCATTTACTTTGAATTCGTCATCAATTGAAACAGGTAGTTTTCCTTTAGCTCCCATTGCTCCAAAGATAATTTGTGGCGCAATCGTTTGGGCAATATCGTTGTTTTGATAAGCAACTATAATAGTTTCAATATCTTCAAAATTCTTTAAATTAGTTAACGAATATGGTTTCGTAAAACAAGTCAAAATCACATCATTTTGCTTCGCAATTTGATTAATCCAAAGCATTTCTTTAAAATTCAAATTGTGATTTCTCCAAGCACCATCTTGTTTGTGATATCCAATAATCACTTTCGTATAATCTTGTAATTGTACTAAAACCGAATCTAAATTCTTATTGGTAATTTCACTAATAGAAGCGTAATTTCTCAAATTTGCTAGAAAGGTATCGGATTTATCGTTTCCTAATTTAATGTAAGCGATTTTCTCTTTTTCAATATCGCGAACCGGAACTAATTTATCATGATTTTTGACAATAGTAACGGCATTTTCGTATAATTTATAATTTAAAGCATCATATTCTACTGCATTCAAATCTTTGTATAAATTATCTAAAACAATTGGTTGGTAGTTGTTCAAATTTGATTTGTATTTATAGGCTAAAATCTTTTTTACTGAATACATCAAACGATCTTCAGTAATAATTCCTGTATCAAAAGCTTCTTTAAATTTTTTAATCGCAACAGGAACATTTTCTGCAAATAATAAAACATCATTACCAGCTAAAAAAGCCTCCAAATCAATATCTCCTGGTTTTTTAAAATTACTTGCCCCTTTCATATTTAAGGCATCAGTAAAAATTAAACCTTCAAATTGCAATTCTTTTTTAAGAATATCAGTAACTACAGGATAGGAAATAGATGTTGGGTAATTTTCTCTTGGCTCTAAACTTGGCACATTTAAATGCGCCACCATAACACTAGTTAATCCGTTTTTAATCAATTCTTTATATGGAAAAAGTTCCACATCATTTAATCGATTTCTATCAAAATTTACAACCGGTAATGTATGATGTGAATCAGTTGAAGTATCGCCATGACCTGGAAAATGTTTCGCTGTTGCATAAACGCCTTCGTCTTGTAAACCTTTCATTAAAGCAATGGCTCTAGCGGTTACGTTTTCTTTAGTTTCTCCAAACGAACGATTGCCAATAATTGGATTTTTTGGATTCGTATTGATGTCAACAACTGGAGCAAAATTGAAGTGAATTCCCATTCGCTTTGATTGTTTTGCCATTTGATTTCCAGCTTTTTCAATCAATTTCATGTCTTGAACTGCACCTAATGTCATGTTCCATGGATAACAATAGGTAGAATCCAATCGCATGCTTAATCCCCATTCGGCATCAATTCCGATGAACAATGGCACTTTTGATTTTGCTTGATATCTATTGGTTAATTTTGCTTGACGCACTGGTCCGCCTTGAAAGAAAATCAAACCTCCAATTTTATATTCTTCAACTAATTTATCGATGGATTTATTGTGTGCTTCATCTTTATTGGAATACGCGGCAACCATAAACAACTGCCCCACTTTTTCTTCAAACGAAAATTGGTTGTAAATACTGTCCACCCAAACTTGTTGGGAAACCACTTTTTTAGCAGTTAAAACAGGTTTAGTTTTATTTTGGGAAAATGATATATGTATGAAAACTACCGAAAACAGTAGGGTGAGCACTCTTTGCATAAATTATTGTTTGATTTTTTAACTTAGAACTAAATCCATGCCAAAATACTACATCTTAGCTTTAAAATAAAGTGTTTTAGGTTTATTTTATGAAGAAAGTTGTTAACTAGGGATTCTATTCTTTTTTACGAAGACATGAATAGACTAATCCATCAAATCGATATGGCGGTCGTGGTAGCCTAACAAATACAAAACACCATCTAAACCAATGCTTGAAATAGAACTTTGAGCGTTGTCTTTTACTTTTGGTTTTGCATGAAAAGCAATTCCTAAACCAGCTAGATTCAACATAGGTAAATCATTAGCGCCATCACCAACAGCAATGGTTTGGTTAATATGAATTCCTTCTTTGTGTGCGATTTCTTTTAGATATTCGGCTTTTTTATTTCCGTCTACAATTTCACCAATATATCCACCGGTTAGAACTCCATCTTTGATTTCTAATTCATTGGCATAAACGTAATCGATTCCTAATTCTTTTTGTAGATATTTTCCAAAATAAGTAAATCCACCTGATAAAATTGCCGTTTTAAAACCATACGATTTTAAAGTATCGATTAATCGTCTTGCTCCTTTTGTGATGGGTAAATTAATGGCAACTTCTTCTAGAACTTCTTCACTTAAACCTTTTAAAAGTCGCATTCTTTGTTTGAAACTTTCTTGAAAATCAATTTCGCCTTGCATTGCAGATTCTGTAATGGCTTTTACTTGTTCGCCAACGCCTGCGAGTTCAGCTAATTCATCAATTACTTCGGTTTGGATTAAAGTGGAATCCATATCAAAGCAAACTAAACGTCTGTTTCTTCTAAAAATATTATCTTCTTGAAAGGCAATATCTAGATTTAATTCGGACGAAATAGCCATGAATTTTTCGGTAAATTCAGATTTATCATGAATTACTCCTCGAATTGATAATTGAATAGAAGATCTTGGATAATCATCTTCTTTAACTAGAGAAACTCTTCCTGTTAAACGCTTGATAGCATCGATATTTAAATTCTTTTCAGAAATAACCTGTGTTACACGAGAAATTTGTTCGGCAGTTAATTTTTCTCCTAAAAGCGTTACGATATAACGGTCTTTTCCTTGAAGATTAACCCATTTCTCGTAATCTTCAAGAGAAATGGGTTTAAATTTTGCTTTAATTCCTAATTCATAAGATTTGAATAAGATATCTTTTAAAACAGCAGCCGATTTTTTTCCAGATTTAATTTGGAATAATATACCTAATGAAAGTGTATCGTGAATATTAGCTTGGCCAATATCGAGAACATTTGCATCATACGCTGCTAAAACAGCTGTTAATGAAGATGTTAATCCCGGTTTGTCGTGACCAGAAATGCTTAATAAAAATATATCGCTATCCATGAGCTTTTTTGAAAATGAATCTAAAAAAATCTATTGTGCCAACTTTCACTAGCAGGAACTTCCCAGAAATCTTGCCACTCTCCTAAAGTATTTAAAAGATTATTGAAGACAATTGTATTTTCTGAAACAGCTTTTTCTTTAGCCATTTTTTTAAATTCGATAAGCGGTTTAAAAGCAACATGATCGCCTACTTTGAAAGTAACGTTCATTTTGTCTAATAAATCTACATTATATTTTTGTTCTAAGTTTTGGATAAATTGTACCGAAGCATCAATAGAACAACCAGTAGCAGCTTGTACTTCCTGATTTACAGCAATAATAATAAAACGATTATATCTTGTTACAAACGAAGCTTCAAGATGTTGACCATGAGCAGTCCAATTCTCTAAAAAGGAAGTCAAGTCTTTTTCAATTTCTTGAATTTCTTCATCAGAAAATTTTCTATTGGACTGATAAATCCAAATTTTTGATTCTTCTGGTAAGGTATCAAATGGTACAAACATGATTATTTTTTTGTGATATCAGTAACAATTTTATAAGATACGAATTTACCTAATTTAGCATCAAATAATTCCATTTCATAATAGGTAACATCAACAGCATCAGTAGCTTTTAATACTTTATCTGTTAATAAAAATGCATTATCAAAACTACTTAATAAAATAAATTGATTTGTTTTACCTGATTCTTCTTTAACAATAAAAGTTAAAAACTGTTCAGATTTAATTTCAGCAATTTTTCCAGTAATAGTAAGTTCATCTGAATCATCTACATCAGCACTATCACCTTCTTCATCCTCTAACATGAATTTAAAAACTGTTGGACATTTCAAACCCATTTTTTTTCCAATTTCATATCCCAACTCTTCCATTTTTTTGTCGTTAGAAATTACATCCTTACCATAATGTTTTTCTACATCTTTTTCGTAAGCATTAATACCTTCTAATAGACAAATTCCAATAGTTAATTCAAAATTATCTTTAGTAATCTCTTGCTTTTCAGCACAACCACAAGCTTTTTCAGCTAATTTTTCAGATAATTGATCTTTAGTTAGTTTTTGAGCAAATGCAACATTTCCTACAAGGACAAGTAATAATAAGATTTTTTTCATGTTCAGTTTTAAATTATAAATTTTGTGCGTTTGCTATTATTTCTGCAATATCTAACACTTTAACTTCGTTTTCTTTGTGTGCAAATTTTACTCCATCGGTCATCATTGTATTACAATAAGGACATCCTGTAGCGATAATATTTGGGGTAGTTTCAAGCGCATCTTGTGTTCTTAAAACGTTAATATCCATGTTTCCTTTTTCAGGTTCTTTAAACATTTGAGCACCACCCGCTCCACAACATAATGCAGAACTTTTACTTCGTTTCATCTCAACAATTTGAGCATTTGTTTGAGACAAAATTTCTCTTGGAGCTTGATATTCATTGTTTGCTCTACCTAAATAGCAAGGATCGTGAAACGTTATACGGCTTCCTTTATACGTATCTTTATTAAAATCAATACGCCCTTCTTTTAAAAGTTGTTGAATAAATTGCGTATGGTGTAAAACTTCATAATTTCCACCTAAACTTGGATATTCATTTTTTAAACAGTTAAATGAATGTGGATCACAGGTTACAATTTTCTTTACTTCGTAAGCATTAAGCAATTCAATATTCATGAAAGCTTGCATTTGAAACAAAAATTCATTTCCAGCTCTTTTGGCTATATCTCCTGTACAACTTTCTTCGGTTCCTAAAACTGCAAAGTTAACATTTGCTCTATTTAAAATTTTAACGAAAGCTCTTGTGATTTTTTTTGCCCTGTCATCGAAACTACCAGCAGAACCTACCCAAAATAAAATTTCAGGTTGTTTTCCTTCGGCCATCATTTGGGCCATTGTTGGTACAATTAAATTTTCTGACATATTATATACTATTTAAGATAGTTAATGTAAAATTATTCGTTTACCCAATTTAAACGATCCATTTGATTATAAGGCCAAGGCGCACCATTATTTTCAATATTACTCATCATATTGTTAAGTTCCATTGGGGCAGCACTTTGTTCCATTACTAAGTAACGACGCATATCGATAATAATTGATAGCGGACTAATATTGATTGGACATTCTTCCACACAAGCATTACAAGTTGTACAAGCCCATAATTCTTCTGTAGTAATGTAATCGTTTAATAATGATTTTCCATCATCAACAAATACACCTTTATTTAAATCGATATTTCTTCCTACTTCCTCTAAACGATCACGCGTATCCATCATAATCTTACGAGGTGATAATTTTTTACCTGTTTGGTTCGCTGGGCATGATGAAGTACAACGACCACATTCGGTACAACTGTAAGCGTTTAATAACTGCACCCAATTTAAATCTTGAACATCAGAAGCACCAAACTTTGCTGGAACAGCATCAGGATTTGCTGGCGCTGCGAATGGATCAGCATTTGGATCCATCATTAATTTAACTTCATTTGTTACACTTTCTAAGTTATTTAATTTCCCCTTCGCATTCAAATCTGCAAAGTACGTATTTGGGAAAGCTAATAAAATGTGTAAATGTTTAGAAAAATATAAATAGTTTAAGAAAACTAAGATTCCAGCAATGTGAAACCACCAAGCAGTTCTTTCAATAAGTACAACTGAACCTTCACTCATACCATTGAAAATTGGAGCAATAAATTGAGAAATTGGGAAACTTCCTGCTTGATTATAATGACCTATTCCTAAGTTTTGCAAATGGAAATCAGCTGCATTCATTACTAAGAATAACGTCATTAAAACTACTTCAAAATATAGAATATAGTTGGCGTCATTTCTAGGTTTTCCATCCAAATCTGAACTAGCGAAACGACCTAATTTGGTAACATTTCTTCTAATCCAGAAAACAATTACAGCTACTAATACTAAGAATGCTAATATTTCGAATGAACCAATTAACACATCATAAAATCCTCCCATGAAAGACAAAACACGATGCGTTCCGAAAAGTCCATCAATAATAATTTCAATTACTTCGATGTTGATAATTACGAATCCTACGTATACTATAATGTGTAAAAATCCTGCAACAGGACGCTTTACCATTTTAGATTGTCCTAAGGCAACCATCGTCATATTCTTCCAACGTTCAGAAGAATTATCAGTACGATCTATATCGTGACCTAATTTAATATTACGAATTAGTTTTTTTACATTGATTGTAAAATAACCTACACCTGCTGCTAAAAGCAATGCGAAGAAAATATTATCTAAAAATTGCATCGTATAAAATTTACTTTTTGATTGTATCGTTAACTGGAGCTACATAAGGTTTGTTTTTCTTTCCAAAAAGAGAAACGTTTACATAACGTGTTGGATTTAAGCGAAGATCTTGTAATAACAACTCTAATTCTTTAGACGTATTAGTGAAATTAGTATACATAGCATCGTCTTTCATCAATTTACCCATAGTGCCTTTACCACTATTGATATCGGCCATGATTTTATCTACACTTGCCAATGTTTTTTCTAAGTTTTTAACGGTTTGACCCAAGTTTGCTTTTGCAAGTGAGTCAGACATTTTAGAAAAATTAGCAGTAGTTTTATCTAAATTAGTCATTGTAGAATTGATTTTCGATTTGTTATCTGCAATCATTTCATTGATGTTTTTTGAAGCAACACTAAATTCAGAAAGTGTTTTGTTTAACTCCGCAATACTACTTTTCAGATTTTGTTTTGTTTTTTCATCTAATATATCGTTTACATTAGAAAATAAAACATCAGCATTATCTAATAACTTTTGAACTTTATCTTGTAAGGGTTCTAACTGTTGTGCTAAAGCATCTGTTAATCCTAGCTTACTACTTGCTTTCAAATAATCACCAGAAACAACTAAATTATTATCCGAATCATTTGGAATAATAATAATTTCTTTTCCCCCTAATGGAGATGATCCTCTAAGTTCTGCAACACTTGTTTTTGAAATTGGATAATCTGAAGTGATTGCTAATTCAACTACAACCTTTTTATTTTCTAAAAAAGAATATGAATTAACTCTTCCTACAGGAACTCCTTTAATAGTAACTATAGATGATGGAGCTAATCCTTCAACAGAATCAAACACTACATACAATTTGTTGCTATTATCGAAAAGGTTTTTTCCTTTTAAAAAATTATATCCCCAAATGAATAATAATATAGATACAATAACGAGGACGGCGGTTTTGATTTCTTTTGTTAGTTTCAAAGCTTAATAATTTTTAACAAAAATAAACTTTTATTTTATTTTATTGCATCGGTTACGCTTATTTTTATTCCATCTTTATAAGCAACAATAAAGGCTGTAGAATATCCTTTTTGCTTGGCCTCCTCCAATTTTTGCTTAGCAGCATCGTAATTTTTTTCGGACGCAAAAAAGTATTTATATAAACTTCCTGTAGATTCAACAGAAATTGGACTTAATCCTTTAAAGTTTGAAGGAGTTGTTGCTAATTCTTTAGTACTTGCCGAAATTTGAATTTTAAAAACAATTCCTTTCTCGGTAACTATTTCTTTTGCTTTAATTGGAACCTCTTTTTTTGGAGTGTCTTTAACTATTGTTTCCTCCTTTTTATCTACAACTTTTACCTCTTCTTTACCGTTATCATTATTAGAAGGATTGAAAAACTCATTTTTATAATCCATAATAGCACCCGCAATAGCTTCAGCTAATTTATCTTGACCTTCTTCTGAATTTAAAAATGCTCCTTCTTCTTTATTTGAAACGAATCCCATTTCAATCAAAACTCTTGGCATTGTAATTTGTCGTAATACTAAGAATCCTGCTTGTTTTACCCCTCTATTTTTGTTGTCGGTTTTCTTAGTAAAAAATTCCTGAACTCTTCCTGCTAATTCGATACTTTGATCTAAATGTTCTTCTTGAAGTATTGAAATTCCAATTACGGATTCTGGAGAATTTGGGTCGAAACCATCGTATTTTATTTTATAATCGGTTTCTAAAGTAACTACTTCATTTTCGTTTTTTGCTACTTCTAAATTGGAAGCATTACGAGTAATACCCATAACATACGTTTCATTTCCTGAAGCCGCTTGATTTTTATTAGCATTACAATGCATGGAAACAAAAATGCTCCCTTTAGACTTGTTGGCAATATTAGCACGTTGTTGTAATTCGATAAAAACATCTGATTTACGCGTATATACAACATCAATTTGAGGATCTTTTTCTAAAATAGCGCCAACTCGTAACACCGTTTGTAGGGCAATATTTTTTTCAATATTACCATGATACACTGCTCCATAATCTTTTCCACCGTGACCCGCATCTAAAACAACTTTAAATTTTTGGCTTTGACCGAATACTGGAAAAACACACATTGCAATCACTACAAAAACGATTCTCTTTAACATATGCAATTGATTATTAATTCTTAAAAGTTACAATATAAGCAGAAGTATATCCTTTTTTCTTAGCTTCATCTAATTTTTTCTTACAAGCATTATAATCCGTTTCTTCACCATAAAAATACTTGTATAGTTTGTTTTCTTTTTCAAAAGTAATTCCTTTTAAACCTTTAAAATTAGCAGGTTTTGTTTCCACTTTTTTATTTCCAGCACAAATTTGTACTTTGTAATAGGTTTTACTTGATTTTGAGTTATTCTTTTCTGTTGTAACTCTTTCTGAATCTGTACTTGTCTTAGTAGAAGTTGATGCTTTTGGCACAACAACAGTTTCTATTTCTGTCACTTCTCCTCCACTGAAAAAATCATTTTTGTAAGCCAAAATAGCATTAGAAATAGATTCTGACATTTCTTCTTTTCCGCTTTCAGAACTCAAATATTTAGCTTCATCAGGGTGAGAAACAAAACCCAATTCAATAAGAACACCAGGCATAACTGTAGCATCTAAAACCCATAAAGGTTGTTGATGAACTCCTTTATCTTTTCTTTTTAATTCATATCGAAATTGATTTTGAATTAAAGTTGCTAATTCAATACTCTGCAGCAATGACTCTTCTTGTATGATTTTTAAACCAATTAATGTTTCGGGATTATTGGGATCAAAACCTTTATATTTCGTTTTATAGTCTGTTTCTTGAAAAATTACTGCATTTTCTGTTTTTGCAATTTCTAAATTGGTTCCGGTTCTTGACATTCCCATTACCAAAGTCATTGCTCCAATTGGATTTCCTGTCTTAACCGAATTACAATGAACGGAAACAAACAAATTAGCTTTAGCTTTATTTGCGATGTTAGCACGTTCTCTTAATTCTATGAAAACATCTGTTTTTCTAGTGTAGATAACTTCAACATCTTTATTTTTTTCTAAAATTTTTCCAATTTTTAATACCACATCAAGTGCAACATCTTTCTCTTGCACTCCATTTTTTACAGCTCCTGGATCTTTTCCTCCATGACCGGCATCTAAAACCACTTTAAATTTAGCATTATTTTGACTAAATCCAAAGGTGATAGATAAAAGTAAAACCCATAAAAACAGCTTTTTAGTATTTTTTTTTGATGGCATAAAACAAATGATAGGTATTATAAGTTATAATTTTATTAAAACATTATTTTTGCAAAAAAATATATGTAAGTTTGACACTTCAAAAAGTGAGCCAAATTTTTACAAAAATACTATTAAAAGCATTGCATACAAAGTTATTTCATATCGTTTTTTCAGTAATTTTTCTAACACTAGGAACCACTTCTGTTTTTTCTCAAGATAATCCGATTCCGGGTACTGTAACTTTAACAAAAACGGATCTTCAAAAAGTAAAAGATTCTACTGTTGTTGATACCTCTAAAAAGAGTAAACCATTTTTAGAAGGCGTCGTTAACATGAAAGCGAAAGAATACGAAAAACTTGATCAAAAGAAAAAAACAGTAACCCTACACGACGAAGCAGAAATTTATTATACGGATTTTGAATTAAAAGCTGGTAAAATAGTTTTAGACTACGAAAAAAACCTTGTATATGCTGGAAGACTTAAAGATTCTGCAGGAAATTATATTCAACGCCCCGTTTTTAAACAAGGTCAAAATATTATTGAACCCGATTCGATTATTTTCCATACCAAATCAAAACGAGCAAAAGTTTGGAACTCAAGAACTACACAAGGTGAATTATTCATAAAAGCCGAAATTTCTAAAAAAGAAAATGATTCCGTATATTTTATGAAGAATGCCCGAATGACAACTTCAAAAAATATCGACGATCCTGAATATTATTTTTTAGTTAGAAAAGTAAAATTTGTTCCAAAGAAAAAAGTGGTGGCAGGATTAACGAATATGGTAATTATGGACGTTCCTACTCCCATAGGCTTACCATTTGCTTATTTTCCAATAACAGAAAAAAGTTTATCTGGATTTATTATGCCAACACCAGGACAAAATAACAGACAAGGTTATTTTCTTCAAAATGGCGGTTATTATTTTGCTCTAAGTGATTATTATGATTTAGCTGTACTTGGTGACTATTACACCAATGGAAGTTACGGTTTACGGGCAGAGAGTAATTATGCAAAACGTTACAAATTTAACGGACGTGTAAATATTAGATTCGAAAATAATATTGTTAGTGAAAGAGGCTTTCCTGATTATGTGAAATCTAGACAATATAATATTCAGTGGTCACATGCACAAGACGCAAAAGCTTCTGCTGATTCAAGATTTTCTGCTTCTGTAAATTTAGGAAGTAGTCAATACTTTAGACAGTCTATTAATATGAATAACGTTGGCTCTAGTTTAAACAACAACTTAAGTTCATCGGTATCTTTTTCTAAAACATTTAGAACTGTACCGCAAGTAAACATGTCTGTTTCAGCAACGCATTCTCAGAATACGAATACTCAAATCATTAACATGACACTACCTACATTTCAAGCTAGTGTTGATCGTATTTTTCCGTTTGCTCCAAAAGATGGTATCAAAAAAGGAATAATAAAAAATATCAATCTTCAATATAATTTAAGAGGAGAAAATCGAATCCAAACTAATGATTCTCTGTTTTTTACTTCTCAAATGTTTAGAGATGCAAAATCTGGTTTTCAACACTCTATTCCAATAAGCACTAATTTTAAAATATTTAAATATTTTAGTGTTTCTGCTGGAACAACTTATAATGAAGTCTGGGTTATGAATACCATAAAAAAGAGTTTTAACCCAACGGAAAACAAAGTTGTCACTCAAGATGTTAATGGATTTGAAGCTTTCAGAACTTATAACTTTACAGCGGGTATTGGAACTACGCTTTATGGAACCTTCAATTTTGGAGAAGATAAAAAAATTCAAGCTATACGCCATGTAATGCGTCCAAACATTGGTTATGGTTATACGCCAAATTTCAATCAGTATTTTGAAAAGTATGCTTTAGATGCCACGGGTATTAATTTTGCAGATTATACCAAATTTGAAGGTGGTCTTTTTGGATCTCCATCTAATAATTTTTCAAATCGAATGAATTTTTCGGTAAGTAATACATTTGAAGCCAAAGTAAGAGATAAAGAAAGTAAAAAAGGAGAAGCTAAAAAAGTAATGCTTTTGAACAATCTTAATTTCGCAATAGGTTATGACATTGCGGCTGATTCTTTGAAATGGTCAGAAATATCAGTATCTGGAGGAACACAACTTTTAAAACAAAAAATGAATGTGAATTTTGCTGCCATATTAGATGCTTTTGCAATAGACAATACAGGGAGAAGAATTGACAAATTAAACATTGATAATGGTGGTAGTTTATTGCGTTTGCCAAGAGCTAACATGACTATTAACTACAATTTTTCAAGTAATGATTTTGACAAAAAAGACAAAGAGTCGAAACAAAACTTACAAAATGGAGGAACAGGTGATGATTTGTTTGGAAGAAGTACCGATTTAAGTGATTCACGTCAAAGTTTATTTAACAAGGATAAAGAAAATGATAATAAAAATTTAGAATGGTACAGTTATAAAATTCCTTGGGATTTAAGATTGGCATATTCTGTAACTTACAATAATTCTAACAGACAAAATGAAATTCAATCTCATTCTGTTATGGCTTCAGGAAATTTTGAATTAGCGCCAAGATGGAAAGTAGGTTTCTCTTCTGGTTATGATTTCAAACAAAAAGGAGTAACTTTTACGCAACTACGTTTTGAACGCGATTTGGAAAGTTGGAGAATGAGTTTTAACTGGGTACCTTTTGGAACCAATACCTATTGGGGATTCTTCATCGGAATTTCCTCTTCAATATTTAGTGATATTAAATACGAAAAACGTCAGTTACCAGACCGAGTATTCAGATAATATATAACAACATGAAAAAAATCATTTATACCGACAAAGCGCCTGCTCCTATTGGGCCTTATAACCAAGCGGTTTTAGTTGGCAACACTTTGTATACTTCAGGACAAATTGCACTAAACCCAGCTACTATGGAGTTGGTTTTAGACGATATTGAAACCGAAACCAAACAAGTAATGGAAAACATGAAAGCCGTTTTAGCCGCAGCCGACATGACATTTGAAAACGTAATTAAAACCACCATTTTCATTATGAATATGGGAGATTTCACAAGAATTAACAGTGTTTACGGAAGCTATTTCGACGAAGCCACAGCACCAGCAAGAGAAACGGTACAAGTTGCGTGTTTACCAAAAAACGTAAATATTGAAATCTCAATGATAGCGGTGAAATAAACTTACTACACTTTATAATTTGAAATCCTCACAATTTTTGTGGGGATTTTTTTATATATTAGCTAATCGTAATAACTTTATGTTGTTATTTACTAGTTAACCGCTATTAAAACTCAACGAAACGTAATGAAATATCTATCGTATTTAACTCTAATAATTTTTACGCTTTTATCTTGCAATCCGAAGAAAATCGAAGCAGACAAAATAACTATTATTCCAAAAAAAATAATCGGAAAAAAATTCTTTGAATATGATCAAATAGATTATTATTTCAATGATTTTGATGAAAAAAAACTCAATGAACTATATGATAATCAATCTAAAACTGAAATTGATTCATTCAAAATGGGTGTTATTTTGGATCGAATTCCTAAAGATAGTTTAGATTTAAGTTTTATTGATAAACTAGAAAAAATTGGATACGTAAAAAGCAAGATTGAAAAATCAAAATTTAAAGAAATTGACAATATTTTTATCGAAAAATCAGTAAACGAACAAACAGCAACAGGTTGCATTTATGTTTACCGTGACATATTAATATTTAAAAAAAACAATAAAGTAATTGGAACAGCGAAAATCTGTTTTGGTTGTGAAGCAAGTCAAATAACTGGAACAAGCGCTAATACATTTAACTTTGGCCAAGATGGTGATTATAGTGTATTAGAAAGTGTTTTAAAAAGAAAATAAAATAAACAGCGGTTAACAGCGGTTTTAAGAAATGGCTAGGTCAGTGATTTTTTGGAAAAGCTAGTGTTTGCATTTTTTCTTAAAAAAGAAGTTTTTTCTTAAACACTTTTCGGTATATTTGTGATGGCTTGTGAAGAAAATTACGCCACTTCTTAAAGCCGCAAAACGTTAGCAAAGATTTAGAAAAACTAAACTAAAAATTGGAAGAATTATTTACATCAATACTTAAAATCTCTTTGGTTTTATTAATCGTAATTTATCTATATTACTTTTATAAAGCCTCAAAAGAACGAAAATTTATTAATTCAAAAATTAACTCTAAAACTTCGCAAACAGAAGATATTAGAATTTATACTAAAACTTCAAAAAAATCTTTTGAAGAATTCGATTATTGCAAATTTTATTTTATTGATAACGAAATCTTTTTAAAGTTTAGAAAATCGTGGCCGACAAATTTCTATAGTATTCCATTAGTTATAAAAAAAACTGAAACTAATAAATATTCTATTTTTAATTTATATACAATTACTTTTGTTGAATTAAATGAAACTAAATTAAAAATACGATTTGAAAGTAAATCATTTTTGAAGACAGAATTCTTTCTAAATCTAGAAAATATTTCAAATAAAGATTTTTTACTGCTGAAAGAAAACCTTTGCTAAAAGCGGTTTGCTTCAGTGGCTACTTCCGGATTTTCTATTGAAAATAAGCTGCTGAATGGAATGTTTAGTTGTATTTATAATGTTTGGTACTAACTAAACCTCAATGAAATCAAACCGCAAACATTCAAACTTCATCCAATCCCAATAACAACAACTGCGCCGTAGCTTCATTTGTCGCTAAAGGCACATTGTGAACATCACAAATACGAATTAGCATGTTAATATCTGCTTCGTGGGCGTGACTGGAATTTGGATCTTTGAAAAACAACACCATTTTGGTTTTTCCTTCTGCTACGCGTGCTGCAATCTGAGCATCTCCACCTAAAGGTCCTGAAAGCATTTTCTTTACTTTAAAACCGGCTGCTTCTGCCCTTCCGCCTGTGGTACCAGTAGCAATGATTTTTATTTTTTCTTTCGATAAAATGGTTTTGTTCTTATTTAAAAACTGCACCATATCGGCTTTTTTTCCGTCGTGTGCTATAATGGCTATTTCCATGAGTAACTAATTTCCTTACAAAGATAAAAAGAAAAAATCCCAAATCAATTGCTTCTGATTTGAGATTTTAACTACTTTAAATTTATTTTTATTTGTTTAAAATGTGATATTCAATTAAACCATCGATTGGTCTTCGTAACACATTTCCTATTGTAATTCCGCGTTTTTCAAGAATTGCTGTTAATTCGTCTTTCAAATAAAACGCAATCGAGCCAATAAAATGAACGGGAACTTCTTTGCAATTTTCGAACTGTTCAATATAATTTTCTACAAAAGCTTCCATTTCTTTTTGAATGAATTTTTGGCAGAATTCGGTGTCTTTATGACGAATTAAAAACTTAGCAAAAGTGGCTAAATACGCATTTGGATTGGGTTCTTTGTACAAATTATGTTTAATATAATCAGCATCCACATTGTATTCCTCTTCAAATTCTTGTGCTAATTCTTTTGGCATTTTGTTAAAGTAATAAGCACGAATCAAATGACGCCCAAAACGATTCCCAGAACAATCATCCATTGCAATATAACCCAGCGATTGTACTTTTTGATGCAATACTTTTCCATCAAAATAAGAACAATTAGAGCCTGTTCCTAAGATACAAACAATCGCTTTTTCATCTTTTGGAGTAGTAGCATATACCGCAGCATAGGTGTCTTCATGAACTACAACAGAAGCATTTGAAAAATAATCTTTAAAAACTAAGGTTAAGAAGTCTTTCATTCTATCGGTTCCACAACCTGCTCCGTAGAAGAACAAGTGCGTGGCTTTGTCTTTATTGTGCGAAATATCAAATTTATCGTCTAAACGATTGATAATTTCTTCTTTGTCTAGTACTTCAGGGTTTAATCCTAAAGTTTGAGTAGTGAATAATACTTTTCCGTTATCATCAATTGCAATCCAATCGGCTTTAGTAGAACCACTGTCAACAAGTAATTTCATTTGGTTGGTGTTAGTTTAGTTTAGGAAGCAAAAAATCCCGCACACAAATGTAACGGGATTTTTTAAAAGAAATATTATTTTAAACCAGCAACATGTACTGATAAATCAATTAGTTTGCTTGAATAACCATATTCGTTATCATACCAAGAAACCAATTTGAAGAAAGTTGAGTTTAATCCGATTCCGGCTTTAGCATCTACCACAGAAGTTCTTGAATCACCAACAAAATCTTGAGAAACCACATCGTCTTCTGTAAATCCTAAAATACCTTTCATTGAAGTTTCAGAAGCATTTTTTAGTACTTTCATAATTTCTTCATATGTAGTTTCTTTTGCTAATTTTACGGTTAAATCAACCACAGAAACATCAACTGTTGGTACACGGAAAGACATTCCAGTAAGTTTTCCGTTTAATGCTGGAATCACTTTTCCAACTGCTTTTGCAGCTCCTGTTGAAGATGGAATAATGTTTACACTAGCTGCACGACCGCCTCTCCAATCTTTTTTAGAAGGTCCGTCAGCTACCATTTGAGTGGCTGTTGAAGCGTGAACGGTTGTCATTAATCCTTCTACAATTCCGAAATTATCGTGAATTACTTTTGCTAATGGAGCCAAACAGTTCGTAGTACATGATGCATTAGAAACAATGTTATCTGTAGCTTTTGCTTCTGTATGATTTACTCCCATTACAAACATTGGTGCATCTGCTGAGGGAGCTGAAATTACCACTTTTTTCGCACCACCATCAATATGAGCTTGAGCTGTTTCTAAAGTGGTGAAAATTCCAGTACATTCTGCTACAACATCTACATCAACACTTGCATCGTCCCATTTGATTAATTTTGGATCTCTTTCCGCTGTTACACGAATAAATTTATCTTTTACATATAATTTTCCGTCTTTAACTTCTACTTTTCCATTAAAACGACCATGAACTGAATCGTATTTTAATAGATAAGCCAAATGCTCTACATCTAATAAATCGTTAATTGCTACTACTTCTACGTTATCTCTGTTGAATGTTTCTCTGAATACAATTCTTCCGATTCTTCCGAATCCGTTAATTCCTAATTTTACTTTTGACATTTTTATTTTCTTTAATTTACTAATTCATTATGATGATACGATATCGGATACTTTTACCAATTCCATATCGATTTCACTTTGTCCTTTGATGGCTTGTTCTAAAGGCGTTAAAGTGATTTTATCTTGATTCAAACCAACCATATAGTTAGATTTACCTTCTAACAAGGTTTCAACTGCTTTAACTCCTAATCTAGACGCTAAAACTCGGTCAAAACAAGAAGGAGAACCACCACGTTGCATGTGCCCTAAAACTGAAACACGAACATCATACTCTGGCATGTTCTCTTCGATATAATCTTTTAATTCGAAAACGTTTTTACCAATTTTATCTCCTTCAGAAACTACCACAATACTTGAAGTTTTTCCTGAACCTTTACTTCGTTTTAATGATTCTACAAGTCGATCTAAACCAAAATCTTCTTCTGGGATTAGAATTTCTTCTGCTCCTGCTCCAATTCCAGCATTTAGTGCGATATGACCTGCATCTCTTCCCATTACTTCTACGAAGAATAATCGGTTGTGTGAATTTGCGGTATCTCTAATTTTATCGATAGCATCAATTACAGTATTTAAAGCGGTGTCATATCCTAAAGTATGACTTGTTCCATAAATATCGTTATCAATAGTTCCAGGAATTCCAATCACAGGAAATCCGTATTCTTCATTGAAAATTTCTGCACCGGTAAAACTTCCATCACCACCAATTACTACAAATGAATCAATTCCAGCTGCTACCAAATTGTCGTATGCTTTTTTTCGCCCTTCAGCTGTACGAAAATCTGCCGAACGAGCCGATTTTAAAATAGTTCCTCCTTTATTGATAATATTTTTCACATCACGAGGTCCCATTTCTTTGAAGTCTCCTTCAATCATACCTTGGTAACCTCTATAAATACCTACACATTCCAAATTATAATAAGCACAAGCTCTAACAACTGCGCGAATGGCAGCATTCATTCCAGGAGAATCACCTCCAGAAGTTAAAACACCTACTCTTTTGACCTTTGTTGACATATTCTTTTTGATTGTTTATGTAAAGTTATAAAACGAAAAATAAAAAAACAGTGATTCTTGCAAACTATTTAATTATAGCTGCAAATTCAAACGTTTTCGTTAATAACTTTTTGATTTTTCTACTAAAAAACTACGAATTAATCGATTTCTGGAACTTTTACTGGCTCCTCTTTTACAGCTTCTATCGATTTTGTTTTTCGTTGGTTAATAAACTCTATAAATTCAGGTGGAAATTCTGAATCTGGTAATTCATCTTGTGATTTTGATGTATCGTCTTTCTTTTTGTTTTTGCCGAATATTTTTCGCATCATTTCTTTAAAATCATTGAACTCTACATTGTAGGTTATTCCTAATCCTTGAGTATATCCAATACCTTCTCCTACATAATTAATGTCGTTTTCACGATTAAATACGTGTGCATTAAGCGAACCATCTTCATTAATTTGAATTAAAACTTCTAAATTACCCACAATAACAGACTCAGTAACTCCACCAACAGGAACCCCTACTTTTCCATTTATCGAAATACGGTCATTAATTCTTGTATTCATTGTTACACCAACACGATCTGAAATCTCAGTTAGTCTATTTCCTTGTGAATAATCTAAACCTAATTGTAAATTACTATCTTCATCTGCAAACAAGCCATTAATGATTGAGCTTGCTCCTTCAATTAACGAACCATAAGCTGCGTTTCCTCCAGATTCTGCTGTTACAAACGTTCCTGTAGCCATCAATGCAAAAGCCTGTGTTTGACGTGTATCTTTGTCCTGCAATTTATAATCGATTTCGCTTTTTAATACTGAACTTACCGTTGGGAAATCAATGTTAAAATCAGGCTGTGGGTTACTTAAATTACCATTTAAAAGAATAGAAACATTGGTATCTACTTTTCTATTGAAAGAAGCGCTCTCAACTAAAACTGCAGGGTTTGCCATAGTTTTATAAGTTGCTTTTAAATCTAAAACCGCATTCATTGGTTGACCATCCCAACGAATAGTCCCTCCTTTTTCTACACTAAATTTTTTATCGATAATTCCTCCATATTTAAAATTATATTGCCCTTCTTGAACAATAAAATCGCCAAACATTTCAAATTTACCAAGTGTGTTTATATTCATTTGCATAGAACCTACTCCCGTTCCTTTCATAGCATGACCTGTTTCACGGTTTAGAATAATTTCAATATCGGCATCAGTGTCAATATCAAAATTAAAATCAAGTTCTAATCCTTGATATCTATTTTCTTTAACAATTTTACCTAAAAGAGATTTTTGATATTCTTCCACTGTCATAAAACTAATAAAGGAATTGTTTCCTAAATCTTCATCATCGTTTACCGGAATTTTTATAGAAGTTCCTTTCTCAGACTCACCTGCAACTTTAATATTTAATGCATCTACAGAGCCTGTTATACTCGCTTTTCCTTTCATAAAAGCTGTTCCGTAATAGTAGGCATCTTCTGAATCTTTTGTGTCTAATGCTAAAATATTATCCGAAATCAAATGCAAATCGAGTTCCCAATCGCCAAGGTTTTCATGACGTATCGTTCCATCAATTACTCCTTTTGTTTTGTATTTGGTATCGGTTACTTCAATTTTTCGAAGACTAAATTGATGCTCGGTTAAATCAACAATAGCATTTTTTTCAAAAGCATAATCCACATTCAAATATGGAACACGCATTCCGGCATCATTGAGATAAAGTCGTCCATCCATCTCAGGTTCGGTTAATGAACCACCAATGGTAGTTCTACCCGTGGCATTTCCTCTAACATCAGACAAAACACTTCCTAATAACGAACCAAATGGCGCTAAATTGAATTTTTCAAAACCAGCAACTAAATCTAAACTTGATTGTTGTCCCACAAAATTTATATTTCCATCCAAGAAAAAATGTTCTTGACCATCTTGTTTTAAACTAGAATTCACTTTAAACTGATTGAAATTTTCATTCCCTTCAATTTTAAAATCTAAATCGCCTAGTAAAAACTGATTGATTTTCAAGCTATCAATGGTTAAGTTTGAAATAGGCTCATACTTATTTCTATCTTGTTTGTAGGTAATATTTCCGTTGATTTTTCCGCCAAATGATAAACTATCTAATGCAGGCGTTACCTTATTTAAATCTACATCATCAAAGGATAATTTGAAATCTTTATAGGTAGAATCGCGCATGGTCCCAAAAAAATCAATCTTTTGATTGTTATGAGATAACGTTAACTTTTGAAAATCGAAATCTTTAAACTTTTTATCGAATACAATTTTATTGTCTTCTGTTTCTTGTTCGTTAATAAACCAAAGGTATTCTTTGAATTTAATCTCTGATTTTTTAAATCCAACTATAGATTGCTTATCTTCATTTATGGTATGATACAAGTTCAAATCATACGTATCTTCACTCTTAGGTCCACCTTTAAACTCAGAACGAACAAACAATGTATCTTTTAAGGTAACGTTAATTAAATTAAAATCAGCAATTTTATACTTACCATTTTTAATTGAATCAACTGTTATATAGGCATTATATAATGGATTCTTATTGTCGATTTCAATATTTACATTTTCAATAGTATTTTCATATGCAATGATATTTGGCGAAGTAAAATCGAACACAAATTTTCCTTCATCACCACTTATTTTTCCTTTAGCTTTTGTATTTTCAGATATTTTTACATCTGGTATAAAAACTTCAACAATTTTATCATAAATCGTTAAATCAAAATTTAAAAATTGTCCTTTTTCTAATTTATTTGGAGAATAATTGGCATACAAACTTCCTAATGCATTTTCTACCATTTTTTGCAATTGATTTACTTTGTATTTTCCAACAATTTGCCCTGTAATAATATCGGGAGAATTAATTTCAATAGTTCTAACTCGTTCCGCATCAAAAGAAGAAGTGATTTCAAAATCATCAAAAAAGTACGAATCTTTACTATTTTGGTACGAAACGTTATTAATTTTTAAAACTCCTGCTAAATCATCAATCGAATTTCCATCTGCTTTGAAATCGATAGTTCCTTTAAAAATAGATATAGAATCTGTTTTATAGAAATTTAAGATATGTAAATCAGCATAGTCAATTTGAGCTTTAAAATCATAATTTTTCGCTTTCAAACTTAAATCGACAGTTCCATCAAAATCCATTTTTAAATTGGGATCATTACTATTGAAATACCCTTTATAATAAGGCATTTTCATACTTCCATCAACCGTAATGTTTTGATAATTATATCCGTTATAATAAAATTTATCAATTTTTCCTTTTATAGCTGTATTCAACAATTTTTGCGTGAATCCTTTACCATCAACATCTAAATCTAATGTAACTTTGCCAATATCGTTTTGACTTAAAAGTGTTCCTAAATCAAAAGCGTCTAACTTAATATTTCCTTGATATGAAGCATTATCAATATTATTGATATTTTGCATTGCTAAATTACCTTCTAAATAACCCAATTGCGATAACATCGAAACATCGGCGTTGATGTATTTTTGAGTTAATTCTACAGCACCAGAAATATTTACATTTCCTAATTTAGCCAAAACCGATGGTAAATTATTGCCTAAAATTCGAGGTAAAATCGATTTTAAATCTTCATAATTGGAAGTAATTCGATCAAAGTTTCCTTTCATGTAAAACTCTTGATTTCCTTTTCCAAAAAGATTTCTAAAATTGGCAGTTCCAATAATTTCTGATTGATTCTTATCTACTAATTTTAAATTATGAGTTGTGAAATTATTCAATGTTCCAACTAAATGCGTATCAACATAAAAGACATTATTTTTCCCGAATTCATTGTAAAAATAATTCAAATCGTTTGAAGCAATCGTAGCTTTATCAAACTGAACATCAAAAATAACTTTGTTATTAAAATCTGAAAAATCTTTTCTGTTGTACTTCAACTCTACTCTACCTTTCATTTCAGATAAAGGAGTTTTCATTGCTAGTTGTTCTAACAATATATTTTTCTTGGTATACGTAAAATCAGCCGTAATATTTTCGACTAACAATCCGCGATGATCTTTGAAAGATAGCTTATCTATAAACGTGTAAACATTGGAGCCTTTGATAAAGAAATCTTCGATTTTACCATTTAATTGCGTAAAATCGAGCATTTTTGGCGTTTGAAGATTGTGGTCAATGTATTGAAAACGGCTGTTGTAAACCGTCATCTTATTGGCTTTCATTCTAAATCTTCCCGAAGAAGGAGAACCATCATCAAAAGCTTCAATGAATTTATCTAAGTTGGTATAATCTTCGTTTTTGTAATTTACAATTCTAACATCCATTCCATGCAAAACCACATCTTTCAAATAAGGATGACCCGGATCGTAAATTTTCTTAAAACTTAAAATAGAAGTATTTAATTTCTTGATATAAAACAAGGTGTCTTTATGATGATCTAAAACCAAAACATCTCCAAGTTTTACACTTCCGAAAGGCGTAATGGCAACTTTTCCTATTGCAATATTAGTACCGAAAGACTTATTTAAGCTATCAGTCGCGTATTTTCCTAAAGCAGTTTGCACAAAAGGTAACGACAAAAGAATACCCAATAAGAGAAACAGCAATAAAATTGCTATTAGGGAACGAAATAGTATTTTTTTAAATTTTTTGATACGTTCTTTTGTTTTAAATTTGCTACCAATTATTTAACTGGGTGTATAATCCAACAAAAATAAGGAAATTTGTAAGATAATTACAATATCCCTATTCCAAATTTCATGCCTAAAATGTCAGAAAGAAAAATATATACTTTAGCTATCGAAAGTTCGTGTGATGATACGTCCGCAGCCGTACTTTGTAATGATGTTGTTTTATCCAATATTGTGGCACGACAAGCGATTCACGAAGAATATGGTGGCGTAGTTCCAGAATTAGCTTCGAGAGCGCACCAACAAAACATTGTTCCGGTAGTAGATGTTGCTATAAAAAAGGCTGGAATTACCAAAAACGACTTGAATTGTATCGCTTTCACACAAGGTCCAGGATTAATGGGTTCACTGTTAGTTGGCGGTTCTTTTGCGAAATCGATGAGTATGGCTTTGGATATTCCGTTGGTAGCTGTAAATCACATGAAAGCGCATATTTTAGCTCATTTTATTGACGAAGAAGGTTTTGATAAACCTACTTTTCCTTTTTTGGCGTTGACTATTTCTGGCGGACATACGCAAATTGTGAAAGTGAATAGTTTTTTTGATTTGGAAATTATTGGAGAAACTACTGATGATGCGGTGGGTGAAGCTTTTGATAAATCGGCTAAGATTTTAGGACTTCCCTATCCTGGCGGGCCATTGATTGATAAATTTGCACAAGAAGGAAATCCAAAAGCGTTTCCATTTACCAAACCAAAAGTAGATGGTTTGAATTTTAGTTTTAGTGGTTTAAAAACCCAAATTCTATATTTCATCCAAAAAAATGTAGCGCTTAATCCCAATTTTATCCAAGAAAACAAAGCGGACATTTGTGCTTCTATCCAATACACTATTATTAATATTTTGATGGATAAATTGAAATTAGCTGTTGCTGAAACTGGAATTAATCAAATTGCGATTGGTGGCGGCGTTTCGGCAAATTCCGGAATTCGAACTACATTGAAAGAAGCCGAAAAAAAATACGGTTGGAAATCTTATATTCCAAAATTTGAATACACAACCGATAATGCAGCAATGATTGGAATTGTAGGGTATTATAACTTTTTAGAAGAAAATTTCAGTCAAGCTGATGTTACTTCTAAAGCACGAATTGAATTTTAAAACTATGAATAAAGCTTTCTTTCTTCTCTTAATTTCTTTAACAACTTTTGGTCAAAAAAAACCAGAAGATTTTGGATATAAACATATAATCTTCACATATAATAAAACAATTGTTGATGTTTTAATCCAATCAAAAAAAGGAGAAGAAAATATAAAAAAACCTTTATTTTTATTTTGTCAAGGAAGCATGCCGCAACCTTTGTTAAAATATGATGAAACTGGTTTGTATGGCACCTTTCCTTTTGATGTTAACGATTTTTTAGATGAATTTCATGTAGTTATAGTTGGAAAACCAGGTATTCCTGTAATTTCTGATGTTAAAGATTTAAAAAATAATTATCAATATTTAGTTGAAAACGATAGTGTTCCAAAAACATATTCCGATAACAATTATTTAGATTATTATGTTAACCGAAACAATTTTGTAATCAACAAATTATTGAAAGAAAATTGGATTTCTAAGAATAAATTAGTTGTTGCTGGACATTCTGAAGGAAGCACAATTGCAGCCAAATTAGCAACTAAAAACAATAAAGTAACCCATTTAATTTATTCAGGTGGAAATCCTTATGGTAGATTTTCAAGTATGCTTGAAGAAGAAGTTTACAAACGAAAAAATTATGAATTAATTGAATATTGGAAATTTGTTGTTGAGAATAAGAACAATTTAGAATACAATGGTGGTGATACTTACAAAGCTACATATGATTTTTCTCAACCATCAGCTGTGTATCTTAAAAAAATTAAAATTCCGGTTTTTATAACTTATGGTACTAAAGATTGGAATGCACCTTATAACGATTTATTGCAAATTGAAAGTATTCAATCTGATTTAAAAAATTTAACGTTCAAACCCTATTTCGATGTAGAACATAATTTTTTCCCAGTTAATGAAAATAGAGAACCAAACTATGAAATATATAATTGGGAAAATGTTGGAAAAGATTGGAAAAATTGGTTAAATAAAAATTAAAAATTATGCAACTATTCTATAATTCCGACATAAAACAAGGCGATGTCACCTTCTTTTTCGATAAAGAAGAAAGCAAACATATAGTTAAAGTTTTACGTAAAAAAGAAAACGATAAAATATTTATTACTAATGGATTAGGATATCTATTTGAATCGGAAATTATTTTAGCTTCTGAAAAAAAATGTGAAGTAAAAATCACAAAAGTAACCTTTCAAGAACCTGATAAATTTTACACACATATTGTCGTTGCTCCAACTAAAATGAACGACCGATTGGAATGGTTTTTAGAAAAAGCAACCGAAATTGGTATTCACGAAATCACTCCAATTATTTGCGATCATTCGGAACGAAAAGTGTACAAAATTGATAGAGCGGAAAAAATTATTCAAGCCGCAATGAAACAATCGTTACATTATTATATTCCAAAAATAAATGAACCGATTTCGTTCGCTCAATTCGTAAAATCGAATATAGAAAGACAAAAATTTATCGCACATTGTGAAGAAACGGATAAAAAATCGTTTAAAAACGAGGTCAACAAAGACGAGAAAGTTACTATTTTGATTGGACCAGAAGGTGATTTTTCTACAAAAGAAATCAATTTGGCCATTGAAAATGGATTTATTCCAGTAACTTTGGGAAACACAAGATTGCGAACAGAAACGGCTGCTTTAGTAGCTTGTCATACAATTGCTTTGATAAATGAATAAAATCTTAGTCCTTATAATATTGGTTTGGAATTTGGGTTATGCCCAAGAGATTGCTGTTGCCAAATATTCTGGTGGTGGTGATTGGTATGCGAATCCGACTTCTTTACCTAATTTGGCTAAATTTTGCAATCAAAATATCAATACTAAAATTAACACTAAAATTGCTACTGTTGAAGTTGGAAGTTCGGAAATATTCACCTATCCCTTCGTGCATATGACAGGTCATGGAAATGTTGTTTTTAGTCCGAATGATGTTATAAATCTTCGCAATTATCTTACTTCTGGAGGATTTTTACATATTGATGATAATTACGGCATGGATGAATTCATCCGAAAAGAAATTAAAAAAATATTTCCTGATAATTCGTTAACGGAAATTCCTTCTAATCATATTTTATTTCAAGAACCATTTAATTTTCCTGGTGGATTACCCAAAATTCACGAACATGACAATCAAAAACCACAAGCTTTTGGAATTTTCATCGAAGGGCGAATTGTTCTTTTATACACTTATCAAACAGACTTAGGAGATGGTTGGGAAGACGCAGAAGTACACAATGACCCTATTCAAGTTAGAGAAAAAGCACTAAAAATGGGTGCTAACATTTTAAACTATGCATTTAAAAATTAATTTGAAAAAATTTAATTTTTATTAAAATATGTAGAAAAACTACAGCAATATATTTTTCGATACCTTTTAATTTTGATTTGTTAAAATTTTGAAACGAAACATTAATGTTACACAATTTTTAAAGAAACTTTGATTTACTTTAAAAAAACACAAACATTATACTAAAACTTTTAGAATCTCGTTTTAAAATTATTAACATAATCAACTAACTAAAATGTATTATTTATGAAAAAAATTCTTTTATCAGCAGTTTCTTTGCTGCTATTGATTTCTTGTAGTAACGACGAAACAAGTTCTTCTACTAATTTAGCAACAACAACTTCAGGCCATGAACATCATAGAGGTTGCGCTTCACATGAAGTTCTTGAACAACAATTAAGAGAAAACCCTGAATTAGCAGCAAAAATGCAGGAAATTGAAAGATTTACTCAAAATGCAATCACTAATGGAAGATTAGTTAACGGAAAAATTGAAATTCCTGTTGTAGTAAATGTTTTATATAGAACTACTGCTGAAAACATTTCTTTAACACAAATACAATCTCAAATTGATGTATTAAATAAAGATTTTAATGCTTTAAATAGCGATTTCAATCAAGTTCCAACAACATTTTCGGGTGTTAAAGCTAACGTTGGAATTTCATTTGTATTAGATGCGGTTTACAGAAAATCAACTACAAAAACATCTTGGGGAACTCGTGATGCAATGAAAAAGACAAATCAAGGAGGGATTGCTCCTACTTCTCCAACAACAAAATTAAACTTATGGGTTTGTACTATTGGTGGTGGAATTTTAGGCTATGCACAATTCCCAGGTGGTTCTTCTGCAACTGACGGAGTTGTAATTGATTCTAAATATTTTGGAACTACTGGAACTGCAACAGCTCCTTTCAATAAAGGAAGAACAGCTACTCACGAAGTTGGTCACTGGATGAATTTAAGACACATTTGGGGCGATGCTACTTGCGGAAGCGATTTAGTAAGCGACACACCTACTCACAATACAGCTAACTACGGAATGCCTGTATTCCCTCACTACTCTACTTGTACAGGAACACCTATCGAAATGACAATGAACTACATGGACTATACAGATGATGCTGGAATGTACATGTTCTCAAACGGACAAAAAAGCAGAATGTTAGCTATTTTTGCCTCTGGAGGATCAAGATTTTCATTTGCTCAACCATAAATCAAATGAAACATTTGAGTTAATTAATAAAACTCACCATTTTATGGTGAGTTTTTTTTATTTTAGCAAAAAAGAAATAATGACATCAAAAGAATTATCTCTAGGAATTGTAAGAGCAGTTGGAATAATTGCAGCTATTTCACTTCTCTTATTTTTCTTATATAAAATTACTACAGTAATTGTCTACTGCATTGTATCTGTTGTTTTTACACTTTTATTGTACCCATTTGTTTTATTTTTAAGAAGAAAACTAAAATTCAGAAACACATTAGCCGTTGTTACTACATTAATATTAGTGATTCTTTTAATTTCGGGAATCATTTTACTTTTTGTACCTTTAATTGTTTCACAAGGAGAAAACTTATCGCTTTTAGATATCAATTCTCTTGAAAATAATTACAACCAACTATTATCCGATGTTACACTTTATTTGAATTCTCACAATATAGATTTACAACAAATTGCTAAAAGTTCTAATTTAACGTCATTTTCAAATTTTGAATTCATTCCTAATTTTTTAAATAACATAGTAAGTACCATTGGAAATATCGGAATGGGTTTAGCATCTGTTTTATTCATTTCTTTTTTCTTGCTTAAAGAAAGAATCGCTTTTGCTACCGCTTTTAAAAATGTTTTACCATTAGATCAAAAAGAAAAAGTTTTAAATTCAGTTGAAAAGATAAACGAAATGCTTTCGAGATATTTCTTAGGACTATTACTTCAATTGTTTATTATTTTAGTATTATATTTTATTGTTTTTTTAATTTTCGGAGTCGATAACGCTTTAATAATTGCACTTTTGTGTGCCGTTTTCAACATTGTTCCTTATGTAGGTCCAATTATTGCCACCTTTGTAGCTAGTGTTTTAATCATGATTAGCAGTATTGGAACTGGAGCCGATTTTAGCACAGAAACTTTACCTACGACCATTTATGTTTTAATTGGTATGTTCGTTGTACAATTAATTGATAACAATGTCAGTTCGCCTTTAATTTTTTCAAAAAGCACCAATTCGCATCCTTTAGAAATCTTTTTAGTGATTTTGATTGCTGGAATTTTATTTGGCATTACCGGAATGATTATCGCTGTTCCGTTTTATACCTCATTAAAAGTAATTGGAAAAGAATTTTTACCCGAAAATAGAATCATCAAAGCCCTTACCAAAAACTTATAGTTTTGAATTTAGAATCTCTTTTACAAACGAAAATACAAGATTTTATTAATCAAAATCTGAATGCTGATAGTACGAAATTAGCTTTGAAAAAAAATCCATTTCCCGAAGTTAATTATTCCGTTATCATCAATCAAATTATTGCGAAAAAGAAAGCGAAAGACAAACTTCCAACTTGGTTTTCAACTGAAAATATTATTTATCCTGAGAAAATTTCTATTGAACAAACTTCGTCAGAAACTACAGCTAAGTACAAAGCTTCATTAATTTCTGGCGAAAAATTAATAGATTGTACGGGTGGATTTGGCATTGACGATTACTACTTTTCTAAACAATTCCAATCCGTTATTCATTGCGAATTAAATACCGATTTATCTCAAATCGTAAAACATAATTTCGAAGTTTTAAAAGTTTCAAATATCGAGTGTTTTCATGGCGATAGTTCAGAAATTTTAGAAAATTTGAATCAAAAGTTCGATTGTATTTACATCGATCCATCGAGAAGAAATGATGCTAAAGGCAAAGTCTTCATGTTAGCAGATTGTTTGCCTAACGTAGTCGATTTACAAGATTTTTATTATCAATTCACTAATACTATTTTAATCAAAACGGCTCCTATTTTAGATCTTCATGCTGGATTATTGGAATTAAAAAATGTATCTGAAATTCACATCGTAGCTGTGGAGAACGAAGTAAAAGAGTTGCTTTGGAAAATTGAGAAAAAATTCAATGAATCTCCAATAATTATTGCAGTTAATCTGGAAAATGAAAAACAAACGATTACAAAAATTGAAAGTTCAAAATCCTATTTTGCTTCTTATAGTTTACCCAAAAAATATCTGTACGAACCTAATGCTTCTCTAATGAAATCAGGCGGATTTGAAGCGGTTTCCGAATTGTTTACTGTTGGAAAATTGCATCAACATTCGCATTTGTACACTTCGGATAAACTTATTGATTTTCCGGGAAGAAAGTTTCAAATTGATGTGATTGTTCCGTTCCAGAAAAAAGAAATTTCGCAACATATTCAATGCAAAAAAATGAATGTTTCTACACGAAATTTCCCCATAAAACCAGAAGAAATCAAGAAAAAATACAAAATTACAGATGGTGGAACAGTTTTTGCTTTTTTCACCACAAATATGAATAATGAAAAAATAATTTTACTTTGCACCAAATTATAATCCAAATGAAACACCTTTTATCGCTGCTATTGTTACTTACACTAAGTGTTAACGCTCAAAAAAAAGATTGCATTTACGATATTGAAGAAAAAACAGATTCAACTTCATTAAGAGTTTTGCCAAACGTTTTAATGCATGAAAAAATATTTGGAAACACCAATGAATACTTATTCTTTACTCTTTTAAACGACAACGGAACACCTATGTTAAGTATACAACAATTACAAAAAAGCAAAGATTTTATTAAGACAAATTGTATTGCCAAAAATTCAAAAATTGTTTTACAATTAATGAATGGAAAAATTATAAACTTAATAAGTTCCGATGAAGAATCTTGTAGTGTTTTAACTTACGATGCGAAAGAACAAGACAATATTAGAGTTTTAGATGGTTATTTTTACTTCACCAAAACCAATTACGAAGAATTAAAAAATAGTCCGATTAGTTTAATGCGTATTCAATTTGCAGGGGAAACAAAAGATTACGTTTTAAAAAGCGAATTAAACTCCGAAACATTAAAAACCACTTCTAAACCAGATAGTTATTTTTTGCAGTTTTTAAAGTGTGTGGAGTAACTTAGTTATAAAATTTAATAAAATCATGAAACCAATTTATCTATTTATTTTAAGTTTAGTTCCTAGCCTAATAGTTTCTCAAGAAATTAATTTAAATACGCCATCTGAAATAACCTTAGAATTTATCAAAGATTTCAAAAAATGGAATGATTTTGCTTACAACCTAAGCTTAAACAATAATAATAGCGATGATTTAATAGAATTCGAATACAAAAAAATAATTACTAAATTCTGTCAAGCAACTAAATCTCATCAAGGGATTTCTTTTGGAAGTCACTCTGATCATTGTCCAGAAAAAGAAAAAATAAGCAAAGAGATTATTAAAAAAAATAGTGCAATAATTAAAACTAAATTTAAAGATCCAAAAAATAGTTTTCTAGATGCTGAATACGAATATCACTTTATTAAAATCGAAAACAATTGGTTTTTAGAAGAAGTGTATCTTATCGATGAAGATGGGAAATATGAAGGACTTTGAGATAATCTGAATTAATTAAAAACAAAAAAGCCTTGCAAATGCAAGGCTTTTTGTGATCGCGCCAGGATTCGAACCTGGGACCTACTCATTAGAAGTGAGTTGCTCTATCCAGCTGAGCTACGCAACCTAAAGTTGTTATCGTCGGGGTGGCAGGATTCGAACCTGCGGCCTCCTGCTCCCAAAGCAGGCGCGATAACCGGGCTACGCTACACCCCGCAAAAAACAAAAAAGCGGAGAGACAGGGACTCGAACCCTGGCGACGGTTACCCGTCGACAGATTAGCAATCTGCTCCGTTACCACTCCGGCACCTCTCCTATTATTGTTGTAAGAACTTATCTTTTTTGCGGTTGCAAATGTATATTTTCATTCTTAATTATACAACATTTTCGGGAGTTTTTTTCAATATATTTTTCTAATTTCTAAAAAAACGCTTACAATCAATACAATAGCTTTTCATTAAAAATGAAATCAAATTAATAATATCAAAATAAAATTCGATTTCAACTCAGAATATCAACAAAAACCTTGCCTCAATTCGAATAAAAATAGTAAATTCGCAATTCAAATAAAAAACCTTTCTATCATGAATAAAAAAGTAGTTATCGTTTCTGCCGTAAGAACTCCAATCGGAAGTTTCATGGGAGCTTTATCTAGTGTACCTGCTACAAAATTAGGTGCTGCTGCCATCAAAGGCGCTTTAAATAAAATCAATTTAGACCCTAAATTAGTTGACGAAGTTTTAATGGGTAACGTAGTTCAAGCTGGAAACGGCCAAGCTCCTGCCAGACAAGCTGCTTTATATGCGGGTTTATCTGAAAGTGTAGCTTGTACTACTGTAAATAAAGTTTGTGCTAGTGGTATGAAAGCCGTTATGCAAGGTGCTCAAGCTATCATGGCTGGCGATGCTGAAATCGTTGTTGCTGGTGGTATGGAAAATATGAGTTTGATTCCTCATTACGTTCACTTAAGAAACGGAGTGAAATTCGGACCAACTTCTTTAGTTGACGGAATGCAGAAAGATGGTTTAACTGACGCGTACGATAACAATGCTATGGGTGTTTGTGCTGACTTATGTGCAACAGAATACAACATTACAAGAGAAGATCAAGATAACTTCGCAATTCAATCATATGAGCGTTCTGCTGCTGCGTGGGAAGCTGGTAAGTTTGATGCAGAAATTGTTCCGGTAGAAGTTCCTCAAAGAAGAGGTGAGGCTATCGTAGTTTCTAAAGACGAAGAATACACTAATGTTAAATTAGATAAAATTCCTTCATTAGCTGCAGTTTTCACAAAAGAAGGAACGGTTACAGCGGCTAATGCTTCTACTATTAATGACGGAGCTGCGGCTTTAGTTTTAATGAGCGAAGAAAAAGCACAATCTTTAGGATTAACTCCTTTAGCTTATATTAAATCATACGCTGATGCGGCTCAAGAACCAAAATGGTTTACAACTGCGCCTGCAAAAGCATTACCAAAAGCATTAGACAAAGCTGGTTTAACAGTTGCTGATGTTGATTTCTTCGAATTTAATGAAGCTTTCGCTGTGGTTGGATTAGCTAATGCACAAATCTTAGGATTAGACAATGATAAAATCAATGTAAACGGAGGAGCAGTTTCTTTAGGTCACCCTCTAGGATGTTCTGGAGCTAGAATTATCGTTACGTTAATCAATGTCTTAAACCAAAACAATGCTAAAATTGGTGCGGCTGCTATCTGTAATGGTGGTGGTGGCGCTTCGGCAATTGTTATTGAAAGAGCATAATTTATAATTTTATTAATGGTGAATTTTGAATTTTAGTTACATTTGTAATTAAATTCTTAATTCATCATTTCTTATTTTGAACCAACATGTTTGGAATTTGTAATTTAGCCATAGTTCCTGCAAGAGCAGAAGCCAGCGACCGAAGCGAACAAGTTTCGCAATTACTCTTTGGAGAACACTTTAAAATTATTGAAATGACTGCCAAATGGGTGCAGGTGGAATTGGCATATGATAACTACATCGGTTGGATTGACTCGAAGCAATATCAGGCTATTTCAGAAGAACAGTATCAAATTTTAAACAATACTCCTATTGTTTTAAATGCTGATTTGGTGGAATATATTACCACTCCAAACAATCAATTAACTTCAATTACATTGGGCGCTTCTCTATCATTTTTGGATATTGAAGAAATTAATACTAATAAATATAGTTTTGAAGGTATTAAAGTTTGCGGTGAAAAACCAAAATCAGATTTAGTTAAAACTGCTTTCATGTATTTGAATGCTCCTTATTTGTGGGGAGGAAAAACGCCTTTTGGAATTGATTGTTCTGGATTTACACAAATGGTATATAAATTAAATGGTCATAAACTTTTACGAGATGCTTCACAACAAGCTACACAAGGAGAAGCTCTAAGTTTTATCGAAGAAAGTGAACCAGGCGATTTAGCCTTTTTTGATAACGAAGAAGGAAACATTATTCACGTAGGAATTATGATGGAAAACAACTACATCATTCACGCTTCAGGAAAAGTACGAATTGACAGACTAGACCACTTAGGAATTTACAACGCAGAAACTAATCGCCACACTCATAAACTAAGAGTTATTAAAAAAGTAATATAAAAAAATCCCGATTAAATCGGGATTTTTAGTATTAGTTGATAGCTTTTGCTTTTTCAGGTTGTCCTACTATTTCGTAAGTCATTTTTAAAATACTCTTTGTATTTTCATCTTTCGGATTAATTGAATATGCTTTTTCAAAATCAGGCAAAGATTTAGCAAACATCTCTTTTCTTTTTTTCATCAATTCATCATACTTCTTTTTATCAGCTCTTGAATTATTGATTTCGTTAACTAATTTATCATCTTCAGCTAAACCTGCGTATCCAGCGTTAAAATAAATATCAAATTCTCCTTTTTTCAATTCCTCATCATTTGGAGATAGTTTTCTTGCTTCAGCATAAGTTGCTTTTGCTTTTTCAATTTCTCCATTTGATGAATAAAGAATCGCTAATATTTTATAAACATCTGGTTTTGTAGTACTGTTTTTTACATCTTTAGGTTTCTCATGAGTTCCCAAAGTTGTTATAAATTTCGATCTTTCTTCTTTAGAATTAAACTCTTCCTCTGCTCCATTTGCTTTATTAACAGCAAAAAATGTTGTACCGTTATTTAAATAATCACTAACCGCATATTCTTCATACATTTTTTGAGCCAATTTATAATCTTGACTTTGAACTGCTAAAATAGCTGCGTTTTTCAATGCTTTTCCTTCAGATTTAGGATCAAATTGATATAAACTATAAAAGAAAACAGAAGCTTCTTTAAACTTTGAACCAGTATTTAAATTTAAAGCCAATGTTGTTAATGTTTGTTTGAATTGATTTTTTTCTTCAATCAATTCATCTGTATAAATCTTTTTTCCTGATTTTTTTTCAAACTCAATTGTTTCATCAATTACTACTCCATATTCTTTAATAAAATCTGGGCTATACAATTTCATTTGATCTTGAATTGTAGCTTTTTCTCCTTTTGATGCCAAAACAACTGTAGGATACATAACTCTATAAAATTTAGCATACACTTTATCAGATTCCTCTGTAGCTAATCCATCTAAAGCTGTGCTAGCTGCCTTATAAGCTTCTAAATCTTTATCTGATATAGTTTCTTTAGCATAAATCTTCTTTAAAACTTTAAGCTCCTCTTTTTGAGCAAATGTGGCAACTGACAATAAAAGTGCTGCACTTAATACTAGTTTTTTCATTGTTTTTTAAATCTGGGTTAAACAAAAGCCCAAAAAAATTTGGGCTCTTTCTATTTATTCTTGTGTTTCTGTTGAATCAATATCTGTGCCATTTTCAGCATCTGAAATATTTTCATTTTCATCCAATTCTACTTCTTCATCTTCACGAAGTACTTTAGTAACTGCCGCGATTGAATCGTTTCCTTTGATGTTGATTAATCGAACTCCTTGAGTAGCTCTTCCCATTACACGTAAATCAGAAATTTTCATTCTAATGGTTAATCCTGATTTGTTGATAATCATTAAATCATCTTCATCAGTAACGTCATTAATAGAAATTAATTGACCTGTTTTTTCGGTAATGTTAAGTGTTTTAACTCCTTTCCCACCTCGATTTGTGATTCTGTACACATCTTCTCCGTCTTCGTCTACCAACTTAGTACGTTTTCCGTAACCATTTTCAGTAACCACTAATAGTTGAGAATCGTTTACATGATCTTTATCGATAGAAACTAATCCAATTACTTCATCTTTTTCGTCAGCTAAAGTAATACCTCTAACTCCAGAAGCCGTTCTACCCATTGGACGTGTTTTCTCTTCTTCAAAACGAACTAACTTACCAGATTTCACTGCAATTAATACTTGACTGTTTCCTGTAGTTAATTTTGCTCCGATTAATTCATCATCTTCTTTAATCGTAATCGCGTTGATACCATTTTGACGTGGACGTGAATATTGTTCTAGCGGCGTTTTCTTAACTTGACCTTGTTTTGTAGCCATAATTACATAGTGACTATTGATGTAATCTTGGTCTTTTAAGTCTTGCGTACAGATGAATGCTTTTACTTTATCATCTTGCTCAATATTAATTAAGTTTTGGATGGCACGACCTTTACTTGTTTTTGTTCCTTCTGGAATTTCGTAAACACGCATCCAATAACACTTACCTTTTTGAGTAAAGAACATTAAATATTGATGATTAGTTGCCACAAATAAATGCTCTAAGAAATCTTGATCTCTTGTTCCTGCCGATTTTTGTCCAACTCCTCCTCTATTTTGTGTTTTGTATTCTGATAAAGAAGTACGCTTGATATAACCTGCATGAGAAATTGTAATTACAACACTCTCATCAGCAATTAAATCTTCGATACTTACATCACCACCAGAATATTCAATTTGAGAACGACGCTCATCCCCATATTTATCTCTAATCTCAATTAATTCGTCTTTAATAACTTGCATTCTCATTTCTTTACTTGCAAGTAATTCTTTTAAATACGCGATCAATTTCATGATTTCTTCGTATTCAGCACGTAATTTATCTTGTTCAAGACCTGTTAATTGTCTTAAACGCATTTCTACAATGGCACGCGCTTGAATTTCAGATAATTTGAAACGCTCAATTAATTTTGCTCTAGCTTCATCACCATCTTTAGAAGCTCTGATTATTTTGATTACTTCATCAATATTATCAGATGCAATAATTAAACCTTCTAAAATATGTGCTCTTTCTTCCGCTTTTCTTAAATCATATTGCGCTCTACGAACTACAACATCATGACGGTGTTCAACAAAATGATAAATCAAGTCTTTAAGATTTAACATTTGCGGACGACCTTTTACCAGTGCAATGTTATTTACACTGAATGAAGATTGTAATTGGGTATATTTATAAAGTGTATTTAAAACTACGTTTGGAACAGCATCACGTTTTAATTCATATACCACACGCATTCCATTTCTATCCGATTCATCACGAATATTGGAAATCCCTTCAATTTTTTTATCGTTAACTAAATCCGCTGTTTTCTTAATCATTTCAGCTTTGTTAACCTGATAAGGAATCTCGGTAACTATGATGGCTTCTCTACCATTAACTTCTTCAAAACCAACTTTTGCACGCATTACAATACGTCCTCTTCCCGTTTTGAATGCTTCTCTTACTCCTTCATAACCATAGATAATTCCTCCTGTTGGAAAATCCGGTGCTTTTATATAATTGATTAATTCATCAATCTCAATATCATTATTGTCGATAAATGCCAATGTTCCATCAATAACTTCAGTCAAGTTGTGAGGCGCCATATTTGTTGCCATACCAACCGCAATACCAGAAGCACCGTTAATCAATAAAGTTGGTACTTTTGTAGGCATAACTGTTGGTTCTTGCAACGTATCATCAAAGTTCAATTGAAAATCAACTGTTTCTTTGTCGATATCTGCCAACATTTCTTCCGAAATCTTTTTCATTCTGGCTTCGGTATAACGCATTGCTGCAGGACTATCACCATCGACAGAACCAAAGTTACCTTGACCATCAACCATTAAGTAACGTAAACTCCATTCTTGAGCCATACGCACCATTGCATCATATACTGAAGTATCACCGTGTGGGTGATATTTACCTAAAACTTCTCCAACAATCCTTGCCGACTTTTTGTGGGCTCTGTTCGAAAGAACTCCTAATTCGTACATTCCAAATAAAACTCTTCGGTGTACAGGCTTTAAACCATCTCTAACATCAGGAAGTGCACGTGACACAATAACAGACATCGAATAATCGATGTAAGCTGATTTCATTTCTTCCTCAATGTTAATAGGAATTAACTTTTCTCCTTCTGACATAAGTATTTATATTAAATTATATATTAGTACTAAAACGTGCCAATATACGGCTTTTTGAACTTTTACCACAAATTTTAAAACACTTATTTCGACTATTTATTAACAATTTTGTTTACAAATTGCTTATAATTCACTTCAAAGAAACTTTCATTTTTGAAATATTTTTTGTCATTTAGCCTATCTGTACTTTTATAAGGTATGATTTTTGTATTTCCTTATAGAATTTTGTACTTTTACTTATATTACAAATGCTATGGACGATAATTTTTCACCACGAGTTAAAGACGTAATTACCTACAGTAAAGAAGAAGCTTTACGACTAGGTCACGACTTTATTGGTACCGAACATTTAATGCTAGGAATACTTCGAGATGGCAATGGAAAAGCTATTAATATCTTGAATAATTTAGCTGTAGACTTAACTCACTTAAGAAAAAAAGTAGAGATTCTAAGCCCAGCTAACCCGAATGGTATACAAAATCTTGAAAAACAAAATCTTCACTTAACACGTCAAGCGGAACGTGCCTTGAAGACTACTTTTCTAGAAGCAAAACTATTCAATAATTCGGAGATTAGTACCGCTCACTTATTGCTATGTATTTTACGCAATGAAAACGACCCAACAACCAAGTTGTTGAACAAAATAAAAATTGATTACGAAACCGTTAAAGAACAGTATACAGCCATGATGACAAACGAAGACGATTATTTAGAAAACTTGCCAAAAGCAGAGTCGTTTAATGACGATTCCGGACAAGATGACAGTTTAAAGGAAAGCTCATTTAACAATCCTTCATCAGGAAGTAAGACCAATAAAAAATCAAAAACTCCTGTTTTGGATAACTTTGGGCGCGATTTAACTGAAATGGCTGAAGAAGGAAAATTAGACCCAGTTGTAGGACGTGAAAAAGAAATTGAACGTGTTTCGCAAATCTTAAGTCGAAGAAAGAAAAACAACCCTCTTTTAATCGGAGAGCCTGGAGTTGGAAAATCAGCAATTGCTGAAGGTTTAGCATTACGAATTATAAAGAAAAAAGTATCTCGTAATTTATTCAACAAACGTGTAGTTACACTTGATTTAGCAAGTTTAGTTGCTGGAACAAAATATCGCGGTCAATTCGAGGAACGAATGAAAGCCGTAATGAATGAATTAGAGAAAAATGATGATATCATTTTATTTATTGACGAAATTCACACTATTGTTGGTGCTGGAGGCGCAACAGGTTCGCTTGATGCTTCAAATATGTTCAAACCAGCATTAGCAAGAGGTGAAATTCAATGTGTTGGAGCAACTACTTTAGATGAATACCGTCAATATATTGAAAAAGATGGTGCTTTAGAAAGACGTTTCCAAAAAGTGATTGTAGAACCAACTTCAGTTGAAGAAACAATTACGATTTTGAATAATATCAAACCTAAATACGAAGATCATCACAACGTAATTTACACGCCAGAAGCTATTGAAGCTTGTGTAAAATTAACCAATAGATACATGACAGACCGCTTCCTTCCAGACAAAGCCATTGACGCTTTAGACGAAGCTGGTTCTCGTGTTCATATCATCAACATTGATGTTCCAAAGCAAATTTTGGAATTAGAAAAGAAATTAGAAGAAGTTCGCGAACTTAAAAATACGGTTGTTAAAAAACAGAAATACGAAGAAGCCGCAAAACTTCGTGATGATGAAAAACGCATCGAAAAAGATTTAGCAATCGCGCAAGAACAATGGGAAGAAGATTCTAAAAACAACAAAGTAACCGTTACAGAAGATAACGTTGCAGATGTAGTTTCTATGATGACTGGAATTCCTGTAAATCGAATTGCTCAAACTGAAAGTAATAAATTAGCTCACTTACCAGAACTAATTAAAGGTAAGGTAATTGGGCAAGACGAAGCAGTTCAAAAAATCGCAAAATCTATTCAAAGAAACAGAGCAGGTTTAAAAGATCCAAACAAGCCAATTGGTTCGTTTATTTTCTTAGGCCAAACCGGAGTTGGTAAAACACAATTAGCAAAAGTTATTGCAAAAGAATTATTCGATTCTGAAGATGCATTAGTTCGTATCGACATGAGTGAATACATGGAAAAATTTGCGATTTCAAGATTAGTTGGAGCGCCTCCAGGATACGTTGGATACGAAGAAGGTGGTCAATTAACTGAAAAAGTAAGAAGAAAACCATATTGTGTAGTGCTTTTAGACGAAATCGAAAAAGCGCATCCAGACGTTTTCAATATGATGCTTCAAGTTTTAGATGACGGTCATTTAACCGATAGTTTAGGTCGTAAAATCGATTTTAGAAATACGATTATCATTATGACTTCTAATGTTGGTGCACGCCAATTGAAAGATTTTGGAACTGGTGTTGGATTTGGTACAGCTTCAAAACAAGCTCAAACCGAAGAACATTCTAAAGGAATTATCGAAAATGCCTTGAAAAAAGCATTCGCTCCAGAATTCTTGAATCGTATTGATGATGTAATTGTGTTCAATGCGTTAGAAAAACATGATATTGATAAAATTATCGATATCGAAATGGATAAATTGTATTTAAGAGTCAAAGAATTAGGATACACTTTAAAACTTTCTGAAGCTGCAAAAGATTATATTGCTGAAAAAGGTTTCGATAAACAATTTGGTGCACGACCTTTAAAAAGAGCGATTCAAAAATATGTTGAAGATGCGCTTGCCGAGGAAATCATCACACACAAAATACATGAAGGTGACCAAATTTTTATGGATTTAGATGAAACTGCACAAGAACTCAAAATAGAAATTAAAAAATTAGAAGAACCAAGCTCTTAAGCTTGGTTTTTTTTATGTATCGAAATGATAATTGTATTAAAAAAAATACTACATTAGTTCTAAATTACAATTTCATTTATGCAAGACAAAGTTATCGTAGGTAGCGAAGAATGGTGTTCCTTCCCTGCTTTAGGAATTCCAACTATCAAAGCTCGTGTTGATTCTGGTGCAAAAACATCGGCATTGCACGCCATCAATATTGTTACATTTGAAAAAGACAGTGAGAGTTGGGTTAAATTCGATATTAATCCTATACAAAATAATGCAAAAGCAGTAATCCATTGCGAAGCACCATTAATTGACAAAAGAGTTGTTAAAAGTTCGAGTGGCTTTAGAGAACAACGTTATGTAATCAAAACCAAACTTGAAATTGGTGGCAAAACTTGGGAAATCGAAGTTACGTTAACTAATCGCGATTCGATGGGTTTCAGAATGTTATTGGGTCGTGAAGCGATGTCAGGTCGTGTTTTAGTCGATCCTGAAAAACGTTATTTATTGGGACAACCTACAACCGAAAAACTTAAAGAATACTATTACGCAAGTAGTGAAACAAAAAAAGGATTAAAAATTGGTTTATTAGCTAGTAATCCTGAATTATACAGCAACAAACGTATTTTAGAAGCAGGCGAATTAAGAGGTCATGAAATGCATTTCTTAAATTTGAAATACTGCTACATGAAATTAGACGCCACCAAACCTGAGATTCACTATCGTGGCGGAAAAGTTTTGAACGATTTTGATGCCGTAATTCCAAGAATTCGTCCAAGCATGACGTATTATGGTTGTGCTTTAACGCGACAATTTGAAGCGTTAAAAGTATTTGCTTTAAACAATGCTTCTGCAATTACACAATCGAGAGATAAATTATTTTCATTACAATTGTTATTAAACAACGGCGTTGATATCCCAACGACCGGATTCGCGAACTCACCTTTAGATACCGACGATTTAATTAAAATGGTGGGAGGTTCGCCTTTAATCGTAAAATTATTAGAAGGAACACAAGGAAAAGGTGTCGTTTTGGCAGAAACCAAAAAAGCTGCTGAATCGGTTATCAATGCTTTCAAGAGTTTAAATGCTAATATTTTAGTTCAAGAATTTATTAAAGAAGCAAATGGTAAAGATTTGAGGCTCTTTGTTGTAGATGGAAAAGTTGTTGCAGCCATGCAACGTGAAGCTGCTCCAGGAGAATTCAGAGCTAATATTCACATGGGAGGAACTGCTTCTGTGGTAAAAATTACTTCTGATGAAAAGAAAATCGCAATCAAAGCAGCAAAAGCAATGAATTTAAAAGTGGCTGGAGTTGACATCATTCGTTCGTCAAAAGGTCCGTTATTGTTGGAAGTGAATTCTTCTCCTGGTTTAGAAGGAATTGAAGGAGCTACTCAAAAAGACATTGCTGGCGAAATGATTAAAGCGATTGAGAAAAACTTTAAGTGGAAATAATATGAAAAAGCAATATACAATACCGTTGTCTTTGTTTCTTTTAGGAATGGCAATAACAATAATTGGCGCATTATTTAAAATTATGCATTGGCCTGGAGCTGGAATTACACTTACGGTTGGAATGCTGACAGAAGCAATTGCTATCATCACTTTAATTGTTGTTTTACTTAAAAATACGAAATGAATCCGTATATCGACATCACATTAAGAAGTGTAGCTGTTTATTTTTTCATGATAATTGCTTTGCGAATATTTGGAAAAAAAGAGCTTTCACAACTTAATACGGCTGATGTTATTCTGATTTTATTAATTAGTAATTCCGTACAAAATGCAATGGTTGGCGCTAATACTTCTTTGTATGGAGGAATTATTGCCGCTTTTTCACTTTTCTTAATCAATTCTGTTTTTAAGAAAGTGATGCTAAAATCCAAATTCATTAAAGAATTAGTTCAAGACAAACCCGAAGTTTTAATACACAACGGAAAGATTGAATTTAAAACCCTTGCTCGATTGGGAATTACATCAGAAGAACTTGAAGAAGCCATGCGTGAACACGGAATTGAATATTATAAAGATGTAAAATTAGCCATGTTTGAAATCGATGGTAATATCAGTATTATTTCAGGAAATGAAAATCTAAAACAAACCCATCACAAAAGAAAAATTCATAAAACATTAGGCGAACTAAATAATTAATATGAATAAAAACCGATTAGAAGCCTTTAGCGATGGCGTTTTAGCTATTATAATCACTATCATGGTTTTGGAATTTAAAGTTCCGAATGATACAACATTTGAAGCTGTAATTAAATTATCACATAAATTTCTGAGTTACATTTTAAGTTTTATTTATGTCGGAATCTATTGGAACAACCATCATCACATGATGCATACCGTAAAAAGAGTGAATGGTAAAATTCTTTGGGCTAATTTGCATTTACTGTTTTGGTTGTCTTTAATTCCATTTACAACGGCTTGGATTGGAGAACATCATTTTAATTCATTTCCAATGATGTTGTATGGTTTGGTTTTGTTAATGAACGCGATTGCTTACTTTATTTTACAAAAAATAATTTTAATCGACCACGGAAAAGACTCCGTATTAGCCAAAGCTATTGGTAAAGATTATAAAGGAAAATTATCGGTGGTTTTATATTTAATTGCTGTAGTTTTGACTAAATATTATGTCGAAATTTCTGGAGCGATTTACATTTTAGTGGCTTTAATTTGGTTAATTCCAGACAAACGAATCGAACGAATTTTTAACGAAAACGAATAAATTATGCACATCATCAGCAAAACACTTATTATCGTCATAGCACTACTCCACTTGTATTTTCTATGGCTAGAAATGTTTGCTTGGACAACAGCTGCCAAAAAAGTATTCCGAACCATACCTGAAGACTTATTCGAAAAAACAAAAGTTTTAGCTGCAAATCAAGGTTTGTATAACGGATTTTTATCTGCAGGTTTACTTTGGTCTTTAGCTATTTCTGATGAAAATTGGAGCCAAAATATTGCTGTCTTTTTTCTTTGTTGTGTTGCTGTTGCTGGAATTTTTGGAGCTTACTCCGCTTCAAAGAAAATATTTTATGTACAAGCGTTACCCGCTATTATAACTATCATTTTAATCTTTACTTTATGAAAAAAATTGTTACCCTACTTTTATTAATAAGTTCATTATTTTCTTTTGAATCAGGCTTTGCTCAAAAAAACAATTGTAAGAAATTTAAAAACGGAACTTTCAAATTAGTTGATGAAAAATCTGGAACTACTTTTATAATTGAGCGCAAAGGAAAATTACAAATTGAGCAAATTAAAGGAAACGATTTAAAACTTACTTTTAATGTAGAATGGATAGACGAATGCACTTATATAGTTACTGCTACAAAAGAGACTTTAAAAATTAAACCCGACTTTACCTATCCTATTAAAGTTGAAATACTAGAAACAAAAGACAAATCTTATATATCAAGATCTACAATACCTGGAATTGATAATTTTTCTAAAGAAGCCGAAATATTTCTTACAGAATAAAATAAAAAAAACGCTATTGGAAATCAATAGCGTTTTTTCTTTAATCTTCCATTTCAATTTGAAAACTATTCAAAAACGAAACCGATTTTTCAATATCATAATGTAAAATTCTATCTTCTGAAACAAACGAAACTTCTTCTCTGTACGATTTTACGAAACTTTCAATGAATTCACTTGATTTTAACGGTCTTCTGAATTCTAAAGCTTGTGAACCGTTTAATAATTCGATTGCTAAAATACGTTCTACGTTTTCAACAATTCGTAAGGTTTTAGTTGCAGCGTTTGCTCCCATGCTCACGTGATCTTCTTGTCCGTTTGAAGAAACAATACTATCAATACTTGCTGGTGTTGCTAATTGTTTGTTCTGACTTGCAATACTTGCCGCAGTATATTGTGGAATCATGAAACCTGAATTCAATCCTGGATCGTTTACCAAAAACGCTGGTAAATTTCTCAATCCCGAAATCAACTGATACGTTCTTCTTTCCGAAATACTTCCTAATTCTGATAACGCAATTCCTAAGAAATCTAATGCTAAAGCCAATGGTTGTCCGTGGAAATTTCCTCCTGAAATAATCAAATCTTCTCCTACGAAAATATTTGGATTATCTGTAACCGAATTGATTTCAGTACGGAATACTTTCTTCACATAATCAATCGTATCTTTCGAAGCGCCATGCACTTGTGGAATACATCTAAATGAATATGGATCTTGCACATGTACTTTTGGTTGCGCAATGATTTCACTATCTTCTAACAAATCGCGCATTCTTTCAGCCGTTTGTACTTGACCTTTGTGTGGGCGAACTAAATGAATCAAATCCGTAAATGGTTCAATTCTTCCATCAAAACCTTCTAATGAAACTGCTCCAATGACATCCGCTAAATACGAAATTTTCTCAGCTTTAATCAAACAGTAAACGCCATAAGCGCTCATGAACTGCGTTCCATTCAACAATGCCAATCCTTCTTTTGATTGTAAAACGATTGGTTCCCAACCAAATTTTGCTAATACTTTTGATGCTGGCTGTCTGAAACCATCAACATAAACTTCACCTTCTCCTAATAATGGCAACGATAAATGAGCTAACGGAGCTAAATCTCCCGAAGCTCCTAACGAACCTTGTGTGTAAATTACTGGAAAAATATCATTGTTGTAAAAATCAATCAAACGTTGCACCGTTACCAACTGAACACCTGAATGTCCGTAGCTTAACGATTGGATTTTCAATAATAACATGATTTTTACAATTTCATGAGGTACTTCTTCCCCTGTTCCGCAAGCGTGCGATTTTACTAAATTCTCTTGAAGTTTTGATAAGTTTTCATTCGAAATTTTCACATTACATAACGAACCAAATCCGGTGTTGATTCCGTAAATTGGATCAGAGTTTAATTTCATTTTATCATCTAAGTATTTTCTACATTTCTCAATGTTTACGATAGCTTCCTCTGATAATGCCAACTGTTTTCCTTGAAAAACAATCTCGTTAATCATGTCAATCGACAATAAATCTGAACTTATATAATGTGTAGTTTCCATTTGGTTAATTTTAAAAGTCCAAAATTCTGCAAACAATTGTTAAAATGCAAGATTTATCAGCATTATTAACAAAAAATAAATATCTCTCAAATTTTAAGGGAAATCTGGGTGCATTTTTAAGAATTTTCAATAAATTAGCGCTCTCTAATAATACAACATCAAATCATGAAAAATACAGCGTTAACGCACATTCACGAAAGTTTAGGAGCTAAAATGGTTCCGTTTGCAGGATACAACATGCCTGTGCAATATGAAGGAGTAAATGCAGAACACGAAATCGTTAGAAATGGCGTGGGTGTTTTTGACGTTTCTCACATGGGAGAATTCTTCTTAAAAGGAGAAAATGCGTTGGCTTTAATTCAGAAAGTAACTTCAAATGATGCTTCTAAATTAGTTGATGGAAAAGCACAATATTCTTGTTTACCAAATAATGAAGGTGGAATTGTTGACGATTTAATCGTTTATAAAGTTGCTGATAATCACTATATGTTAGTTGTGAATGCTTCTAATATTGAAAAAGATTGGAATTGGATTTCTTCGCACAATGATTTAGGTGTGGACATGCAAAACCTTTCGGATGACTATTCTTTATTAGCGATTCAAGGACCAAAAGCGGCAGAAGCTATGCAATCTTTAACTTCTATCGATTTATCAAATATGGGATATTACACATTCCAAATTGGTGATTTCGCAGGAAAAAGCGATGTAATTGTTTCGGCTACTGGTTATACTGGTTCGGGAGGATTTGAAATTTACTTCAAAAACGAAGATGCAGAATACATTTGGAGCAAAGTTTTTGAAGCTGGAGCAGCATTCGGAATCAAACCAATTGGATTAGCAGCGCGTGATACGTTACGTTTAGAAATGGGATTCTGTTTGTATGGAAACGATATCAACGATACAACTTCGCCATTAGAAGCAGGTTTAGGTTGGATTACGAAATTCGACAAAGAATTTACCAATTCAGAAAACTTGAAAAAACAAAAAGAAGCAGGCGTTTCTCGTAAATTAGTTGGTTTCGAAATGGTAGAAAGAGGAATTCCTCGTCACGATTACGAAATTGCGGATGCAAACGGAAATGTAATCGGAATCGTAACTTCTGGAACACAATCACCTTCTATGGGAATTGCTATCGGAATGGGTTATGTGCCAACGGCTTTAGCTACACCAGATTCTGAAATTTACATTAGAATTAGAAATAAAGATATTAAAGCAAAAGTGGTTAAAATGCCATTTTACAAAAAGTAATCAAGAACAAGGGCAAGTTCAAAATTCAAGTACAAATTTGAAAATTGAAATTGACCATGAATTTTTAAACATATAAGTCATATAAGTTTTCAAGTTGAATTAGATTGCGAATAGAAGTTCATATAAGATTTTTTGATTTTTTTGAATTTCTTTAATCTGTGTTTCAAAAATTTAAAAATTAAACTTGATTTTTTACATTTGCACTGAAATTTTGAATATTGAACAACGAATTAAGAATATTGAAATTATATAGAAATGGGAAGAGCGTTTGAATTTAGAAAAGCCCGTAAAATGAAACGTTGGTCAGCAATGGCAAAAACGTTTACACGTATAGGAAAGGATATTGTAATGGCCGTTAAAGAAGGCGGACCAAATCCTGAAACCAACTCCCGTTTAAGAGCGGTGATTCAGAATGCGAAGGCTGCGAATATGCCTAAAGATAACGTAGAACGCGCTATTAAAAAAGCATCGGATAAAGACACGGCTAACTTTAAAGAAGTATTGTTTGAAGGGTATGCACCTCACGGAATTGCGATTTTAATTGAAACGGCTACGGATAACAATAACAGAACGGTTGCTAACATTAGAAGTTACTTCAACAAATGCAACGGAACATTTGGAACACAAGGTTCGGTTGAATTTATGTTTGATCATACCTGTAATTTTAGAATTCCAGCAGAAGGACAAGATGTAGAAGAATTAGAATTAGAAATGATTGACTTTGGAGTAGAAGAAATCTTTGCTGATGATGACGGTATTTTAATGTACGCTCCTTTTGAAAGCTTTGGTGCTATCCAAAAAGAATTAGAATCAAGAGGTATTGAAATCTTATCTTCTGGATTTGAAAGAATACCGCAAATAACAAAAGAATTAACACCCGACCAAGTAGCTGATGTTGAAAAACTATTAGAAAAAATTGAAGAAGACGATGACGTAATGAACGTATATCATACAATGCAAGAAAGCGCTGAGTAATTCTTTTTCTATTTCATATACGAAATCCTCGCAAGAAATTGTGAGGATTTTTTTATATATTAGCGTATCTTAAAGACATCATTTAGATAATATTTGATAGTTAGTGATATTTTTATAAATCGAAAAAATTTTAAAAACTTATTTAAAATGAGAAAAAAAATATTAATTATTATTCCATTAATCATAATTGGAGTATTATACTTCCAATTTCGACATCATATAACTCAATATTTCTTCAATCAACATGTAATCTACTGGTCAAAAGATGTAAATATAAATTTTTCAGATTATGAACAAAAGCCAAAAGCTGAAAGTCAATTAAAAATTGTTGATTTTCATGGCTTAAATTTGTACGCAGAGAATATTGAAAAAGCTAATGTTCGTGCTTATTTTGACAAAAACCGTTCTTGGGTAAAGGACTCAACTAACTTTAATATTGAAGCTGTTAAACAATTTCAAAAGTTACGCTTTGATCTTTATGAAGTTTATGCACGAAAATTTAATTCAGAAATTGATAAAATTAGACATAATCCTAAAACCTCATTTAAGGATTTGGAAAATATAGGAAATAGGATATATCAAGAATTACAAATGTTCGAAGATGAAATTTATTCTGGAGAATATTCAACTCAAGAAAGAATAGAAATATGGAGACCAAAAATCAACCAATTACTTGAAGATGATACAAAACAAAGTAATAATTCTGATAAATCAATAAATCAGCAAAATGAATATGATGGCAGACAAATAACTCGTAAATATCATCCTAAAGAAATGAGAATCAAATTAATACACGAGAAAAATAATGGAATAAAAGAAAATTATAAACTAACCCTTATCAAAAGTGATTTTCTAGATAATAATTTTGATAATATTAATAAATATTCAAACGAAATTGTAATATTATATTATGATATTTTAATGAAAAATAATACTCATTTAAACTTTGATAAAATAACTATTGAAATTATACATAATAACGGAAAAAAAAGTAGGTTTGATTATAGTTATGAAGACATTAAAGAAATCACAAAATTAAACTAATGAACCCGATAACGCGAAATTACATTCCGTACACACAAAACAAAACCAATCCTTTTTTCGTAAATTAGTAAAAAAAATATATGGCAGATAATTTTGTATCGTTACATCGCGTAGTAACGGCTCCACCTGAAAAGGTGTTTCGCGCATTTACAGCCGCAAATGCAATGGCTTCGTGGATTCCACCGTATGGTTTTTTGTGTGAGGTTCATAGTATGGAAGTGAAAATTGGAGGTAGTTTTAAAATGTCGTTCATCAACTTTACAACTGGTAACGGACATTCTTTTGGTGGAACTTATCTCGATGTCAAACCAAACGAGTTTTTAAAATACACCGACACTTTTGATGACCCCAACTTACCAGGCGAAATGACGACATCGGTTTGGTTAAAAGAAGTTTCGTGTGGCACAGAAATCAAAATACTACAAGAAAACATTCCCGAAATGATTCCTACAGAGATGTGTTACTTGGGTTGGCAAGAATCTTTAGAAAAATTAAAGAAGTTAGTAGAACCGAATATTCCGGATAATTAATTTTTAAAAATATAATAGTAACTCATTTTTTACGCATCATTACTCTAGTCTTTCGTAATTGTTGTGTGGCTTTGTGTTTGAACCGTTGATTGTAAATAAACCATCCGCCAAGAGCTCCTAAAATGCTACCAATAGCTATGTCTAAAAAACGGGCAGAAACAATAATTTCAGTATTAGCGGTAAATGAACTTCCTATTTCGGCTAATAAAATGGTCATTGGCGTAATAAAAATAATAGCCAAAGCATAATTTTTTACAATTAACACTTCTACTAAGTATTGCAATACAAAAATTGTTATGCAAATACTTAATGGCGTATCACAAAACAATAAAATAATCCAACAAAGTCCAATTCCTATAAATGTTCCTACAATACGATGAAGCATTCGTTCCCAAACGTGTTGCTTTGAAATTCCTTGTAAAATTGCAAGGCAAGAAATAGGAATCCAATACGGGTTTTTCATTTCGAGTAAATACCCTACAAGTAAAGAAATCGCAATAAATACTCCAATAACTATTGAGTCAATTAGTGAAACAAATTTTCCTTTTTTAATTTGAATGGTGAAGATTTCTGTTGTTTGTTCTTTTTTAATCGTAAGCAATCCGTGACATAAAGCTAAAAAACACGCTAACATTGTTCCTAGAAATAGAAAACCAATTTTTTCAGGAATCATCTCTAAATTATAACTTTGACAGCTTGCCATGGAAGCAATCATAATAAAGAAAAAATTACCAGGTGGTTTAATTTTAAAATAGGTTGTAACTAAATGAATTCCCATTGCAAAAAAACCGAGTACAACTGCCGAAACATAAGGATTAAAGCTAAAACTAAGCCCAATTCCAAGTGAAAATGTAAATCCTAAAGAACAAATTAACAAGGTTAACATTCGTCTTCCAAAAGAAAGATTGGGCTGATAGTATAAAATAACCAAACCTCCTAAACTTGCCATTAAACCTTTTCCAAAATTATCAAAATATAATGCCAAAAAAAGAGGAATTGCCACACAAAGTGAAGCCAAAAAAGGAATATGACGCGAGCGTTTACTTTTTTTGAGTTCAAAAAAAGATTTTATTTTATCAACAACTGAGTTCAACATGAATTTAAAATTGCTCGTTCAAAGAATTTTCAAAGAGTAAAGTTAGTTTTTTTAATACTTAACGCTAAAAGAAATTAATAGTTTTAACAAAAAATCCCAATCTTTCGATTGGGATTTTTTTATATCTAAAATCAATTACTTGATAATTTCAATTTTTAATGCTTCTTCTTGGTTAACCGAATCAAAGAAACCTTGTTCGTTCATCCAATCATCACTAAATACTTTACTCATGTAACGAGAACCATGGTCTGGGAAAATGATAACGACTTTACTGTTTGCATCAAATTCACCTTCTTCAGCATATTGTTTCACAGCTTGAAAAGCAGCTCCAGAAGTATATCCTACGAATAAACCTTCTTTCTTAGCTAATTCTCTTGTAGTGTGAGCACTTTCTTCATCTGATACTTTGATAAATTTATCAATGATATCAAAATCGGTAGCGGTTGGAATTAAATTTTTACCTAAACCTTCAATACGGTATGGATAAATTTCAGCGTTATCAAATTCTTTTGTTTCGTGGTATTTTTTCAAAACTGAACCAAAAGCATCTACTCCTAAAATTTTGATATTTGGATTTTGCTCTTTTAAGAAACGTGCTGTTCCCGAAATAGTTCCTCCAGTTCCACTACACGCAACAAAATGTGTAATTTGGCCACCCGTTTGTTCCCAAATTTCTGGTCCTGTAGATTTGTAATGTGCATCTACATTTAAATCGTTAAAATATTGGTTGATATAAACCGAACCTTTAGTTTCTTCGTGTAATCTTTTTGCTACATTATAATAAGAACGATCATCATCAGCAGAAACGTGCGCAGGACAAACGTAAACCTTAGCTCCCATCGAACGCAACATATCAATTTTGTCTTTAGACGATTTTGAACTTACGGCTAAAATGCAATCATATCCTTTGATAATACTCACCATGGCTAAACTAAAACCTGTATTTCCTGAAGTAGTTTCAATAATGGTGTCTCCTGGTTTTAGGATACCTCTTTTTTCTGCTTCCTCAATAATATATAATGCGATACGGTCTTTTGTAGAATGACCTGGATTAAAGGCTTCAACTTTTGCATAGAAATTACCTGGTAAATCAGCTGAAATTTTATTCAGTTTGATTAATGGTGTATTCCCAATTAAATCTAATACACTATTATAGGCTTTTATTTCTTCTTTCATATGAAGATACTGTTTGTTTTAATGTTTCCAAAATACTATGCATTACTAGCATTTAAAGTATTTTATACTTGATTTTTTATTTAAAAGCGTTATTTTGACACTTCTAAAACCTTGCAAATTTAACAAAAAAAGTTTAACTACTTCTTAATTTTTTCTAAATCTAACAAAAATGCAAATTCTTTTGCTAATTCCTTAAGTGCTTCAAATCGTCCTGAAGCACCTCCATGACCAGCATCCATATTAGTATCTAAAAATAATTGCTTGTCATTAGTTTTCATTACACGCAATTTTGCCACCCACTTTGCAGGTTCCCAATACTGTACTTGCGAATCGTGAAGCCCTGTAGATACATACATATTTGGATAATCTTGCTTTTTAACTTGGTCGTATGGCGAATACGAAAGCATGTAATCGTAATATACTTTTTCGTTAGGATTTCCCCATTCGTCATATTCTCCTGTTGTTAACGGAATTGTGTCATCTAACATAGTAGTAACTACATCAACAAAAGGAACTTGTGCAATTACTCCATTATACAATTCAGGTGCCATATTAACAATTGCTCCCATTAACAAACCACCTGCCGAACCACCTTCTGCATATAAATGTTCTGGTGACGTATATTTTTGAGCAATCACAAATTTTGAACAGTCAATAAAATCGGTAAAAGTGTTAATTTTCTTTAAAAGTTTTCCGTTCTCATACCACTCTCTTCCTAAGTCCTCGCCTCCTCTAATATGAGCAATGGCATAGATAAATCCTCTATCTAATAAACTCAAACGAGTGGATGAAAAATAAGGATCCATAGTAGCTCCATAAGAACCATAAGCATATAACAACAATGGATTTTTTCCATCTTTTTTAATACCTTTTCTATAAACCATCGAAATTGGCACTTTAGTTCCGTCGGTTGCGGTTGCCCAAACTCTTTCTTCTATATAATTGTTCTTATCGAATTTTCCACCTAAAACTTCTTGTTCTTTCAACACTTTTTTCTCCTTAGTTCTCATGTTGAAATCAATCACAGAAGATGGTGTTGCCATTGATTGATAACCATAGCGAAGAATTTCAGTATCAAAATCTACGTTAGTTGTGGTGTATGCCGTGTAAGTTTCAATATTAAAAGGTAAGTAATACTCCCCTTTTCCACTCCAAGGCATAATTCTAATTTTATTCAATCCATTTGAACGTTCTTCAACCACTAAATAATCTTTGAAAATTTCGATTCCTTCTAATAAAACATCTTTTCTGTGTCCGATTAAATCTTTCCAGTTTTCAGCAGCAGTTGCGGTTTCTGGCGTTTTCATTAATTTAAAGTTGGTTGCTTTGTCTTTATTAGTAACGATGTAAAAACTATCACCATAATGTGAAATCGAATATTCTAATCCGCGTGTTCTTTTTTGGAAAACTTTAAATTCGCCATTCGGATTTTTCGCATCTAAAATTTGGTATTCCGAAGTCAACGTACTTGACGAACCAATAACTAAATATTTTTTAGATTTTTCTTTGTAAACAAATGTGTTAAACGTATCGTCTTTTTCATGAAAAACCATTGTGTCAGCCGAAGCATCAGCTCCTAAGGTATGTTTGTAAATTTTATCAGAACGTAAGGTTTGTGCGTCTTTACGAGTATAAAATAACGTTTTATTATCGCCAGCCCAAGTAGAACCTCCTGTTGTGTTTTCTAATTTCACTGGAAGAATTTCACCTGTTTCTAAGTTTTTAATTTGGATGGTATATTGTCTTCTTGAAACTAAATCTACTCCAAACGCCACCCATTTGTTATCTTCAGAAACATTTAAACCTGATAAATTGAAATAAGCGTGTCCTTTTGCCATTTCGTTGCAATCGAACATAATTTCTTCTTTAGCTTCTAAACTCCCTTTTTTACGAGAATAAATTGGGTAATCTTTTCCTTTTTCGAAACGAGTAATATAGTAATAACCATTGTATAAATAGGGAACTGAACTATCGTCTTCTTTAATTCTTCCTTTCATTTCCAAGAACAATTCGTCTTGTAATTGTTTCGTATGAGCGGTAGATTTTTGGTAATATTCGTTTTCTTTATTTAAGTAATCAATAACTTCTGGATTTTCTCTTTCATTTAACCAATAGTAGTTATCGATTCTTTTATCACCGTGCTTTTCTAATGTTTTTGGAACAATTTTAGCAACAGGTGGCTGTAATTTATCAGACATTTTTTTTGTTTTATTTTGACTGTGAACTGGAGCAAAAATAACACAACCTAAAAGGAAATACGTGATTTTTTTCATGAAGTTTTACAATAATTATTAACCGCTAATTTACTATTTTTGTCGGAATAAAAAAATTAAAATTATGTTTGGAGATATTATGGGTATGATGGGTAAACTTAAAGAAACCCAGCAAAAAGTAGAAGAAACAAAGAAGCGTTTAGACTTTGTTTTAATTGATGAAAAAAGCACTGATGGCTTGCTTGAAGTAACGCTAACTGCCAACAGAACAATTAAAAACATTACCATAAGTGACGATTTACTTAATGATAAGGAAATGCTTGAAGATTATTTAGTTAACGTTTTAAATAAAGCTATTGAAAAAGCAACAAACGTTCACGAAACAGAATTAGCGGCTGTGGCCAAAGAAGGTATGCCAAACATTCCTGGAATGGATCTATTTAAATAATTTTTTTAACTTGAAAAATTTCAAAAGTATACAAGAAAAATCAAAAAATTTATTTTTTTCAAAGAATGAACCTTGGTGGTTAATTGGTTTTTCGATGTTATTAGCTAGTGGTATTTTTATAGAACCATTATTAATTTGCACATCACTTATTAATGGCAAATTATCCGATATGTGGTTGTATTGGAGTGCAACTATTGGTTCTGCCTTTAGTATTTCTTTTTTTGCACATTTATGGAAAAATGTTCCCATTAACACCGAAAATGAATTCATTTTTTTTAGATTTTCGGGAATAGGTGCCAAATTTTTACATATTTTTAGAAGTATTTATTTGGGAGGATTTATTATACCATTCATTATTGCTTTTAATATTTTAGCATTCAGTAAAATAACTTGTCTAATTTTTCAAATTAAAATTAGCGAAGCAATAGTTTTGATTAGCGTTTTACTAATTATACTTTCTCTCTTTAATAGTTTTAAAAACAGAATAAGAATAGATTTTGTATTATTCATTGTTTTTATAGTTTCTTTTTTAATAGTCTTTATTACCATTTTTTTAAATGTTGATGGTTTAGATAATGTTGCAGTAATATTAAAAACTAAAGAGCAATTGCAAATTTTACCATCTATAAGCTCAACAACTATTAATGCATTCCTTATCTTTATACTAGTTCAATGGTGGTCAGCAACTATTTTAGATTATCCAGATATGAATGGACAAAAATTAATGGCTTCAAAATCAATCAAAGACATTTCAAAAAGCATATTTTTTCCTTCATTTTTAATGGTTTTTTTTAGAATTCTATTTTTTACACTCCCATTTATTGCCGTTTACTTTGGTTTTACCAATGGTTTTACCGATGGTGAATTAGCGTTCACCTCATTGTTTATTAATACATTGCCAAAATGGATGCTAATTTTTGTCATACTTCTTTTTTTTATCCCATTTTTGTCAATTGTTCAAAATACCCAAAATTGGGGAGGCTCGTTATTAATAGAAAATTTCTATAAAAAATACATAGATTTAAAAAGTGCAAACAATTTTTATATTGGAATTTTAGCAATGATTTTTATTATTGTTGTTTCTTGCGCTATTGCTTTATTTTCAGAATCATTAATTGAAATGTCTAAATTATTATTTTCAATGACGGCTGGCGTAGGTCCAGTATTTATTTTAAGATGGTATTGGTGGAGAATCAATGCTTGGTCACAGTTATCTGCAATGATTTCTGGTTTAATTTGTCCAAATATTTACGATTGGTTATTTTCAAACAACGTTTTTTTTAATCAATTTATTAAAACAGTTTCATACAAATATAATATTGATTATTACCCTATAAAACTTGTATTTCTAACTATAATAGTTTGTGCTATTTGGATTTCTGTAACCTTCTTAACTGCTCAAACCGATGAAAAAGTTTTAAAAACTTTTGTAGCAACTATAAAACCAGGAGGTTTTTGGAAAAAATATGAAAATAATGGTAAAGTTTTTTGTTCCCTTAGAATTTTAGGTTGGTTATTACAAACAATTAAAGGGTTTTTAATTTATTTTGTTTTTTGGAATTTTTTAATTGGAGAATATTTGAATTTTATTTTATTGTTATTTTTGGTAATTCTAATTTTTTCTATTTCTTATCATTTTATAAACAAAGCCAATCAAAATTATGATTTAACAATTAATAATAAAAACTAATAAATAAGTTTTATTACCCACAAAAGTCCTCTTTCTTTACAGAATTGATTTATATTTTTATTTAAAATTATTTTATTTTCGCCAACTGAAAATAGATAAGCAATCCCTAATTCTATAGCTAATTTTTCATTTTTTGTATTCTGAAAAAAGATGTTATTAATTCTGAATGGTTTATAAACTATTTTATTTTTTAAATAATTCATTCTATACAGCCAATATAATTGAATAGCATATAAAGCAATAGTATGAAGACCTGTTCTCTCAGTTTTAATCATAATTTCAATCAATTCATTTAGTGCTTTATGTTGAAATAATTCTTTTTTAAAATTAAAATATAATAATGTTTTAATTACCCTTGATACTATCCATGCTTTTTCATAAATATTAAAAGATTTACAATTCTCAAGAAGTTCATTAATATGATTCTCCCACGTATTTGCAATAATTCCATTATAAGAATCAAAAATTATCAAACATTCATAAAAACGTGATACCTCATGATAATGACATTTTTCTAACTCAATCTGATTTGTTATTGTAATAAATTGTTTAAAATAAAATTCCGAAAATTCATTCTGTTTATACAACTTTTGATTAATTAAAAATCCATAAGCAAATAATTTACGATATTCGTTATCAATATTTGGCAAATAATAATTTTCCAATGCTTTTGAAAAATAATTGTCCTTATTGTCTTCATCGACAAAACTCTCATAAAAAAGCAATTGACCATTTGCATTTTTACCTAAAATTTCAAGTAAATAATTTTTTTCTTTTATTTCTCTTATATGAAATCCTAATATTTCACCCGCAGAATAAATTAAAGTACTTTTTTCTTTTCCATTAAGTTTATTTAAAACTAATTCTAATGATTCACAACCTTCTTTATCAATTAAACACGCATTAAGTACTGAAATCGAAAATCCATCGGCAAATTCAGTAAGAAAATAATTAGTATCGAAAGGAATATTTGTTTGGTTTTCACAATATGCATCCCAATCTTTAAATTTTAAATAATTTGCTAATATATTAAGAGTTGATTTATATGGAGTTCTATAGGGCTTTATGACTCCGAAAAGTCTTCCAATTGTATATGACGAAATAAATAGCTTATCATTAGCCAACAAATCTGATAATCTTTTCGCTGCACCAATATTTTTTATTTTGAAACCCGACTGAATTTCAATTTGAGAACATATTGCATTTACATAAGGACTTGGTTGATTCATTTAAGCTATAATTAAGTATTACAAAAATAAGACTTAACAAACTTATACATTTAGCTCATACATACTTGCAATAACTTGCAATAATTTTGAAAAATGAAAAGGACTAGTTTTGAAAAATGAATTCTCATCACTAAAAAAGATCTAAAGAAGAAATTCAAAAAATTAGCACAAAATGGAAAAACTTTTTCAAAAGATTTGCAATAGTCTCGCTATTGTATCATTAGCCGTATTTAGTCAAACTGACGTAATCGCTCAAGAAACATTTACTATCAATCCTGAATTCTCCGAAAACTTTGTCAAATCTCAAGGTTTGAGATTTTTGCCTGTTTTTAGAGTCAATCAAAAAGAAATAGAAGTTTATAAATTAGAAAAAGCAGAAGTTCTCACGGCTGATTACGAAAATGTAAGTAAAGATATCGAACTTGTTAAATTTGGATATGAACAATATCTTTCAAAAAAAGAAGCTATTAAGACAATAATTACAGAATTGAACACATTTATCAATTCTTCTGATTCATACGACAAGAAAGAAAATCATTTAATTGTTGCTCAAAATTTAGCTACAAAACATGATATAATCATAGAAGTCAAAGATGAAAGATTATCTACGAGCTTCTTAAAAGACATCACAAATGACAATTCAACTAAAACTAGAAAGCTTTTGATTCATAAAAACGGCAAACGTACTAGTGAAAAAGATGCTATTGCATGCAAATTGTATCTCGAAAAAATCCCATACAACGAGCCCGTTGAACTGTATCGTGATTTCAATACATATTTGAAATTGACTGAACAATTATCTCGTATCCCTAAAACAGAAATTAGTGAAATCAAATCAAGCACATTAGAAAGAAAATCCGTTATGCTTATTGATTCTGTAGCAACTAACGTTCAAGATTTATCTGGAAATTTTATCGAACTAGGCACGAAATACATTTTGATATATGACAATTACAAGGACATATTCGTGAAATATCAATTAACAGATAAACTTAACGGCTTTTACAATAAGGGCGACGACAAACTATATTCGATAATACAAAATGTCGACACGAAAGACATGTATTATTTAATGAATGATAATTATTTGAGTAAATTAGTGGGTGCTCAAAAAACACAATGGTTAATTGAAACGGTTAATAAATTAGGCTATAAAGAATATAAGTCAGATGATAGATACGATGAAAATTTTTACATCAAATCAAAAACATCTGTAATTAAATTAGATGTTTTTACATATTCTGTACTTAAAGAAAATCATAATTTTATTGCCGAACTTGATGCAGACCAAGGAAAATTAGCTAATCTAGCAAAACAGTCAATACAGCATTCGAATAAATTAGACAGTTATTTAAGCACATATAATGTAAAAAAGAGTAGAATGTCATCGACTGAGTTATCTGCTTGGAGGACAGCTACAAAACAAGCAGATGTACTTAATATGCAAATGTATAAGATATCTGAAAAATATGCTGGAAATTATTCTATCACACCTATTGACAAGAGTTATCATTCAACAATAAGCAATTTTGCTGATAATTTACTAGCCTCTAAAGGCGTTTTAGGAATGTAAATAAAGCTAAATATTATAATCTTAAAAAAACTAAAATGATAACAGCAACATTTAGAGGTACAGGACAATTAAATGGTCCAATAAACATAAACAAGACAATAGAAATTGATGATGTAACTGCTAAAAACCTCGGCGGACAAAATCGCGATGACGTAAAAAGAGCAATTTTATCTGTTCATTTTCCGGGTGTAAAAATTAATCCTAGACAAATTGGAGTAGAAATAAAAAGAGGTCATAGTAAAAAAGAAGATTATAATGATTTAACTGGATTCTTAAAATCAAACTCGCCAAAAAAAACATTTAGCTTTACAAACATCTTAACTTGGATAATATTTTTTCCTATAAAATTAGCATGGTGGATTTTAAAAAGTATATGGCATAATAATCACATGGATGGTAAATGGCGTTAATAAATATTTTTTTTAAAATATTCACAATAATTTGTCTACAAACAAATTTGAAATTAAAACACTATGAATATAAATTTGCAACATTATCAAGAACAATACATTCAGTATGTCAAGAAACAAGAAATTGATGAGGAATTAAAAAAACAATTTATTGAAATATTAATTGAAAAAAAAACAGCAAAAAGGGCAGAAATGTGGAATTCTATGAGGATTCCACTAAATCTAATTAAATATCTACATAATTTAGCAAATCCATTTTACATTGGTTTTGGAAATCCTGAATCAGATATTTTATTTATAGGTAAAGAAAAAGCATTCAATATAATAAATAATCCTGAATCATTTTTAAACGAAAGCATAAATAATTTATTACATTGGGAAAAATCAAATGAAAAAGATGAATTCTCTTTTAATCCAAAAAATCCTTATATGTTTTATAAAACTAAATATAAGCACAAAATAAAAGGGGGAGAAACTTGGGGATTTTATAAAAATATGACCCAAAAAATTGTTTCAAAAAATGAAAACAACATCGAATTAAAAGATGATACTTTTTTCAATTATTGTTTTACTACTGAAATAAATCATATTCCTTCTAAAAAAACTTCAAATGAAAAGTTAATTAATCAAAGATTAGATTTCTTACAAAAGGAAGATTTTTTTAAGTCTTTTAAACATGTAATTATTGGAGCAAAAGGCTCAGTAAGCAAAGAAGAGATTAAACACATTTTTGGTAAATCGCCAATTGAAATTTCAATAATCTTAGGAAATAACAAAAGAACAACTTTTTCTATTGATGTTTTTGAATATGAAAACCAAAAAATTATTTTATGCAATCAATTAAGCGGTGCAACAGGTTGGACGAATGAAGTTTTGGAAAAATTAATTGAAACGATTAATTGAAAAAATCAAAACAATAAGTGATGATTTACTTCAAGACAAAGAAATGCTTGAAGATTACTTAGTTAATGTTTTAAACAAAGCGATTGAAAAAGCAACAAATGTTCATGAAACGGAATTAGCTGCTGTTGCCAAAGAAGGCATGCCAAACATCCCTGGAATGGATATGTTTAAATAATTCCCATTCCTAAAGCTATTGCAACTAAAAGCAATAAAACAGCGACAAAAACTTGGAGAAATTTTAGGGTAACTTTCTTTAAAAGTTGGTTACCCAAATACGCTCCAGTAATCGCACAAAGTGTTGCCGAAATCAACAATACTTTATTTTCATATAAGGTATAAGTTGTGATTTTCGAAGCATAAACACTCAATCGCGTAAAGTCGATAAACATCGAAACTACAATTCCTGTAGCAATGAAACTTTCTTTAGATAAACCAGCTTTAATCAAAAATGCACTTCGCAAAGCCCCTTGATGTCCGGAAAGTCCACCAAAAAACCCGCTTAAAATTCCGCCTAAAGGCAATTTATCTTTCCCGAATTCTAATTTACTCAAAAACGGAACCAAATCTAATAATGCAAAAATTACTAGTAAAATTGCAATGATGAATTTAACTGGAAAAACTTCTAATTGTTTTCCAAAAAGAGAATAACTGAATAATGGTTGTAAATCAGAAATTTGCAATAACAACCACGAACCTAACATCGCAGCAAAAATCGCTGGAATCCCGAATTTCAGCAAAACTTCTTTGTTAGCATGCTTTCCAACCAAGAAAAACTTAAATAAATTATTAGCAAAATGCACTAATCCGCATAAACCTATTGCAATATCAACAGGAAAGAACAACATAAAAACCGGAGTTAATAAAGTTCCCAATCCAAAACCTGAGAAAAAGGTTAGAATAGCTGTTAAAAAAGCAACGATGGATATGATTACGATTTCCATATAATTTTTGTTTCAGGTTTCAAGTTTGAAGTTTCAGTTTTCAAATTAGATTTTCTTAATTTCTATTATTTTTCAAATCTGTGTTACAAAAAATTAAAAAGTCAATTTCGAAAACACTTCCATCACATACTCATGCATTACTTCTTTGTAATCTAAATGCGTTACAATACGAAGTTTTCCATGTCCCATAGAACTAATGGCAATTCCTTTTTGTTTTAACTTTTCCATGAAAAGCTTTTCATCAACTGATGGTTGTAATCCAAAAATCAAAATATTGGTTTCCACTGGTTCTACATTGGCAACCCAAGGCATTTTTTCTAACAAATTGCCTAATTCTTTAGCTCTTCTGTGGTCAATTTCTAAACGACTAATGTTATTCTGTAAAGCAAATAATCCAGCGGCAGCCAAATAGCCTGATTGTCGCATGTTGCCACCAAAAATCTTTCTAATTCGTAAGGCACGATGCATATCTGCTTTACTTCCTAGCAAAACCGAACCAACAGGCGCACCCAATCCTTTAGATAAACAAACCGAAATCGTGTCAAACAATTCACCAAAATGCTTTGGATGTTGTTTTTTTGCTACCAAAGCATTCCACAAACGCGCACCATCTAAATGATATTTCAAATTATGGTCGATGCAAACTTGCTTAATTTCTTGTAAAGGTTGTAAATCATAACAAGCGCCACCACCTTTATTGGTTGTGTTTTCAATACTCACTAACGAAGTTAAAGGTGCATGATAAAACTCTGGGTCGTTGATTCCGTTTTTAACCAAATCAGCTGTAATCATCCCGCGATTTCCATCTACCAAACAACATGAAACTCCGCTATTAAATGATGCGCCACCACCTTCATAATGATAAATGTGCGAGTATTTATCACAAATTACCTGTTCGCCAGGCTGAGTATGCAACTTAATCGCTGTCTGATTTGCCATAGTTCCCGAAGGAAAAAACAAAGCGGCTTCCATCCCAAACAAATCGGCCAAAGTTTCTTCTAACTCATTGACTGTTGGGTCTTGTTTATATACATCATCACCTACTTTTGCATTAAACATAGCGTTTAACATCTCAACTGAAGGCTTCGTTACCGTATCACTAACTAAATTTATTTCCATATATCAATCAGATACCTTATTTTTGATAAAAATTTTTAGGAGCTAATTCCCGCTATCCGTTGCAATCTTTTTTTAAATTTTGTCATACTGAGCTTGTCGAAGTAAAATTTAAAAAAAGGATTTCCACTACTATCGGGGCTATGGCATCCCATTTCAAAACAAAACTACAATATTTATGATAAATACAGAACAAGTCAGAGATATTATTGATCGCCTTGGTGCGTTAAGGAGGTATCTTTGACATCGATGCCAAAACGATTGAAATAACTAATGAAGAAGAAAAAACCTTCGCTCCCGACTTTTGGAACAACGCCAAAGAAGCCGAAATCATTATCCGAAACCTACGTTCAAAAAAGAAATGGGTTGAAGATTACAATAAAGGAATTGAATATTCTGAAGAACTTCAGATTATGATGGATTTCTTTAAAGAAGGCGATGTTTCCGAAGAGGAAGTTGAAGAACACTATCAAAAAACCTTACATCACATTGAAGATTTAGAGTTCCGCAATATGCTTTCCGATGAAGGAGATAGTATGAGTGCTGTTTTGCAAATTACAGCAGGAGCTGGTGGAACTGAAAGTTGTGATTGGGCTTCCATGTTAATGCGAATGTACTTAATGTGGGGCGAAAAGCAAGGATACAAAATCAAAGAATTAAACTTTCAAGAAGGCGATGTTGCTGGAATTAAAACGGTAACCTTAGAAATTGAAGGCGAATTTGCTTTTGGTTATTTAAAAGGTGAAAACGGTGTTCATCGTTTGGTTCGAATTTCTCCTTTTGATAGTAATGCAAAACGCCATACGTCTTTTGCTTCGGTTTATGTGTATCCTTTGGTAGATGATTCAATTGAAGTAGAAATCAATCCAGCTGATATTGAAATTATAACTTCTCGTTCGAGTGGTGCTGGTGGACAAAACGTAAACAAAGTAGAAACTAAAGTACAATTATTCCATAAGCCTACAGGAATTCAAATTCAGTGTTCCGAAACGCGTTCGCAACAAGATAACCGCCAACGTGCGATGCAAATGTTGAAATCGCAGTTATACGAAATCGAGTTAAACAAACGCTTAGCACAAAGAGCCGATATTGAAGCAGGCAAAATGAAAATCGAATGGGGATCGCAAATTCGAAATTATGTAATGCATCCTTATAAATTAGTCAAAGACGTTCGTTCTGGATATGAATCAAGTGACGTTGAAGGCATTATGAACGGTGATATCGATAATTTCTTAAAAGCCTATTTAATGATGATGGGACAAAAAGAAGAATAATTCAGATAAATCAAATCTTATAAATCCGAATTTCAACAATTGAAATTCAGATTTTTTTATGCTTTATTAAAAAAAAACTAAAATCTTTTTATATATTCGGCGAAACTAAACCCACCAAACCAACTAATGAAACAAATTTCAATCGAAGAAATCAATGAAGTTCTAAAAGGAACAATTGTTGGTTCCATAACAACAAAAATTACAGCTCCAGAACAATTAGAAGTCGCTAATGAATCTGAAATTTCATTCATTGGAAATAAAAAATATGAGAAATTATGGGTAACTTCTAAAGCAGGTGTTGCTGTTGTAAATGAAGATATTTCGATAGAACCAGGAGAAAATAGAGCCTTTATAAAAGTAAAAAATGCGGATTTAGCTATGTCACAAGTTTTAGCACTTTTTGCTCCTCCTCCACCTGTTTTCAAAACCAATATTCATCCAACAGCAACAATTGACGAAACAGCTCAAATTGACAATAATGTAAAAGTTGGCGCCAATTGCTATGTCGGTCCAAATGTAACTATAGGAGAAAACACTATTTTGTATTCCAATGTAACCGTTTTAGATGAATGTACTATTGGTAAAAATACTACAATTTGGTCTGGCGCTGTAGTGAGAGAACGTTGTCATATTGGAAATGACTGTATTATTCATCCTAATGCAACTATCGGTGCTGATGGATTTGGTTTTCGTCCTGATCCTGAAAAAGGGTTGGTCAAAATCCCACAAATTGGCAATGTAATCATTGGAAATAATGTTGAAATTGGTGCCAATTCTTGTGTTGATAGAGGAAAATTCAGTTCAACAGTTATTGGAAATGGTTGCAAAATTGATAATTTAGTTCAAATCGGACACAATTGTAAATTAGGAATGTTCTGTATAATGGCTGGAAATAGTGGTTTGGTTGGCTCGGTAACTCTTGGAAATGGCGTAATTATAGGTGGAAGTGCATCGATTAAAGATCACGTTACTATTGGAGATGGCGCAATGATTGGTGCTGGTTCAGGTGTAGCGGCCGATGTTGAAGCTGGAAAAACAGTTTTAGGATATCCTGCAATTGATGTTAAAGACGCACTAAGACAATGGGCAATTTTAAAAAGAATGGTAAACGACTCCAAAAAATAAACATTCGTTAAAAATTAAGACTAAATCCATCTAAAAAATATATTTTTCGGATGGATTTTGTATTTTAGCCAATCAATAAAACAACAAACCCAAATGGACATTAATTTCAATAAAAACGAAGATCATAACAAACTTTTACTTTCCGATTTAAAAAACCGATTTGCCCAAGTTAAATTAGGTGGCGGACCAAAACGTATCGAAAAATTACATGCTGAAGGAAAAATGACAGCACGTGAACGCATTGATTATCTTTTAGATGAAAAAGCAAAAAGCATTGAAATTGGTGCTTTTGTTGGAGATGGTATGTACAAAGAACACGGCGGTTGTCCATCTGGAGGAGTTGTTGTAAAAATCGGATTTATTTCGGGGAAACAATGTATTGTGGTGGCTAATGATGCTACTGTAAAAGCAGGTGCTTGGTTTCCAATTACAGGAAAAAAGAACCTTCGTGCACAAGAAATTGCAATGGAAAATCGCTTACCAATTATCTATTTAGTGGATTCTGCTGGTGTTTATTTACCAATGCAGGATGAAATTTTTCCAGACAAAGAACATTTCGGTCGCATTTTTAGAAATAATGCTATCATGAGTAGTATGGGAATTACTCAAATTGCCGCCGTTATGGGAAGTTGCGTTGCTGGTGGTGCCTATCTACCAATTATGAGTGATGAAGCCATGATTGTAGATAAAACTGGAAGTATTTTCTTAGCTGGAAGTTACTTAGTGAAAGCAGCCATCGGAGAAACAATTGATAACGAAACACTTGGAGGCGCAACAACACATTGCGAAATTTCGGGTGTTACGGATTATAAAGCTAAAGATGATAAAGATGCTTTAGACAGAATTAAAAGTATCGTAGGTAAAATTGGTGATTTCGATAAAGCAGGATATAATCGTGTGAAAGCAGAAAAACCAGCTTTAGAACCAAAAGATATTTACGGAATTTTACCAAAATCAAGAGCTGATCAATACGATATGTATGAAATCATCAAACGTTTGGTTGATAATTCAGAATTTGACGAATATAAAGGTGACTACGGAAAAACCTTAATCACAGCTTACGCTCGCATCGATGGTTGGGCAGTTGGAATTGTAGCAAACCAACGAAAAATTGTAAAAAATGCTAAGGGAGAAATGCAATTTGGTGGAGCAATTTATTCCGATTCTGCGGATAAAGCAACACGTTTTATTGCCAATTGTAACCAAAAGAAAATTCCATTAGTATTTGTGCAAGACGTTACTGGATTTATGGTAGGTTCCAAATCAGAACACGGCGGAATTATCAAAGACGGTGCAAAAATGGTGAATGCGATGGCAAATTCTGTTGTACCAAAATTTACTGTGATTGTTGGAAACTCATACGGAGCTGGAAACTATGCGATGTGTGGAAAAGCATATGATCCAAGATTAATCTTCGCTTGGCCAAGTGCTGAATTAGCGGTTATGGGAGGAACGCAAGCTGCAAAAGTATTAGCACAAATTGAAGCTTCTTCTTTAAAAGCCAAAGGTGAAGTAATTGATGAAGTTAAAGAAAAAGAATTATTTGATAAAATAAAAGCACGTTACGACGAACAAGTTTCACCATACTACGCTGCTTCTCGCTTGTGGACAGACGCTATCATTGATCCATTAGAAACCAGAAATTGGATTTCTATGGGAATTGAAGCAGCCAACCACGCTCCTATTGAAAAACAGTTTAATTTAGGAGTGATTCAAGTATAATAAACAAAATGTAATAACTTAATAACCACGAGTACACGAATGTTTATATTTGTGCGTTCGTGGCTTTTTTATGAAAAAAACAATCTTTCAACCCTTCAAAACTAACATTTCAGGTATTTCTTTACCTGAAAAATTTACATTTCCTTTTTATTACGAACCTCATGAATTAAGCAGAATTGCAACAACTGAATTGCAATCATATTTGGAAACGCAAACCGATTTTGAACACAATTTCGGATTACAAGAAAATCAAGAAGGTTTAGTAATTGGTAAAATGTTTGGTGTTTTGGTTTGTCAAAATCAAGAAGGTGAATTAGGTTATTTATGGGCTTTTTCTGGGAAATTGGCTGGTGTAAATCACCTTCCCTATTTTGTACCGACGATTTTTGATATGTTGCACGAAGATGGTTTTTTCAGAAAAGAAGAAGAAGTTTTGAATGCAATCAATCGTCAAATTGAAATTTTAGAAAATTCAGACGAACTTTATAAAAAGAAAAATCAATTAGACGATACGAAAATTGAAGCTTTAACCGATATTCAAAATCAGAAAGATAAAATCAAAAGATTAAAGTTGGAACGTGATGAAAAAAGAAATTCATTCACTGATTTATCTTCATCTGAAATTGAACAATTAGAACAAGAACTTTCGGAAGAAAGCAAAAAAGAAAGCATTTTGCTCAAAAAAATGAACAAATATTGGAATTTTCAAATAGAAAATGCTCAGAAAGAAGTCAATTTACTTTTAGAAGAAATCAATCAATTGAAAGAAGAACGCCGAATGAAATCGGGAGCTTTACAACAAAAACTATTCGCTGAATATTCGTTTTTAAATCAATTTGATGAACGAAAAAGCATTGGAGAAATCTTTAATAATAATCCGCCAGCTGGTGCTGGTGAATGTGCTGCTCCCAAGTTATTGCATTACGCTTTCGAACATCAATTGAAACCGATAGCTATGGCTGAATTTTGGTGGGGACAATCACCAAAATCAGAAATTAGAAAACATAAACAATTTTATCCGGCTTGTAAAAGTAAGTGCGAACCTATTTTGTTATCACACATGTTACAAGGTTTGGAAATGGAAGCAAATCCGTTTCAAGAAAATCCGGCGGAAGGAAAAAACATAGAAATTGTTTATGAAGATGACATTTTAGCTGTAGTTAATAAACCCGCAGAATTTCTATCTGTTCCTGGGAAAATTATTTCCGATTCGGTTTATCAAAGAGTCAAAGAATTATATCCAAACGCCACTGGACCATTAATTGTGCATCGTTTAGACATGTCGACATCAGGTTTAATGTTAATTGCTAAAGATGAAGAAACCTATGTAAAATTACAAAGTCAATTTATCAAACGAACAATTAAAAAGCGATATGTTGCTTTACTAGATGGAATTTTAGAAGCAAATGATGGTATTATCGATTTACCACTTCGAGTAGATTTAGATGATAGACCAAGACAATTGGTTTGCTACGAACACGGAAAGCCAGCGCAAACTAAATGGGAAAAGATTGAAGTTAAGAATAACCAAACTTTAGTGTACTTCTATCCTATTACGGGTAGAACACATCAATTACGAGTGCATGCTTCACACGAATTAGGTTTAAAAACTCCGATTGTAGGTGATGATTTGTATGGCTCAAAAGCTAATCGTTTGCATTTACATGCTGAAAGTTTAACTTTTATTCATCCTATTTCAAAAGAAGAACTCACTATAACTACCGCTGCAGAATTTTAAAATTCAGTTCTTTTTGTAACATTTTTTCCAATTCAAACTCTTATATTTAGATTTTGAAAACAATCCTTATGAAAAACAGTTTTTTAGTTATCCTAACGATATTAGGAATTCAACAAATTAATGCTCAATTTACACGTCGTGATTCACTTCAAGGTGGTTTACGTATCGAGAGAACTTCTTATGATGTAAAGCGCTATGATTTAAACATTACGGTAAATCCAGAACAAAAAAGCATCAAAGGCTTCAATGAAATCACTTTTGAAGTACTTGTTCCTACTCAAAAAATTCAATTGGATTTATTTGACAATATGAAAGTGGATTCGATTGTTTGGAATACTAAAAAATTAAAATACAATCGCGACAATGATGCTGTTTTTATAGATTTTCCTGAAAAATTAGCTTCAAAATCAAATCATAAATTAAAATTTTATTATTCAGGAAATCCTAGAATTGCCAGAAATGCCCCTTGGGATGGTGGTTTTGTTTTTTCAAAAGACAAAGCTGGAAAAGATTTCATTGCTGTTGCAGTACAAGGAACTGGAGCTAGTTTGTGGTATCCAGTGAAAGATTCTCAAACAGACGAACCAGACAATGGTGCTTCAATTAAAGTTGCCGTTCCGAATGGTTTAATGAATGTTTCAAACGGACGCTTTTTAGGTTCTCAAGACTTAAAAAATGGTTACACTCGATGGGATTGGGAAGTTAAAAACCCAATTAACAATTACACAATAACGGTGAATATTGCTGATTATGTTCACATCCAAGATAAAATGCCCGATTTGGATTTAGATTATTATGTCTTGAGAGAAAACGAAGCGAAAGCTCGTGAGCATTTTATGGAAGTAAAACCGATGATGGAATGTTTTCAGTCAAAATTTGGTCGTTATCCTTTTTGGGAAGATGGTTATAAATTAGTAGAAACACCTTACTTAGGAATGGAACATCAAAGTGCTGTTGCTTATGGGAACAAGTACAAAAAAGGTTACATGGGATTTGATTTATCTGGAACTGGTGTGGGTATGTTTTTCGATTATATTACCATTCACGAAACAGGTCATGAATGGTTTGGAAATAGCATTACAAGTACTGATATTGCAGACATGTGGATTCATGAAGGCTTTACCACTTATTCTGAAACGGTATTTATTGAATGTATTAAAGGATATGATGATGCCATGAAATACATTAACGGTCAAGCTAAAAATGTTAGAAATGATAGACCAATTATTGGTCAGTATGGAGTTAACAATGAAGGTTCAGGAGATATGTATTACAAAGGCTCGTTATTATTAAATACCTTAAGACACGTTATTGCCGATGATGAAAAATGGTGGAAAATGTTATACAATTATTCGGAAACTTTCAAAAAGAAAATTATTACTTCAGACACTGTAATTGATTACTTTAACAAGGCTTCAGGTACAGATTTAACACCAATATTTAGACAATACTTATACACCAACCAAGTTCCTGTTTTTATTTATAAAATCAAAGGTGATTATCTATATTATTCATGGGATAATGTAAATGAAGACTTCAATATGCCTATTGATATTGGTTTTGAAGGGAAAAAAATTAGATTATTTCCAACAGCAAAAGAACAGAAAATCAAACTAAAAAAACTCAGCAAAAAGAGTTTTCAAATTTATGACAATCAGTTTTATGTTAAAATTAAAGAAGACAATTAGTCTTCTTTTTTTATTAATTTATGTTTTAATTAACGCATCAAAAAAACATAATATGTTAATTTTTAGTAAATTAGCCTAGTGTAATTTTAATCCGTTTCTTTATGGCTAGAATTAGAGAATTAAACAAATGGGCTAATGCAAACACATGTATTCCGATAGATATTCTTAGAGTTTCATTAGGTGTTTTTTTACTTTTAAAAGGTGTTTCTTTTATTGTAGACAAAAAATATTTACATGAAATTTTAAATTCAGTAGGAAGTTTCGGTAGCGAAATGTTACTAATTCATTATGTTGCAATGGCGCACATGGCAGGTGGAGTAATGATTATCATTGGCTTCTTGACTCGTTGGTCAATTTGGGTTCAGTTACCTATACTTTTAGGTGCTTTCGCAATAAACTTTATTGGTGTATTTAATCCGTCAGATTTTGTTCAATCATTAATAGCTTTTGCTACAAGTGTATTTTTCATCTTCTTTGGCAGTGGAAAACATTCTGCAGATTATTATTTAAAAATGGAAGAATAACTACCTTAAGGTTGTATAAAAATTTTAATATAGTACTTACATCATAACTTCATAATCCATTCATTTAAGTGTTATATTAGGCTTAATTTATACAACCTTTATTTTTCAATGTTTGATTTCGATTCACTTTTTTTGTTTCTGTTTCTACAAATTGAGTAACAAATAAGATTTCTCTTGGTCTTTCAAATTTTTCTAAAGAATTAAAAATAGACGAATCAATGTCTCTTTTTTCACCTTCAAGAACTAGGACTACTTTTGAACCTAAAACAGCGTCAGGTTGACTAGTAATAAAAAATCTATTTTGAATTTTTGAAGCTAACTTTGTCTCTATTTGTTCAGGAAATAATTTAATTCCTCCACTATTAATAACATTATCATAACGACCAAGCCATTTGAATTGTCTCTCATTTAAAATTTCAACAATGTCGTTAGTTATTACTTTTTCTTCTGAAATACTTGGTGCATCAATTACTAAACAATTTCTCTCATCTATTGAAATGGAAACATGTTCTAAAACATTAAAATACGCCTCACCTATTTTTTTTGCTGCAATATGAGTAATCGTTTCGGTCATTCCGTAAGTTTCATAAATAGCTGATTTAATTTCTTTTAGCTTAGTTGCTAAATCATCTGAAACTTTTGCACCACCAATTATTATCTTTTTAAATTGATGTAATTTATCTAAACTATTTTCAGCTTGAAGAGGAACAATAGCAACAAAGTCATAATTCTTATGAGGCAATAAATCATCTAAGTGCGAACTCGGAGCCATAATATCTAACTCTAAACCAAGCATCATAGCACGAACAATCATCATTTTTCCTGCAATATATCTAGCAGGTAAACACAGTAACGCTTTGTCTTGAGGATGTAAATTGAAAAAATTTCCTGTTGCAATAGCAGAATGAACCATTGATTGCTTCTTGATTGTAATAACTTTAGGTGCTCCTGTGGTTCCTGAAGTAGTCAACTGAATTGTTTCTTTATCATCCAACCAATCCAATAAAAAAACACCTAAATCATTTTCATAATCTTTACCTTCTTTTATTAAAGTATAGGCTAATTGATAAAGAGCTTCTTTATCAAAATGAAAATTATTAATTTTAAATCTATTGTGTATACTTCTATAATTTGGAATCATCGAAATCAATTTCTTTGTTATTTTCTATTAATTTTCCTGTCAATTTTTCTTTCCAATTGTTCCAACCATAAACTTTGGAAAAAATTAAAAGTAAGATTGGAAATATTACAAAAACTGGAGTTAAAACATCGAAGCCAGCTGATGGTTCTGACAAATCTTTTAAAATAGAATTGGTTTGAAATGCCGTCCAATCTGCTGTTAGTAATAAAGCTCCAACCAAATTATTAGCCGCGTGAAATCCTAAAGCTAATTCAAGACCTTCGTCCATTAAAGTCATAATCCCTAAGAAAAAACCAGTTCCAATATAATATAACATAATGATATAACCTATTTTTTCAACTTCAGGATTAGCAATGTGCATTAAACCAAACAACACAGATGTAATAATTAAAGGAATTAATCTGCTATTTGTTGCTAAACCAATTCCTTGCATCATATGACCTCTAAAAAGATACTCTTCAAAACTAGTTTGCATTGGAACTAAAACAACGGCTAACACAAGAAAAATAAAAAATTTCTCAGGATTAAAATTCCAAACAAAATTCTCAGGTTGGGTAAAATAAAGCGCTAAAATCATTAAAGTAGTAACGCTTCCCCATAGGAAGAAAGAGAAAAAAACGCGTTTCCAATCGATTTTTTTACGTGAAGTTGTCAAACTAGTTATTGATTGTCCTTGAACGAATTTGACCCAAAATAAAACAATCAATAATCCAAATGCCAAAGGTCCTACAAGTGCTACAAAAGTTAAATTTACACCTATCATTTTGATAGTCTGTTGAATAACCTCATTAGTATCTACACCTTCAGACATAAGAAAATTGAAAAGCATCAATAAAATAAAACCCAAAGGAATTGGCAAATAAGAAAATAAGTTAACTTTTTTAAATTTTAATTGTTCGATATACATAACTTTTAAACGAATTAAGTTTGCTACTAAAGTACTATTTTTTATTTCTTTGTGAAAAAGAAAACATGATAACTATTTACCATAATCCAAGATGTACTAAATCGAGAGAAGGTTTGTGCGAAATCGAAAACTTAAATCAACCTTTTGAAATTAGAAAATACCTTGATGAACCTTTTACAGAAAAAGAACTAAAAGAAGTAATCAAAAAACTGAATATCAAACCTATAGAACTTGTTAGAACCAAAGAAAGTATTTGGATTGAAAACTATAAAGGGAAAGATTTAAGTGATACTCAAATCATTGAAGCTATGCTCCAAAATCCAAAATTAATTGAACGTCCAATCATTGTTAATGGTAATAAAGCAGTTATTGCAAGACCAAAAGAAAAGATTAACGAAATCCTCTAGTAGTTTTAACAAAGATTTAGGAAACTAAGGCTAAACCAAAAGTTACTTTTGCAGTCTTATTTGAAAAAATATATTATGAACAAGAAAATTCTTACTGTTGCCTTAACATTATTCTTAAGTCTAACTGCTTTTGCACAGCGTCCTGAAGGAAAAAAAATTACTGTTTCTGGTAAGGTCATTGAAAAAGGAACTAATCTTCCTCTAGAATACGCTACAATTGTATTCGAAAATAGTACAACTAAACAACTTTCTGGTGGTATTACCGATGAAAATGGTGTTTTTAAATTTGAAGTAATTGCAGGGAATTACAATGTTAGAGCTGAATTTATTTCGTTTAAAACGGTAACAATTCCACAAAAAGTATTTAATGCTGACTCCAACTTAGGCACAATTCAAATGGAAGCCGATGTAGCACAATTAAATGAAATTGAAGTTGTTGCCGAAAAATCTACAGTTGAAATTAAACTTGATAAAAGGGTTTACAACGTAGGGAAAGATATGATGGTAAAAGGTGGAACTGTAAGCGATGTATTAGACAATGTACCATCTGTAACTGTTGATGCTGAAGGAACTGTAGCTTTAAGAGGTAATGAAAATGTAAAAATATTAATTGACGGAAAACCTTCTGGTTTAGCTGGAATAAATATTGCAGATGCCTTAAAACTTTTACCAGCCGATGCTGTTGAAAAAGTAGAAGTTATTACTAATCCATCAGCACGTTATGATGCAGAAGGCGGTGGCGGTATCATTAATATTGTTTTAAGAAAAGGAAAAGCAAATGGTGTTAATGGTTCTGTAATGGTAAATGCAGGTGATCCTGAAACTTATGGAACCAGCATTAATTTAAATAAGAAAAGTGATGATTATAATTTATTTTCTAACATAGGATATAATTATAGAAATAATCCAGGAAATTCTTTAGTTGACGCCGAATACTTTAATGCAGATGGTTCAACGAGTCGTTTTATTAAAGAAAGAAGAACAAATGAAAGATTAAGTGAAGGTTACAATGCTAACTTTGGTATTGATTTAAATTTATCAAAATCATTAACTTGGACCAATGCGTTAACATTTAGAGAAAATAACGGAAAAAATCCAGATAATGTTTTCTTTTACAATTTTGATGCTTCAAATAATCCAACCTTTGTAAGAAATCGTTTAAACGATCAAAAAAGTGATGAATTCAGTATCGAATACTCTTCAAACTTTACTAAAAAATTCAAGAAAGACGACCATAAATTAACAGTTGATTTTGCTACATCTCAAAACAGAGAAAATGAATTTGCAACTATTTATGATCAAATTTTAGATGATCCTGCTTCTTTAACAACTCAAGGAACATCAAATAAAAACAAACAACAAAGAAATTTGATTCAAACCGACTATGTTTTACCAATTGGTAAAAACGGCCGTTTTGAAGCAGGTTATAGAGGAAGTTTTCAAAAGAACTTAACTGATTTTGTGGTTACTCCTGTTTCCGACTTTTCTAACACATTAGAATATGTAGAAAATGTAAATGCACTTTATACTCAATACGGTTCTAAAATTAATAAATTCTCTTACTTCTTTGGTTTGCGCTTTGAAGACAGCCACATTGAAGTAAATTCATTATCATTAAACGATTACAACACTAAAAAATACAACAACTTATTCCCATCAGCTACTTTTAATTACGAATTTTCTGAATCGAGTTCAGTTAGTTTAAGTTACAGTAAAAGAATTAACCGTCCTAGAGGACGTTTCTTAAATCCTGTTTCATCTTTATCAAGTAACATTAATATCTTCCAAGGTAACCCAGATATTAATCCATCCTACACAGATGCTATTGACTTAGGTTACCTTAAAAAATGGAAAAAGTTAACATTTAATACTTCAGCTTATATCAATATCACAAATGATGCTTTTCAATTCATTAGAAAAGAATCAGGATTATTCGTTGAAGGAGTTCCTGTAATTTTAAGTACGCCTATTAACTTATCAAAAGAATACAGAACTGGTTTTGAATTTAATTTAAACTATACACCTTACAAATGGTGGAGACTAAATGGTAACTTTAATGCTTTTAGAAATGAAACTCAAGGTGACTATTCTTATGTAGATTATTTAGGAAATACTATTAATCAAAATTTTGATAATGTAGCTTTAACTTGGTTTGCAAGAATTTCATCAAAAATTACACTTCCTTACAAAATCGATTGGCAAACAAATGCTACTTACAATGCTCCACAATCAAACGCTCAAGGAAAATCACTAGGTGTTGCTTCAATGAATTTAGCGTTTAGTAAGGATGTTTTAAAAGACAAAGCAAGTATTTCATTAAATGTGAGCGATGTTTTCAATTCAAGAAAAAGAATTATGGAAACTAATATTCCAAACGTGGTAAACTCTTACAGCGAAATGCAATGGAGAGTAAGACAAGTTATGGTAACTTTTACATACCGTTTTAACAAACAGAAAAACGAAAAAGAAAGACAACCTAGAAGAGAAGATAATGGTGGTGAAGGAGATTTTATGGGAAGACCATAATTTCCAAAACCATTACAAATAAAAAAAGTCCCGATTAAATCGGGACTTTTTATTTTAAAAATTAAAAGAAATTTATCCTTCTAATTCAGCTTGTCTTTTAGCTCTTTTCTCTTTAATCAATTCCATGATAGCTCCGCCCAACCAATAGTGAACAAATCCTACTAAGAATATCATCAACCAAAAACCAATAGTTAATATGGTTAAGAAAAGTAAAAAACCTAGGTACTGTTGAAATTCAAACATAATATTTTCCGGAATTTATGAATTCTTGTCAAAGATAATAGGAATATTTATTTTTGACAATATAATTGCTATTATTTTTACCCTAAAACCACTTTTTGATTTTAAAATATATAAACATTACCGCAACAACTGCTAACATTATTCCCCAAATAATAAAATAGCCATACTCCCACTCTAACTCAGGTAAGTTTTTAAAGTTCTGACCATAAACCCCAACGATAAAAGTTAAAGGTAAAAAGAACATCGAAACCACCGTTAAAGTCTTCATAACCTGATTCATTTTATGGTTCTGAGCTGAGAAAAAATAATTTGATGTACTATCTAAAGTAATTAAATCAGAATCTATTTGTTCTAATAATTCTAAACATTTTTGGTGTAATCGTGAGAAAAACGTAAAATTTTCATGCTGAATATCATTGAAAACATTATCATCTTTAATGCTTTTGATAGAATACAAAGAATCGCGTAATGGAATAATCGAACGTTTTAAAAAATTGAAATTATCCCGATGTTTTTCAATCAATTCTAAAACTTCTGGATTCGTATTTTTCTTTGACAAATCAATTAAATCATCCACTTTATTTTCTTCACTTTCAATGGTAATATAAAAATTTTCAATTATCGCATCTAATAACAAATACAATAAATAGTCTGCTTTTTTTGTTCGTACGACTCCAGAATTTGTTCTAATTCGTTCTCTAATGTGTGTAAAAAAATCGCTTCTTTTTTCTTGAAAAGATAACAAAACATTATCCTTTAATAAAAAACTAATTTGCTCTACACTAATATTATCTGACTTTTTTTGAGGTAATAGCGATTTAACATTAAAAAATAAAATATTATGATATTCTTCAATTCTTGTTCGCTTTGTAGTATTTAAAATATCACTTATAATAAAATAATCTGCTTCAAACTTAGCTCCTACTTTTTCAATAAATGTATGATTATTTAAACCATGAATGTTAATCCAATTCACTTTTAAAGCATCAATATTGGCATCTAAGTCATGAGGTTCACATTGTTGAAATTCTATAACGTCATCTGTATTATAAACAAACATTTGCATTTCTGTTGGTGTATCTTTATGAATACCTGTATATTCCAAAGTGCTTGGATGAACTTTTCTTCCTTTCTTGTATTTAATTTTTCTCAAAACAAACAAATTTTATATAAAGATAGGAGTTTTTAAAAATGAGAAGTATTTTTACGAAAATTTATTTTCAATGCAAACGTTATTCATCAACATAAAAGAACTATTACAAATTAGAGAAGTTGAAATTGATAAAATTTCTGGAACCGATATGGCAATATTGCCTAAAATTGATAATGCTTATCTTTTAATTGAAAATAATATCATTTCCGATTTTGGTTCAATGGATAATTGTCCAAAACTTTCTGATGCGAAAATTATTGATGCAACCGGACAAGTAATTTTACCAACGTGGGTAGATAGTCACACACACATTGTGTATGCTGGAAATAGAATTCAGGAATTTGTAGATAGAATTAATGGCTTGTCATACGAGGAAATAGCCAATCGTGGTGGCGGAATTTTAAATTCGGCTAAAAAACTAAACGAAACTTCAGAAGATGAAATTTATGAGCAATCAAAATTACGTTTAGAAGAAGTCATACAACAAGGAACGGGTGCGGTAGAAATTAAATCAGGTTATGGATTAACTGTGAAAGGCGAATTGAAAATGTTGCGCGTTATCAAACGTTTAAAAGAAAATTATCCGATTGCTATAAAAGCTACATTTCTTGGCGCTCATGCTTTTCCAATGGAATACAAAGAAAATCATTCAGCCTACATCGATTTGATTATTAATGAAATGTTACCCAAAATTGCTTCCGAAAATTTAGCTGACTACATTGATGCATTCCTTGAAACTGGTTATTTTTCAGTAGAAGAAACCATTAAAATTATGGAAGCTGGTAGAAAGTATGGATTAGAACCAAAAATTCACGTCAACCAATTCACCGCAATCGACGGAATTAAAGCTTGCGTTGAAAATGGTGCATTATCTGTTGATCATTTAGAAATTGTAACTGATGAAGATATTGAAGTATTGAATAACAGCAAAACCATGCCAGTGGCTTTACCAAGTTGTTCCTATTTTATTAGTATTCCTTATACTCCAGCAAGAAAAATGATGAATGCAGGTTTACCATTAGCTTTGGCTACCGATTATAACCCTGGCACTACTCCATCAGGAAATATGAATTTTGTAGTGGCAACGGCTTGCATCAAAATGAAAATGACTCCGGAAGAAGCCATCAACGCAGCTACAATAAATGGTGCTTACGCGATGGGAATTTCAAAAACGCACGGAAGCATAACAAAAGGGAAAAAAGCAAATCTCATCATCACAAAACCAATCATGAGTTTTTACCAATTGCCTTATGCTTTTGGAACAAATTTAATTGATAAGGTAATGATAGAAGGTAAATTTATTTAATATGATTAAAACTCTTTTACTTGTTGGAATTGGAGGCGCCATGGGAAGTGTTCTTAGATACTTGACTCATTGGTTAACTTCTAAATATTTTCAAAGTTCGTTTCCTTTAAGTACCTTTTTAGTGAATATTTTAGGAAGTTTACTTATTGGTTTATTCATCGGTTATTTAGGAAAATACTTCCCAGAAAACCATCCGTTAAAGTTTTTATTGATTGTTGGTTTTTGTGGAGGTTTTACTACTTTTTCAAGTTTTGCTTTGGAAAACTACAATTTACTTCAAAACAACAACCAAATTACAGCTTATATTTATATGGCAACTTCTATTATTTTAACTGTTTCAGCAGTTGGATTTGGAAGTTATTTATCAAAATATCTATAAAAAAGTCCAATGAAATTACTCTCATTGGACTTTTAAAATTTTATAAAACGATTATTTCAATTCGAAACTTGTTTTAGAAACTAATTCTGCATTTTTGTCAAATACATTTACAAAGTAAGTTCCTTTTGCAAAATCTTTTCCAGGTACTTCTTCATTTACTTGAACTGTTTTGTTTTCATACTTTACAGTAGAAATAAAGCTATAAGTTAACGTTTTATCTCCAGCAGGGATTGTTTTCTTTTCTCCTAAAATATTGCTTTTACTGTCAATAATTTGAACATAATATTCTCTTGAACCTGTCTTAGCAATTTGATTTTCAGCAATTAAAAAACTTACTTTTAAAACATCTGCTCTGCTAGCTTTGTCTGTTTCAATTTGTTTTCCTGAACTTTTTTGTTTAACTGCTAAAACTTTTAAGTTTAAAACCGCTAGCTTAGAACCTTTTTCAACTGTTTTAGTTAGGCTTTCGTTCTGAGTTAATAAAGTATCATTGAATTTCTTAGCATCTGTTAAAACTACTTTTGTACTATCTAAACTAGATGTTAAAGCAACGTTTTGTTCTTTCAATGTTTTATTTTCAGCTACTAAATTATCCATTTCTCTTTTTAAACGGAAGTATTCATTTTTGTATTTTGCCATAGCTGCAGCATCACCTTTCGATTTTTCAACTTGCTCTAACAAAGCTACCATTTTAGCTTGTTCAGCTTGTAATTCATCTTTTAATGCCGTGTTATCAGCAATCATTGTGTCATATTCTGCAATTTTAGCTTTTAATTCTTCAGCTAAAGTATTTTTCTCTGTAGTTAATGAAGTTACTGTCTCTTTATTATCTGAAGAAAGTTTAAAAATATAACCTACACTTCCTAAGAAAAGTAAGGCTAAGACTACTACAGCAGCTTTTAATCCGGAATTATTTGATTTGTTTTCCATTTTTTGGTATTGTTGGGTTAATGTTAAGTTTTCCAAAAATACAATTTTTAAAGTATTTTCTAAATTTTAAACGAATTTTATTTAAAAATAGTACTTTTGATTGCATTTTTTAATTTTATGGAGAATATTACACTTTTAAGCCAAAACGAATTAGCCAAAATAACGAACCACAGAAGTGGCGAAATAAAATTTGGAGAAAAAATCATCACAGTCCCAAAAGACACTGATATTGTGGAATTTATAACCAACAACGAAGCTAAATTTGTACTTTTTGGAATACCAGAAGATATTGGAGTAAAAGCAAATTTAGGAAGAATTGGTGCTGCTTCGGCTTACGATAGTGCTTTACAAAGTTTGGCTAATATTCAACATAATAAGTTTTGTAAAGGAAGTAATCTACTAGTTTTAGGCAAATTAAATGTAGATGAACTTCTAGAAAAAGCCCAAAATTTAGATGCAAACAACAAAGAACATAGAAAAGAACTCTTCAAATTAGTTGAACAATTAGATATTGAAGTTTCACATATTGTACACCAAATTTGTAATGCTGGTAAAATTCCAATTATTGTGGGTGGTGGACATAATAATGCTTATGGAAATATAAAAGGTTTAGCCTTAGCCAAAGGAAAACCAGTAAATGCTATAAATTTTGACGCTCATACCGATTTTAGAATCTTGGAAGGAAGACATTCTGGAAATGGATTCAGTTATGCTTTTGAAGACGGCTTTTTAAAGAAATATTTCGTTTTTGGATTACATGAAAACTTCGTTTCAAAAAGTGTTTTCAATACGTTGAAAGAATTAACTTCGAGAGTTAAATATGTTACTTATGAAGAAGTAGAGGTAAAGCGTGAGAAAAACTTTGAAACCGAATTAGAAAACGCACTTAACTTTATTAAAAACGAACCTTTTGGAGTGGAATTAGATTTAGATGCTATTCCAAATATTCCCTCTAGTGCCATGACATTAAGTGGTTTTAGTGTAGACAAAGCGCGACATTTTACTTACTTTTTCGGGAAACATCAAAATGCTTCTTATTTCCATATTTGCGAAGGAGCTCCAGCTCTTGATGATTCTAAAAACAATCATTTAACAGGTAAATTAATTGCTTCGTTAATTACTGATTTCATGAAAGCCAAAATGGGGTAAAACCAAATTCCTCAAAATAACACTATCTTTGTACCCTTATCAAACTTATTTGATAGGAAAATTTATTATTTATGACATTTAACGAATTAAAATTATTTAACAATATACAACAAGCTTTAGAAGAAGAAGGCTACACTAACCCCACTCCTATTCAAGAACAAGCGATTCCTGAAATATTAGCAGGACAAGATTTAGTTGCCTGTGCTCAAACTGGAACAGGAAAAACCGGTGCATTTGCCATTCCTATCTTAAATTTAATTCACAGAATTGTAGGTTCGGCTAAAAAAGCAAAACATATTAGAACTTTAGTAGTTACACCAACTAGAGAGTTAGCCATACAAATTGATGAAAGCTTCAAAACCTATGGGAAATATACCAATGTAAAATCGTTAGTGATTTTTGGTGGTGTAAATCAAGTGCCTCAGGTAAATGAGTTAAAAATGGGTGTTGATGTTTTAATCGCAACTCCTGGTAGACTTTTAGACTTACACAAACAAGGTTTTATCGATTTGAATCACATGCATCACTTGGTTTTAGATGAAGCGGATCAAATGTTGGATATGGGATTTATTAATGATGTTAAGAAAATCATCAAATTAACTCCTGAAAATCGTCAAACATTATTATTTTCGGCAACAATGCCTTTAGCGATTAGAGAATTAGCGGATACTTTTTTAACACGACCAAAATACATTTCGGTTACGCCAATTTCTAGTACGGCTGAAAATGTAACGCAAAAAGTATATTTCGTAAACAAAGACGAAAAACGTTTACTTTTAAAACAGTTAATTATTCAAGAAAGTTTGAGCAATGCTTTAGTGTTTACCCGAACCAAACACGGCGCTGATAACATTGTAAAAGTGCTAAAAAAGGCTCATATAAAAGCAGAAGCTATTCACGGTGACAAATCGCAAAATGCACGTCAACGTGTTCTAGAACAGTTTAAAAATAAAGAAATCGATATCTTAGTTGCTACCGATATTGCGGCAAGAGGAATTGATATTGAACAACTTCCGTTTGTAATTAATTTTGACATTCCAAATATTTCTGAAACCTATGTGCACCGAATTGGTCGTACAGGTCGTGCTGGAAATTCAGGTTTAGCCATTTCATTTTGTGGAAAAGATGAAAAACCATATTGGCAGGATATTGAAAAATTAATCCGAATGAAAGTCAAATTAATTTCTGATCACCCTTATGAATGGAAAGACGAAGTTAAAAATCCAGATGCAAAACCTGATTTAAGAAATAAAAATAAGATGAATCCAGATTCAAAGTCAAGAAAGTCGGAAGCTTCTAAGAAAAACAAAAAACGTTGGTACTAAGCCAGCGTTTTTTTATTTATCTACTAATCGTTTAATGGTTTCAAACAGTTTATGACTTTCAAAAGGTTTTACGATTACTTCATCTATTTGAGCATCGATAATTTTTTCTTCAATATCTTGTTTGTCGAATGCTGTAACGGCAATAATTGGAATGGTTATTCCTTTTTGTCGTATTAATTTTGAAGTTTCAAAACCATTAATGATAGGCATATTAATATCCATTAAAATGGCATCAAAATCAATTTTACTAACTAATTCTAGAGCCGCGTAACCATCATCTACAATTTCACACTTAAAATGATTGTTTTCAAGTAATTTTTTTGTGACTACTTGATTTATTTTATTGTCTTCAACCACCAAAATTTTGTATTCTCTTCTTACCGAAAGATCTACATCAAAATTATTAACAATAGATTTTGCTTTAGAAACATCAGAATCTAATGGCAAGGTGAATGTTATGGTTGTTCCTATTCCTTCTTCGCTTTCTAATTGAATGGTTCCGTTGAATAATTCGACTAACTTTTTAACTATGGTTAATCCCAATCCTGTTCCTTGATAATCGTCTTCTTTACGATATACTTGAACAAATTTTTCAAAAACTTTATTTTGATCTTCTTTAGCAATTCCTATTCCGTTATCGGTTACTTGGAACTTCAAATAACATTTTGTTCCAATTGTTTCTACCAAATTCGCTTTAACAACTACCTTTCCATTTTCGGTAAACTTAAGGGAATTGCTCATCAAATTGATAAAAATTTGAGACAATCGTATTTTATCTCCAACTAAAACTTCTGGGATTGAATTATCAACTTCAATGAAAATTTGGTTATTATTTTTAATGGCCAAAAAATGAAGCGAATCTTTTATAACCGTTAATTCGTCTTGAATATTGAAAACCATATCTTCTAAAACTACTTGGTTTTCTTCAATTTTATAAACTTTTAAAATATCATTTACTAATGACAATAAATAGTTAGCAGAAAATTTTAAGGATTTTAAATGCGGGCTGTTTTTTAATTCTTTATGTTCGTCTAAAATAATATCAGTAATTCCAACTACTCCATAAAGAGGCGTTCTTAATTCGTGACTTATGGTTGAAATAAACTGCGTTTTTAATTGTGATGCTTCTTCTGCTTTTTCTTTAGCGATTAATAGTTCTCGATTTGCTTCTTTTAAATCAGAATTCGCTTTCGCTTTAAATTTATTATTCCGAATTAAGGAAAGTAATAAAAGCAACAATATGAAAAAGATAACACCTAAAAGAATTACAAAAACACGGTTAGCCTGTAATTTTTCTTGTTGAATTTCTTTTTCTTTTTTAATTTTATCAATCTCTCTATTAATCTCATCGTGTTCTATTTGTAATCCACCTACCTTAACATCATTTAAACGTTCTTCATTGTAAATCTTATCTTGTAATTCATCGTGTTTTAAAAGATAGAAATGCGCTTTTTCGAAATTTTTAATTTTATAATAAAAGTTTGAAATATCATTATAAACATCACTTGCATTAGATTTAATTAACTCAACATCATTCTGCTCACAATAGTTAACTGCCTTTAAATAATACTCTTCTGCTTTTTTGTTATTATTTAAACTATTGTAGTATAAACCAAAATTTGAATTCAACGAGATTTTCGATTCGATATCACCATTTTTATCGACATAATCTTTGACGTCATTAAAATACTGAATACCATTACTAAAATCTTCAACGGCAAAATAAGCACTTCCAATATTCAACTTTGAAAACATAATTTCATACTCATCTTTATGTTGAATTGAATATTTTAACCCTTCTTTATAATGCTTAATTCCTTTTTGAAAATCGATTTTTCTATAACAATAAACATTACCTAAATTATTGTTTAACCAACCTTTAACCGTATCATTGTCTACTTTGTTAGCTAAAACAAGTCCTTTATTGTAATACTCAATTGCTTTTTTGTAATCTGAAAATTCTTCAAAATTTAATCCAATTAGATTGTATGCTTTGGAAGCCAATAAATCGTCATTGTTTTTTGTTGCAAGAATAAGTGCTTTTTGAGCAAAATCAAGAGATTTCTTAGAATCTAATTGTAGAAAACTTTGCCCTGCTTGTTTCAATAATTCCTTAGCTTCTTTTTTTGTTGAATTTGTTGACTGTGCAAATCCCAAAATGGAAGTCAAACAGAAAAATAAAACAAAATAAAAACGCGTGTAAGTTATCATGTAACTGCTTTAAATAGGATTGATTTTAAGAACTACTAAAATAAAAAAAAATCCTGACTAAATCAGGATTTTATAACAAATGTTTATCGTGTTAATTTTTTGTATTTAATACGAGTTGGTGTTACATCTTTTCCAAGGCGTTTGCGCTTGTTTTCTTCATATTCTGTAAAACTTCCTTCAAAACTGTATACTTGTGAATCGCCTTCAAAAGCTAAGATATGTGTACAAACTCTATCTAAAAACCATCTATCGTGGGAAATAATAACCGCACAGCCAGCAAAATTTTCTAAACCTTCTTCTAAAGCTCGTAATGTATTCACATCCAAGTCATTCGTTGGCTCATCTAACAACAATACGTTTCCTTCTTCTTTCAATGTCATGGCTAAGTGAAGTCTATTTCTTTCTCCACCTGATAAAGTAGCTACTTTTTTGTTTTGATCGCTTCCGCCAAAGTTAAAACGAGATAAATACGCTCTCGAATTTACTTGTCTTCCGCCCATCATAATCAATTCTTGACCATCGCAGAAGTTTTCCCAAATGGATTTATTCACATCAATATTAGAGTGTGATTGATCTACATAAGCAATTTTAACAGTATCTCCAATTGTGAATGAACCTGAATCTGGTTTTTCTTCTCCCATAATCATTCGGAAAATAGTTGATTTACCAGCACCATTTGGACCAATAATTCCAACAATTCCCGCTTGTGGAAGTACAAAATTTAAATCATCATATAATAATTTATCTCCAAATGCTTTTGAAACATGTTTCGCTTCAATTACATTAGTACCTAAACGAGGTCCATTTGGAATGTAGATTTCTAATTTTTCGTCTAATTCTTTTTGGTCTTCGTTTAATAATTTATCATAGTTCTGTAAACGTGCTTTTTGCTTAGTTTGACGCCCTTTTGCTCCTTGACGTACCCAATCTAACTCACGCTCTAATGTTTTTCTACGTTTGGATGCTACTTTTTCTTCTTGCTCCATACGTTTTGATTTTTGGTCTAACCAAGAAGAATAATTTCCTTTCCATGGAATACCTTCTCCTCTATCCAATTCCAAAATCCAACCCGCAACGTTATCTAAGAAATATCTATCGTGCGTTACAGCGATAACGGTTCCAGCATATTGTTGTAAATGTTGCTCTAACCAAAGTACCGATTCCGCATCCAAGTGGTTGGTTGGCTCATCTAATAACAATACATCAGGTTGTTGTAATAATAAACGACATAAAGCTACACGACGTTTTTCTCCTCCTGATAATACACTAATCGGCGTATCAGAATCTGGAGTACGAAGTGCGTCCATTGCAATTTCTAATTTATTATCGATTTCCCAAGCACCACAAGCATCAATTCTGTCTTGTAATTCTGCTTGACGATCCATTAGTTTTTGCATTTTATCCGCATCTTCATAAACTTCTGGCAAACCAAAATCGTCGTTGATTTTGTTGAATTCTTCCAATAAAGCAAAAATCTCCGCTGCTCCTTCACGAACTACTTCAATTACGGTTTTAGTTTCGTCTAATTTTGGCTCTTGTTCTAAATATCCTACTGAATATCCTGGAGCGAAAACAACATCTCCTTGGTAGTTTTTGTCAACTCCAGCAATAATCTTCAACAAAGAAGATTTTCCTGAACCATTTAAACCTAAAATACCAATTTTAGCTCCGTAAAAGAAACTCAAATAGATGTTTTTTAATACTTGTTTGTCACTTCCTTGGTAAGCTTTGCTTACTTTTTGCATCGAGAAAATGACTTTCTTATCGTCTGACATAAACTATATGTTTGATTTATGATTATTAAAACTTTGTACTTTTAATTTTACACATTGTACTTTTTACACTCTCCCTTTTAATGCATTGAAAACCCAAGCAATAGCAAAGAAACCAACACCAACGGCAGAAAATCCCCAACCTGCTACATCGGCATATCTATAAATTCCTAAGCCAATCAATAATAATCCCATTAAAATCATAATGAAAGTTGCCCAAGCCAAAATTGTATTTTTATTCATTCCCATAATTAAGTATTTTTAACTAAAGTTTTGTAAAATTTAGGACTGCGAAGGTACAAATTTTAAAACTTTTTATGCTTTGTATTAATTGAAAATTTTAATCAACATTTCCTTCAATAAATCGTGTTGTGACATAGATGAAGCACCTACTCCTTTACTTTTCACATCAATATCGCGTAAAGCAGCAACTATTGCACTTACTTTTTTCATTGGGTAATTTCGAAATGCTACTTCGTAATCTTTAACAAAATACGGACTCACTTTTAAAACTTTAGCCGCATTGAACTGCGATTTATCTTTTAATCCATGATATTGTAATAATTGTGAAAAGAAACCAAACACCAATCCGGTTGTAACCACTATTGGATTATCTTTTGGATTTTGAGAGAAATGATCAATGATTTTGTAAGCTTTCAATTGGTCTTTTTCACCAATAGCCTTTCGTAATTCGAAGTTATTGTAATCTTTACTAAAACCGATATTTTCTTCAATATCTTTTGGTGTAAACGTATGTCCTTTTGGAAGTATAATTTTAAGTTTTTCTAATTCATTATTGATTTTAGATAAATCCGTTCCTAAAAATTCTACTAAGATAGCGGCTGCTTTAGGCTCAATGCTATAACCTTGTCCAGATAAAACACGTTTAATCCAATCGCCAACCTGATTTTCATACATTTTTTTACTTTCGTAAACTACTCCGACTTTATCTAAAAGTTTGGTTATTTTTTTACGCTTGTCTAACGTTTTGTATTTGTAGGCAAAAACTAAAACGGTTGTTGGTTGTGGGTTTTCGGCATACGATTCTAATTTATCAATATAACGCGACAACTCTTGTGCTTCTCTAACTACAACCACTTGACGGTCAGCCATCATTGGATAACGTTTTGCATTTCCAACCACATCTTCCATAGAAACATCACGACCATACAAAATCGTTTGATTAAAATCGCGTTCGTGTTCTTGCAAGATATTTTGTTCAATAAATTCAGTTAATTTATCAATATAATAAGGTTCATCGCCCATAAAAAAATAAATGGGTTTGATGTTTCCGGCTTTAATATCTTTTGTAATTTGAATTACTTCGTCCATAATTTAGTATTCAGTGGTCAGTAAATAGTTGGCAGTTTGTAATATTTAACTAATTTTGAACTATGCAAAAATTGAATTTTCCAACGTATTCCTTTCGGTTCAAAAATAGTGAAAATAAAGTGTCTATTTTTGATGAAATTAGAAAAAAATTTATTCTTCTTACACCAGAAGAATGGGTGCGTCAACACGTAGTTCAGTTTTTATTACAAGATAAAAAGTATCCAAAATCGTATATTAACGTTGAAAAATTAATTAAGATTAACGATTTAAGTAAACGATATGATGGTGTGGTTTTTCAACCTAATGGAGAAATATTTTTACTTATCGAATGCAAAGCGCCAGAAGTTCCTATTTCCCAACAAACATTTGATCAAATTGCTCGTTATAACTTAGTTTTGAAAGCAAAATATTTAATGGTTACCAATGGACTAAATCATTATTTTTGCCAAATGGATTTTGAGAATGAGAAATATGTTTTCTTGAAAGAACTTCCTGAATATAAATGATGGAAGCTGGATGATGGAAGAATTTTTTCTTTGAAACTCCAAATAACCTGAAACTTGAAACCTGAAACAAAAAATCACTTGAAAAAAATAGCAGTAGTCATATTAAATTGGAACGGAGCGAAATTGTTAGAACAGTTTTTGCCTTCGGTAATTGCATTTTCTGATGAAGCTATGATTTACGTAGCCGATAATGCTTCTACTGATACTTCTATTGAAGTGATTCAAAACCAGTTTCCAACCGTAAAAATCATTCAAAATACAGGAAATTTTGGCTTTGCAAAAGGTTATAATGAAGCCTTGAAGTTTGTTGAAGAAGAATATTACGCTTTAGTAAATTCCGATATTGAAGTAACTGAAAATTGGCTGGCTCCTATTTTAGAAATTTTTGAAACGCAACCAGAAACAGCAATTATCCAACCCAAATTATTAGATTTCAAAAAGAAAACGCATTTTGAATATGCTGGTGGCGCTGGTGGTTTTATTGATAAATTCGGTTATCCTTTTTGCCGTGGGAGAATTTTTGACACGATTGAAGAAGATAAAAATCAATATGATGATGAAATCGAAATCTTTTGGGCAACCGGAGCTTGTTTCTTTATCCGAAAACAAGTCTACCGAAAACTAAACGGTTTTGATGATGATTTCTTTGCCCACCAAGAAGAAATTGATTTGTGTTGGCGCGCTTTTAATTTGGGCTACAAAATAAAATACACTTCAAAATCAATAGTGTATCACGTTGGTGGTGCTACATTAAACGAAGGAAATCCAAGAAAAACCTTTTTAAATTTCAGAAATTCATTGTTGATGTTAACCAAGAATTTACCGAAAAATCAATTGTTACCCATCATTTTTATGCGATTGTGTTTAGATGGATTAGCAGGAATTCAATTTGTTTTGAAAGGAAAATTCAAACATTTTTTTGCAATTATTCAGGCTCATTTTGCTTTTTATGGTGTTGTAAATCAATTTTATAAAAAAAGAGGTATAATTCAAAAATCAAATTACTATAAAATAAACAGCATCGTTTATCGTTACTTTATCAAGAATGGCAAGGTCTTTGCTGACCTTTTTTAACAATAGTTTAGGTTTAAAAAAGCTATTTTTTAACAATTTCCATTTAATTTTGTAAAAAAATAATTATCGTATGAGAAGAGTAATGTTATTCGCCACAGTAGCTGCTATTTCATTAAGTTCTTGTGTTTCAAAAAAGAAATACACGGAATTAGAAGCTAAAAACAAAGAAATTCAAGATTTATTAAACACAGCAACCGTAAAATTAAATACGTGTTTGACTGAAAGAGAAGCTTTAGCACAACAAGTTGACTTCTTAAAGAAAAACAATACCGATTTAATTAACAACATGGGTAATTTAACTACGTTAACTACCAAAGGTGCTGAAAATCTGGAAAAATCTTTAGAAAGTTTAAAGGAAAAAGATTTAAAAATCACACGTTTACAGGATGCTTTAACTAAAAAAGACAGTGTAACATTGGCTTTAGTTACAAGTTTAAAACGTGAAGTAGGAATTGACGATCCGGACATTAACATCAATGTTGAAAAAGGAGTTGTGATGATTTCGATTGCTGACAATTTATTATTCAAATCAGGAAGTTACGAAGTAAGTGATAAAGCAAAAGGTGTTTTAGCTAAAGTAGCTAAAGTAATCAACAGCAAACCAGACTTCGAATGTATGGTTGAAGGTCACACCGACAATGTGCCAATTAAAAATGCAGTTTTATTAGACAACTGGGATTTATCGGTAAAAAGAGCGACTTCAATCGTAAGAGTTTTACATAAAGAGTTAGGCGTTAGTCCAAAACAATTAATTCCTGCAGGAAGAAGTTCTTACATTCCTTTAGTAGAAAATGATTCTCCTGCTAACAGAGCTAAAAACAGAAGAACTCGCATTATAATCATGCCAAAAATTGACCAATTCTACGATATGTTAGAAAAGGAAATGAAAAACTTAGAAGGAAAATAATTTACCTTTGAAATATAAAAAAACGCCTCAATTAATTGAGGCGTTTTTTATTTTATAGTACATCCAAACTCCCTTTTCCTTCACGAATTACTTCAGGCTCATAACCAGTTAAATCAATAATAGTTGAAGCTACATTATCTCCATAACCACCATCGATAACCAAATCTACTTTGTTATTCCATTTTTCGAAGATTAATTCTGGATCGGTTGAGTATTCAATTACCTCATCTTCATCGTGGATTGAGGTTGAAACTATAGGATTTCCTAATAGTTTTACGATTTCACGAGCAATATTGTTATCTGGAACACGAATACCAACGGTTTTCTTCTTTCTGAATTCTTTAGGTAAATCGTTATTTCCTGGTAAAATAAACGTGTATGGTCCAGGTAAAGCGCGCTTTAAGATTTTAAATGTAGAAGTGTCAATTTGTTTCACATAATCAGAAAGATTACTTAAATCAGAACAAACGAAAGAAAAATTGGCTTTTTCTAATTTAATGCCTTTAATTTTGGCAATTTTCTCCAACGCACGAGAATTGGTAATATCGCAACCTAAACCATAAACAGTATCTGTTGGATAAATGACTAAACCTCCATTTTTTAAAACCTCAACCACTTTTTTAATTGCGGCTTCACTGGGTTTGTCTTCGTATATTTTAATTATTTCTGACATCTTATTTTTGTTTCAAGTTAATTTAAACTTCTATCCTATAACTTCCAACTTCGCAAATCGCAACAATAATTTCTTCAAACCACCTACATCAAAACGAATTTCGGCTTTTTTGTCTGCTCCTACACCTTCGATGTTTACAATTTGACCTTTTCCAAAACGTTCATGCATTACGATATTACCAACGTTTAAATTAGCATCTACCACATTTGAACTTCCTGAATTACTTGAAACTGGTTTCAGTCTTCTAATATTAGCCGTTGGACTTGGTTGGTCTTGCGTTAAATATTTTGGTGGTGTTCCTGCGGTTGGTTTTGCTAATCTTAATTTCGATTTATCAATATCACCAAAAACATCAATATCCATAACCGGTTTATAACGATAACCCGAATCAACTGGATTCAAATATTCTAAATATTTATCATCAATTTCTTCAATAAAACGCGAAGGTTCACTATCTACTAATTTTCCCCAACGGTAACGCGATTGTGCATACGTCAAATACGCTTGATGCTCGGCACGCGTTAAAGCCACGTAAAATAAACGACGTTCTTCTTCTAATTCGCTTCGCGTGTTTAAACTCATCGCACTTGGAAACAAGTCTTCTTCTAATCCCACAATAAACACGTGCGGAAACTCTAATCCTTTTGCCAAGTGAATCGTCATTAGCGCTACTCTATCGTCATCACCAGTATCTTTATCTAAATCGGTTGCTAATGCTACGTCTTCTAGGAATTCAGCTAATGCGCCTCTGGCTCCGTCAATTTCTTTTTGCCCTTCTGTGAAATCTTTAATACCGTTTAATAATTCTTCTATGTTTTCAATTTTCGCAATTCCTTCTGGAGTTCCGTCTTTCTTAAGTTCTTGAACTAATCCCGTTTTCTTAGTAACATGATCGGTTAAGAAAAACGCATCTTGATTTTCATTAATGACTTGAAAACTTTTAATCATTGTCACAAAATCATTCAACTTCGCTTTTGTTCCCGAATTCAGTTTCAAATCAATTTTATCAATGTGTTCCATTACTTCAAAAATAGAACGCTTGTAATGATTGGCAGCAACTGTTAATTTCTCAACCGTTGTATCACCAATTCCTCTTGCCGGATAATTAATCACACGAACTAAAGCTTCTTCGTCTTTTGGATTAATCACCAAACGTAAATAGGCTAAAACGTCTTTAATTTCCTTACGTTGGTAGAACGACAAACCACCATAAATTCGGTACGGAATATCACGCTTACGTAACGCATCTTCCATAGCACGAGATTGCGCATTCGTACGATACAAAATCGCAAATTGTCCGTTCAGCATTTGGTTTTGCATCTTCTGTTCGAAAATAGTTGCCGCTACAAAACGACCTTCTTCCCCATCGGTTAAACTGCGGTGGACTTTTATTTTTGGTCCGTCATCATTGGATGTCCAAACGATTTTATCTAACTTGGTTTTATTCTTATCGATTACGTTATTTGCTGCTTCTACAATGTTTTTAGAGGAACGATAATTTTGCTCCAATCGGTACAATTGCACATTTTCGTAATCTTTCTGGAAATTTAAAATGTTGTTAATGTTCGCACCACGGAAAGCATAAATACTTTGCGCATCATCACCTACTACACAAATGTTTTGAAATCTATCGGATAAGGCACGAACGATCAAATATTGGGAATGATTCGTATCTTGGTACTCATCTACTAAAATGTATCTAAATCTATCTTGATATTTCGCTAACACATCTGGAAAACGATTCAATAATTCGTTGGTTTTCAATAGCAAATCATCAAAATCCATCGCTCCCGATTTAAAACAACGCTCAACGTATTGTTGGTAAATTTCGCCCATACGCGGTTTTTTACTCATCGCATCGGCTTCTTGTAACTCGGGATTATTGAAATAAGCTTTTACAGTGATTAATGAGTTTTTATAAGATGAAATTCTGCCTAAGATTTGCTTAGGTTTGTAAATATCCTTATCCAATTGCATTTCTTTGATAATCGCACCTATCAATCGCACCGAATCTTGTGTATCGTAAATAGTAAAATTAGAAGGGTAACCTAACTTTTCAGCTTCAATACGTAAAATTTTGGCAAAAACGGAGTGAAAAGTTCCCATCCAAAGGTTTTTGGCTTCGTTATTTCCAACAATATCTGCAATACGTTTTTTCATTTCACGTGCGGCTTTGTTGGTAAAAGTTAAGGCCAAAATATTAAATGCATCTACTCCTTGACTCATCAAATTAGCTATACGAACCGTTAACACACGAGTTTTACCAGAACCCGCTCCCGCAATAACAATCATGGGACCGTCTTTCTGTAAAACAGGTGCTTGCTGTGCTTCGTTTAATTGGCTAATATATCGCTGCATTTCTTTCATAGTTTACTATAACTTTTTAACTAATTTACAAAAATACATCATCAAAAGGGTTAATACAAAAGAAGTTATTAACTCTTATTAATATTAATACAAACAACTGAAATTCTAATTTGAAAATTAAATTTTTTAATCTTAATTTGCGATGAAATTAAACCAACTTAAAAATGACAATCGAAGATAAATTATTAGAAATTGCTGCTTATACCTTACCTGCATTAATTACTGGTGGTGTAGCTTTTGTAATGATGCAAAAATTTTATAACAGCGAAGAAAGCAAACGTAAATTTGAATTACTAAGAGAAAATCAAAAACAAGCGTTACCTATTCGTTTGCAAGCGTATGAGCGAATGGTTTTGTTGTTAGAAAGAATTAATCCAACACAGTTATTACTTCGTGTAGCTCCAATTAGCAAAAGTAAAGATGATTATGCTACTTTATTATCGCACCATATTCAAACTGAATTTGAGCATAATTTAACGCAACAAATTTATTTAACCTCAGAAACTTGGGATATCATATTGAAAGCAAAAAACAGTACAGTGCAAATGATTCGAAAAAATGCACTTCGTGAAGATGTTGTCGATGCAGACAAACTTAGAGAAGCCATTATGATTGAGCTAACAGAAACCGAAGCGCCAAGCAATATTGCCATTAGCTTTTTGAAAGAAGAATTGAAAAGAGTTTTTTAAATAAAAAATCCCGAGTTTGAAGCTCGGGATTTTTTTATTTCTCATTCAAAAATTTCAAATACATTTCTTTCATTTTTTCATCCGAAGTTGTCGCTAATCCTTCAACAATTGTTCTGTATTCTGGTTTTTTGAGTAATAGGCGAACGTTATCTCTTCCAAATTTGGTAAACTGCCATTTATGATGAACGGTTGCTTTAAACAATAATTCAATTACTTTTTCATCATTTGGATTTAGTTGCAATAGCAATTCTAAAGCATTTTGTCTAACAGAACTTTCATACTCTTCTGAAGCAAAATCCAACAATTGATTATACGAAGTAGCTTTCACTTGTTCTTGCAGCTTTTCAGTATTCATTGCTAAAGCTAACCAAGTCAAGCGGAAACTTTTATCATTATTCCCGATAATTCCCTTCGTTTGTTCTAAATAATGTAAACGCTCTTCAGGAAAGTTCTTCCATAAATTGGTTAAAGCGATTTCTTTTGTTTGATACGAATTGTCATTCAACAACGTTTCATATTGCAATTTAAAAGCTTCAGGAATCACAGGTGTTGATTCGGCAACAGCTCTTCTGACCAAAATATCATTTGTGGCTAAAGCGGTTTCTAAAATGACTTTGCGCTCTTCAAAAGGAATATTTCGCGTTTGATATAGGATGTATTGTTTGATTGGATAATACGCATCTGATTTTAGAATTTCTGTCAATTCAGCTAATGATTTTTTACTTTTCTTTAAAGCAAAATACTCTTGAATGAATTTATTTTTTGATAGATATTTTTGAGCGATTTCCATTTCAAATCCATACTTCTCTAACCAAACCTTTTTGAAATTTTCCACATCATAACCCGAAACTTCTTTTACAATTTTTAAGAAATCATCTGTGTTCACGTTTTTGTATTGGTATTTCTTCAAATACTTTTTTACTGCTTTTTGGAAATTCTTTGCTCCAATGTCTTCTCGCATCACATGCAATGCCCAAGCGCCTTTCTTGTAAAACGATAACGAACTCGCCTTTTCATTCATCACCGGAATCGTATCTGTTTTAGAAGCGCGTTTTAGCTGTTCGGCATAATCGTTTAATTCTTCATAGAAATAATCATCTCCAAACAAATGACGCTCTGCTAATAAAGCATAATAAGTCGCAAAACCTTCTTGTAACCAATGATGTTTACCAGACTGTGCCGTAATCAAATCACCAAACCATTGATGGGCTAACTCGTGTGCGTTAACGTTTACATAATTTCTATCGTTAAAACCAGTTGAATCCACCACAAAATCTTGTGCAAAAATCGTTGAAGTCGTATTCTCCATTCCCGCATACAAAAAATCACGAACTGGAACTTGTCGGTAAATGCCCCAAGGATACTTCACTCCTATTTCTTGCTCCAAATAATCAAACATTTGTTTGGAATAGCGATACGTTGGTTCAAATTTTGAAATATCGTTTTTATCCAAATAAAATTCTAAAGGCGTTCCTGATTTAGTTGTTGTAGTTTGCTTTGCAAAACTTCCAATTGCTAACATTGCTAGATAAGATGACATTGGTTTTTGCATTTGATAATTCCAAGTAATTAAATTCCCTTTCGAATTGTACTTATTTGAGATAAAAGCACCATTTGAAATCACTGGGAAATCATTTCTAAATTCAACAGAAATATTAAAAATTACTTTTTCATTTACATCATCAAAACTTGGTAACCAATGACTGGTATAACGTCCTTGTCCTTGTGTCCAAATTTGTAAATTTTCATCTTGACCAGTAAAATAAAGAGTTTGTTTCGGTTTTGCGGAATAGCTGAAAGTCAGTATGTTTTTTCCTTTTTTAAAACCTTCAAATAAATCTAATGTTTTTCCTGAGTTTTTGAATTTCACTGATTTTCCATTGATGGCAACTTCTGAAAAGACCATATAGATAGCTTCAATTTTAATAGTATCAATAGCTTTTTTTACTCTAAATTCATAAATAACTTTTCCTGAAATTGTTTTTCGAGATTCATTTGGTGATATGTATGCTTCACATTTGATAAAATCAACTTTATCAGTTTGTTGAGCAAAAGATATATTAATGAAAAACAAGGTTAAAAGAATACGAAACATCTTGATGGATTTTAATAATGTACGAATATAAACATTTTCAATTTCACTGATTTCTAAATTAACAAATTATAAACTATCTTCGCTTTTGCATTAGGAACACAGATTGAAGTAATTGGATAAATTTTTAAAAAATTCTCAAATCTGTGTTTTAAAAATTGAATTTTGAACTTGTAATTGCACTTGAATTTGAATCTACTCGAAACTCCCATAGAATATCTCAAAGGCGTTGGTCCACAACGTGGCGATTTATTGCGCAAGGAGTTGGGCATTCATAATTATGCCGATTTACTGAATTTATTTCCCAATCGCTATATTGATAGAACGCGTTATTACAAGATAAACGAACTACAAAACAGCAATTCAGAAGTTCAAATCGTGGGTAAAATCATCAATATTAAAACCGTTGAACAAGGCAAAGGACGTTCACGATTAGTTGCCACTTTTGTTGACGATACCGGTCAAATGGAACTCGTGTGGTTCCAAGGTCAAAAATGGATTCGAGAAAGCATCAAAATTAATATTCCGTATGTGATTTTTGGAAAAGTTATCCAATTTGGTGCTACTTTCAATATGGCGCATCCCGAAATGGAATTGTTGGAAGAACACAAAGCCAGTCTGCGTTCGGCAATGCAACCGGTTTATCCAAGTACTGAAAAACTAGCTAATAAAGGGATTTCGAACAAAGTCATCAATAAAATGATGCAACAATTATTTGTGGAAACGCAAGCTTTGTTCTCAGAAAATTTACCGAGTTATCTTTTAGATGAATTGAAGTTAATTCCTAAAAATGCCGCTTTATTCAATATTCATTTTCCAAAAAGCCAAGATTTATTAGCTAAGGCACAATTTCGATTGAAGTTTGAAGAATTGTTTTTCATTCAATTGCAATTGATTACTAAGAACCTCATTCGCAAAAACAAAATCAAAGGATTACCTTTTGAACGCGTAGGCGAAAACTTCACCGATTTTTATAATAATCATTTGCCTTTCGATTTAACCAATGCTCAAAAACGCGTTTTAAAAGAAATCCGTAACGATTTAGGAAGCAATGCACAAATGAACCGTTTACTCCAAGGAGATGTTGGATCGGGAAAAACCATCGTAGCTTTAATGTGCATGCTTTTAGCTAAAGATAACGGCTTTCAAAGTTGTTTAATGGCGCCAACTGAAATTTTAGCCAATCAACATTTTAACGGAATTAGCGAATTAGCGAAAGAACTAAACATCACAATAAAAATTCTAACAGGTTCCACTAAAACAGCAGAGCGAAAAATCATCCATGAAGCCCTAGAAAATGGCTCTTTAGATATTTTAATTGGAACGCATGCTTTGTTAGAAGATAAAGTACAATTTTATAATTTGGGTTTAGCAATTATTGATGAGCAACATCGTTTTGGTGTGGAACAACGTTCAAAACTTTGGAAGAAAAATGATGTTCCACCTCACGTTTTAGTAATGACCGCTACTCCTATTCCTCGAACTTTAGCCATGAGTTTATATGGTGATTTAGATATTTCAGTGATTGATGAGTTGCCTCCTGGTAGAAAACCAATTCAAACAGTACATCGTTATGATTCAAACCGATTGAAAGTTTGGAAATTTTTAAAAGATGAAATTGCAAAAGGGCGTCAAGTGTACATTGTATATCCGTTAATTCAAGAATCAGAAAAAATGGATTACAAAGATTTGATGGATGGTTACGAAAGTATTTCAAGAGATTTTCCTTTACCTCAATATTCTATTTCCATTGTTCATGGAAAAATGAAACCCGCCGATAAAGACGAAGAAATGCGTCGCTTTTCTGAAGGAAAAACTAATATTATGGTGGCAACTACTGTGATTGAAGTTGGTGTGAATGTACCAAATGCTTCTGTAATGGTTATTGAAAGTGCAGAGCGTTTTGGATTATCACAATTACACCAATTAAGAGGACGAGTTGGTCGTGGTGCCGAACAAAGTTATTGCATATTAATGACAAGTCACAAACTCAGTAACGATAGTAAAATCCGGATGGAAACGATGGTTCGAACGAATGATGGTTTTGAAATTTCGGAAGTCGATTTAAAATTACGTGGTCCTGGCGATATTATGGGTAAACAACAAAGTGGTGTTTTAAATCTTCAAATTGCGGATTTGGTCAAAGACAAAGACATTTTGCAATTAGCACGTCATCATGCTATCAAACTCTTAAAAGATGATGCTCCAATGGAAAAACCAGAACATGCAAAACTTCGTGAAGCATTTATTGAGTTAAGCAAAAAGAAAACTATTTGGAATTACATTAGCTAAATTACATTTAATGTAACGAAGTGTAGAAAAATTATAACAAAAAGTAAATTTCAACACCTATTTCGTAACTTTTATAAATAAATCTCAAATTTTTAAAACATTTGTATCTACAACAATGTTAAATAAATGGTAAGGTTTTGGCATAATTATATAGTAAGACTTAGTTTTGTATTAAATCTTAAGTTTAGTTCCATAATTATGAAAATAAAAACTATAAGCATCACGCTAATCACTTTGACTCTTGTTGGTTTAATTGGATATCGAATTACAAAAAACAGTTCCGAATCTGAAAAAGGTGGTGGAAAAGGTGATAAAAAACCGCCAATGATGGTTGATGCCATTGTAGTTTCGGAAACAAATTTTGCGAATACTATTTCCCTTTCAGGTTCTATTGAAGCCAATGAAAATGTGGAAATTAGAAGTGAAGTTTCTGGAATTGTAGAAAAAATTTATTTCACAGAAGGAACAAACGTTAGCAAAGGTCAGGTCTTATTGAAAGTTAATGATATTGAACTTCGTGCACAACTTTCGCAAGCAATCACAAGACAAAGCCTTGCTTCAGAAAATGAAAGAAGAGCTAAATTATTGCTACAAAAAGAAGCTATTTCTCAAGAAGAATATGAGATTGCAAGTGCCGAATTCAGAAGTCTAAAAGCACAAACGCAATTGATTCAAGCACAAATTGCTAAAACAAGTATAAGAGCACCATTTTCGGGAAAAATTGGTTTACGAAATATTTCTCCAGGAACTTACGTAACACCAACCACACTAATCACCAAATTAGTAAGTTCAAATCAAGTTAAAATTAGCTTTTCAATTCCTGAAAAATATGCTTCGGAAGTTGAAAACAATACTCCTATTCAATTTACGATTCCAAATAATACTGAGAAATTTACAGCTAAAATATACGCTATCGAGCCTGAAATTGAAACATCTACTCGAACCTTAAAAATTAGAGCAATTGCCGAAAATCCAAATGGAAAATTACTAGCTGGAACTTTTGCTACTGTTGAGCTTCCATTGAAAAATATCAAAGGTGCTATTCAAATTCCTTCGGAAGCGGTCGTTCCAGTACAAGATGGAAAAGTAGTTTATATTGCTAACAACGGAAAAGCAAAAGAAGTAAAAATTGAAACTATTGCCAGAACTGATAAAGATGTAATCGTTACGCAAGGCGTAAAATCAGGAGATACGATTCTAACTTCTGGCGTTATGGCTTTAAAAGACGAAGCTGATATCAAAGTAAAAGTAAAATAAGCTTTTCTAAATTCTAATTTCAAACTTCAAATTTAAAATGAGTTTATCTACTTTAAGTATAAAAAGACCCGTATTTACCATTGTAATCAACTTGCTGATTATCCTTTTTGGTATTTTAGGATTTAGCTATTTGGGTGTTCGCGAATTCCCATCGATTGATCCTGCCGTAATTAATGTTCGAACGAATTACACCGGTGCCAATGCCGATATTATTGAATCACAAATCACCGAACCACTCGAAAAAGCTATTAATTCGATTGATGGTATTCGAAACATTACATCTTCGAGTAATCAAGGTTCGAGTAATATTACGGTCGAATTCAAATTAGAGAAAAACCTAGAAGAAGCCGCTAACGACGTTCGTGATAAAGTTTCGCAAGCCGTTAGAAGTTTACCACAAGATATTGATGCGCCACCAGTAGTTTCGAAAGCTGATGCCGATTCTGATGCTATTATTTCGATGACGGTTCAAAGTCAATCGAGAAACGCATTAGAATTGAGTGATTATGCCGAAAACGTAATTTCTGAGAGAATTCAAACGATTCCAGGAGTAAGTAGCGTTCAGATTTGGGGACAAAAGCGTTATTCAATGCGTATTTGGATGGATCCTATCAAATTGAATGCTTACGGAATTACAGTTGCTGATGTTCGAAATGCTCTGGACAAACAAAATGTAGAACTGCCATCGGGAAAATTAACAGGTGCTAACACCGAATTAATGGTAAAAACGCTTGGAAATCTTTCAACCGAAAAAGAATTCAACGATATTATCATTTTAGCTGATGCCAATAAAACCGTTCGTTTAAGCGATATTGGTTATGCGGTTTTAGCTTCTGAAAATTTAGAAACCAAGTTTACCGAATCAGGTAATCCGATGGTGGCTGTGGCTATTATTCCGCAACCTGGAACGAATTACTTAGAAATTGCAGAACAATTTTATGCCGAAGTTGACAAACTAAAGAAAGATTTACCAAGTGATATCAAATTAGATATTGCTTTAGATAATACCATTTTTATCAAAAAATCAGTAGTTGAAGTTGCAGAAACATTAGCAATTTCAGTAGTTTTAGTAATCATCATCATCTTTTTATTTTTCAGAGATTGGTCAATCGCTTTCCGACCATTAATTGATATTCCAGTTTCGTTGATTGCTACATTTTTCATCATGTATTTGTGTGGCTTTTCCATCAACGTATTAACTTTATTAGCTATCGTTTTAGCCACAGGATTAGTAGTAGATGACGGAATTGTAGTAACCGAAAACATTTTCAAAAAAGTTGAAGAAGGTATGTCGCCTATCGAAGCGGCTATCAAAGGTTCAAATGAGATTTTCTTTGCAGTAATTTCGATTTCGGTAACATTAGCTGCCGTTTTCTTACCAATTATTTTCTTAGAAGGTTTCGTAGGAAGATTATTCCGAGAGTTTGGTGTCGTAATTGGTGCCGCCGTACTGATTTCTGCTTTTGTATCGTTGACTTTAACGCCAATGCTGAATGCGTATTTAATGAAAGGTGGCGAACAAAAGAAAACGAAATTCTATGAAGCTACAGAACCATTCTTCGTAAGTTTAAACACTGGATATGCGAATTCTTTAACCAAATTCTTAAAGAGAAAATGGTTGAGCTTCCCAATTATTGGAGTTTGTATTGGATTGATTATATTATTCTTTGCAATTCTTCCAAAAGAAACGGCTCCATACGATGATAGAAGTTTAGGAATTGTCAGTGTAACTACTCCAGAAGGTTCTACTTACGAATATACCGATCGTTTTATGGACGATTTATCTAAATTAATCAACGATTCGATTCCAGAGAAAAAAGTGGCATTGGTAATCACTTCACCAGGGTTTTTATCATCATCAGTAAATGCGGGAAGAGTTCGTTTAGCTTTGGTTGACCCAAGTGAACGAGAAAAATCACAAAAAGAAATTGTAGATGATTTGAACAAATGGACAAAAAAATATCCACAAGCGAAAGTAAATGTTTCCGAACAACCTACTATTTCAGTAAACAGACGTGGTGGTTTGCCAATTCAATACATTATTCAAGCTCCAAATTTTGAAAAATTACGAGAAAAGATTCCACAATTCATGGAAGAAGCAAGTAAAAACGAAACCTTTTCGAATGTAGATGTGAATTTGAAATTCAATAAACCTGAAATCAACGTAACTATTAACCGTGAAAAAGCAGAAAGTTTAGGAATTTCGGTCTTAGATGTGGCGCAAACTTTACAATTATCTTTGAGTGGACAACGTTTTGGTTATTTCATGCAAAACGGAAAACAATATCAAGTTATTGGACAATTTGACGAAAAAGATCGAGATGCTCCATTGGATTTAACTTCGATGTTTGTAAAAAACAAAGCAGGAGAATTAATTCAATTAGACAACGTAGTTGAGGTGGAAGAACAAAGTAATCCACCACAATTATTTCATAACAATCGTTATATGTCGGCAACGGTTTCTGCTGGTTTAGCACCCGGAAAAAGTATGATTGACGGTATCAATGCGATGGACGAAATCAAAGAAAAAGTATTAGACGATACTTTCACAGCCGATTTAGGTGGTGAATCACGTGACTTCGTAGAAAGTAGTTCGAATACTTCTTTCGCATTTGGATTGGCGTTATTGTTAATTTATTTGATATTAGCCGCACAATTTGAAAGTTTTATTGACCCATTTATTATCATTCTAACTGTACCAATGGCGGTAGCAGGAGCGTTATTCTCGCTTTGGTTATTTGGACAAACTTGGAATATTTTTAGTCAAATTGGAACCGTCATGCTGATTGGACTCGTTACCAAAAATGGAATTCTGATAGTCGAATTCGCCAACCAACTTCGAGAACAAGGAAAATCAAAATACGATGCCATTTTAGAAGCATCGGAAGCACGTTTACGACCAATTTTAATGACGAGTTTAGCCATTGCTTTAGGAGCTTTACCAATTGCACTTTCGCTTGGTGCCGCTTCTACAAGTAGAATAGGAATGGGAGTTGTAATTGTGGGCGGAACGATGTTCTCGTTAATCTTAACTTTATTTGTAATTCCATCCATTTATTTAATGTGGTCGAAAGCAAAAAAACACCGACCAGAATTTGATAATTTAGACGCTTTAGAGAAATAATAGTATGCAACATTTATATAAAATAGTATTCCTTTTTATCATCGGATTTTCAGCACAAGCACAAGATTTGCTTACCCTTGAAGATGCGGTTAAAATTGCTTTGGAAAACAATTACGATATTAAAATCGCAAAAAACAATTCCAAAATTGATGAAACAAACAACAATTTAGCCAATGCTAGAATGTTGCCTTCGTTGAATGCAAATTTCACTAACAATAATAGTCAATTAAATACCACGCAAACGCAAGCTGATGGGACTGAAAGAAAACTAGACAACGCTAAAAACATGAACTTAACCTATGGTGTTGGTTTAGATTGGACGATTTTTGATGGCTTAAGCATGTTTGCAAGAAAAGAGCAATTGAACGCTTTAGAACAACAAGGAAAAGCCGAATTACAAACCGCAATTTTAACCCGAATTAGCGATGTCTATACAACGTATTTCGATTTAGTGCAACAACAACAAGTATTGGCTTCGATTGATACCGCAATTGTGATTTCAAACCAACGTTTGACAACCGCTCAAAATCGTTTTAGTATTGGAAAAGCTTCGAAATTAGAAGTTTTGAATGCACAAGTAGATTTGAATAGCGATTTAAGTTTGCAATTGAAACAAAGAGAACTCATCAAAATCAGTAAAATTAGATTGAACGAATTATTAGTTTGTGATATTCAGACTGATTTTAAAGTCGCTAATGAAGTTACATTCGAACAAAATTTAGATTTCAACGAGTTAAAATCTACAGCCGAAAAACAAAATCCGCAATTACAAGCGCAAATTCTATCTAAAAAAGTAGCCGATTTGAATTTAAAACAAGTCAAAGGCAATCGTTATCCAACGGTTAGAATTACTTCGGGTTATAATTTTACGCGTTCGGAAGCTTCTTTGGGATTCATCACGCAATCTTCTGGACAAGGTTTTGTGTATGGAGTTACTGCGACTGTACCGATTTTTAATGGATTTCTTCAAAACAGAAACGAAAAAGTAGCGAAATATCAAGTGGAGAATGCAGGATTCCTTTTGGAACAACAAAAATTATCACTAACCTCACAATTGTCGTCTTTATTTGCGAGTTATCAAACCAATTTAGAATTGGTAAAAGTGGAAGAAAAAAACTTAGAAATTGCCAAACAAAACTTAGATATTACGTTAGCGAAATTCAAAATTGGAACTATCACGACTATCGAATTTAGAACAGCTCAGCAAAATTTTGTAGAAGCATCAGTTCGTTACTCGAACGCACAATATGTAACCAAACTTTCAGAAATCAACTTAAAAGAATTAGCCGGTACATTAAAATTGAATTAATATAATTAGATTTGTTAAAGCGTTTAATTGTGAAACTGTGAAACTGTAAAATCGAAAAATTGAATTATCAAAATCCACAGCTTCACAACTAAACAATTCAACATTTAAACATTAATAAATGGTTCAATACAACCCAAAAGACTGGATTACTTTTATTTTTCGTTTTCACGAATCGGATACCTTTCGTCAACTGATTCCGATGATGATTTTCATTGGATTTTATGCTTACGGAATCGCCTATTTGGAATTGGAATATTGGAAACTTTCTGAAACCAGTCATGTAAAGAATCTAAATGTAATGCACACCACTGTTGGTTTTGTATTGTCGTTATTATTGGCATACAGAACCAATACGGCTTACGACCGTTGGTGGGAAGGTCGAAAACAATGGGGTGCTTTAGTGAACAATAGTCGAAATTTAGCCATAAAACTTTCCGCTTATTTGTCTGATGAGAATGATAGAAATTTCTACAGAAAAGTGATTCCGGCTTATGCTTCGGTGCTTTCCAAACATTTATTGAATGAAGAAGTAAGTAAAATGTTGTTTGAAGGTTTGGATTTAGAAATGGATCACCACAAACATCGCCCGAATCAAGTGGCAAAAATGTTGTTTCAAAAAGCGAATGATTTGTACAAATCAAGAAAAATTACGGGTGACCAATTTTACATCATCAATTCCGAATTACAATCGTTTACCGATATTTGTGGCGCTTGCGAACGTATTAAAAACACACCTATTCCCTACTCTTACAGTTCGTTCATCAAAAAATTCATCTTCTTTTTTGTGATGACCTTACCTTTCGGCTTCGTATTTAGTTTGGGTTACTATGTAATTCCTGTAGTGATTTTCATCTTTTATGTTTTAGCGAGTTTAGAATTAATCGCCGAAGAAATTGAAGACCCATTTGGCAACGACGCCAACGATTTACCGATGACAAAAATTGCATCGAATATTAAGAAGCATGTGGAAGAGATTTTGTAAGGATTTGGAGGAAATTTGGTATATTTGAGATGGTATCTTGTTACTAATAGATTTTAAAAAAAATTAAATGATAAAAGTATTTAATAGAATCTTACTCATATCTAGCTTTTTGTTTGTACAAGTTATTTTCAGTCAAAAAATTGACGATGATAAAACAATTGAGAAAATAAACACAAGCATAAAAGATTTTTTCATTTCAAAAGGTGAAATAGACAATAAAAATAAACTTGGGATTGGAGCATGGGAAATTACTGATGGCTCGGAAATCGGCTATAAAGAAATCGGTATTTATCTTATAAGAACTGTTTATAGAAATGATGGAACTGATTATCTTTTGCTAAAAAATGGAGAAAACTTTGAAATTGTTGATTTTAATGATTTAAAAAATGTAATCACTAAATCGACAATTTTATTAAATAATAAAACAGAGGAAGACTATCATCTGTACATATCTAAAATATTGAAATGTTATGATGAGAATTATGCATTCTCTAAAAAGAAAACTCTAAGATTTGAAAAAAAATAAGTGTCAATTATGAAAAACCTATTCCACACAACACTCCTACTCTTCACCATAGCTTTATTCACAAGCTGTAAACAAGAAACCATCACCACTCAAAACGAGTATTTTGCGCAATCAGCTGACAGTATTCAAAATGGCGGAGTGAAAGTTATACCTATTTCCACACCAAAAGGCACTTTTAATGTTTGGACAAAACGCATTGGAAACAATCCAAAAATTAAAGTATTGCTTTTAAATGGTGGTCCAGGTGCTACGCACGAATATTTTGAATGTTTTGAAAATTTCTTACCAGCTGAAGGTATCGAGTTCATTTATTACGACCAATTAGGTTGTGGAAATGCCGATAATCCAAACGATACTTCGATGTGGGATTTACCAAGATATGTGGAAGAAGTAGAACAAGTTCGTAAAGCTTTAAAGTTAGACAATACTAATTTTTACTTGTTAGGCCATTCATGGGGCGGCATTTTAGCTATGGAATATGCTACAAAATATCAAAACAACATGAAAGGCTTAATCATTTCCAACATGATGGCAAGTTGTCCAGAATATGACAAATATGCCAATGAAGTATTAGCCAAACAAATGAATCCAGAAGTGTTGGCAGAATTGATGAAAATGGAAGCCAATAACGATTTTTCCAATCCAAAATACATGGAATTATTACTTCCGAATTTCTATGAAAAACACATTCTTCGTTTCCCTGCGAAAGACTGGCCAGAACCTGTAAACCGTTCTTTTGCTAAGATGAATCAGTCGCTTTACGTAACCATGCAAGGTCCGAGTGAATTTGGAATTTCAGGAAAATTAGAAAAATGGGATAGAAAAGCCGATTTAAAAAACGTAAAAATCCCAACATTAGTAATCGGTGCTAAACACGATACAATGGATCCAAAACATATGGAAGAAATTTCGAAAATCTTACCAAATGGTTCGTATTTATTCTGTCCAAAAGGAAGTCATATGGCATTCTACGACGATCAAAAAACATATTTTAGTGGATTGATTTCGTTCTTAAAAAAATAAACCAAAAGCAACTCTTAGTAGTTGCTTTTTTTGTATATTAGTTTTCTATTTCAAAATTTAAAATGGCGAACAAAGCGTTACTTTTTACTCCAGCTTTAACCCACGAAAAGTCGTTAAAAACTTTGGTGGAAAATCGTACCATTTTCTCCTTAGACCATTGCGAATTGAATATTTTTGAAACCTATCAAAAATCGGATTTGGTTCCGTTGAAGTTTAATGATTTGGTGGTTACGAGTATGTTGCGCGGTAAAAAAGTAATGCATTTATTTGAAGACCCAAGTTTTGAATATTTACCCGGCGAAACCGTAATTGTGCCTTCCAATGCCGAAATGAAAATCGATTTTCCTGAAGCTTCAAAAGACAATCCTACGCAGTGTATTGCTTTGGCCATCGATAATCAGATTATTACGAATACCTTGGATTTTTTAAATGAGAAATATCCCAAAGAAGGAAAGAGCAATTTATGGAAATTAGATCACGAAAACTATTTCTTTTATAACAATGTAGAATTAGCAGGAACCATCAATAAACTGATTAAAGAATGCATGGGGAATTCGCTAACCAAAGACGCTCTTGCCGATTTAACTCTTCAAGAATTAATTATCCGAATCATTCAAACGCAAACCACAAAACGTTTTGAAAATGAAACATTCCTTGATAGCAATAGTCCGATTACACCAGCGATTGAATATATCAAAAGTAACATTCGAGAAACGATAAATTTGAAAGATTTGAGCGATAAAGCGTGTATGAGCACCACTTCATTTTATCGTTATTTCAAAAGAGAATTAGGCATGAGCCCAATTGAATATATCTTGAACGAAAAGATAAAATACGCCAAAAAACTATTGAGCAATCCCAACATTCAAGTCAATGAAGTTTCGTATGCTACCGGTTTTGAAGATTGCAATTATTTCATAAGATTATTCAAAAAATACGAAGGAGTTACGCCGAAGCAATATCAGTTGATGAATTATAATGGGTGAAAAAAGTTCAAATTCAAGAACAAGCACAAAAAACAATTGGAGTTAAGAATCTGAATCAATAAATTCCATAAACAATAAGTATTATTTAACTTTTCTGTCATGCTGAATTTATTTCAGCATCTAAAATATAGTCAGAAGCTGAAATAAGTTCAGCTTGACAAATCTCCCTATTCATTCAACCTTATTTCTTCTAAATTCTGAGCTTCTTCTTCTGTGAATAATCTATAATTTACTTTGAATGTTTTTCCGTAAGGGGTTTCTAATGAAAATCCGCCTGCTCCTATTCCATCCGTTACATCAAGCGTAAAATGAGCGTGTTTCCAATATTCGAACAAATCTTTGTCCACCCAAAATTCAAATCCTTGAAGGGTTCCAATGCAAACATCGCCATAGCGCAAATAAAATCCGCCTTTTTCAAAACATTGAGGCTGCGTTCCTTCACAACAACCGCCTGCTTGATAAAACATCAAATCACCAAACTTATCCGAAAGCATTCTGATTAATTCTATTGCTTTTTCGGTAGCTTCTAATCGTTTTATTTTTTCCATATTTTGAATTTTAAACATATAAGCCATATAAGTTTTATCACCGTAGTAGCCTTCTTAAATGCTCTTGATAATAAACACATAAAACTTCATACAAGCTTATATGACTCCTATGTTTGCAAAGTTAATTTATAAGTTGTTATGATTTTTAAATTTGCATTAATAAAGTGAAAAGAGATGAGAGTAAGTTAAATGACAAATAGCTCTATGAAGCACATTGAATATAAGAAATTACCTCATTTCTTTTTATCTTTTAGAGTCTGAACAGAATGTAAGGAATTAAGAGAATCTTAATATCCAGAATATCCAATCAGGAGAAAAGACGGAGGAAGATTCATCACTTTATGATTAAATTTTAAACAAAAGTAATGATGAGAAAAGTAGTAAAGCAAGTAGCGGGAATTGACGTTGCACAAAAAGAATTAGTAGTTACCTTAGGTCGTATGTTA
>NZ_JMLU01000009.1 GCF_000686885.1 Flavobacterium sasangense DSM 21067 | reverse complement strand
CGCCTGCTAAACGCTTTTTACCAGCTTCTAAAAACTCTTTATTCCATTTGTAAAACTGAGATTCATTAATTGAATACTTACGACATAATTCTGCAACTGACATTTCTGCACGTAAAGCTTCCATTACAATTTGGATTTTCTGTTCGGAACTAAAGATTCTTCGTGTATTTCTACGAATGTCTTTGATGAAATTCTCTGCTGTTTTTTTCTTAGGTGTTTTCATACTATTTCAAAGTTAATAATTTTTGAAAACACTCTCTTAGTTTTGAACTAAATCAGTCCACTTTTTGCTGACGATTTACACTAAGAGTTTAGATGATTTAAAATCAAAGATAGAAAAAGAACCATTTGCTACTGGAGGATATTATCTTTTTGTCGATTATGAAATTGTAAATAAAAGATATATTTCTGTTGTGCTATTAAGAAAGAAAAATGGAATAAACATTTTTAAACAAGGAAATGTGTTCAAAGTTGATGGAACTGAAAATATAAATATTGATAAAATTGCAATGGCATTTAGATTGAATTATGATTTATTTTTAGCGAACGATCCGAACAAAAATTATTTAGCAATAATCTCAACACAAAAGGATGGAATTGCATCAGGTTATTTTATTGATTGGGTTTCTGCCGGTGGTTTAATAAAAAATTCGAAGAACACTGCAAGTTTTGTTGCAATAATAAAAACAATAGATATTCCAACAGATGAAGATGGTAAGGAAATGTATACAAGAAGTAGTTTTCAAAAAGCGGTATATGATAGTGTAAATTTGAGAAAAGATAAGATAATAAACATGAGGGATTTAGGAAGACAATTTTATGGTGAAGAAAACGAGAATAAGTTTTTTGAATTTGCTGTAAATAATGATTTGACCATTGATCCTGAATTCAAAAGAGATAGCAAAAGATGGAAAGGGTTGGTAACAATTATTGCTACAATACCAGGTATAACTCTAAATGTTGATTATTTAAAAATTAACTCTGATGAATTTAAAGCAGAAGATGAAACAATAATTATAAAATCAAAAAAATTAGTTGACCAGATAAAAAAGCAATATGAGCAGCAACGAAACTCTTAAAACTACTATAAACGAATTTCTATCAATATTAGATAATGATATTGTAAAGAATTCATTGGTATTTGATGGTAGTAATTTGAGATTTAAGATTGAGAATAATTATTCTTCAAATTTAGAAACAGCAAATAAGATTTTTAAAACCATCAATGAATTAATTAACGGTGAAATCGAAATAAAGCTTACTAGTTGTAAATTAAAAAGTACTTTTTTCTATTTCGATTACGATAATTATTTACGCGATTATGAGTATTACAAAGATGTTTTTAGTAATTCCAATATTGTTATAATTGATTTTGAGGCAAAGATTTTGTTCAAAGAAATTAATGAGGAATTTACATTAAAAAAAGCAGACATATTTAACTATATTCAATATAGAGAATTGCAAGATTTTTTAATTTCAAAAAATGAGTTTACACCCTATCATGATAAATTTAGTAAGCAATTTGTTATTATTGGAAAAGAAAAAGGAGCTTTTCATATTGGATATAATTCACTTGAGAAAAGAAAAATTTCTAATGAAGATATAAAACCATTCGTAGAAGAGTTAAAGTCCGAATTTGTAAAGAAAGAATTTATACAGTTTTTCAAAGATGTAATCATAAACAGCCTTCATAGTACTGATATAAAAGACAGATTATTTGAATTAACTAAAAGTTTAAAGCTATTACTTAATCTAACAGCAAAAGATTATGAAAGTTATGTTTTAGATTTTGCTATCGATAAAATAAAATCTAAATTCAAAGAAGAGCGAAATAAATATTTTGAAAGTTTAGAAAAGAGTATCGATACAGTAAGTAAACAAATAGTTTCATTTCCCTTAACTTTCGGAGCAACAGCGTTTGCTAGTTATCAAGTTAAAGATAAACCTTGGATACTTATTTTGATAGTAATTGCATATTTACTATACACATTCATTGCCTTTAAAGTCTTATCAATAACAGATTACAATATTCTTTGTTTAAAATCAGATGTCAATAAAGAAGAGAATGAAATTAAAAATGGCTATGAAAAAGTTTATGCTGATTTTAAAGAAGATTTTATAAAGATATGGACTAAAATAAGAAAACTTGAAGGTTTAGTTTTAATTTTAAAATGGATTTTGTCTCTTCTATTTTTAATTTTCTTACTATTTGCATTAGTTCAAATTTTTAATCCAGTTGCTTCTGATAAAAAAGAAAAAATATCTGTGGAAACAGAAACCATTAATATAATTGTTAAAGAAAAAAAACATCCTAAAGAAAACTAGCTGTATGGATGCATCAACTTTTTGGAAGAACTTTAACCTTGGTACAGAACTACAAGTATCAGGAAACTTCATCTATAATTCACTTTCAATTTTTGATAAGATGGAAACTTTTTATCACGAGGAAGAAATATTTGAGTTTCTTTATAATTTATCAGTTGGAATTGAAAGATTATTAAAAATCAATGTTATCTTAATTGAACATACTGATGATATAAACCAAGAAGCTTTCTTTGAAAGTATTAGAAATCATAATCATCAAGGTTTAATTCAACGAATTCAAAAAAAATATACTTTAAAAAAATCAAAACCTAAAGGAAAACTAATTCAGATACTTGGAAATTTTTATAATGAAATGCGTTATGATCGTTTCACAAATAAAGAACCTCAACGATATGACAAAGAGAAACAAATATTAATTGAATTCATTAATAAATACTTAAACATTGAAATAAAAAATGAATTTCTCAATGTTACTAAAAATCAAGTTCAAATAAAGAAATTCATCGGAGAAACAGTCAAATCAATTGTAACGGAACAATATGGTATACTTAGAGAAGAAGCCCATAGATTAGGAATATTTGTTTATGAAATTAGATATCTCTCAAAAGCTTACAAGATTTTCATAATGGAACAGTTTGATTTTGAATTTGAAAATCGTATTCAAAAAGAAGTATTAATAAAATTGATAAATGATGATAATTTACTTTTAAAAGAATTCTTGAAAGAAATCAAACCTCTTGATTTTGATAATTATGATGGTAATTTTTATATAAAATGTATTCTCAATAGATTAACAGCTTTAAATCTTGATGGTGAGCTTGATGTTTTATATGAAGAAACAGAAAATTTAGAGGAAAGAGTTGAATTTTTAGATTGTTTAGGAAATGAGGATGTTAGTTTTTATTTTGATGATGAAGATTTAAATTAATTTGAAAGCATTACTATTTTGGAATTACCTAACTTCTTCTTTTATACTCAACCTAACGATAACCGAGAAAAATATACATTCAGCTTTGGTGAAAATGGTATTCACTATACTTTGATGTATGTAGCCCATAAAAAAGCGTTTGACTTTCACAAAAAAGATGATAATGTTAAGGATATTGATAATATTAATCCTTATGAGCCATTTTTTGAAATGTCTTCTTTTAAATTTTTTCGTTTTTTACGAAAAAATGCTATAGTTCAAGAATATCTACTAAAGGAATTTGTTGTAAAAAACAAAATTAACCTTGGGAAACTTAAAAAGAATAACTGTTGGTTGTTACAACTAGAAAATGTTAATTTTTCACAAGAAGTATATAATACGGAACGAAAAGGAAGAATGTTGAAGTCAAATAAAAAATTTAAGCTTGACAGTATGATAACTGAAATGGAATTTTTACATCCTGATGAAATCAAAAACATCAATTGCAATGTTTTCAGTGTTGTGAAATATAAAAATGGAATTACAACTTTCGAGGGATTTATTTACAGAATAAATGGTAAGTTATATTTTTGGAACAAAAAGAATATTAATCAATTAATGAAACTTACTATAGTTTCAAATTACAATCTTTTATCTCAAATAAACTTTATCAATAAAGATGAACTACTAAAAAAACTTTACGAAATAATTACTAGAAAGTATAAGTCTTTAAGAAAATGATTTTTTGTAATACATTTGAAAAGAATTAATAAAATAAAATGCTCAATTCAACCGAAATAAAATCAATAATAGCTTCTGGAGAAGGTTACAATGCCGAATTCAAAGTCAGTATTCCAAGTAAAATAAAAGAAATCACAGAAGAAGTATGTGCATTTGCCAATGCTTCTGGTGGTGTTGTATTAATTGGCGTTGATGATACCAATACTATCAAAGGAATAACAATTGATAATGCTAAACGTTCAGCAATACAAAATTCAATCAACGAAATATCTCCAGTGCTGAAATGTGATTTTAATATTGTTGAGGTAGATGGTAAAGATATAGCAGTAATTGAAGTTCCTTCAGGTCAAAATAAACCTTATGTGTTATCAGGTGCAATATATGTGCGTCAAGGTCCAAATTCGCAGAAACTCACAACGGTTGAAGAAATGAGAGACTTTTTCCAACAAGCCGACAAAATTTATTTTGATGATGCCATTTGTAAAGAAGCCAACATAGAAGATGATATTGCAAAAGAAAACATCAATACATTTCGGTTTGAAGCAGGTTTAGTCAATGCAACTTCAGACGAACAATTATTTACCAATCTAAAGTTAGTAACCAATGATGGCCAATTAAAAAACGGTACCGTTTTATTCTTTGGGAGTAATCCAGAAAAGTTTTTTGAAAAAGCAGTAATTCGTTGTGTAGCATTTGACGGTATAGATAAAAGATATATTGTTGATGATAAAGTAATGACAGGAACATTATACCAACAATATCAAAAAAGTATGATTTGGTTAAAGTCAAAACTAGATGTAAGATATGATATTGAAGGAGAAGGCGGTAAACCAAGAAAAGAATTATGGGAAATACCAGAAACAGCATTCAAAGAAACAATTATAAATTCATTAGCTCATCGCGATTACTACGATAAAGGAGCAAGAATAACTATCGAAGTATTTGATGATCGAGTAGAAATATCAAATCCAGGTGGTTTAGTAAGTGCAGTACCAAGAAGTGAATTTGGGAAAAGAAGTGCCAGTCGAAACCCTTTAATCTTTGGTTTATTTGAAAGAATGCGATTAGTAGAACAAATAGGTTCAGGAATAACTCGTATCAGAGATGTAATGAATGATGAAGGACTAACTCCTCCTGAATTTAATATTGATGGAATGTTTACAGTTACACTTAGAAGACCTTTCGATTTTGAAAAGTGGGTAGAAAAGTGGGTAGTAAAACTAACTGATAATAGAGTTAAAATTCTAAGAGAAGTTCACAATAATCATAAAGTAACTAAAAAAGAATTAGAACAAGTTGTAGGTATAAGTGCTTCTGCTATAGATAATAACATAGATGTTCTTAAAGATTTAGGATTACTTAGTAGAGAAGGAAGTGACAAAGGAGGTTATTGGAAAATCATTCCTATTTTACCATAAGTGGGTAGAAAAGGTGGGTAGAAAAACAAAATTAAATTATCTCATTCAGCTGCACAAAAATCGCTCCTAGTCCAAGTATTCATAGCATCAATGCTGGCGTTTGCTTCATTTCGCTAATTTCAATTTTAAATGACGAGAATGCACTTTTCGTTTAGTGGTAAATTGACGTTTTAGGTTTTCAGTTGCCACTCCATCCCAACGCTCCAAAAAGTTTTTGTATGCCAGAAATGTATCACTCCGAAAGAAAAAAGTGCAAGGCAACAAAAACTTTTCCCAAAGCTTAGTTACATAATGTGGCATTATAATGCATAAAGAACTATCCTGCTACTAATCAAAATCACGGATGCACTATAATAACATTATGTAAAAAAGCCGCTCACCCAACGCGCTTGCCAGTGGCTCCAGGACAACTTTTTTCTATGCTTCCTCGCACCAGCCTGCATAGAAAAAAACCGTCCTTCGCCACTGTCTTTAACAACGTTCACCATTTCATCGGAAACTACACGGTTATAATTGCTTTTAAGAACGTACACGTTAACTGTTTTTATCAGCTTTGTGGTTAAATAGGAAGTGTTTTCATTGCTTTTGTAAGTAATAAAAAGGCTTTTAATCACAGTTAATTTGCCTATGGTAAAAGCCATTTTATTACCCACAAAACCAAAACTCCAGTAAGAGTATCATTTTTTATTTGCCAGAAAATAAGCAGTAATTGCTCCAGCGAAAAAGCTGATGCCATACCGTTTTTTAAGATAATCTGCTGTATACTGAACACTGCGACTGCCAACTAAATTTCAGGCATCAGCTTTTCCACTAAAGCAATCAGAAACACCCCAATAAGCAAATAAAAAATGATACCCTTACTCGCGCTACTGCCACATCGCACTCGGTAGTATAATGCATTGTTTTTTGAAAATGCTTTCCATTTTCAGAACAGCATTCCGATTAAATTGAAAAAACTCATTTCAAAGCACGTTTAGGCATCCTCAAAAATCAAATCCACAAAAGAGTATCAAATTCTTTGGCCGGATAAAAAGCGTTTTTATTGTTTGATTTGTTTTTCATCCATCCAAAGAATTTGATACCCTTTCCGAAGACGTCTATCTTTCAAATCAACTCTCATTCCTTCAGCTAAAATCCGATTAAAAAAGAACGTTTGATTTGACAGGAAATTTCAAAAAAAATAAATAAAAAAAGGAAGCAAAGGTAAGTTCCAGGTATTCAGAAAAAAAAGTTCAAGCCCTACGGGTTTTAAAAAAAATCTCCACCCATAACATTTCGCAAGATATTTTAGACTAAAAACAAAACCCGATTTCCGATGATGTATCGGGTAGTATTTTTTTTAAAAAACTTTTTTTCTGAAACCTTCCACTTAAACGGACGGCTTTCTTTTTTTCTTTTTTTTCTTTTGAAAAATTTTAATGGGCGGAGCCTAGCGAGGCACACCTGCATTTCAAGAGAAAATCTGCGAAAAATTGAAAATATAATCAATTTTTAAAGCCGAAAGTATGCAGAATTTTATCATCAAAACTCACAAGAAAGGTACGATTTACTCGAAACCCCATTTATTCCTACTTAACAAAGGGATGAACAGCGGAAAACCACAAAAAGAGCCATTTACGAACAGTTTTGTAGTCATTTTTGATTTAGAACAGGATTGTGAAAACCTTTATTTTGTTGCTTATAGTTTATGGAAAACTAATTTTTGGCATCAATATTTAGTTGGTTCTGTAATTCCATTTTTACGTCTTAACGATTTCAAAAAGGAGTTTTTTATAAAATCTAAAATTATGATGGAAGAACACGAAGCTCACATTAAACACGTTGCAGCTCTCAAACTTTTAGAGCAAAAAGAAAAACAATTTCACGAAAACATTAACCTAATCAACGATATGCGAAGAGTTATTTTATATAGATATGTTAATAAATAACAAAAATGTATTAAGATTTAGTATTTTTGTAAAAATATAAAATAACAATGCAAGAGAGCGTTTTTATCACTTATAATCCGAATTCGGATAATGAAAAAAATATTGCACTAGACCTATTTAGAAAAGGCAAGCAAAATGGATATTTTATATACTTACCTGAACGAAATAATTATTTTTCAAAAATTAGCCAACAAACTAAATTAAATATTGACTCAGCAAATTGGTTTGTAATTTTTTCAACATCTCAACTTTCCGAAACAGTAAAAGATGAGATAGAATATGCTTTTAAATCAAAAAAAGATAGCAACATAATTGTAATCTATTCTAAACATTTTGGGAAAAACATAGACTTTCCAAACAACAAACCTATTGAAATGTTTATTGATGATTATAATTTAAATAGTATTGAGCAATTCAAGAAAGATTTGTTTGAGAAAATCAAGCCTGTAAGGAACGTAAAAGAGAAAGAAGGAGCAAGTGGATTAGAGATACTTTTAGGTGTTGGTGCTGCATTACTTCTATTGGGTGCATTAACCAGTGATAAAAAGAAGTAGTAATGGTTGAGTTAAACAATAGAAGAACCGTTTTAGAGGCATTAAAAATTCCTTTAGAAAAGAAAATATCTTCAATACTTGAAAACTTCCCTTCATTTAAATCCAAAAAAAATAGTAAAACATTATATCATTACACGGATTTACATAGTCTAAAAGCAATTGTTGAAAATCAATCTTTTTTTTGTAGTAATTCAGCCTATTTAAATGACAAAAAAGAATATTATTATGGGTTAGATCTCTTTAAAAAAGAGTTTGAAAAAATAGCTAATGATCCTAAAAATGATACTTCATTTAATATTGTATCTGCCGTTTTAACGGAGTTAAAAGAAAAAAACATATCAAACCATTTTGCCACTTGTTTTTCGCTTGAGGGAGATTTGTTAAGTCAATGGAGAGCATATGCAAATGATGGAAAAGGAATTGCAATAGGATTAGATAGAAAAAAACTTATTGAAGGTTTTGAAAATATTGCTAGTGGATTTTATATTGAATATGGTTCAAACAATCAATTAGAATTGGTAAATAATTTAATAGAAACAATTACTGAATACTATTTTGAACATTTTGATTTAATATTAGGATTAAAAAGTGATGAAGATGTTTTTAAAGAAATTGCCCAAGAAATAAATGAATTATTAGATAAATATATTGGTCTTTTCAAACATAGTTCTTTTGAAGAAGAAAAAGAATTTAGATTCGAAATGTCAACAGATAAACAATTTAGTACTTCATTAGAGTCTATTTCTTACAGAGTAGGTAAAAACAATCTTTTAGTACCTTATAAAGTTTTAAAAACAGACTATGCTTTTGAAAAAGAGAGAGCAAAAGATGATAAAGCAAGTTTGGAATTATTAGAAAAAAATAAAAAATATAGGGTAAAAAAAATTCCTATTAGTCATATCATTATTGGTCCATCTTTAGACTCTGAATTAAATAAACAATCTATTAAAGACTTCCTATCAAAAAATGGTTATTCAGATGTTGAAATAATTCCTTCTGAAGTTCCTTACAGAATATAAAAGTCGAGCTAAAGTATTGGACTTTTTATTTGTAAATTTGAAGTCAAAATAATTACACATGATAGATTTTGTTTCGGATCAGGATATAAATAAAGAGGTTAAAACTATAGAGGAATCTCATAGGCTTACAGCTTTTTCTGGGCGTCAATACCCAATCGAATATTTATCCTCAAGAGAGTTTGAATTGTTGACGTTTTTTACATTTAAGAAAGACATTGCAAATGGCATATACAATGACCAAATTGATACATGTCGTCTAATGAATGGAACTGCTGATAAAGGTCGTGACATATTGCTTCAATACGCAGGTAAGAATGTCGGAGTAGTACAATGTAAGAGATTTGAAAGTTTGATAACACGTCCAAGCTTAGCTAGAGAAATAATTAAATTTATTTTACATGCATTACAAGATGATGAATTGATTAATGAGGCACAAAATTTTACATATTATTTTACAGCATTAAAGGGATTTAACAACCCAGCAACTAAACTTCTAACTGAATTTAATAAAGAAGTTACAGCAGATGAAGATTTAGCATCATGGACGAACGAAGTAATTAAAGAAAACGAAACTATAAAATTTAAAAAGTACGAAGAAGTAGAAGAGCAACTTTTAGATATATTGAAAAAAATTAAAGTCGAGCCATTAACAGCTGTTGAGTTGGATCAAAAATTGAAAAATAGCAAAGAAATAATTTCAATTTTTTTCGAGGTTGAAAAAGTAGCTAGTGAAGACATGCTTAGAAAAGTATTAAACGAATTTACAGGTTTTAAAAATGATGAAGACTTAGAAAAATTACGCTTAAAGTTACAAGATGTGCCAATTGAAAAAAGAATGTATTTTGGTCTTTTCGATATTTATGGTTATGACATTGAGTTTTATAAAAAAATACTACGTGATAAAGAATTTGTTTTTGAAATAGCAAAAATACGGTCTGAATTTAGCAAGCGATTTATTGATTATTTGGGAGAATTTATAGATAAGTACATTTTGCTTTTTATTTCTGGAATACCTGAAATTTCACCGTTTACCAAATCTATAATGAAACCTTACCTATTCAATAAATTCGCTTTACAACATAGCAACGATGAATTGGGAGCATTTGCAATGCAGATATTTGAGAAGGATAGGCAAGAATCCTTAATTGGGAAGTATCAAACTATTGAACAGCATTTAAGTTATGCATTGGAAATTGGACAAAAAGTATTAAATAATGACTACTCAACATTTGAAGGTGATGAACAACTACTTCAATTAAAAAAAGACCTTTGCCAATTCACTTACGGGAGTTTCAAAAGCATAGATGAAATGAAAACTCGGTTCTACGAAGATATGATAATTGTTCAGCCTATTTTAGAAATGATTGAAAGTGAAGTTCAAGTAATAATGCCTAAAAACCCAACCATTATAATAGGAAGTGGTAGTCTAGGCAATACTGAAGAAGAAGTTGTAGACTTATTTAAAAAAGTACAGAAGTTAAACTAAAAAAAGCCAGGTCACACGACTTGGCTTTCATTTTGTTTAACCCAAAGGTCACCACAACTAGGGCTAAACTTATTTTTTGTGCTTCTTATTCAGGCTTTTAAGTAGTAACGAAATCGTAAAACTGACCACAGCTCCAACAGTTGCTAAGATAACCGTTTTGGCAATATCATCAGAGGAAAGATTAGGTACAATACTTAAAAATGTGCCTCCAGCAGTTCCCATCAATGTGGGATTATTTGCTGTCATCAGTTGTTGTAAGCTGACTTGCAGCTGACAAAACTCCTCCAGCTACTGCTACATAACCTCCAATAGTTGTAACTATAGCAGGTAAGGCAATTGGAGCAGCTAAAATAGTTCCACCTACGGCAGCCAATGCCAACCCAACCGTTCGAAGCACTTTGAAAAATTTTGGTGTGGGAGCTTTTGCTCTATTAATGATTTTTTTCATAATCTATTATTAAGATTGGATAATTAATTCAACACTTTCTTTATTGTCCAAAGCTTTGTAAACAAATACTTTTAGCTTTGCAAAAGCTTTTCTCGACATCAAACCTAAGCCAGGTCCAGAAAGTTTAGTAACGGGAGCAATACAGCCTTGCAATTCCTTTTGAGCATTATTAGCAGGATGAAAAAGAATAAACTTTCTATTCGGTACATCTACCAATTCTAAATGCCATTTGTATTTTGCACTGTATCGCTTTCTAATAAAATATTTCCCTTCCGGAACACAGGAAACCTTCGTTTCGTTCATCTTCCACGGCAATTCAATCGTATTACAAATCAATTTGCCTTCGCATTCGAGTTTACCATTTGTTCCTTCAGGGAAATAAGTTCTAGTTAACCAAATAACCATTACACACCGCTATCAACTTTCGCAATTGATAATGGGTTAAAAGCACCATTTTTCAATGGGTACATTTGTCCATTTATCTCTTGATAGAACTCAACACCTAGAGCCAAAAATAATGGCTTAGTTGAGTTAGCAGTGGCCGCATTCACTTGATTAATTGGAGCAGTAGCAGTTCCATCCCATGGTAAAATTGCAGTTTCAGAAGTAGCAACCACATACGTTTCAGCTTCAAAATCAATTTCAGCTCCACCAGAAATGATTTTGTAGTGAGTAGTTCCACTTGGAGCAGCAATCATATTCGCAGGAATAAATGATGCTAAATCCACAGTAATTTCTCCTGCAACTCTGTCAATAGTTGCCACAAACGGAGCAAACAAAGTGGTCCCAAGCTTACCTCGAATATTGAATTCAAAACCAAATAACAATTCAGCTTCTCCATCAATTACGTTACGTAATCCACGTTCACTAACAGTGTCCGCTTGGATAACTTTCACCATAGCTTGTGTCAAACGGCTTACCATTCTACCATCGGCAGAATTTAAAAGCAACGGTCTTAAAGCGGTTCTAAGCATTTTTCCTGCCTTTCCAGCTCTACCAAACTCAGAACCATTCTCACGAGTTCTTTGAAACGCAGGATCACTCGCAATTCTGCTCGCGTCAATTCCACCTTTCTCTCTCGCTAAGTGACCATCTTGCGTTTTATAAAAAGTAATATCTCCGATAGTACCTTTTAATTTAATTATGCCTTTCTGTCTAGCCATAACTTCAAAATTTTGTTAAACATTCATTTAAAATCTCCTTCATTCTTTCAATCAGTTGCAACCACATTTTGAATGATTAAAGCAAAGTTTACAAAGCATTTCACAAAAGAAAAAACCATAAGTGTACCATATGTCCAAAATCTACACAAGTGTCTTAAATGAGCATAAAAAACCAATAAATAAGTATGAAAAATTATAACTAAATTGCAAAAGATTTTCTGCACGTCAGAAGTATAGCATAGCTATATCAAAGGTATAGATAAAGTATGAAATTGAATAATCAGAGGGTATGCATCTATCCAAAGGACATACAACGTATAACAGGCAAGAGTTATCGTCAAAGTACTAGATTGATGCAAAAGATAAAAAAAGACCTCAATAAGCTCGAAAACGAGTTTCTAACGATTGAAGAGTTCTGTACATATAGTGGCATAAAATATGAACAAGTAACTCACTTGATTTTTGGTTAAAATTGAAAATTACTAAAACAGATTTAATCAAGAAAGCATCACTATAAACTTAAACAACCAGTTCAATTTTTAGTATGATTTAGTAATGAATTAATTTGCAGAAGATTATAAAAAATATTAAATTTACAGTATTAAGATTTAATGATGTTTGTTTCTATATATGAGGAGCAAAATAGAGACCTTTGATTTTTAGAATTATATAATTTATTAAATATGAGCGTATTATGAGGAAAGTTCAAAACCCTCATCGCCCACAAAAAAGCACTTCAAATGAAGTGCTTTTTTTTATATCAAATCTAAAGTTTTTTCTAATGCCATTCCTCTCGATCCTTTTATTAGAAGTAAATTGTTGTTTGGAAGATTCGTCTTTAAAAAAACTGAAAAAGATTCAAATTCTTCGAAGAAACTCATATGTGTATTGTGAATTTGATTTTTGAAGAAATCTTTTCCAATAAAGTAAGTAGTTATCGATGTTTCGTTTTCTAATAATGCAATAATTTTTTTGTGCTCCAAAAGACTCTCTTCACCTAATTCAAACATGTCGCCAAGAATGGCAATTTTGTTCTTTTTTTCTAACTGTATAAAGTTAGCAATTGCAGCAGCCATACTACTTGGATTTGCATTGTAAGCATCTAAAATTATTTCATTTCCATTTTTTTGTATTAATTGAGAGCGGTTGTTTTCTGGAATGTAGTTTTCAATTGCTTCTTTAATTAATTCATCAGAAACTTTGAAATAATTTCCTATTGTAATAGCAGCATTAATATTGTTAGCATTATAAATTCCAATGAGGTGGGATTGTACAGTTTGATTGTTGAATATTATTTTCACCATCGGATTTGCTTCAATAGTTGAAATTTTCACATCTGCAGTTGAATTATTTAAAGAGAAACTAAACCGTTTAATATTGGTTGATTTTTCATTTTGTATCGAATCATCTACATTAACAAAAACCATCTTGTTATTGCCTCTAAGATAATCATACATTTCACTTTTACCCTTAATTACTCCTTCAACTCCGCCAAATCCTTCTAGATGTGCCTTTCCAAAATTTGTTATATAACCATAATCAGGTTGTGCAATTTGACAAAGAAATTCAATTTCTTTTTGATGGTTTGCTCCCATTTCAACAATCCCAATTTCAGTTTCTTTGGTAAATCGTAATAGGGTAAGAGGAACACCTATATGGTTATTTAAATTGCCAATTGTAGCAAGAGTATTGTATTTTTTAGAAAGAACTGCGTGGATTAATTCTTTTGTAGTGGTTTTGCCATTGCTGCCTGTTAAAGCTATGATTGGTAATCCTAAAAAAGTTCTGTGATATTTAGCCAATTCTTGTAAGGCAATTAGCGAATCTTTTACTAGTAAAGTACGATTGTCAATTAGATAAGTTGGATTGTCTATTACCACATATTTTGCTCCTTTTTCTAATGCTTCTTTTGCAAAAGTGTTGGCATCAAAATTATCGCCTTTTAATGCAACGAATAAAGAGTTTTTTTCAATTTTACGCGTATCTGTTGAAACACTTGAACACTCTAAAAATAAAGAATGTAAATTTGCAATTGTGGTCATATAAGTTTTATTAAATTGAAACGAAGATAAAAAAAAGCCCTTTCGTTTGAAAGGGCTTTTTAAAGTATTTTGTATGAAAATTATTTTTTTGGATTTCCTCTAGGAGTCTTTTTGTTTGACTTAGGACCTACTTTAGACATTGCACATCTAAATCCGATGTAGTCTGTAGCCATATCTTGAGGGAAGAATCTTCTAGAAGCAGGGTCTAACCAATAAGCTCTATCTCTCCATGAACCTCCTTTGTAAACTCTAACATTGTCATCAATTAATGTAGTTCTTTTGTTAGATTTATCAAATTTCTTGTCCATTTTACCTAAACTATCTGCTGTAATAGAGTGTTTAGGAGCTTCGTACATTCTGAATTTTTCTTCGCTTCCGCCTTCACTTCCTTCTTCTGAATCATTAAATTTATAGTAACGAGTAGATTGTCTATCACCATCTCTATAATTTCTGTTGTCAGAAGTTGAGAATTGAGTTCTTAAATAAGTCTCGTTTTCATCAACTGGTACTTGAGCAATTTGACCAGGGAAATTTCTAGCCATAATTCTACCATTACTTAAAGTATCGTAAGTAATATTGTCAGAAGTCACTAATTCAACAACTCCATCTTCACCAATTTTGTTTTTTGTATAAACGTTACCTCTGAAGTAGTTGAAGTCATTTGCTTCGTCATCAACCATTGGTCTGTAAACGTCTTGTACCCATTCAGCTACGTTACCTGCCATATCGTATAATCCGAAATCATTTGGCGCATAACTTTTTACTTTATTAGTAATATCAGCTCCATCATCAGACCATCCAGCAATTCCTCCGTAGTCTCCTTTTCCTTGTTTAAAGTTTGCTAATTGGTCACCTCTGTATTGTCTTTTAGACGAACGAGTATATTGACCACTCCAAGGGTATTTCTTTTGTCCTTTGTAAATATTGTACTCTCTATTTCCTACTAAAGCAGTAGCAGCATATTCCCACTCAGCTTCTGTTGGTAATCTGTATTCAGGTAAAATTAAACCTGAACTTCTTTGAGCATAAACATTTTTAGCCGTGTCAGCTGCAGGTCTTCTTCCTCCACCCATTTCTTTTTTCAAAACAACTTCTTCATTACCACCAAATGTTTTAGATGGAGTATTGATATAAGTTTCAGTACTAAATGAGTTTTCAGCAGTTACATCAGAACCTAATTTGATTTTGTTGTCTTTTTTAAGATAACCTTCACGCTCTAAAATATTTTCATTTACACGATCAGTTCTCCATTTGCTAAATTCAACTGCTTGAATCCAGTTAACTCCAACTACAGGGTAGTCAGCGTATGCAGGGTGTCTTAAGTAGTTATTAGTCATCGTTTCGTTGTATCCTAAACGATTTCTCCATACTAAAGTATCTGGAATTGCTCCGTTGTAGATGTGTTTGTAATTTTCTTCTGTTGGAGGAAATACAGTTTTTACCCAAAATAAGTATTCAGAATACATTTTGTTTGTAACTTCTGTTTCATCCATGAAAAATGATTGTACGTGTTGTTGATTTGGAGAGTTATTCCAATCATGCATAACATCGTCTTGTACTTTACCCATTGTAAAAGTACCACCCTCTACCGAAATCATTCCTGGAGGTGTTTCTTGTTGTTTAAACTTGTCGTTAAACTGAAATCCACCTTTTTTGTCATTGATTTTCCATCCCGTAGCAGTAGAACCACCTTTGGTGCTTCCTTTTTTGCTACAACCCGTAAAACCTAATGCCAGTGCTAATACCACTAACACTTTTAAAGCCATAATTTTCTTAATTTTCATACTTTAGTAGGTAATAAATTTAGTGTCGCAAGATAATAATTATGAATTAAAATGCAACATGTTTTTAAAAATTTGTAAAAAAAAAATAATGTTATGTTAAAATCCTTTCTCTTACAACGTTTTATACTAAGTTTTATTGTAAAAAATTAGAATAAAATAAATAATTTTTTTCTCTTTGTAATATATATGTGTTAATCACGTTTTATAGCTAATGAAAAAGATTCTATTATTTTTGGTTTTATTTTATTTTGCGTTTGCTAATGCTCAGCAATCGGAAAAAGTTACGATTAATTGGAAATCGAATTCAGATTATAATATAGGTGAAACTACTATTAAAGTTCCGCAGTTTGATTTAGAGTTTTATAATTTGGATATTCCTTTGAAGAAAATTCAGTTTAGAAAGATTGTTTCTGTTTCAGCTGCCACAAATTCTTCTAGTCTTGTTATTTCAAATGTGTTATATCAAAATGTACCAGAATCTGAACTTTACGATTTAAATAAATCTTTAATTCCAAATAAAATTCAAGCTTCTTTAGAAGTGGTTCGTGCTCGCGATGATTATAAAGGATTGTTGATTGTAAGTCCTATCATAAAAGAAGGTAGCGTTTATAAAAAAATCCTGTCTTTTTCTTATTCTTATCAAAACAATTTGTCAAACAGAAATCAAAGTTCAAATATTGTCCAATCAATTTCTAATTCCGTTTTGGCTACAGGTAGCTGGTATCGTTTTTATGTTGAGAAATCTGGTATTTATAAAATTTCGAAATCGTTTCTTCAAAGTTTAGGTTTCAATGTAAATGTAGATCCAAGAAATATCAAGATTTACGGAAATGGTGGAAGAATGTTGCCTTTGAATAATTCCTCGTCTTATTCGGATGATTTAGTAGAAAATGCTATACAGTTTTCCGGTGAAGATGACGGTGTTTTTGATAACAATGACTATATTTTATTTTATGCTGAAGGAATAGATACATGGAATACAGAAAGTTTAACTAGTGTGAATTTATTTGCAGAGAAATCGTATTATTATGTTACTTCTTCAGGTGGCGCAGGAAAAAGGATTCAATTAGCCACAGAGCCATCAGGAGCACCAACTTTTAATTTTTCTAAATTTGATGATGTTTTATATTATGAGAAAGACCTAGTAAACGTTGGTAAAGTAGGGAGAAGATGGTTTGGGGAACAATTTAATATTACAAACGAACAAACTTTTGATTTTACAATTCCTAATCTTGATAACATTACTCCTGTTTCTATTTATGTAAATACGGCATCAAAATCTTTTGGAAATTCTTCATTTGCTTGTAAGGTTAATAATCAAGATTTTGGTACCATAAACTTTCCTGCATTAATTGCTTTTAGTGGTGTTGAAGGTTATGAGTCAGCAATCAACAATACTATTTCTTTGTCTTCAAATACTATTAGTCTTAAATTAACTTATAATAATGGTGGCGTTCCTAGTTCGAATGGCTATTTAGATTTTATCAAAATTTCTTCAAAGCGAAATTTGGTTGGTTATGGTAAGCAGTTTTCCTTTTTCAATAATGACGAATTGAGTAATGTTGGAATTGGGCAATATACAATTACATCTGCTAACAATATTCCGCAGGTTTGGGATGTGACTGATTTATCAAATGTGATCAAATACGAAAATACTTCTGGAGCTACTTTTGCTTTCAAAGTAAATCTTGGTAATCAGAAAAAGTATGTAGCGCTAGATTTGTCAGATACTTATACCCCTTTAAAAGAAGGAAATAGTGTGGTTCAAAACCAAAACTTAAAAGGAACAATTTTTAATAATAATCAAGGTAATTTTCAAGATATTGATTATTTAATCATAACACCTCAGATTTTGATTACTCAGGCAGAACGTTTGGCTGATTTTCACAGAAATAATTCTGGATTAAGTGTTCGTGTTGTAACATTAGAAAAAATCTATCAAGAATTTTCATCCGGTAAACAAGATATAGCAGCTATCCGTAATTTAATTAAGTATGTATATTGGAATGCTTCTGCTCCTGATAAAAGAGTCAAGTATGTTAATTTATTTGGAGATGCTTCTTATGATTACAAAAGCAGACTTTTTAGTAACACTAATATAGTTCCTGTTTTTCATGGGTTTAATCCTTTTTCATCTGACATTAATAATATTTCTAATATGTCCTTGTATTCGTCGTTTATGTCTGACGACTTTTTTGGTTTAATGGATGCTGGAGAAGGGCAAATGTTAGGAGGTTTTGATGGTATTGATATTGCAGTTGGTCGTATGTTGGTTTCTAATTTGACTCAGGCAAAAGAAATGGTGGATAAAGTAGTGGAGTATCATGATGAGAAATCTTATGGAAGATGGCGAAACAATTATGTAATTTATTCTGATGATGCTGATAATGATACCGATGCTACACTTCAATTTGGATTAGACAATTTAGCGAATACATTAACTGCCCAAAAGCCTTTTGTAAATGTAAAAAAAATACATACCGATGCATATGTTCAGCAAGTGGCAGCTGGTGGTGAGCGTTATCCTGAGGCTAAAAATGATTTCTTGAATGACTTAGAACAAGGAGCATTGGTGTTTAATTATTTTGGTCACGGAAATGAGGAAGCATTGGCGCGAGAACGTTTGTTTGAAAAATTAGATGCTCAAAATTTGACCAATCGTTACCGATATCCACTTTTTATCACAATAACTTGTGAATTTACACGTTTTGATGATCCAAACCGTTTTACAGGTGGCGAATATATGTATTGGAATAAAAGTGGTGGAGCGATCGCTTTAGTTGCAACAACACGTCAAATAGGAGTTACTACTGGATTTGTAATGAATAATTATTTGAGTGAATATTTATATGCTTTTGGGTCTACGAATTATCCAACAATTTCTGAGGCACTTCGATTGACTAAATTGGCTACTACATCAGATAACAGAAGGGTTGTTTCTTTTATAGGAGATCCAGCTGTTAAATTGGCAATTCCAAGACCGAAAGTGGTTTTGACTAAAGTAAATGATGTTCCAGTGAGTCAGCCACTACCTGTTTTGCAAGCATTGAGTTTGGTTAAAATTTCAGGAGAAGTTTGGGATGAAAATAATGCCGTGATTTCAAATTATAATGGTGATTTAGCGGTTCAGATTTTTGATAAAGATATTAATAGAAGCACCTTAGGTAATAATGGTGTTACCGATGCAAACGGACTTATAATAATGAATTTTGTAACTTTAGGGGAAACTGTTTTTAGAGGAAATGCATCTGTTGTAAATGGTCAGTTTGAATTTAATTTTGTGGTGCCACAAGATATTAGAATTCCAGTTGGGAACGGAAAAATTAGTTTTTATGCTAAGCGTAATTCGCCAAATTTAGAAAACCAAACCGGATTTGATAGAACAATCCAAATTGGTGGTGTTAACGTAAATGCTGGAACAGATACGAATCCTCCAAGAGTTAGACTTCATATGAATGATGAAGGATTTGTTTCGGGAGGAATAACAAATTGTTCGCCAATTTTGCTTGCTTTTCTTGAGGACGAAAATGGAATCAATACCGCTAGTGGAATCGGGCATGATATTGTGGCGATTTTAGATGGTGATGAATCGAATCCGTTTGTTTTAAATGATTATTATGAAACAGAGAATGATGATTATACAAGAGGATTTGTTCGTTTTCCATTCCGAGATTTAACGCCAGGTTTGCATACTATTTTATTCAAAGCTTGGGATGTTTATAATAATTTAGTTACAGCCGAAATTCAGTTTAATGCAGTTTGTTCTGATGAAGGTTTAAAAATAGAACGCGTGTTGAATTATCCAAACCCATTTGTGAGTTACACAGAATTTTGGTTCAATCACAATATGCCTTTTGAACCTTTAGATGTTCAGGTGCAAATTTTAACGGTTTCGGGTAAATTGGTCAAAACTATTAATCAGCAAGTAACTACAGATGGTTTTTTATGTAGAGATATTGTTTGGGATGGAAGAGATGATTTTGGAGATAAAATTGGTAAGGGTGTTTATGTTTACAAACTCACAGTTAGATCAGCTACGACAGGTAAATCTGCAGAAAAATATGAGAAACTTGTAATCCTGTAATAAAATACTATATTTGTCAAATTAATATTAATGAAAAAAATGAAAAAAATTGCTCTATTATTAACCGTTTTGGTGGTTAGTCAATATGCAAAAGCACAAGACCGAGTTATTACAACTGGAGTTCCATTCTTACTTATAGCAGCTGATGCACGTTCTGCAGGTATGGCTGATATGGGTGTAGCTACTTCTGCGGATGCTTTTTCACAACAATACAATCCAGCTAAATATGCTTTTTCGTTAGATAAACAAGGTTTCTCAGTAAGTTATACGCCTTATTTAGCAAGTATTGCAAATGATATTTCGTTGGGTCAATTAACATACTATAATAAAATTAATGAGCGTAGTGCGTTTGCAGGTTCGTTTCGTTATTTTGGTTTAGGTGATATTGAATTGAGAAATTCGTTTGATGATACACCAAGAACAGTTAATCCAAATGAATTGGCAATTGATGGTTCTTACTCATTAAAATTAAGTGAGCGCTTTTCAATGGCAGTTGGAGGAAGATTTATTCGTTCAGCATTAAGAGTTCCAGATTTAAATAACGATGTTTCAGCAGCTACAACTTTTGCAGTAGATATTGCCGCTTATTATCAATCTGAAGAAATAGCCTATGATGATTTTAACGGAAGATGGAGAGGTGGTTTTAATTTGCAAAACTTAGGACCTAAAATTAGCTACGATAAAGATGATTTAAATGATAATTTCTTGCCAGCAAACTTACGTTTAGGTGGAGGTTTTGATTTTATTTTTGATGAATACAACAAAATTGGAGTAACAGCTGAGGTGACAAAATTATTAGTTCCAACTCCTAAGGTTGGGTATAATGGAGCAACTTATAGTGGTGAAGATGTAAATGGTGATGGTGTTGTAGATGTTGATGATTTTAATCAGGCAAGAGAAGAATATAGAACAACTAGTTGGATTAGTGGTATTTTTAAATCTTTTGGTGATGCGCCAGATGGTTTCTCAGAAGAATTAAAAGAATTTACATGGGCTTTAGGAGCTGAATATTGGTACCAAGACTCATTTGCATTACGAATGGGTTATTTTAATGAAAATGAATTAAAAGGAGCAAGAAAGTATTTTACCTTAGGAGCTGGATTTAAATACAACATTGTTAAAATCGATGTGTCGTATTTGTTTTCTACTTCAACAGTTAAAAATCCATTGGAAAACACATTGCGTTTCTCGCTTACATTTAATTTTGGTGATAAATACGATGAACTGTAATTTTTAAAATAAATTAATAAACAATCCAAATTCTTATTTTAGAATTTGGATTTTTTTTCCTAACATATGAAACAAATTTCAATAAACACTACCATTTCGGTACTATCAAAAGACGAATTGTCTCAAGAAGAAACAAGTTTAATGTCTCAAGCATTTGAAGCAAGAAGTAAAGCCTATGCGCCTTATTCTAAATTTACTGTAGGAGCAGCCATTCTTTTAGATAACGGAATCGTAGTTCAAGGTTCGAATCAAGAAAATGCAGCTTATCCTTCAGGTTTGTGTGCTGAGCGCGTTGCTATTTATTATGCAGGAGCTACTTATCCAAATGCAAAAATTGTGAAAATGTTTATCACAGCATCTCCTCAAGATAGGGATTTGGAAGAGCCAATTCCGCCATGTGGAAGCTGTAGACAAGCTATTGCTGAGTACGAATTCAAACAAGATACTCCAATTACAATTTTCTTTATGGGAGCAAAAGGAGATATTTATAAATCAGATTCATTAAAAAATATCCTACCCTTAGTTTTCGACAAGAATCATCTATAACGATTTCGTAACTTTTTTTATCGATTTTGTTATAAAAAATACAAAAATCGTAGAATTTAATTTTTTCAATCAGGTTCTATGTAGTATTTTTGCTGTTCGTAAAATTGGGATTGATAAATAATGTCTTTCACAATTCAATTGTATTAAAAAAACAAACAAAAATGAAACCAATTACAAGAGAAGTTTACCTAAAATGGTATGAAGATATGCTATTTTGGAGAAAGTTTGAAGATAAACTTGCCGCTGTTTATATCCAACAAAAAGTTAGAGGATTTTTGCACCTTTATAATGGTCAAGAAGCAGTTTTAGCTGGAGCTTTACATGCAATGGACTTGTCTAAAGATAAAATGATTACCGCTTACCGTAACCACGTTCAGCCAATTGGAATGGGTGTAGATCCAAGAAAAGTTATGGCAGAATTGTACGGAAAAGTAACAGGTACTTCAAAAGGTATGGGTGGATCGATGCATATTTTCTCAAAAGAACATGGTTTTTATGGAGGACATGGTATCGTTGGAGCGCAAATTCCAGTAGGAGCAGGTATTGCTTTTGCAGATAAATATTTTGAAACTGGAGGTGTTACCTTAACTTATTTTGGTGATGGTGCCGCACGTCAAGGTTCTTTACATGAAGCTTTTAATATGGCAATGAACTGGAAATTACCAGTAGTATTCATCGTTGAAAACAACGGTTATGCTATGGGAACTTCTGTAGAAAGAACGGCTAATCATACTGATATTTGGAAACTAGGTTTAGGCTACGAAATGCCTTGTGGACCAGTTGACGGAATGAACCCAGTAAAAGTAGCTGAAGCAATGCACGAAGCTATGGAAAGAGCACGTCGTGGAGACGGACCAACTTTCTTAGAAATGAAAACATACCGTTACAGAGGACACTCAATGTCTGATGCACAATTATATAGAACGAAAGAAGAAGTGGAAGAATACAAAAAAATCGATCCAATTATTCAAGTTTTAGATGTAATCAAAGAAAATAACTACGCAACAGAAGCTGAAATCGAAGTAATCGATCAAAGAGTAGCTGATTTAGTGGCTGAATGTGAGAAATTCGCTGAAGAATCTCCATTCCCTGAAGCACAACAGTTATATGATGTAGTATACGAACAAGAAAATTATCCTTTCATTCCACATAAATTATAAGAACTATGGCACAAATTATAACAATGCCCCGTTTGAGTGATACGATGACCGAAGGAGTTGTAGCAACTTGGTTAAAAAAAGTGGGTGATACAATCAAAACAGGTGATATTTTAGCCGAAATTGAAACGGATAAAGCTACAATGGAATTCGAATCTTTCCACGATGGTGTTTTATTACACATCGGAATTCAAGAAGGACAATCTGCTCCAGTAGATTCTTTGTTAGCTATCATTGGTTCAGCTGGTGAAGATATTTCTGCTTTATTGAATGGTGAAACGGCAACTGAAACTAAAGAAGAAAAAGTAGTTGAAGAAGCAAAACCTACTTCAGCAGCAGTTGAAATTCCAGCTGGAGTAAAAGTAGTAACTATGCCTCGTTTGTCAGACACTATGACAACAGGAACAGTTGCAACTTGGTTAAAGAAAGTTGGAGATACTGTAAAAGAAGGTGATATTTTAGCTGAAATCGAAACAGATAAAGCTACAATGGAATTCGAATCTTTCAATGCAGGAACTTTATTGTATATCGGAGTGCAAGAAGGTGATTCTGCTCCAGTAGATACAATTTTAGCTATTTTAGGTCCAGCAGGAACTGATGTTTCAGGAATTGCAGCTAACTACAAAGTAGGTGCAGTTGTTGAAGCTCCAAAAAATGAAGAAGTAAAAGCAGTTGCTCAAGAAGTAGTAGTTGTAGAACAATCTACTTCAGGAAGAGTTTTTGCTTCACCATTAGCTAAGAAAATTGCGCAAGATAAAGGAATCAACTTGTCTCAAGTAAAAGGTTCAGGTGAGAATGGAAGAATTGTAAAATCGGATGTGGAGAATTTCTCACCATCAGCAGTTGTAACTCCATCTCAAGCGGTTACAGAAGCTACAAATGCAGTTGCAGCAGTTAAACCATTTGTTCCAGCAGGAGAAGTATTCCAAGAAGAAATCAAAAATTCGCAAATGCGTAAAACCATTGCGAGACGATTGTCAGAATCTAAATTTACGGCACCGCATTATTATTTAACTATTGAGTTAGATATGGACAATGCAATTGCTTCAAGAAATATGATTAATGGATTACCAGATACGAAAGTTTCTTTCAATGATATGGTAATCAAAGCAAGTGCGATGGCATTGAAAAAACATCCACAAGTAAATTCACAATGGAGAGAAGATGCAATGGTTATCAATCACCATGTGAATATTGGTGTTGCTGTTGCAGTTGAAGATGGTTTAATGGTTCCAGTATTGAAATTTACAGATCAAATGAGTTTAACTCAAATTGGTACAAATGTGAAAGACTTAGCTGGAAAAGCAAAATCTAAAAAAATTCAACCAGCAGAGATGGAAGGAAGTACATTTACTATTTCTAACTTAGGAATGTTTGGAATTCAATCATTTACTTCGATTATCAATCAACCAAATTCTGCTATTTTGTCTGTTGGTGCAATTATTGAAAAACCAGTAGTTAAAAATGGACAAATCGTTGTTGGAAACACAATGACAGTTACTTTAGCTTGCGATCACAGAACAGTGGACGGAGCAACAGGAGCTCAATTCTTACAAACGTTCAAAGCGTTTATGGAAAATCCAGTAACGATGTTAGCTTAATAAGTGTTAAATTTATCATACAAAATCCCGATTTACTCGGGATTTTTTTATTTTTACTTAAAACTATAAACTATGAAAAAAATCATATTCCTAATTTCTTTTGTTGGATTGTCATTGCATGCACAAACCAATGTTACTTCGAAAAACATTTCTAATTTTAATTACCAAGTTGAAGAAGGAAATGTAATCAAAACTTTGTCTTATTTAACTTCGGATGAACTAGAAGGAAGAGATTCAGGTAGTGAGGGTATTGAATTGGCAACTGTATATTTAGAAAATCTTTTAAAAGAGAACGGAATTAAGCCTTATTTTAAAACGTATCGCGATACACTTTCTAATTTTGATAAAACTTCTTACAACGTAGTTGGTTATATCGAAGGGAACGATAAAGAGTTAAAAAATGAATTTGTAATCATTGGTGCACATTATGACCATATTGGAAAAATTGCAGCTGTAAATGGCGATGATATTGGAAACGGAGCAAATGACAATGCTTCTGGAACTACTGCAGTAACCGAAGTAGCAAAATATTTCGCAAAATTTAAAAACAATAAAAGAAGTATTCTTTTTGTATTTTTTTCGGCTGAAGAAAAAGGACTTTTAGGATCAAAACATTTGGCTGCTAAATTGAAAGAACAAAAAATGGATTTGTATTTCATGTTTAATTTTGAAATGATTGGAGTGCCAATGAAAGACAAAGGAATGGATTTCTATTTAACTGGTTTTGGTAAATCCAATATGGCATCTTTAATAAACGAGTATGCAGGTGAGAAATTAGTAGGATATTTGCCAATAGAAACCAAATATATGTTGTTCAGAGCTTCTGATAATTATCCGTTTTTCACCGAATTTAACGTGCCGGCTCAAACGGTTTCCACTTTCGATTTTGAAAATTTTCAATTCTATCACCAACCTGATGACGAGTTTGAAATGATGGATACCAAACACATGACGACCGTGATTACAAAGACAATTCCAGTTTTAGAAAAAATGATAAATGCCCCAAAAAAAGAAATCAAATTAAATGAAAAATAAAAACATCATCATCACTGGAACTTCTCGTGGAATAGGTTACGAATTAGCCTTGCAATTTGCAAGTGCTGGACACAATGTGTTAGCAATTTCACGTAAGACACCAAAAGAGTTAATGGAAAATCCAAACATAACCTGTTTGTCAATTGATATTTCAAATCCAGAAGAATTGCTTCAGGTAGAAAGTTTTATCAATAGAACTTGGAAAAAAGTAGATGTTTTAATTCATAATGCAGGAAGTTTATTGCATAAAAAGTTCACGCAAATTACTTCAGAAGAATTCCAAAACATATATAAAGTCAATGTTTTTGCTGTTGCCGAATTAACAAAAATCTGTATTCCATTCATGGAAAAAGGAAGTCATGTGGTTACTATAAGTTCAATGGGTGGCATTCAAGGAAGTATGAAATTCGCTGGTTTAGCAGCTTATTCATCAAGCAAAGGTGCAGTAATTACTTTGTCAGAATTATTAGCAGAAGAATATAAAGAACAGGGAATCGCTTTCAATGTTTTAGCACTTGGAGCTGTAAATACCGAAATGTTACAAGAAGCTTTTCCAGGTTACGAAGCGCCACTTTCAGCAAAAGAAATGGCAGATTATATTTTTAATTTTGCCTTAACTGGAAATAAGTATTATAACGGAAAAGTATTGCAAGTTTCATCTTCAACACCTTAAAATTGAGTGACGTATTAAAAAAATACCTTCCTGAACACGCGGTTCATCCTTGTTTTGAGTTAATCAAAGCGAATCATGTGCATCTAAAAATCGTTAATGAGCGTCAAACCCGCCATGGCGATTATCGAAAAGATGCGCAAGGCTATCATTTGATTACTGTGAATGCTAGTTTGAATAAATACCGATTTTTAATAACTCTAATTCACGAAATTGCACATTTAGTAGCTTTCGAAAAATATGGTCGAAACATAAAACCGCATGGTGATGAATGGAAACTCACTTTCCAAAGAATGATGGTGCCGTTTATTCGTCCTGAAATATTCCCAAATCAATTGTTGCCATTACTCGCTAAACATTTTAGAAATCCGAAAGCAAGTAGTGATACCGATGCAAAATTAGCCATCGCTTTAAAGCAATTTGACCAAAAAGAAACCGATAAAAATTATATCTTTGAAATTCCAATGGGAAGTCATTTTAGAATTCACAATGGAAAAATTTTCAAGAAAATAGCATTGCGAGTAAAACGATACGAATGTCAGGAAATAAGTTCTGGACGCTTATATTTGTTTCAACCCAATGCTGAAGTCGAATTGTTGCCGAATAAGTTCTAGCAACAAAAAATATACAAAATGAATAAAAATTATTATGCAATCATAATGGCTGGAGGAGTTGGTTCTCGTTTTTGGCCAGTAAGTACAACGGAGTTTCCAAAGCAATTTCACGATATGTTAGGAACAGGTGAAACTTTGATTCAAAAGACCTTTACTCGTTTGTCTCAAATTATACCAAAAGAAAATATTTTGATTCTTACAAATGAATTGTATAACGATATCGTTTTGGAACAATTGCCTATGATTCAACAAGAGCAAATCGTTTTAGAACCTGCTATGCGTAATACGGCGCCTTGTATTTTATATGCTTCTTTAAAAATTAAAAAGCAAAATCCAGATGCAGTTATGGTAGTGGCGCCTTCTGATCATTGGATTGAAGATGAGGTGCAGTTTTGTTCTAATCTTCAATATGCTTTTGATTTTTGTGAGCGCGATGAAAACTTAATGACCTTGGGTATTTTACCAACATTTGCCAATACAGGTTACGGTTATATCGAGTTTGATAAATTAGATTCTCGTCCAATTAAAAAGGTGAAGCAGTTTAGAGAAAAACCAGATTACGCAACCGCAAGAAAGTTTATCCAAAGTAGAAATTATCTTTGGAATGCTGGAATTTTTGTTTGGAGTGCTAAAACCGTTTTAAAAGCTTATGAAGAGTTTCAACCAGTGATGTATGATCATTTTATGAATGGTTATGAGACTTTAAATACCCCAAATGAAGAAGCTTTTATAAGAGATAATTATCCTTTAGCACAAAATATTTCAGTGGATTATGCTATTTTAGAAAAAGCGCAAAATGTTTACGTTTTACCAGCAACTTTCGATTGGAATGATTTAGGAACTTGGGGTTCATTATACGATAAATTACCAAAAGACGAACAAGAAAATGCCGTAGTAAACGCTTCCGTTTATCTTGAAAATGCAACGAATAACATCATCAGAACTGAAGGAAAAAAACTTGTAGTTATTGACGGCTTAACAGATTATATTATCGTAGATAAAGACGACGTTTTGTTGATTTATCCAAAGAATAAAGAGCAAGATATCAAGCAAATAGTATCTAAAATTCAATAGCACTATTTCACATCATCTTCCAAATACATTTTTCGAACACGTTTGAATAATTCTGAAGAGTATACAAAATCGGTAACAGCTTCGTTATCGGTTTTGAATATTTCTTTGTTAGAACCTTCCCATTCTAATAAACCATTTTTTAAGAACACAATTTTTTCGCCAATTTCCATTACCGAGTTCATATCGTGCGTGTTAATCACGGTTGTAATGTTGTATTCTTGCGTAATTTCCTGAATCAAATTATCAATTACAATCGCAGTTTTTGGGTCTAATCCCGAATTTGGTTCATCGCAAAACAAATATTTCGGATTATTTACAATAGCTCTAGCAATCGCCACACGTTTTTGCATTCCACCCGAAATTTCAGAAGGGCGCTTTTGATGCGCGTTTACTAAGTGAACTCTGTCAATTACAAAATCAACGCGTTCTTTAATTTCTTTTGCCGATTTGTTAGTAAACATTTTTAAGGGAAACCCAACATTTTCCTCCACCGTCATACTATCAAAAAGGGCACTTCCTTGAAATACCATTCCAATTTCGGTTCTTAGCTCACGTCTTTCATCATTAGAAAGTTCAGAATATATTCTGCCGTCAAAAGAAATGGTACCACTATCTGGCGTATGAATTCCTAATAATGATTTTAAGAAAACGGTCTTTCCAGAACCACTTTGTCCAATGATTAGATTAGTCATTCCAGCTTCAAAACGAGTAGAAACTCCTTTTAAAACGGTTTGTTCACCAAACTTTTTTACGATATTTTTTACTTCAATCATTAGCTTAAAAGAAGTTGGGTTAATATAAAGTTCACTAAAATGATAACTACCGATGTCCAAACGAAAGAAACTGTACTTGCTTTACCAACTTCCAAAGCACCACCTTTCATGTAATACCCATGGAAAGAAGGAATCGTTGCTAAAATAAAAGCAAATACAAAAGTTTTAATGAAAGCATAGGCAATATGAAATGGTATAAACTCCGCTTGAAGTCCGGTTGTGAATTCGAAACTGGTAGTAAATCCTCCATAAACAGCTGCCATCCAACCTCCAAAAACGCCTAAAAACATACTTAATCCAATTACGAAAGGATATAAAAGTAAAGCAATTATTTTTGGAAAAACTAAGTAATTCAGAGAGTTAACTCCCATAACTTCTAATGCGTCAATTTGTTCGGTTACACGCATCGTTCCTATACTTGATGTAATGAATGAACCCATTTTACCCGCCATAATAATGGAAATAAAAGTAGGAGCAAATTCTAAAACGACCGATTGACGTGTTGCAAATCCAATCAAATATTTTGGGATTAACGGATTGGTTAAGTTTAATGCTGTTTGAATAGCTACAACACCACCTACGAAAAATGATATAAAAGAAACAATTCCAAGCGAATCGATAATTAAATCATCAATTTCTTTGAAAATTAATTGCTTCATGGCAGACCATTTAGTGGGCTTGTTGAAAATTTCTTTCAACATGATGAAGTATTTTCCTATTTGCGATAAGTAGCGAATGAGCATCATTTTGATAGTGTTCTGTATTCAGTTTCTAGTAAGCAGTAAAAATACAATTTTACAATCAATTTTTGTATTTCTTTTGATGTAACTTTTATCTTAAGTATTCTAAGGCTTTTTCAAGAATTTCATCTCTACCTTCTTGAATGCCTTTAATTGTCTGATTAACTTCAATGTCAATTTTAACTCCTTTTCTTTGAGTAATAGTTTCATCCGGATAGTAAATTCCTGTCCCTGAGAAAAACGATTTGTAACCACCAATAAATTCCGTAAAACTTAAATTTCCATCAGCACCAGCAGTTTGGCTTCCTATAGTTATTACATTATTTGCAGTTTGCAGACACATTACAGAAAATTCTGCCCTACTTTGCGTTTCTTCGTTCACTAACAAAACAACTTTCCCTTTATAATAATCCTTATTGTTTTTTCCAGTTACTTCATTTTGTTTCCAAATAAATTTTCCAGGATATTTTAAATCAGGAATAATTATTTTTACGAAGTCTTTCTTTTCAGAATTTAAATAGTTAGTAATTAAATATGGAATGAATTTAGGATAATTTCTAATGTCGATAATAATAGCTTTAGTATTTTCAAAAGTTTTCATCATTTGGTCTACATCTTTCATTTCTAGAGTTGACATATCTATATATCCGATATTTTTTTCAATTATTTTGTACTTTTCCTTCTTAAAATTCGCTTTAAAAATTAAATCAAACGGATATCGATAAATTGTTTTGTTATACTTAATACCATTTCGTTCTATATCAAGAATTAAACTATCAGTATTACCATTTGCAATTGTATAGTACGTGTCTCTTGTTTTGCTTTTCGGATTTGAGCCATGCATGTATTTTAATTTTTCCTCAATAATGTCTTTAATAGACTTATTATTAACTTTTTCAACAATATCACCTATTTGTAATTCATTAACTTTTGATAAGGAATCATTGTAAAAACCTGTAACAACAGCTTTATTGTCGATAATTTTTAATTTTGCAGGTATGAATTTTGATCCAAAAAAATCTATTGTAAATTTAGTTTTAAAAAGTCCATGACCATCATCTAGCTTAACGACTGTTTCCAACATAGCTAAGTGATACTCCATTTCTGATTTTGAATCAATGAATCTTGGTATCATTTCTAATAAGACTTCATCCCAGTTTAGGTCTGTTAAATATTTATAAGGATAAAAATACTCAATAGTGTTCCAATACTTAAACAAGCTTAGTAATCTAAAATTTCTACTTGGATACTCAAAATCTTTGTATTCTGGCTCATTTTCAACTACAATATTACCATTGCTAGCGGTAGATATGTAGTAGCTTTTTCCTTGAAACCTATTATTCTCTATATACTTTAATTTTTTTGTTAGTTCATCAGAAAATACATTCCGGTCTTGGGTCCAAGAAAGATTAAAATTTTTATCAAATGAATCTTTTGAATTAATGGTTTTACAAGTTTTACATTCTTTAATATTTCCTAAACTATCAATCCAATCAATATAGATTTTGGATATTTCTTGAGTATTTTTAGCATTTTCAATTTTAGGTAAAATGGTTAATAAATGCTCATCCCAGTTAAAACTTCCTTTAGCTACATTTGGATGATAATATTTGAGAAATCCCCATACTTTACATAGATTATAAAAGTTTTTTATTTCATTTTCATTTGGTTTTGAGTTCTCAATATTCTGCCCTTTTACCAAATAGGAATTATTAAATACAAAAAGTAACAGTAAGATATGTGTTAATTTCATTTGTTAATTTTTTAAAATGAGTTAAAATTTAACCACACCAATAAAAAAGTCTGACTTGTTTGTGATTTTTATTTTCTCTTTTTTCTTTACAGATTTTTTGTCCTCGTTTAAATTTAAGATTTTTTTCTTCAAATGGAAGCAATCCAATTTCAAATCTTCTTTTGTTTATAGCTACAAATTTATTAGTATCTTCTGTTTGATGCCATTCATTGTAGTATTCGTCTATATTGCTGAATTTAGATTGAAAATCCATTATTGAGGCATAGATTTCAGGTTGTAAGTTTCCTTTAAATACTTCGTTTTTTAATAACTGATTATAACTTTTGTCTCTTGGATAGGAATAATAGTGAAGTAAAATAAGTTTAGCTTTATTGTTTCCAAACGAATAGTCGTAATTTGGTTGATTCGATAAACTCCTAATGCCCAAATAATTCAAATCGATGTTTCTTTCTTCTGGGAATCCATATTTTGTAATTAGTGGAATTAATTTTACATCAACAATATCTGAAATAATACTATCATATTTCTTCCAATAAATATCCTTGTTTTTTGAATCATAAGTATTCAACGAATCCAAGTAATATATTTTCCACTTATTGTCTAAATCGGATAATTTGTTGATAGAATCAAGTAATGCATAATTGATGCTTTCCTTGTATTTCTTATTTAATATTTTAAATTGGGATTTTATGAATTTATCAAGATTATGTTTAGAAATATAATTTCCAATTAAACTATCATTAGTTAAATATTCAGGAATCAATCCTCTTTCAAATCCTTTTTTTAGTGAGTTTTTAAAGAATTTTATATCGTTTTCAATTGTTGCTACTTGCATAGCTGTAAAACAGTTTTTTGCTATTGGTTTTACATTAATTGAAAAAGCTTTTTTGTAATGTAGAAGCGCTTCTGAATAATTTTCTTTTAAAATAAAAGATTCGGCTTGATTTACACTTAAAGAATAGTTTAAATAAAAATTTGATTTGTCTTTTCTGGTGCTAGAGGTTAATAAAGTTGTTACTAAAAATACTAATATATATTTCATTGATTTAATTTTTAAACTCAATCCCAACTTTATATGTGTTTTGTCTTTTAATCATATAATCATATTTTTTCCATAAAGCAGTTTCACCTTCATGAAGATATCTAAAATAAGGTATAATTTTGTTGTCTTTTGAAACTCCAATTGTGGTTATTCCAGGAGGATAATCAAATCCTAATGCTTGATAGTCTTCTTTAGAAAGATTTTTAATGGTAACGAAAATACCATTTGTAGGAAATTCAAATTCTTCTTCTTCTGAAAGTTCTAAAATAGCATAATCATCATCAATTTGACATGAAACTAAGAGGTTTTTTTTAAATATTTTTTCATTTGGAACTTCATAAATAGAATCAACAGTATAAAAATTTACTTGAATAGGGCTAAACTTAGCATTTCTTCTTTTATTAGTTTTTTTAGTTTCTAGGTTTTCCAGAACTTTATAATCATTGGTGTAAATCTTTAATTTTTGAATAATATTGCTTTGTTTTTTTTCATTTGGAAAATAAAGTGCAATTTCTATGTTACTACCAATTGAACTACTTTTTCCAAAGTTTTCAGGTAGAATATTTCTTGATGAAATCTTCGGAAATAATGATTCTGTTCTCTTTTTAGTTTTAGAAGACACAATTATTTCAATATCTTTCAATTCTTCAAGTTTTTCTTCTAGAAATAAAGTGTCTTGATTTGTTATATTATCAAATGTTTTTAGTTTATATTTTACATGTCTTATTAAAATTGAAGCGTTTAAGTCTACTTCTTTTATTGTAACACTTCCTAAACTATCTGTAATATATTTAGGAGAATTGTTAACAATTAGTAACGCATCTGTAATTGGAGATTTTAAAGTAGAAGCAACTGTGATTTTTTTTTGAGAAAAAACATTACTGACAAAAAGAAGTGTAAATAAGATAATATTTTTCATTTACTAAGAATTAAAACAACTTCTCTTTCATCTTCTTCCAACGATATTTTCTAACAAATTTTGCTTGTTCAGGTGTGACCAACATAGTTTTATTTTCTCTTTTTGCTTTCCAAAAACCTTTGATGTAATCTAAAAATAATAAAGGTTTTCCTTTTCGCATGGCTAGTTTTAAAGAAGCAACGGCTGTGATGAAAAAGCCATAACCTAAGGTATAAAAAGCTTCTCCTTGTTTGAATCTTGCAGCTTGATTGTAGCTAGCACCTGTAGGTTTTAGGTGTTTTACGTGTAAACTTTCATCAGTTACCATTTTCCAATGGTAAAATTTACAAAGTAATTCGTCAACGGTATCCCAACCCATTTGCGGTTTTAATCCGTCAATTTGTTTGAAGGTTTCTTTTCGATACGCTTTCAATGCACCACGAATATGATCTTTATCGGTTAAGTTCTCTAAAACCCAATTCCCATTTTTTTCGATGTAACAAAAGCCACCAACCATTCCAATTCTCTTATCCGATTGGAAATGTTTGATAATGGTTTCGAAGTAATTCTTTGGAAAAATCAAATCAGCATCTGCTTTTACAATGATATCGTAATTGTCGTCGATGTTTTTTTCTCCTTCATGGAATGCTTGAATCACTTTACTTCCAGGTAAATGAATAGCATTCGATTTTTTATTCACTAAGGTAATAAATGGATATTTGGAAGCAAATTCAGAAACAATTTCCGGAGTTTTATCGGTAGAATTATCATTTACCACTACAATTTTTGTTGGTATAACAGTTTGTTCTACTAACGATTGCAAAGTTAAGCTCATAAAAGCTTCTTCGTTGTAAGCAGGAATGATAACGTAATATTTCATTTGGCTTATCACTTTTTACTTGTCACTTTTCACTCTTTCGGCATAAACCAAATAATATCTCGGTGTAAACCATCTTAATAAAGGTCTAAATCCGATTTTTTTTACTGGATGAGTGAATTTTACTCGGTCCACAATTTTAAAGCCTGCTTTTTCAAGTAGCCAATCCAATTGCCAATCTTCAAATTCATGATAATGTCTGTCCCACATATCGGTTTTGCTTCTATAAGCTGGAGAAAACCACAAACGTAAAGGAATCGAAATTAAAATTTTATCCGCTTTTACGTTTTGTAAAACTGTGTAAGGATTTAGTAAATGTTCGAAAATTTCAAAACCTGTAAACACATCATAGTTTTCGTTTTGAAGAGCCGATTGATCATTGTCAATATCTTCTCCTTTAGTATTGATAACAGTATAACCATTATAAACCATAATTTTTGAAAAAGGATTTGGAACGCCTAAATCAAAAATGGTTTCAGAAGTTTTGATATGTTTTTTTAGAAAATCTAAAGTGATATTGAATCGTTTACTCGGATATGTTTTCTCGTACATTATAAAGTTTGTTTCAAGTTTCAGGTTTCAAGTTGGAAACAGTTTGTAAAATTAGCAATTTAACTTGAAACTTTAAACTTGAAACAAAAAATTACATTTGATACACAATAGCGTTAATGTTCATTCCAGCACCAACAGATGCAAAAATAATAACATCGCCTTTGTTTAAATTTTGTCCTTCTAATTCTCCATTTACAATTAAATCATATAAGGTTGGAACCGTTGCAACGCTTGAATTTCCTAATTTATGAATACTCATTGGCATAATTCCTTCTGGAGTTTCCATTTTATACAATTTGTAAAAACGATTGATGATGGCTTCATCCATTTTTTCATTTGCTTGATGAATTAGGATTTTCTTTACATCCGTTATAGCAATTCCACTTTTTTCTAAGCAAGATGCCATTGCTTTTGGAACATTAGATAAAGCAAACTCATAAATTTTTCTACCATACATTTTGATATAGCGAATATTTGGGTCTTCTTCTTTACTAAAGGAGTTTCCAAAATATAAAAACTTAGATTCATCAAAAGAAAAAGTAGCAGATTCGTGAGCTAAAATTCCGCCTTCATCATCAGTAGCTTCAATGATTGTAGCGCCTGCACCATCTGAGTAAATCATGCTATCTCTGTCGTGTTTGTCTACTACACGGGACAAAGTTTCGGAACCAATTACCAAACATTTTTTAGCCATTCCAGCTTTAATGAATGCTTGTGCTTGAATAACAGCTTCTATCCAGCCAGGACAACCAAAAAGAATATCGTAAGCAACACATTTTGTGTTTTTAATTTTTAATCCATATTTAACCCTAGTGGCTAAACTAGGAACAGTATCCGATTGAATGGTGTTTATTTGAATATCTCCGTAGTTGTGAGCAAAAATGATGTAATCTAATGTTTCAGGATCAATACCTGATTTTTCAATAGCTTTTTTTGATGCAATCACAGCCATATCAGAATTTACCATATCATCGGCCGCATAGCGTCTTTCTATGATTCCTGTAATTTCAACAAATTTTTCTGCAATAATATCATTTGTCATATTAAAAGCAGTGCCGTCTTCGTTCAAAAAATCGTGTTGAGCAAAATCAGAATTCGTAACTTTTTTAGTTGGAATATAACTTCCTGAACCTGTTATTTTAATATTCATAATACGTATTGTTAATCTAACGAAATTATTAATTATTTTTTAAGATAAATACAAAACAGATGTTTTATTTGGTGTAATTATTGAATCGTCATTTTAAACCAAAAAAAATATGAAAATCAACTTTTTAATGGCTTTTAATTGAATTTTATCTGCATTATCGTTGCCATACTTAGTGCTTGTGTTTTCATTTGTTCAGCATATTTTCCTGCGAAATGCTCATCAATTGTTGAATTAAAATGTGTTAACCAAGTATCAAAATGTTCTTTTTTGAAAGCATGTTTGTCGTGAACGTCTTTGTGAATAGAAAACATATTGTTGTAATAACCTCCTTTTAAGAATAAAGATTGCTCCCAAAAAGTTGCTAGAATATCAAAATGTGCTTCCAAGTGTTGGTCAACAGATGTCACTTTAGTAAAGAAAAAATTAATTGAATCATCGGCTAAAAGTTTGTCGTAAAACTTGCGCATGATGAGTAAAATATCTTCTCGAGTTTCGATGTCGTTCATTTTCAGATTTTATGATTGTACAAATTTACAACAATACTTTTTGAAGCAATTGACTTTTATCATGTTTAAAAAAAATCCCAAAAACCTGAATTGGAATTTGGGATTTTAACTATTGAAAATTTATTTTTTACATGTAAGCCTCAATCGGAGCACAAGAACAAACTAAATTTCTATCTCCATACGCTTCATCCACACGACGAACCGTTGGCCAGAATTTATTCTCAGCAATATAATCTAATGGGAAAGCGGCTTGTTCTCTCGTGTAAGGGAAAACCCACTCGTTAGCTGTAACCATTGCTAAAATGTGAGGCGCATTTCTTAAAATATTGTTTGCATCATCTTTAGAAGAAGCTTCAATTTCTTTACGAATTGAAATCATCGCATCACAAAAACGATCTAATTCAGCTAAATCTTCTGATTCTGTTGGTTCAATCATTAATGTTCCAGCTACTGGGAAAGAAACCGTTGGTGCATGGAAACCATAATCCATTAAACGTTTTGCAATATCCGTTACTTTGATGCCTTTTTCTTCGAAAGCTCTACAATCTAAAATCATTTCGTGAGCCGCTCTTCCCATTTCTCCAGAATATAAAACAGGATAATGTTCGTCTAAACGTGCTTTCATGTAATTTGCATTTAAGATAGCATATTTAGTAGCATTGGTTAAACCTTCTGCACCTAACATTGTGATGTAACCATAGGAAATTAAACATACTAAAGCCGAACCATAAGGCGCAGACGAAATAGCTGTGATTGCTTGACTTCCTCCTGTTGGAATAACCGGATTCGTTGGTAAGAATGGTACTAATTTTTCGTTAACACAAATTGGTCCAACACCAGGTCCACCACCACCGTGAGGAATAGCAAACGTTTTGTGTAAGTTCAAGTGACAAACATCAGCACCAATAGTAGCAGGATTCGTTAATCCAACTTGTGCATTCATGTTCGCACCATCCATATACACTAAACCACCATTTTCGTGGATGATATTTGTAATTTCGATAATAGCACTTTCAAAAACTCCGTGAGTTGATGGATAAGTAACCATTAAACATGATAAATTGTCTTTATGAAGAATTGCTTTTGCTCTTAAATCTTCTACATCGATATTTCCATTATCCATGGTTTTAGTTACGATGATTTCCATTCCTGCCATAGCAGCAGAAGCTGGATTGGTTCCGTGAGCAGAAGCCGGAATCAAACATACATTTCTGTGGTTATCTCCTCTTGATTGGTGATAAGCACGAATCGCCATCAAACCTGCATATTCACCCTGAGCACCTGAATTTGGTTGTAACGTTGTTCCTTGGAAACCAGTTACTACATTCAATTGTTGCTCTAATTTTTTCAACATGATTTGGTAGCCTTCTGCTTGTTCAATTGGAGCAAAAGGGTGAATGCTGTTCCAATTTGCCATAGATAAAGGCAACATTTCAGCAGCAGCATTTAATTTCATCGTACAAGAACCTAACGAAATCATTGAGTGATTCAACGATAAATCTTTACGTTCTAATTTTTTGATGTAACGCATCAATTGCGATTCTGAATGGTGGTTGTTGAAAACATCATATTGTAAGAAAGAAGATTTTCTCACTAAGTTTTCAGGAACCATAGTATCATTTGCTAATTGATTTACTGTAAATGCATCTTTACTAGTTGCTTCAGCGAAAATAGCAATGATTTGATTGATGTCGTTTACCGAAGTTGTTTCGTTAAATGAAATCGAGATTGTTTCAGCATCTGGATAGAAGAAGTTTACTTCGTGTTTTTCAGCAATTGCTTTTACTTTAGCAGCATCGGCTTTTACTAAAATCGTATCGAAGAAAGCAGAGTTTGTTTGGTAAACACCTAATTTGTTTAAAGCGTCAGCAGTTGTAACCGCAGAAGCATGTATTTTATCAGCAATATATTGTAAACCTTTTGGTCCGTGATACACAGCGTACATTCCAGCCATAACCGCTAATAAAACTTGAGCAGTACAGATGTTTGAAGTTGCTTTTTCACGTTTGATATGTTGCTCACGAGTTCCTAAAGCCATACGTAATGCGCGATTTCCGTTTGCATCGATAGAAACACCAATGATTCTTCCTGGCATCGAACGTTTGAATTCTTCTTTTGTTGCGAAATAACCAGCGTGTGGCCCACCGTAACCCATTGGAATACCAAAACGTTGTGTAGTTCCAACTACAACTGCAGCGCCCATTTCACCTGGAGGCGTTAATTTTGCTAATGATAAAATATCAGCAGCAACTGCTACTTTGATTTCGTTTTCTGTAGCTTTTGCAATGAATCCCGCATAGTCATAAACTTGACCGTATTTTCCTGGATATTGTAAAATAGCACCAAAGAAATCAGTTGAGAAATCAAAAGTTTCATGATTTCCAACTACTAATTCAATATTTAATGGAGTTGAACGCGTTTGTAAAACTGATAAAGTTTGTGGTAAAATTTCTTCTGAAACGAAGAATTTCGACACATTATTTTTCTTTTGATCGCGTGTTCTTACATCGAATAACAATGCCATTGCTTCCGCAGCAGCTGTTCCTTCATCAAGTAACGATGCATTTGCGATTTCCATTCCGGTTAATTCGATAACGGTAGTTTGGAAATTCAAAATCGCTTCTAAACGACCTTGCGCAATTTCGGCTTGATAAGGTGTGTAAGCCGTGTACCATCCTGGGTTTTCAAAAATATTTCTTTGAATAACCGCCGGAACGATAGCTGGGTGATATCCTAAACCAATGTATGATTTGAATACTTTATTTTTCTTTCCTAATTCTTGAATGTGAGTTAAATACTCATACTCTGTCATAGGAGCGTCTAAATTTAAGTCGTTTTTTAAACGAATATCATCTGGAATTGTTTCGAAAATTAATTGGTCTAAAGATTCTACACCAACCGTTTTAAACATGTGATTTAAGTCACTTTCACGTGGCCCTAAATGTCTCAAAGCGAATGCATCTGTTCTCATTTATTAAAAATGTGTATGTGTGTTATTATGTGTTGTTTTGGACAACAAAAGTAATTATTAATCTTGTAATAATTTGTTTTTAAAATGTGAAATTTTGTGATTTTATCAACTAAAATAGCGTCTTATTAACAGATTGATTAATTTTGTTGAATGGTGGTTTTTAAGAAAATTCTCGATTTTTACATCAATAGTAGTTTGCATGTAGCATTATCAGCTTTTGCTTTAGTGTCGATGACACAATATTTCTTTGATGTTAAGGATGATTTTTCGGTAGCTTTCTTTGCTTTTTTTGGGACAGTTGTTGGCTATAATTTTGTGAAGTACGATGCCATCGCAAGGTTAAACAAAACCGAAATCAAAAAAGAACTCAAAGCCATCGTTTTTCTGAGTTTTATTTCGTTGTTGGCTTGTTTTTACTTTTTTACCCAATTGAGTTGGATGTCAAAAGTAAGTGCTTTCGCTTTTTTTGGACTTACGCTTTTATACACCTTGCCTTTTTTTCCAAACAAACAAAACGCTCGAAATTGGAAAGGCGTAAAAATCTACATCGTTGGAATTACTTGGGTTGGAGTAACTGTGATTTTGCCTTTGGTAGAAGCTGGAATTCCTTTTTCTATGGATGTTCTTTTAATGGCGATGCAACGTTTTTTATTAGTTTTCTCAATAGTTTTGGTGTTTGATATTGTAGATGTAAAACATGACGATATTCATTTACAAACCGTTCCCCAAAAAATAGGAGTGGAGCTGACGAAAAGACTAGGTTATCTCCTGTTGTTTTTACTCTTGATTTTAGAATTTTTCTATACCAATAATCATCACTTTTTACCATTCTTTTTCAAACTTTTGGTTTGCGGAACGATTGCTATTTTTCTCTTTTTTGCGAATGAAAACCGTTCGAGATATTATGCTTCATTTTGGTTAGAAAGCGTTCCGATTTTGTGGTGGTTGGTATTAATCCTGACAGGTTTTTGAAACCTGTCAGGATTGTGAATTTACCCATTAATCACAATTCGTTGTTCTACTTGTGTTTGACTTGCTTTTCGTTTTCCTCTAAAGAAGAAATATAAGTTTAAGAACAGCATTAATCCCAAATAAATTGAAAATCCGCCAATTTTATAGCTTAGTTTTTCAATTAGGACTTGATAACTATTGTCATACATGTTCATTTCTAAAATCATAAGTGCAAAACCTAAATTCAGTAAATAAAATCCAGTTTCGAATAGTTTGTTGGTGGCGTTGGCGATTTCTTCTCGACCTTTAAAAATATCCAACATGTAAATTTTACTGTTTTTAAAAAGTGTTTTTGAAACATAGTAGGTTAAAAATAAAGCAATTGGAAGATAAATTGCATAACCGATTAAAATTTTTGTAGTTTCCATAATACGAGTGTTTAAATTAATTTTTTGATGTATTTCGTTAATAAAATAATGTTGATGTAATGCATCACGGCAATCGCAATAATAATGAAAGCCGATTTTGAGGTAATCACTTCAATGAGTTGCGTGATACTTTCAATTTGTTCCCAAGAAATTATCGTCATCGCACAATAACCAATGTTTAACAGATAATAGCCCACCAAAAGCAATTGATTTATTTTATGACACAAGTCTTCATGATTGGGAATCAATTGCGAAACGAAAATGTTTCCATTGTTGTAGCAAATTCTTCCAACTTTCACAATGATAATGCCTGTGATGCTGAAATAGATGAGATAGGCGATGATGTTGAGGTTCATGACAATAGATTTTTAAACGTTTTATCTAAATCACCAAATTCAAATTCAAATCCGTTTTCTGTCAATCTTTTTGAGATTACATTTCTGCTTTTTAAGACCAATTCGGTTTCAGTTTTGATGATTTTTGCACCTAATTCCAACATTGATTTTGAAATAGATAATCCAAATGGAACTCCAATTGCTTTTTGAAGTTTTTTCATAAATTTTTCATTGCGAATGGCTTTTGGAGAAACAACATTGATGCTTCCAGAAAGTTTCTTTTCAATTATAAATTCAATAGCTCTAGCGAAATCTTTTTCATGAATCCAACTAACAAATTGTCTTCCATTTCCGTTTTTTCCGCCTAATCCAAGTTGCGTTAATTTTTTTAATGGAACAAAAGCACCACCATTTTTGCCAAGAACAATTGAAGTACGAATCGCAGTTTTTAATGTTTTTGGTGTTACAACTTCGTAAAATGTTTTTTCCCAAGTTTTAGCAACGTTCATTGAGAAGTCATTCCCGATTTCTCCTGTATATTCATCCATTTCTTTATCTTCTGAATGGCGATAAATAGTTGCAGTTGATGAGTTGATAAAATGTTTTGGTGGATTTTCGCATTGTAAAATGGCTTCGTTTAAAATTTTGGTACTATCAATTCTTGAAGCTAAAATTTCGGCTTTATTTTTTTTGGTATATCTACAATCAACGGATTTTCCAGCTAAGTTTATGACAACATCTACATTTTCTAATTCTTTTTCCCAACCTGAAAATGATTTAGCATTCCAATTTACATATTTGATTTGGTTCTTAATTTCAGATTTTCCTCTGGTTAAGATTACAATTTCTTCAAATTTATTTTTGAAATGTTGGATTAAAACGTTTCCTAAGAATCCGGTTCCTGCTGCTATGATTAGTTTATTTTTCATTTTGTTTTGCTATTTTATTTAATGTGATTGTAAAATATATTGCAATTGTCATTGGTAGGATCATTATAGTTGTAAGCAATATTATGTAATTGTCTAAAATACTTTTCTCTTCTAAAAACAAGTAAGTGGAAAAGGAAAAATATAAGAAAACATAAATCCAATAATTTATAATTTGATATTTGAGTTTTTTCTCAAGTCTTTTAAAGTTGAATGAAATATATAGAGCAATACACAGTTGAGTGAACCCAAGTATAATCTGCGCATATAAACCAAATAGAATTGTAAAGTCTAATATTATCGTTATTATTAATAGAGCTTTATTGATTTTATTAATTATTTTCATATTATCTGTATTTTTAAACTTTCAGAAATAATTGAAAGTTTTAATTAATTTTTTTTATTTCATAATCTTTACCACCAGTTTTGCTAACCAATTGTCTTTGTATTCTGTGATTTTATCCAAAACGTTATCCGCTTTTAATACGAAGTCGTACAATTTTGTGGTTTGATCTACGAAATGTTTTTCCGCTTCGGTTCCATCAGATTTTATTGTAGAAACTTCTTTTAAAACTTTTAAAGCGGGTTTGATTTCACGTTTGCTTCTTTCTCTTGAAATTTTAACTGCCAATTCATCTAAATCTTTTTCTGCGGTGAAAAATTCACGTCTTTCGCCTGCTTTGTATTCTTTGTACACGATGCCCCAATCCATCAACGCTCTTAAATTCATAGAAGCATTACCGCGCGAAATTTGTAATTCTTCCATAATGTCTTCCATAGAAACAGGTTCGTGCGAAACCATTAACAACGCATGTATCTGTGCCATGGTTTTGTTAATGCCCCATTGAGAACCTAAAGCTCCCCAGGTTTGAACGAATTTATTTTTTGCTTCTTTGAATTCCATTTTTTAGAATTATTTCATTTTGATAGGACAAAGTTAAGTAAAAGTTTTTAAAGTTTCAAAAAAAAATGAAAGTTTTTTGTGAGTTTTAAAAAGGTTAATATTGGTGAATATGTTCACCAAAAAATATATAATATTGGTGAATAGGAAGAATTTCAGAAGGTTTATCAAATGTTTTTTTATTATAAATTTTTGTTATTTTTTTTACGGTCATAGAAAATAACCTAAATTTGTTTATCAAAATAAAAGATCTAATGATAAAAAATATTTCAATATCAAATTACAAATCAATTGTAAAGCAAGATATAGATTTAGGTAGAGTTAATGTTTTTATCGGAGAAAATGGTTCTGGTAAGTCTAATGTTTTGGAAGCGGTAGCAATGTTGGCAGCTTCTAAGTGTGATGAATTGACAACTGAAAAATTGTTTAATAGAGGTGTAAGAGTAACTAAGCCATCTTTAACTTTCAATTCTTTTCTAAAGCATAAATTAAAAAAGAAATCTATAATTGAACTTGAAAATTTGGATGGAACAAAAATTAAATCTGTTTTTATAAATGATAATCCGGATGATATATATTCAAAATGGATTGATGAGGAGAATTTGGCTTTTCAAAATACATTTTTAAAATTAACATTGAAGCATTTTAAAAGTCAGAAAGACTTGCAAATTGACGATTTTGACGATTTTGAAAGATTTTTAAGCAACAAGTATTTACCATCAGTAAATCGAAATATCTTTACAGATTTATACGGGGAAAATGTTCTTGATTATGTTATTTATAATATTAATTCGAATGCCTTAAGAGGTATATCAAGTGAAAGCAAAAGAGAGTACTTGGGGATTTTTGGTGAGGGATTGGATGTTTTACTTTCAACTTTTTCAGATGAACAACTTGAAGAGTTAATGTCTTATAATTTTATTTCTTGGTTAGAAGAAATAAAATTAGATGGTAATGATTTATTGAAGTACAAGGGACACAAGTTAGGGAGAAGTAATTCAAATCTGTATTTCACAGATAGATTTATGAAAAGAAATAATAAACTATTCTCAGCAGAAAACGCAAATGAAGGAGCATTACATATATTATTTTATTTAGCATTATTTATTAGTGAGAAAACGCCAAAGTTTTTTGCAATAGATAATATTGAGACTGCATTAAATCCTAAGCTTTGTAGAGATTTGATTGCTTCTATTGTTAAGTTATCTAGTTCTCATGATAAACAAGTATTGATAACAACTCACAATCCTGCGGTTCTTGATGGTATTAATTTATTTGATGAAAATCAAAAATTGTTTGTTGTAAAAAGAGCTGATGATGGACAAACAATAGTTGAACCAATTAAATTTAAACCTAGTTTACAAGATAGTAAGTTTAAACTTTCAGAGTTATGGATGCGTGGTTATTTAGGAGGGTTGTCTAATTCTAATTTTTAGTATGAAGGCTATTATTGTTGCAGAAGGAAGAGGTGATTTAGCGGTTCTTTCGAACATATTAAAAGGGAGTCTAGATATTGATATGTGTGATATAAAATTTTTTTCACCTTAATACGAATATGATCAAACAGATTTATTTCAAATGAATGAAAATGAATTTGGCGGTTGGAATGGTGTTAAAAGGACATGTTTGAATCATGAAGATATTGAAATTTTCTTAGAATTACATGATGAAAGTATATTTATTGTTCAAATAGATTCTGCAGAACGAAATGAAAAAGGCTATGATGTTATAGATCCAATAAAATCTAATAATCATAACTACTGTGAGTTGGTTATTGATAATGTTAGTTTGAAAATTAATGAATGGCTTGGAGGCAAATTTGATTCAAGAACTGCATTTGCAGTTTGTGTTGAAGAGATAGAAGCTTGGTTGTTAACTAGGTTTTTTGATAACACATCAAAGTTTACAAATCCAAAACAAAAATTTGAGTACGAATTCAATAAAAAGTTGTCTAAGAGTGAAGTTAAATCTATGTCTGAGAAGAGTGTTTTCAAAAAATATCATAGCTTAAGCAAACCTTTTTCAAAGAAGAAAGATTTGCCTAAGTATGCCAGAAATAATTTGAGTTTTAACAAGTTTTATGAACAACTTATTTTTTTTGATAATTAAATCAACCCCGCTCTCTTCAACAAAGCCTCCACTTTCGGTTCTTGACCTCTGAATTTTTTATACAATTCCATTGGTAATTCGGTGCCACCTTTTGAAAGCACGTTGTCTTTGAATTTGGTGGCTACTTCTTTATTGAAAATTCCTTTTTCTTGGAAATATGCAAACGCATCGGCATCTAAAACTTCAGCCCATTTGTAGCTGTAATAGCCTGAAGAATATCCGCCTTGGAATATATGTGAAAACGAAGTACTCATGCAATTTTCTTCTACATCTGGATATAACGATGCAATCTCCATTGCTTGTTTTTCAAAGGCTTTTACATCAGCAATAGTTTGTGATTTTCCATGATAAGCCATGTCTAAAATTCCGAAACTTAATTGTCTCAACGTTGCCATTCCTTCTAAGAAACTAGCACTTTCTTTGATTTTTTCTACATATTGTTGCGGAATAATTTCACCCGTTTCGTAATGTTTGGCAAATAATGCCAATGCTTCGGGTTCGTAACACCAGTTTTCCATCACTTGACTAGGTAATTCCACAAAATCCCAATAAACAGAAGTTCCTGATAAACTTGGATACGTTGTATTCGCTAACATGCCGTGTAAAGCGTGCCCAAATTCGTGAAACAATGTTGTTACTTCGTTGAAAGTCAATAATGATGGTTTCGTTTCGGTTGGTGGTGTGAAATTACAAACGATAGAAACATGTGGTCGTTCGTTGATTCCGTCCTTAATATATTGTGGTTTGTAGGATGTCATCCAAGCACCATTTCGTTTTCCTTTTCTCGGGAAGAAATCCGAATAGAAAACAGCTACTAATTTACCTTCAAAATCTAAAACTTCAAAAGTTTGAACGTCTTCGTGGTATTTGTCAATGTCAAAAACTTCTTTGAAAGTGATTCCGAATAACTTTTCTGCGATTGTGAAAGCGCCTTTCAATACATTTTCCAATTGGAAATACGGTTTCAACAACTCATCATCCAAACTGAATAATTTTTGTTTCAATTTTTCCGAATAATAAGCGCCATCCCATTTTTCTAATTGGTCAATTCCGTCTAATTCTTTGGCGAAAGCTGTTAATTCAGCAAATTCTTTATGAGCCGCTGGTTTCGCTTTTTCTAATAAATCATTCAAAAACGATTGTACTTTCTCTGGATTTTGAGCCATTCGTTCTTCTAAAACAAAATGCGAATGCGATTGATAACCTAACAAATTCGCACGTTTGTGACGTAATTCCACAATGCGTTTTACGTTTTCTTTATTATCGAATTCATTATCCTGAAACGATTTCTTTCCAGCAGCAATAGCGATTTCTTTTCGCAATTCACGATTTTCAACGTAGGTTACGAAAGGTAAATAACTTGGGAAATCTAAAGTGAAAACCCAACCTTCTAAATTTTTTGATTTTGCCAAACTCGCTGCCATTTCTTTAGCGCCATCAGGTAAACCTTTTAAATCGGATTCATTAGTAATATGTAATTGATAGTTATTGGTTTCTGCCAAAACATTTTCTCCGAAAGTCAGTTTTATCTTGGCTAACTCGGTATCAATCTCGCGTAATTTTAATTTATCTTCTTCATTCAGTAAAGCTCCATTTCGAGAAAAACTTTTGAATTTTTTATCTAGTAAAGTCGCTTGTTCGGTAGTTAATGTTAAAGTATCTTTTTGATCATAAACTGCTTTTACTCGTTTGAATAAGTCTTCGTTCAAAGCAATATCATTACTAAATGCTGTAAGTAAAGGCGAAACTTCTTGCGCAATTTTTTGCATTTCTTCACAAGTTTCTGCCGAATTCAAATTGAAGAAAATATTCGATAAACGATCTAATTGTTCTCCAGAATAATCCAAAGCTTCAATTGTATTTGAAAAAGTAGGTGCTTCTGTGTTTTTTACGATGTTATCGATTTCAGCACGAGCAAGTTCAATGGTTTTTTCAAAAGCTTCCTTGTAATCTGAAAGATTAATCTTACCAAAAGGTGCTGTATTGTACTTTGTTGTAAATTTTTTTAAAAAAAGTGTCATAAAAATTTGTTTTTACCGATAAAGTGTATAATTTTGTCGATGAAATGATGTAGGAACATCCTTTTTGCCCCAAATCAGAGAGAGAGTAGAATTTTTTTATAGTTGTCACTTAATTGTGAGTAGAAACCCCGAATTAGTAATAAATCGGGGTTTTCTGTTTTTATTTCAATCCTTCCGAAGCTTTTAATACCGCTTGTTTCAAACCTTCTTTGTAGGCGATAATTTTATCTAACACACATTTATCAGAACTTCCGATAATTTGTGCGGCTAAGATTCCAGCATTTTTTGCTCCGTTTAAAGCAACAGTTGCTACAGGAACACCTCCAGGCATTTGTAAAATCGATAAAACAGAATCCCAACCATCAATAGAATTACTTGATTTTACAGGAACTCCAATTACAGGAAGTGGCGACATAGAAGCAACCATTCCAGGTAAATGAGCCGCACCACCAGCTCCAGCAATAATTACTGAGATGCCTCTTTCGTGCGCGTTTTTACTGAAATCAAATAATTTTTCAGGTGTTCGGTGTGCCGAAACAATATCTACTTCAGTTTCGATATCAAATCCTTTTAATATGTCGATGGCTTCTTGCATTACCGGCATATCCGAAATGCTGCCCATTATTATTGCTACTTTGCTCATGTTTAGCCCCCTAACCCCCAAAGGGGGAATTCCTACTAGGGGTGAGTAGGTTTTTATGTTGTTTTTTTGTTTATTAATGCTGAAAAAATTAAACAGATAATCATATTGTATAAAATGTTTATAAAATGAGTTCCGTGTAATAAAGTTCTTTCATCGCATTCTCCTCTAACTTCGAATTGATAATACATTTCAAAAGGAAATCCAATTGTTAAATTGGGAGATATATTGTTAAATCTTGAATAAATCATGGAAAATGATAATGACAAAAATGATAATACACAAAACAATATTGTGGTATAAAAAATAATCTTTAAAATCTTTTTTATCATTTTCAATTCGGTTTTAAATTCCCCCTTTGGGGGTTAGGGGGCTGCTAATTACTCTAATTGAATTCTTCACTTCCTCCGCAATTTTTCTCGCTTCCGTCATATCTTCATTTACGATGGTAACGTGTCCCATTTTTCGGAAAGGTCGTGTTTCTCTTTTTCCGTAAATGTGTGGAGTTACGCCATCAATTGCCATGATTTTCTCTATGTTTTCGTAAACTACTTGTCCAGAATAACCTTCTTCACCTACCAAATTTACCATAATTCCGGCAACTTTGCTATCGGTGTTTCCTAAAGGTAAGTTTAAAATCGCACGTAAATGATTTTCAAATTGTGAAGTATAACTCGCTTCAATCGAATAATGTCCAGAGTTATGTGGGCGAGGAGCGACTTCGTTTACCAAAATTTCATCGTCTGCTGTTTGAAACATTTCCACTGCTAATAATCCAATATGATGAAACGCTTGCGAAACTTTTAATGCAACTTCCGTAGCCTTTTGAGCAACTTTTTCATCAATTCGAGCTGGACAAATTACATATTCTACTTGATTGGCCTCAGGATGAAATTCCATTTCTACTACTGGATACGTTTTCACTTCACCAGAAACCGAACGCGCTACAATTACTGCTAATTCATTTTTGAACGGTACCATTTCTTCGGCAATACATTCTACATCAGGAAGTTTAACCAAATCTAATGCTGAGCGACAAATTTTAACGCCATTTCCGTCGTAACCAAATTGCGCACATTTCCATACAAAAGGAAATTCTAATTCGTCTTTGGCTAAAGCGTTTCTCAAATCGTTTAAGTCAACAAATCGTTGGTGTGGCGAAGTTGGAATATCGTTTGAAACGTAATAATCTTTTTGTTTTCCTTTGTTTTGAATCAAACGTAAGGTTTTTGGCGATGGGTAAATCGGTAATCCTTCTGCTTCTAATTTATCTAAAGCGTCTAAATTTACATTTTCAATTTCGATAGTTAACAAATCGACCATTTTACCAAATTGGTAAACCGTATCAAAATCCATTAAACTGCCTTTGTAAAATCCATTGCAACTGTATCTTGCTGGAGCTTCTTCACTTGGTTCTAAAACTAAAGTTTGAATATCGAATTTTCGAGTTTCGGTCAAAAGCATTTTTCCTAATTGACCTCCTCCTAAAATTCCTAATTTAAAATCAGAAGAAAAATAATTCATTTGTTGTAGTTGTTGTTTGCGCAAAGATACTCAGACAATTGATAATTAACAATTGATAATTAACAATTTGTTACTTGTTGAGTTTTTTCAAAAGATTTCGTGTTGCCGCTTGGTAAGCCGCGGTATGATTCGAATAATCTTGAGAAATAATCGTTTTTAATTCATCGTGAACCCAATCGTATTTCTTTCCCAAAACAAAAAGGGCTTTCATGGCATACACTTTTGCGGCTACCTTTTCGTCTTGAATCAAGCGGTCAATTAAGGCTTCCATTAAATTGTGTTCTTGTTCTTGTGTGAGAGAAATACCGTTTTTTCTGTGATTACTTTTCGCTAAAAAGAAAGCGATTTTAGTCGCTGGTCGTAATGCAGAATCATCTTTTATTTTTGGAAGAATAGTACAGAAATCCTCAATATAAGGAACAAATTGTTTCAGTTTCTTTTCGCAAACCAAATCCAAACTCCAAAATGCTTTTACATGTAATTCATCTTTTGTGTCAAAAGCAAGTTGTATCATTTCTTTTAGATGATTTTCATCTTTCATAGCAAAATTACTAACCATTTTCCGGCTAGCAACATGGCAAGTACTTGCCTCGATTTTCTGATACATTTGGCTTTTCATTTGGTAAATATATCAAATTTGCAAAAAAGTTGAAATACTTTGTAGCTATTCATTTGACTTTCTTAAATTTGTTGTTTATTTCTAAATCTAACCAAAGTGATACAACTACACGATAAGAAATTTGAAGTTTTTATTTCGGGAGAGGAAATTAACTTCGCAATTGAAAACATGGCCAAACAAATTGAAGATGATTTTTGTGATGATGTTCCTGTTTTTATTGGAGTTTTGAATGGCGCTTTCATGGTCGTGGCTGATTTGTTGAAAAAATACAGTCACAATTGCGAAGTTTCATTTGTAAAAATGGCTTCGTATGAAGGAACACAAACTACTAATGAGGTGAAAGAGCTGATTGGTTTGAACCAAAGTTTAGAAGGTCGTTCTGTAATTATAGTGGAAGATATTGTAGATACTGGAAATACAATTGAAGAATTAAAAGCCATTATGAAGCATCACAATGTGAAACATTTCAAAATTGCTACTTTATTCTTAAAACCAGAAGCCTATACAAAAGATATTAAATTAGATTATGTAGGTATTCGAATTCCTAATAAATTTATCGTAGGATATGGTTTAGACTACGATGGTTTAGGAAGAAATTTAAAAGACGTATATCAATTATCAGAATAACTAACTATTACAACTTAACATAACAAAACAATGATCAATATCGTATTATTTGGTAAGCCAGGAGCAGGGAAGGGAACGCAAGCCGATTTTTTAAAGCACAAATATAATTTAGTACATTTATCTACAGGAGATATTTTTAGATTCAACATTAAAAATGACACGGAATTAGGTAGATTAGCTAAAACTTTTATGGATAAAGGTGATTTGGTTCCGGATGAAGTAACAATTAAAATGTTGCAAAGCGAAGTAGATAAAAACCCGCAAGCAGCTGGATTTTTATTTGATGGTTTTCCAAGAACAATTGCACAAGCTGAAGCTTTAGATAAGTTTTTAGAGGGTAAAAATCAAGAAATTACTGCAACTGTAGCTTTGGAAGCGAACGATGAAATCTTAGTTCAACGTTTGTTAGAAAGAGGAAAAACTTCAGGTAGACCAGACGATCAAGACGAAGAAAAAATCAGAAATCGTTACCAAGAATACAACGAAAAAACCGCACCATTAATGGATTATTACAAAGCGCAACACAAATTTTACGCAGTTGATGGTATTGGATCTATTGAAGAAGTGACTGAAAGATTAAGTTTAGTTTTAGATACATTTTAATAGAAAAATCAGCCTTTGAGATAAATTTCGGGCTTTCGATTTTTTTTTCGATATTTGCACACAGAAAAGGAGCTATTTCCGTAATTTGGGATTTTAGCTCTTTTTTTATAATTTTAACTATGGAAATTTTAATCATTCTCTTTCTGATTATTTTAAACGGTGTTTTCTCAATGTCGGAAATCGCATTGATTTCAGCTCGTAAGAATCGTTTAGAAACTGCTGCTAAAAAAGGAAATAAAAATGCTAAGGCAGCTCTAGATTTAGCTAATTCTCCAAACGAATTTTTATCAACAGTTCAAATTGGAATTACCTTAATCGGAATTTTAACGGGTATTTATTCAGGAGATAAAATTACTACAGATGTTCAAAATTTTGTTTCAAGTTTTGAAGCTTTAAAACCGTATTCAGAATCAATTGCGGTTGGGATTGTAGTTGTAATTTTAACGTTTTTCTCTCTAGTTTTAGGAGAATTATTACCAAAAAGAATCGGTTTAAATTATCCAGAAGGAATTGCAAAAGCAGTTGCGGTTCCCATGAAATTAGTTTCTACAATTACAATGCCTTTTATATGGTTGCTGACTATTTCAACTGAATCTTTGATGAAACTTTTGCAAATTAAACCAACAGCTGACGGAAAAGTTACAGAAGAAGAAATCAAAGCCATTATAAAAGAAGGAACTGAAGTAGGTGAAGTTCAAGAAATTGAGCAAGATATTGTGGAACGTGTTTTTCATATTGGCGATAGAAAAGTCAATTCATTAATGACGCACCGAAATTCAATTGTTTATTTGTCTTACGAAGATTCCATTGAAGAAATCAAAGCGAAAGTTTTAGATGAATTGCATTCGGTTTATCCAGTATGTGCGGATAATTTAGACGATGTAGAAGGAATCGTTTTGTTGAAAGATTTGTTTGCCAGTTTTGAAAAAGGAAATTTCGATTTAAAATCGATAATTAAAGAACCAGTATATTTTATTGAGCAAACGTCGGCATATAAAGCATTGGAAAATTTTAAGGTTTCAAAAGTGCATTATGCTTTGGTTACAGATGAACACGGTGTTTTTCAAGGAATAATTACATTGAATGATATTTTAGAAGCGTTAGTAGGAGATGCGGCTGATTTCTATGAAGACGAATTTAAAATTGTAGCAAGAGAAGACGGCTCGTGGTTAGTTGACGGACATTATTCGTTGCACGATTTCCTAACTTATTTCGATATGGATGAGTTAATAGGAGATTACGAAGTAACAACAGTAAGTGGATTAATCATAACAGAATTAGGAGTAATCCCAAAACAAGGACAAAAGTTAATTTGGAACAAATTAGAGTTCGAAGTTATCGATATGGACGGTGTTAAAATTGATAAAGTTTTAATTACCAATTTAAAAGAATAAAACAATGACAGAAGGAAATTTTGTAGACTACGTAAAAATATATGTTTCTTCCGGAAAAGGAGGAAAAGGGTCTTCGCATTTACACAGAGAAAAATTTATTGAAAAAGGTGGACCTGATGGTGGTGATGGTGGTCGAGGTGGACACGTATACATTAAAGGAAATAAAAATCTTTGGACTTTATTTCACTTGAAATTCTTAAAACACATGCGTGCAGGTCACGGAGGTGATGGAGGAAGTTCAAGAAGTACAGGTCATGATGGAGAAGATAAATACATTGAAGTTCCATTAGGCACGGTTGTAAAAGATCAAGAAACTGGTGATGTTTTGTTTGAAATTACCGAACATGATGAGGTGAAAATCTTGGCAGAAGGAGGAAAAGGAGGTTTAGGAAACTGGCATTTTAGAAGTGCTATCAACCAAACGCCTCGTTATGCACAACCAGGAATGCCAGTAAAAGAAGTAGATGTTACTTTAGAATTAAAAGTTTTAGCTGATGTAGGTTTAGTAGGGTTTCCAAATGCAGGAAAATCAACTTTATTATCCGTTTTAACTTCGGCTAAGCCAAAAATTGCAGATTATCCGTTTACGACTTTAAAGCCTAATTTAGGGATTGTAGCGTACAGAGATTTTCAATCGTTTGTAATGGCTGATATTCCTGGGATTATTGAAGGTGCGGCAGAAGGAAAAGGATTAGGACATTACTTTTTGCGTCATATCGAACGTAATTCAACTTTATTGTTTTTAGTTCCAGCTGATGCGGATGATATTAAGAAAGAGTACGAAATTTTGTTAGACGAATTACGTCGTTACAATCCAGAAATGTTAGACAAAGATCGTTTGATTGTGATTTCAAAATGCGATATGTTAGACGATGAATTAAAAGCAGAATTGAAAAAACAACTGGATAAAGAATTAAAAGGAACTCCATATATGTTTATTTCATCGGTTGCTCAACAAGGTTTACAAGAGTTGAAAGACAAATTGTGGCAAATGCTGAATGTAGAAACAAAATAGTTTTCTATAAAAAAGTAAGAAAAAGCATCTCCATTTTGGAGATGCTTTTTTGTTTTTAATGCAGTTTATATAATAAAAAGTTAAAATTGCTTCAATCTAAACTGATTTTGAAATGATAATTTTAACGAAATCGTATTTTTAAGTATATTCGCCACACAAATCAAAAGAACACAGATTTATTATGAAAAAATTATTATTATTTGTCGTTTCTGCAATTATGCTTGTGCCAGCTTCGGTAAAAGCAGATGAAGGAATGTGGTTTTTGATGTTCATTGAGCGTTTAAATCACCGCGACATGCAAAAAATGGGCTTGCAATTAACAGCCGAAGAAATTTACAGTATCAATAACCACAGTTTAAAAGATGCAATCGTGCAATTTAATGGTGGATGTACTGCTGAAATGATTTCAAAAGACGGATTAGTTTTAACCAATCACCACTGTGGATATGATGCAATTGCAGAATTATCTTCAGCAGAAAAAAACTATTTAAAAAATGGGTATTGGGCAAAAAACAGAGCAGAAGAATTAAAACCATCTAGTTTATATGTACGTTTCTTCGTTCGTATGGACGATTGTACAAAAAGAATTTTGTCTGTAGTTAATCCAAGTATGAGCGAAGCGGATAGAGAAAAAGCTATCAATGCTGAAATCGCTAAAATTGAAAAAGAAAACAACGAAGGTGGAAAATATACCGTTTCTGTTCGTCCGTTTTTCCAAGGAAACGAATACTACTATTTCGTTTACCAAGATTACAAAGACGTTCGTTTAGTAGGAACTCCTCCAGAAAGTTTAGGAAAATTTGGTGGAGATACTGACAACTGGGAATGGCCACGCCATACAGCAGATTTCTCTATGTTTAGAGTGTATGCTGATGCTAACGGAAATCCAGCTGAATATTCTACAAGCAATGTTCCATTAAAACCAAAACATTATTTACCAGTAAATATTGGTGGTGTTAAAGAAAATGACTTCGCAATGATTTTAGGTTATCCAGGTAGAACTAACCGTTGGATGCCAGCAGGTGGAATTGAGCAAAACGTAAAATTTGCTTATCCAGCTTGGGTTGAAGGTTCAAAAACAGGAATGGACAACATGAAAAAATACATGGTTCAGTCAGATGCTTTAAACCTTATTTATGCTTCTAAATTTGCAGGAGTTGCTAACTACTGGAAAAACCGTCAAGGAATGATTGATGCATTATCAAAATTTGGTACAGCAAAAACGAAAGCAGCGCAAGAAGCTAAATTCCACAAATGGGCTAATAAGCCAGAAAATAAAGCAAAATATGGTAATGTAGTTCCTACAATCAATAAATATTATGCAATGACGAATGAGAAATCGCGTCATGATAATTATTTACAACAATTATTCAGAACTTCTGCTTTTGGAACTATTGGAAGAACTTTAGGAAGACAATTAGATGCTTATGTAAAAGCAGATGCTGCTAAACGTGCTGAAATGGCTCCAGCTATTTTAGAAATGGTAGACGAAATGTGTAAAGAGTTATATATTCCAGCAGAGAAAGATATTTTAGCAGCTCAATTGAGCTTATATTCAAAAAAAGCAGGATATACTTTAGCTCCAATGGTAGAAAAATTAGCTAAAGAAAACAATGGTGATTTCACTAAATATGTTAATGCAGCTTTCGATTTAAGTATTTTTACTTCAAAAGAAAAAGTAAAAGCATTTTTAGATTTACCAACAGAAGCTTTATTAGTAAATGATCCATTATATGTTTTATCAAATGATTTAATAACTCATTTAGGAAAAAGAAGTGATGAGTTAATAAAAGCGCAAAATGATTTTGGTGCCTCTTTCCGTTTATTAGTAGAAGGTTTGAGAGAATCTAAAATTGGAGAAATCAAATATCCAGATGCAAATTCAACGTTACGTTTAACCTATGGAAAAGTTCGTTCTTTACCAGCTGATAAACGTAATGATGCAACAATTAATAACTACACTACATTAGCAGGTCAAGTTAAAAAATACAAAAAAGGTGATTTAGAATTTGATTTACCTACAAGAGTATTAGAAATGAATGCTAAAAAAGAGTTTGGTCGTTATGCTGATAAAGACGGATCTTTACACGTTTGTTTCTTAACTGACAACGATATTACAGGTGGAAATTCAGGTTCACCAGTATTAAATGGAAAAGGTGAGTTAATCGGTTTAGCATTCGACGGAAACATCGAAGCTATGGCTGGTGACGTTATCTTTGATAAAAAATTACAAAGAACTATCAATGTTGATATTCGTTACGTGTTATGGGTAATTGAGAATTTCTCAGGAGCTAAACACATTGTAGACGAAATGACAATTGTGAAGTAATTTCTAAACAAATAATAAAAAAAACGACTTGAGAAATCAGGTCGTTTTTTTTTATGGTTGATAGTCAAAAGGTAACATATCTCCAACTTTTTTCCAACCCATATAGCCATAAAAAAATAGGTTGGCGGGGTTGTAGTAATTTCCATCAGCAAAATATTCAACAGCTTCATCTTCATTTTTTAATTGCGAGACTTGAAAATTTGCGTTTTCTTTTGTGGTAAAAATTAAAAATTTTTCATCAGGAGCAGCCTTAGTATAGGTTACGTTAATGTAATTGTCAAATTTTATAAATTTCTTTTCGTTTTCTTGAATTGTAAATTTAGAAATAGGCAAAGGAATAGTTCCTAATTTATTGATTTCTTTTTCTGGTAATTTTCTAATTAGAGAATAATCGTTAGTAAGCTTTGCTTTTGCAACTATTTTTTCAACCTCTTTTTCATCAGGATAATCTGGATTTGGCACTTTGATTAGTTCTCTCACACTAAACCCTTCTTCCTGTAACTTCTCATTAAATAAGGCTCTAACAAAATGCATTGAGGAACCTAAATAGGCTTCTAATCTGTTTTTTGAAATTTTTTTAGGATTTAGCTTTTCTTCTTTTGTGATGTCTTTAAAGAATGGGTATCCTAAATAAAAAGTAAATATTTGATTTTGCCCAATAACAGTATGATTAAATTGTATTAATTCATAACTTATGACATAACCGGTAGCTTTGTTTCTAATTTGTAATGGTTTATTTGCGTTAGCAATAAGATTATATTTTTCAGGAGTTTTTTCTTCATTTAAGATTATATCTTCAGGATTTAAAATTTCGGCTTCTCTAGCAATATCGCTATTCCCTATAAAATTTGCTTTGAAAATTTCAAACATTCTTTCCCAATTTTTGTCATGTTTCTGTTTGATGAAAACAACTTCATTTAATTCGTTTTTAATTTCTCTTAAATAAATGGTTTTATTAATATTATTACCATCGGATAGATTCAGACCCGTTTTTATGGTAATATATCCCACATAACTAATTATAATTTCCTTAGTTGTGATGGGAAGCTCTAAACTAAATTTTCCTTCAAAATCACTGTAAGTTCCACGAGAAGAATTTGGAACATAAATGGAGGCTCCTTGCAAGACTTCTTTGGTTGCAGCATCTTTAATGACACCTTCAAAAAGAACTTGTGAGAAGCTATTTATAGAGAAAAATAGCAAAATGAAATACTTCATAAATTAGTTAATTTTTACTTTTTCCGATTTTGAATGACTAGAAAATTCTGGTGCATACATGCTTTGTAAAGTTGCTATTCCGTTGTTAAAACTACCTGAATTTGTTATTCTCACTTCGTAATCAATAATGTAAGTTCCTTGTTTTATAGAGTCAAAAAAGAAATGAGTTGCCACGTCTTTTGTACTCATGTAGTAACTTGCTCCATCCCATATGTATTTTGAAATCACATTTACAGGTTCAAAACACGAAGCTCGTAAATCTTTTAAATGCACATATTCTAAATCAACTTCCGTTTTTATAGTTAAGCGAATCGTAATCAAATCACCCACTTTTAAAGTTTCTTTTGTAATTGGAATCAATTCTGTGCCCGCTTTTGTAGTTACATTTTTAAATAACTCTTTTTGAATTTGAGTTTCTCCTTTATTGTCACTTTTTATTTTCTCTAAATTCTCAAAATATTGCCAATACACACCACCATAACCCGGAACTTCCGATTTATTATCAACAGAAATTGTAGCCATCTCTTTAGATATTTCTGATGCGTTCCAGTTCATTTTAATGTAGCCTGTTTCTGCTTCTTTGTCTTTAGTTGTAAGTTTTTGACTTAAGATTTTTTCGCTTCCAATTTTAAACTTTGTATTGTCTTTTACTGTAGTCCAATCGGTTCCTTGCAATAATAGAGCATAAATGGCTTCCGAAGTTGATTTGGTTGTATTCCAGTTTTTTATTTGCTTGTTTCGAATTAACCACACTTTCATGGCATCAATTGATTTGGTATTATTTTCAATTTCGGCAAAAGCTTCAATGATTAAGGCTTGTGTTTCTATTTTCGATTCATACCAATAATAGCCATTTCGATTGTCAATCCAATACATACCATCATTTTCATTAGATGCCGACGTTTCTTTTAAATGCGTAATGATTTTTTTAGCAAATTCTTTTTCATTAAATCGATGCATTACTAAAGCCATCATCCCTTTTTGATATAGCGAATAATCCAACCATTTTTTCTTCAAATCAGCTAAATCTACTTTGATTATGGAATCTATTTGTTTAGAAATTGGATATTGTTTCAAATAAAAACTTCTAGTGTATAAATAATGAATATCGGTAGGATTGTAACTTGGAGAAGAAAGTTTATTAAGTCTTTTGCTTTCGATAAATTTAGCGTCTAAATACGGAATTGCTTTTTTGGTAATGTTATCAAAATTATTGTCCGAATTAGGGAAAAGTTTGTCCAAGTGACCTAATCCTCCTAAAATGTGTTGGGTGATATAACGACTTTCATTTCCGCCATTAAACCATGGGAAACCACCAGAAGGCATCATTTTATCTTCTAGTTTTTTAAATGTAGCATTTGACGATTCTTTCAAAGTATTCAAGTCGAAAAGTAAAGCTAGACGTTTGTTTTTCGCATTTTCATCAGTATCAAAAAACCATGGAGTTTCAGCTAATAATATCGATTTTAGTTCTTCATTAATTTCTAACTTAGATTTCGTTTTTCCTTCCTTTTTCCAAGATTCAAATACGCTTTCTACTTTAGGATTACTACTAATAATTTCTTTTGCAATAAAATTGGCACAGTAACGAGAAAACGTTTGTTCCGCACACTCGTGTTCGTATTCCATCAAATAAGGAAGCGATTGAATGGCCATCCAAACCGGATTTGAAGTATATTCCAAAGTAAACAAATGATTTCGCAACGTTTTGGAATCATTGTTTTTTAAATTTTCGAAAACTACTTCTTTTTTACTTTTTTCACGAACCCATAACGGAATGCTTTCGGTAACTAAAATCGAATTACTTAAAACAGGTAAAATATTTTCTTCCCCATCTGAAAAATTACCCGACTTAGCAATGATTTTGTATTGTAAACCTTGTAAGCCTTCAGGAATACTTATGGTCCAACTTACAGCAGTATTTTCTTTTGCTTTACAATTAAAGTTTTTAGTATTCTTACTGTTTAAAGTTTCAATATCGATTGATTTTCCTGAGGTAGCATCAAATAATTGAAGCAGCGCAATTCCTGATTTGGCTTCGTTGGTTAGGTTGGCTACTTTTGCAGTTACTGTTATGCTATCATTTTCTCTTACAAATCGAGGCATGTTTGGCATAATCATTAAATCCTTTTGCGAAATAATATCAGCTTCTAAATAACCTGTTTCTGCTTTTTTATTGTGCGCATACATGCGAAGTTTCCATTTGGTAAGAGATTCAGGTGTAATAAATTTAAAATTGACTTTTCCTTCAGAATCCGTTGTTAGATGCGGATAAAAGAAAGCGGTTTCATTGAAGTTAGTTCTTGTTTTTACCTGAGCTAATTCTTTCAAAGCATTTTTTGTTGTAATTATAATAACACCATTTAACCCTTGTTCGCCATATAAAGCAGCTCCTTGTGCTCCTTTTAAAACAGATACTTCATGAATTGCGTCTGGTTTTATATTTCCTAAAATGTTTGCATTTGAAATTACACCATCGATTACTACTAAAGCATCGTTATTCCCAGAGATCGAACGGTTTCCTCTTAAAACAATTCTAGTTGATGGGTTAATGCCATTAGTAGCTGTTTCAATGGTTAACCCAGAAACTTTTCCTGCTAAAGATTGAAGGACATTTGGATTACTAGCTTGCGATAGTTCAGCTCCACTAATTATTAGATCAGAAAAAGTAATAGCGTCAACTTTTCTTTTAATTCCCATAGCGCCAACAATTTCAACGACTTTTCCTTCAACAATATCATCTTTTAATGAAATATTAATCATTGAAGAATTAATTTCATTTGATACCATTTTTTTTCCAGTATAAGTAATAACAAGCGTTTCACCTGTTAAAGCAAAAATTTGATATTTACCATCAAAGTCAGTAGTCGTTTCTCTTGTAGTGCCTTTGATAATTATATTTGCTCCAGGAATAGGACCTAATTCATCTGAAACTACACCATAAACTAATTTAGCTCCATTTGGTATTTCGGCTACTATATTTAACTCTTTTTGATATTTTCTTTGTGACCATGTAATATTTTTGCTTAAATATTCAAATCCGTACCAATTAATTTCTGGTTTCGGAATATATAAGTAAGTAAAATTTTGAATATTGTTTTGTAAACCATAAATATTCATTGTTTTAGTATCGAATTCTCTATTTAAGTAATAAAACTGAGGTTTGTTAGGGTTTTTTTCGTATTCATAAAAATAAGTATTTTGCCAATTTTGTTTAGAAAATAAATCTAGCGAAGAATCGTACATGCTAGCTAAAATTTCAGATTCAAGTTTTTGATCTTTGATTTTAAAAACCCAGTTTTCTAAACTTCCAGGTTCAATTTTATTTCTTATACTTAGAATTTCAAAGTCTAATTTGGAAGCTTTTATAATCTTGTTAATCTTGTGGTTTTTTTCATAAGCTGAATTTTCCCAAAAGGAAACAAATTGAAATTGGTATGAATTATCTAAATTTTGTTTTTTTCTAATTTTAAGAATTCCTTTTCCATTCACTAATTGAATCGTTTCTAAATGAAATTCATTTTCATCTTCATAAGCTCTTGTTGTGATATATAAATTAGGTATAGCAGAATAAAAAACTATTTCAAAATAGTTTAAATTAGGGTTGTCATTTGGTTTAAAAGTAAACAGATCGGTTTTATTTAGATGTGGATTTACTTTTGAATTAAGTGTAAAATTGTTGGAAGTTTGTATAGTGTCACCTTTTATGTCAATTGTAGAAATATCAGCTTGATATTTTCCTAAATTTAATGTTTTAAGGAATGATAAATTAATGTTTCTTTCTTTTTGAGTATCAAAAAAAATAGTCTTGATTAAAATTTTTTCCGAATCCAAATCAGAACTTTCATATGGTTCATGCGGGAATAAATTGGTAAATTCTTCTCTTGAAATATTTTTAAGCTCAGGGAATGTATTTCGATTTATTAAAAATGTCTTTTCTTTGATTTGATAAATTTTTATCTCGCCTTTGCAATCAATAGGATAATTATTATAATTGGTACTTTTTATAGTTATCTTGTTGTTATCTTCTTTGAAATATTCATTATTTACTATTGGTAATAGTTTTATAGTTTTTTGATTCACATAAACTTCTTTTTTACCTATTTTAGTTTCTCCATTCAAATCTGTTATTTCTACATTTATATAAAAACTTATATTTTCGATTTGATTATTTTTTAATATTGAATCGTTTGCAATTAGTTCAATTTCGAAGTTCCCTTCATTATCTGTTTTTGTTTCCTTTTCAAAAACGTATTCAGAATAATTGTCTTTTATATCTAAAATGGATTTTGAAAATGTATATTTGACTTTCGCTTCAGTTATGTTGCTTCCAGCTAGTGCTTTAGCATTGCCTTTTATTTTTAAAGTATCACCAATAGTATATCTTTCTTTGATATCATTAAAATTGATTTCAAATGTTGGTCTTTTATATTCTTCAACTTTAAAACTGAAATTTCCGTATTCATCAAAATCTACATAGTCCCAAAAAGAGTGTTCATCTTCTTTTTCATTATAATATTTTTTATCAATTTCGTAGTTTTCTGGTTCACTAATATATAATGAAAATTCTCCTGTTAGAACATTTTTTGGAATATCAAACTCTCCCGAAAATGAGCCATACTCATTAGTTTGGACTTCATATTCTTTAATTATTTTGTTGTTAACATCTTCAATTCTTACAGCTACAGACAAGAAAGGAACAATGTTTTTCTTTTTATTTTTGTTTTCAATGATTATTCCTTTGTAAAGAACTTTTTGGCCAGGACGGTAGATAGCCCTGTCAAAATACACATTAGCTTTGGCTTCAAATACTTCTTCATTTTTTTCATATTCGTTGGTTAATAATCTTTCTTTATAATATTCATCGACTATTGTATCATTGTCTTTTATAAAGTGAAGACTTGAAAAATTATTTTCATCTTTTTTGTATTCTTTTTTTAAAAAGAATGCTTTTCCATTTTTGTTTGATAAAGTTGATGTGTCATTATTTTTAACGATTACATTTTCTATTGGTTTTCCAGTCTTTCTATCATAAATGAAAAAGACTTCTTCTTTGTTGTTGTAATTCGAATGATAAATCATATTTGTTACTGTTATATGCTCATATGATTTTATTGTTTCTAAACTGTTAGAATTAGTTTTGTTTTCTATAACTAACAAATAATTTCCGACTTCTATTTTTTCGAGTAAAATTTCAGTAGAACTATTAAAGAGTTTTTCTCCCTTTGGCAAAGTTTTGTAATATGTTTTTAAAGGCTTATTCTTAGAAATAAAATTGTTAACCAAAGAATCTTTTGTGTTCTTTGAATAACTTTTAAACCATTTATTGTTCTTAGACGGAAGCTTGAAATAAGATACTTTTAAAGTGTCAATGTTTTTAAAGTTTATGAAAGCTCTAATGTTTTGATTAGCGTAAAGTGTTTTTTTTACAGTAATATTAAGTGATTTTCCTTGTATGTTGTTCTTTAGGTATTCTGCTTCAAAAAGAGCATTATTATTTTCATTTTGAGAGAGAACTAATTCAGCATATTCTAATGCTTGTATGACTTTTTCCTTGTCTTTAGTGTTATATCCCTCAGAATGGTAGTGTTTTGCTAATTCAATTCTAATATTTTGTTTCAGGAATAAAAAATTAGTTTCTTTTTCTAAAGCGGATAATTTTTCAACGAATAAATCATAATTCTTTATTTCATCATGAAAAAATTGCAATCGTTCAAAATAAAATTGATCCCTTAAATTTTGGTTTTTAGCAAATATTTCTTTTTCTTGGTAGAAAGAAATCAGTTTTTGAAAATTTTTATTATCAAATTTCTGATTATCTATTTTGATAAAACGTTCACTGTTTTCATAGAATAAATTAGATGATTGTATAAATGCCTCTGTTTTGGAAATACCATAAAAATTGTGTTTTGAAGTCAAAAATTGGATGTATTTTACACTTAAAAAATCATACAACGAATAATTTGCTCCGTCTAGAAAAGGTGAAATTTTAAAAATTTCTTTATAGTCTTTGACAGAAGTTTGTCGTAATTCTACTTTGTATTTTACTGATTCGTCAAACGCTTTTTCAATTTCATTTGTAAAATCTTGATATGACCAAGTTGAAAAATCTTGTGATGTATTATCTTGAATAGGAGTTCGCTTATAGATATTAGTAGCATTTTTGTTCAAATATTGAGTTAGCAATTGAGCATAGATATAATTTAAAACCCCTTTACTAGGTTTTGAAGCCTCCTTGATTTCCTCTTTGATGTCCAATATTATTTTCTCACTTGCATTTTCATCCAAAACTTGTAGAAATTTTGATTTGTAGAAAAAACATTTAATAATCTCGGGTTCATTGTTTTTTCGATTCGCCTTTCTGTAAATTTTAGTTACAATTTCGTCTGCTGATTTTGTTTTTCCGTCTAATTCAAGTTGCATGACTTCTTTCCACTGTTCTTCGAAATTTTGAGAAAAAGTAAAAGTGCTTATAAGTAAACTAAAAAGGAAAATTTTGAATTTCATAAATTGGGTTTTTATTTATAGAGTATAAAAAGGATAAAAAGGTTGGGACGAAAAAAAATAATTTTTTGTAAGTAAAATTAACTAAAATCATTTCACTATTTTTGAAAAATGAAAAACATCCAAATCTTTTTTCTAATACTTTCGTTTTCAGTCTTTTCGCAATCAACGTTTGAAAAGGCGGAGAAATTGTATGCTCAAAAAAAATACAACGAAGCCGAAAAACTATTTTCCGAACATTTAAAATCGCAACCAAATCATACCAAAACCATTGAATATCTTGGCGATATTGCTGGACATCAAAAAGATTGGAATACCGCAATAACTAACTATAAAAAGCTTAAAGTTAGTTATCCTAAAAACGCAAATTATTGGTACAAATATGGTGGAGCACTGGGAATGAAAGCCAAAGAATCTAATAAATTCAAGGCTTTAGGAATGATTGATGAAGTAGAAGAATCATTTTTAACCGCTGCGAAATTAGACTCTAAACATATCGAAACGCGTTGGGCATTGGTAATGTTATACATCGAATTACCTGGAATCATTGGTGGAAGTGAGAAAAAATCTCAAAAATATGCCGATGAATTAATGGCACTTTCAAAAGTCGATGGTTATTTAGCAAAAGGTTATATCGATGTGTATTTTAGTCGTTATGCAAAAGCAGAAATAAATTATAAAAAAGCACATGAAATTGGTAATTCAAAAACTACTTTCGAAAAATTATATGACTTATATTTGAATAAGCTAAAAGACAAAGTGAAAGCAAATAAGTTAAAAGAGCAATTTGAAAACAAATAGTGTAATTGTTGAAATGTTGAATCTTATAATCGATTTGACAAATTAACAGTTTAACAATTCAACATAAAAAATGAGAACACATTTCATAGCCATCGGCGGAGCAGCGATGCACAATTTAGCATTAGCCTTACACAACAAAGGATATCACGTAACAGGAAGCGATGATGCTATTTTCGAACCATCCAAATCACGTTTGGAGAAAAAAGGATTGTTGCCAGCTGAAGAAGGTTGGTTTCCAGAAAAAATCACAACCGATATCGAAGCAATTATTTTGGGAATGCACGCTAAAGCCGATAATCCAGAATTATTGAAAGCACAAGAATTAGGGTTAAAAATATATTCGTATCCCGAATTTTTATACGAACAATCGAAAAACAAAACCCGAGTGGTGATTGGCGGTTCGCACGGAAAAACGACGATTACTTCGATGATTTTACACGTAATGCATTATCATAATATCGAAGTGGATTATATGGTGGGAGCACAGTTGGAAGGTTTCGATACAATGGTACATTTGACTGAAGATAATGATTTTATCGTGTTAGAAGGTGATGAATATTTGACTTCTCCAATTGATTTGCGACCAAAATTCCATTTGTACCAACCCAATATTGCGTTGTTATCAGGAATTGCGTGGGATCATATTAATGTGTTTCCAACGTTTGATAATTATGTGGAACAGTTTAGAATTTTTGCTAACCAAATCACTCGTGGTGGAATTTTAGTCTATAACGAAGAAGACGAAGCCGTAAAAGCTGTAGCCGAAGGAACCGAAAATCCAATCCGAAAAATTGCCTACCAAACACCAAGTTACACAGTTGATAATGGAACTACGTTATTAGATACGCCAGAAGGTCCAATGCCAATTGAAGTTTTCGGAGCACACAATCTAAGCAATTTAGCAGGCGCCAAATGGATTTGCCAATGTATGGGTGTGGATGAAGCCGAATTTTACGAAGCCATCGCTAGTTTCAAAGGCGCTTCAAAACGATTAGAAAAAATTGCCGAAAGTGCTAATAAAGTCGCGTATAAAGATTTTGCACATTCGCCAAGTAAAGTTTCAGCTACCACAAAAGCTGTGAAAGCACAATATCCAGATAGAAAAGTAGTCGCTTGTTTAGAATTGCATACTTACAGCAGTTTAAATGCCGAGTTCTTAAAAGAATACCAAGGTGCTTTAGACGCTGCTGATGTTGCGGTTGTTTTCTACTCACCCGATGCCGTAAAAATAAAACGTTTGGAAGAAGTAACTTATGACCAAATTGCACAATCGTTCCAAAGAGAAGATTTAATTATTTACACCAATCCAACTGAATTCAAAGACTTTTTATTTAGTCAAAATTTAGATAATTCTGCATTACTATTGATGAGTTCAGGAAATTACGGCGGATTGAATTTTGATGAGGTGAAAGGGTTGATAAATTAATTTGAGAATTTGAAGATTTGAAAATGTTATTGAATTTTCAAATCTTCAAATTAAATACTCTACAAATCATTTTTCATACCTAAAATGCCCCACAATTTTCCAACTAAACAAACAATCTTCTAAAACTTGTCCGCTTCCTACGTTGTGAACAATCATTGGGTTTCCATTGCTTGATTTTATGTGCGTTACAATACCAATATGTGGTAATTTATCGCCTATCATCCAAGTGACTAAATCACCGGCTTTGTAATCTTTAGGATTTTGCGTTATCGGTAAAGTTGCCCCTTTACGAGAAAAGAAAACTTCTAAATTCGGAACTCTTCTGTGGTCGATGTTTTTATCGGTAGTTTTCAAACCCCATTTTTCTAAATTCGGATACAAAGAAAAGTTAGCTTTCAAGTCTTCATGCACTTCTTTTTGCAAATCAATTCCTAATTTTCGATACGCACGAATCACAACATCGGTACAAACACCCGTTTTTGCAGGAACATCACCATTTGGGTATTTTATTCCAACATAAGCCGGTGTATAAACCACTCCAGGATCAATTATAGAAATCGCTGCATTGGATAGTTTTTCATAGAAATCAGTTGGGTTTTCTATGATTTGTGTTGTTGGTTTTGATTCGGATATGTTTTCTGTAATAGTTTGAGATTTTTTACATCCAAATGAAAAGTAGATTAAAAGTAGAGGAATAAATAGTTTCATGTTTTTGCGTTTTATTATTTCAAACGCAATTTTTGAGCCATTTATTTTGAAGGTTTTTGAAACCACATAGAAACACAGAAAAATAAGAATTTCATAGTCAATAAATTTATTCATTTAGCTTCTCTGCAACCTGTCTAAAATAAAATGCCTAATTAAATGAAAAAGTAAACCTATGTTTCTATGTGGTAAAAGTTTAGATTTTTTTCATTTTTTAGAATTTTTAATTAAATTTGTTTTTTATAAACGCCAAAATAAAATTTATGTACACGCCAATCAATCAGTGGGCTGAAGACGATCGCCCACGTGAAAAATTTCTTCTAAAGGGTAAATCCACCTTATCAGACTCCGAATTACTTGCTATTTTAATTGGATCCGGTTCTCGAAATGAGAGTGCCGTGCAATTGTGCCAACGCATTTTAGCTTCCTCCGAAAACAATTTGAATACGTTAGGGAAAATGTCGGTTTCCCAACTCATGCAATTCAAAGGAATTGGTGAAGCCAAAGCCATTTCCATCGCCGCTGCATTAGAATTAGGAAGAAGACGAAGAGCCGAAGATGCCATCGAACTCAAAAAAATTACTTCCAGTAAGGCCGTTTTCGACATCATGCAACCCATCATTGGCGAATTGCCTCACGAAGAATTTTGGGTATTGTATCTTAATAATTCCAATAAAGTCATCTACAAGGCCCAACTCTCAAAAGGCGGAATCACCGGAACTGTTGTAGATATTCGAATAATCTTCAAAATAGCATTTGAACAAAATGCAACGGGTTTAATTCTTTCCCACAATCATCCCTCAGGAAAATTAATGGCAAGCGAAGCCGATTTAAAAATCACCAAACGAATAAAAGAAGCAGGTCAAACTTTAGAAATACAAGTTTTAGATCATCTCATCATCACCGAAAATGACTATTTGAGTTTTCAGGATGAAGGGATTTTTTAAGACGATTCTTGTCATTCCGAACTCGTTTCGGAATCTAAAATAGAGATTGGGATTAGAAGCTGAAACGAGTTCAGCTTGACAGATACATAGTAATAATTATGGAAATTTTAAGAATTCTTAATTTTTTATCTAATCGATAAACCGTATTTTTATCAAAAATTAAAATATCATGAAAAACATAAAACTTTTAGTTGCAACACTTTTAGTAACTCTTACGGCTTCGGCGCAGTTTACACAAAAAGCTTTACCTTATGCTTATAATGCTTTAGAGCCATTTGTAGATGCACAAACTATGGAAATTCATTATAGCAAGCATCATGCAGCTTATGTAAAAAATCTAAATACAGCTTTAGCAGGAACTGCAGATGAAAAACTAAGCTTAAACGAAATTTTTGCAAAGATTTCTACTATGCCAGCAGCAGTTCGTAATAACGGTGGTGGACATTATAATCACGAGTTGTTTTGGTCAGTTTTAACACCTGAGAAAAATACTAAAATGTCGGCTGAGTTAGAAAAAGCGGTAAATGAAACTTTCGGAAGTTTAGACGGATTGAAAGAAAAATTAAATGCAGCAGGAGCAAGTCGATTTGGTTCAGGTTGGGCTTGGTTAGTTGTAACTAAAGAAGGGAAATTAGTAGTAAGTTCAACTCCAAATCAAGATAATCCATTAATGGATATTGCGGAAGTAAAAGGAACACCTATCTTCGGAATAGATGTTTGGGAACATGCTTATTACTTAAAATACCAAAATAAGCGTGCAGATTATTTATCCGCTTTATGGAATGTTGTAAACTGGACAGAAGTTAGTAAAAGATACAAAGCAGCGATGCCAAAACCAGATACTTTTGCTTCTTGGCCAGAAATCAAAACGTTTCACAAGGTAATGTCGCAAACTTTCCATCCAAGTGAAGAAGGAAATTTACAACCTGTCAAAGAAAGAAGTGCTGAAATGGCTGAAAAAGCAAATGCTTTAAAAATGGCAAAAATTCCAGCGGAATTCAATAAAAAAGAAATTGTTGCTGCAGTAAATAAATTAGCTAAAGACAGTAAAGCATTAGATAAATTAGTAAAATCAAAAGCTTCTGATGAAAAAATTACTAAAGCTTTAAATGGTTTACATGACACTTTTCATACAATAGTAGGATTGTGTACGCATGATGAAGAATAATATTTGAGATTAAAATATAAATGCCTTGTGATAAATTATAATCACAAGGTTTTTTATTAGAAATTATTTAAGAAATTTTTCTATCCAATTTCTTATCTTGCAACACTAAAATTAATGTTCGTTGAACTATGATTAGCACCAAAAACATCACTTTTTCCTACTCAAAAGACCAACTCTTTCACATGCCCGATTTGTATTGCGAGGCAGGAAGTACTTTGTTGATTACAGGTGATTCTGGAAAAGGAAAAACTACTTATTTGCACATTTTAGCAGGCTTGTTAAAGCCAAAAACGGGCGAAATTGAAATCGATAAAACCGATATCGTTTCCCTTTCTGAAAAAGCAACCGATAAATTTCGTGGAAAACATATTGGAGTGGTTTTTCAAAAATCGCACTTCATTGGCGCGTTGACAGTTTTAGAAAACTTGGAAATGGCAAGTTGGTTAGCAACGGGTAAAAAACATACCAAAAGGGCTAAGAAATTATTAGAACAATTGGGAATCGAAAATCAAGCGTCTAAATTGCCATCACAATTGAGTATTGGACAACAACAACGCGTTTCAATTGCACGAGCTTTAATGAACGAACCAAAAGTGTTATTGGCAGACGAACCCACATCAAGTTTAGATGATAAAAATGCAGAGAAAGTAATCGAATTGTTGACTTCATTATCGAAAGAATACAAAGCAGCTTTACTAATCGTTACGCACGACAACCGAATTAAAGAAAGATTTATCAATAAAATTACCTTGATATGATAGCAAAATTAGCATGGAAAAATATATGGTTCAAACCATTAAATACCATCTTGAGTGTTGTTTTGCTAACCTCAAGTGTCGCGATTATTACGACTTTAGTTTTGGTCGAAAAACAATTTGAAGAAAAATTCTCAAGCAATATTGATGGTGTTGATTTGGTAATGGGAGCGCAAGGAAGTCCATTGCAATTGATTTTATCTGCAGTTTACCAAGTAGATTCTCCAACGGGAAATATTAGTTACGATTCGGCAAAAGTTTGGATGCAACATCCTTTTGTTCAAAAAGCGATTCCGTTAGCATTTGGAGATAATTATCGCGGTTATAAAATCTTAGGAACAACTCCTGATTATTTAGAAAAATATGGGGCAGAAATATCCGAAGGAAAACTTTTCGAAAAAAACTTCGAAGTCGTAATCGGAAGTGATATCGCTCAAAAATTGAGTTTGAAAATTGGAGATGAGTTCTTTGGTTCCCATGGTGATGCAGCTGAAGGAGAAGTGCATGACCATTACGGATACAAAGTTGTCGGAATTGCAAAACCAACAGGAAAAGTAGTTGATAATTTAATTTTATGTACGATTCCAAGTGTTTGGCAAATGCATGGAAGTCATGGTGAAGAAGTAAATCCCGCTCACGGCGAAGAAGGTCACGTTCATGTGGAAGGTGAAGAACATCACGAAGAAGCTGATATGACTTTGGACGAACCTGGAATGGAAATCACAGCGGTTTTACTAAAATTCCGCAACAAAATGGGAATTGTAACTTGGCCAAGAATCATCGCACAAAATACTAAAATGCAAGTCGCTTCACCAGCTATCGAAGTAAATCGTTTGTTTTCTTTATTCGGAATTGGAATTTCAGCTTTGCAATATTTGGCATACGGAATCATGTTGATTTCAGGAATTTCGATTTTCATTGCACTTTACAACACATTAAAAGAACGTGAAAATGAATTTGCCTTAATGCGTGTCAACGGAGCCAAAAGACTACAACTTTTAAAAGTCGTGATGATTGAAAGTTTGCTTTTATGTGTGGTTGGATTTATCTTTGGTACGATTTTGGGAAGAGTAGGATTAAGTTTGTTATCCAACTCTGCCGAAGAAGATTTCAAAATGAGTTTCAATCCATACGAATTTATTTGGGAGAAAGAAGGAACTTTATTTTTACTAACTATATTTGTAGGTTTTATTGCAGCGTTAATTCCAGCTTTAAAAGCGTACAATTTAAACATTTCAAAAACATTAGCCAATGCGTAATTATATTAAATTAAGTTTAGCTTTCGTAGTGTTCATTTCCTTAATGAGCTTCAGCGATTCTAAAACTACAACTACAAAATCAGTTGTTGAAACTTCAGTTGCAAACGATACCTTGACATGGAAAATGTTAGGTGACATCAAATACACCAGAAAAAAACATGCTACTTACGGCGAAGTAGAATTCCCTCAAGTGAACATGAAATTAAAAATGATGCAAAAGAAAACCGTTTTCATGAGCGGATTTATTGTGCCAATCGACAATAAGAATTATGCTTTGAGTAAAAACGTTTTTGCCGCTTGTTTCTTCTGTGGAAAATCAGGACCAGAGACTATTGCTGGAATCAAATTTAAAGGTGGCGCTTTTCCAAAGTTAAAAACCGATACGTATGTAACTTTAAAAGGAACTTTTAGATATAACGAAACCGATGTCGAAGATTGGATTTACCATATCGAAGACGCCGTAATTATCTCTCAAAGTAAATAATTTAGAAGCCCATTCGTTTGGGCTTTTTTTAATCATTCAAACACATAGCATTGCATTCATTCCAACATAAAAAACATCTCTTTTTCGATTTAGATCACACGCTTTGGGATTTTGATAAAAATTCAGGATTTGCGTTTGATACGATTTTCAAGCAGCAAGGTTTTGATATTCAATTATCGGATTTTCTAAATATTTACATTCCAAGAAACCAACATTATTGGAAATTGTATCAAGTAAATCAAATCTCGCACGACGACTTACGTTATTATCGTTTAAAAGACGTTTTTGATGCTTTACAATTTGAAGTTTCAGATGAAATGATTCATCATTTATCAGAAGAATACATCAAATATTTACCCGAATACAATCATCTTTTTGATGGCGCTATTGAGTTATTGGATTATCTAAAACCAAAATATCAATTACATATTATTACCAACGGATTCGCATCGGTTCAAACCAAAAAAATGAAGAATTCGAAAATTGATCATTATTTTGAAACGATTACCAATTCGGAAATGGCGGGTGTAAAAAAACCACATCGAAACATATTTGATTTTGCCTTATCTTTGGCAAACGCTTCAAAAGAAGAAAGCTTAATGATAGGCGATAGTTACGAAGCCGATATCATTGGAGCACAAGAAGCAGGAATTGAAGCGGTGTTTTTTAATGAACTAAATATCGAAGTTGAAAGTCCTGTTTTTCAGGTAAAACATTTATTAGAATTAAAAAATATTTTATAGTTATGAAGAAAGTAGTTTTGTTATTCGTTTTATTTATATACACGTTTTCCTTTGCTCAAGAGAATTACAAATATATTATTGTACCTAAAAAGTTTAGTTTTTTCAAGGAAGAAAATAAATATAATTTGAATACGACTACTAAAGCTTTCTTTGAAAATAATGGTTTTGAAGTGTATTTTGATACCGATGAATTTCCAAAAGAATTAGCTGAGAATCGTTGCTTGGCATTAACTGTTAATGCAATTGAAAATAATAATGTATTCCTGACTAGAATAAATATCGAATTAATAGATTGTTACAACAAATCGATACTGCTAAGTGATCTTGGAACAAGTAGAGAAAAAGAATATCAAAAAGCCTATACCGAAGCATTTAGAAATGCGTTGACTAATTTAAAAGGGCAATTAAACATCAAAAGGACTTCGGCTAAATCTACTGTTTTGATAGATAATATAGTTGCAGCAACTCCTGTTTCAAAAACTAATACAATTATTGATGTGTCTCAGCTTCGTGCAGTTCCTACTGAAACAGGTTATAATTTAATTAATCATACCAATAACATTGTAATAATTCTACACAATACTTCATTAGACAATGTTTTTATTGCTTCTAAGGAAATTTTTAAAGGAGTTCTAATTAAGAAAAATACAGGTTGGTTTTTTGAATATGATTTTGAAGGTAAAGTGTATTCAGAAAAAGTAGAAGTAAAATTCTAATTAATAACCATACTTATCTTTCCATCGATTTTTCAAAAACTGACGTAATTCTTTTTCGCGAGCATTTTCGCCTGGTTCAAAAAATTTAGTTTCTGAAATTTCGGTTGGCAAAAATTCTTGCTCGGCAAAGTTATTTGGGAAGTCGTGTGAATATTTGTATTCTTCACCGTAACCCAATTCTTTCATTAATTTGGTTGGTGCATTTCGTAAATGAATTGGAACAGGTAAATCTCCTGTTTGTTTTACCATTTGTTGCGCTTTTCCAATTGCCATGTAACTTGCATTACTTTTTGCCGAAGTTGCTAAATAAATTGCGCATTGACTCAAAATAATTCGGCTTTCTGGATAACCAATAGTGGTTACGGCTTGAAACGTATTATTTGCCATAATTAAAGCGGTTGGATTTGCATTTCCAATATCTTCACTTGCTAAAATAAGCATTCTTCGGGCGATGAATTTTACATCTTCTCCACCTTCAATCATTCGAGCTAACCAATACACCGCACCATTTGGGTCACTTCCACGAATTGATTTGATAAAAGCTGAAACTATATCGTAATGTTGTTCGCCTGTTTTGTCATACAACACCGTATTTTTTTGCACCAATTGTATTACTTTTTCATTCGTAATTTCAATGGTATCGCTTTCGGTTGCATTGATAACCAATTCGAAAATATTCAATAACTTTCTACCATCGCCGCCCGAAAGTCGCAATAAAGCTTCGGTTTCTACTAATTGGATATTTTTGTTTTGTAGCTGAACATCGGTTTTCATCGCACGATGCAATAAGGCTTCTAAATCGTCTTTGGTAAACGCATTCAAAACATAAACCTGACATCTTGACAATAAAGCGGGAATAACCTCAAAACTCGGATTTTCAGTTGTTGCTCCAATCAAAGTTACCCAGCCTTTTTCCACCGCTGCCAACAATGAATCTTGTTGCGATTTTGAAAAACGATGAATCTCATCAATAAATAAAATCGGATTTTTTGCGGTGAATAAACCACTGCTTTGTTTCGCTTTTTCGATTACTTCACGAATGTCTTTCACACCTGAATGTATAGCACTAAGTTGGTAAAACGGACGTTTGCTTTCTTGTGCCATGATTTGTGCCAAGGTGGTTTTTCCGGTTCCGGGTGGTCCCCATAAAATCAAACTTGGAATTAATCCTTTGGCAATTTGTTGCGTTAAAGAACCCTCAGGTCCAATTAAATGCAATTGGCTGATGTAATCCGATAATTGTTGTGGGCGAATGCGTTCGGCTAATGGTTGATTCATGACGTAAAATTACAATTTTATGACAAATGTGCATAGAAATATTTTTGGCTTTATCTTTGAATGCAAATCAATATGGAAAAACAGCACGATAATCCTTTTCAGTTTACAAAAGCGGTCATTTTATTGCCGTTATTTTTTGTATTGACTTTATGGTTGGTTTTTTGGTACGAATTACAATTTCAACATAATTTATCGCATTTTGGAATTTATCCAAGAGAAGTGTATGGATTAAAAGGAATTCTATTTAGTCCATTTTTGCATGGCGATATTGAGCATTTGGCAAATAATTCCGTTGCATTATTAGTGTTGTTGCCTATTTTGAGGTATTTCTACAAAGAGCAATCGTTCGTGGTTTTGTTTTTAGGAATTCTGTTTTCAGGATTGGGAACTTGGTTGTTGGGAAGACCAAGTTATCATATTGGCGCCAGCGGATTAATTTATGCTTTGGTGAGTTTTATTTTCTTCAAAGGTATTTTTACTAAATATTATCGATTAGTAGCTTTATCATTCACCATCGTAATTTTATATGGTGGAAGTGTTTGGTATATGTTTCCGAATGTAAAAGAAGGCATTTCTTGGGAAGGTCATTTAGCAGGATTTATTGTTGGTTTAGCTTTAGCGTTAATCTTAAAAACACCTCAATTTTCAAAACCTATTTTCTACGAATGGGAAAAACCCGATTTCAATCCTGAACTCGATCCATTTATGAAAAACTTCGACGAGAAAGGAAATTTCAATCCACCACCAAAACCAGAAGAAGTGATTAAAGAATATTTTAATTCTTCTATGAAAGTGGTTTATGAGTTTTTGGGAGGGAAGAAGTAAAAAAGCCTCCATTATTTTGGAAGCTTTTAGTAAAAAATATTTAAAAGTGTGATTACTACATTCTCTGTCTTACCGTCTCATACAAAAATGCACCACAAGCCACTGAAACATTCAATGATTCGATAGTTCCAAACATTGGTAATTTTGCTTTTTCATCTACAATTTTCAACACAGAAGGATTTACTCCTCTGTCTTCGCTACCCATAATAATGGCAACACCTTCGTTGAAGTTGATATCGTAAATGTGTTGGTCTGTTTTTTCAGTGGCAGCAACGGTTTTGATTCCGCTTCCTTGTAAATAGAAAATAGCATCTTTTATGTGGTCAACTTTACAAATAGGTACATTAAAAACAGCTCCAGCCGAAGTTTTAACCGTATCACCATTCACAGGAGCTGAACCTTGTTTTTGGATAATAATTCCGTCAACACCTGTACATTCTGCGGTTCTAATGATAGCGCCAAAGTTACGCGCATCAGACAATTGGTCTAAAATTAGGAATAAAGGTTTTTTACCACTTTCAATAACATTTTCAACCATAGTTTCTAACGAAACAAAAGAAATAGGAGCAATGGTTGCCACCGCACCTTGGTGATTATTTGGAGTTAATCGGTTTAGTTTTTCAACAGGAACGTAAGAGAAGTTGATGTTGTTTCTTTTCATCGTTTTCATCAAATCTTGCATCAAATCACCTTGTGCATCTTTTTGAACGAACACTTTATCAATTTCCTTTTTAGCGTTAATTGCTTCAATTATTGCTCTAATCCCGAATATTTGGTTGTCTTTTTCCATGGTGCAAAGATAGGATTTTAGTTTGATTTTTGGAGTGTTTCTAATTTAGTGAATTAGAAATTCGTTTTAAAACTAATATGCACAATAGAATTCGAAAGTTTTATGGCTTGCTCGCTCGTGCTTCCATTAGCGTAAACCAAATTAAATAAACCATTTTTGGTAAATAATCCAAATCCGAATCCTAAACCTAATAATCGGTCTTCAATCTTAGAAGTTTTGTCTTGAAAATAACCGAAATCAGTTATGGAATGTAAATATAAATTAGAAGCTAATAAATAACGATATTCTGCTATGATTCCGCTAAAGGCATTCGCTTGTAAGCTGTTTTCGTTAAAACCTCTAATCGAATTAATTCCTCCAAATCGGAACAATTCGTTAATTACATAATCATCACTTTGTAAATAAAAAGTCTGATTTCGAACAAAAATGCTGTTTTTGGCATTTAGATTAAAATTGTAACTCATATCTAATTGCGTAAAAAACTGACTCGTTTTCTGAGATGCAATAGTTCGATTTCCTGTTCCAAATTTTACTAGAATTTTTGCTCTTTCAGGAAAAATAAAACTATCAGGATTCAATTCAAGATGTTCAAAACTTGAAGTTAAAAAGGTGTTAGTAAAATCATTCAAACTAAACGAATTCGTATTCTGAATATCTACAGAAGTTGTTTTTTGATAACCTACAAAAGCTTTCGTGTTGTAAGCGAAATAGTAACCCAAATTCAAATCGGTCATGGTATTCTGAAAAGTGGAATCTTGTTTAAAAATTCTCAAATTGGCTTTAATTCCAATAGGACTTTTGAAGATATACGGCAATTCTGTTCCGATGTTAAATGAAGTTTGTTTGTTGCCATCGTTTTTCCAGTACAAATTGAATTTTTCTCCGGTGTTTAAAATGTTTTGCAATTGCAAATCTAAATAGCCATTAAAAGTTAATTTACTTTTATCGTCATTAGAAAATCCGATAAAACCATCAAATTTGTTAGGTTTCGATTTTTCAACATAGACAAAAATCTTTGTCGAATCGGTGGTGAATAAAATTTCTGGGTATTTGATTTGATTAACGAATTGTAATTTGTCAAAAGTATCGTTAATCTGTTTTAAATTGTCTTGGTTGAAAGTAGCTTTTTTGGCTTTCTTGGTAATTGCTTTTTTAATCCCAGCTGGAAATTTATCATAACCTACAATGACTAAATCGGTAATATTTCTTTTAGCATTGAGTTTTAGTAGCAATTCAGAAAACAAACTATTTTCATTTTTTTGCTGATTAATCAATTGCAAATTCGCTAATGAATAACCTTTCTTTTCCAATAAAGCGATTTTACTTTTCATAAAATTCTCCACTTCATTCGTGGCAATAATTAACGAATCACTTTCTAATTGCAACAGCGATTTTTCTTGGGCAGAAAGTTTACCTATATATATTGTGTTGTTTTTTATCGAATTTCCCAAATTGTATTTGAAAACAAAACTGCTATCGTTTACTTTTTTCTGTTCCAATAACTGCCAATCAAAAAAGCCTTGATTCGTTAACTTGTTTTCAAAACGTTTTTGTTCTTCTAAAATAGAAGCCACCGAAGCGTGTTTGATTTCGTATTGTAAACTATCAATGGTTTTGTTTTCAATTTCCGAAGCTCCTTTTATGTTTAAATAGAAATTTTGTCCCAACGAAAATTGGAAACAAAAAAACAGTATTAAACCCAAGAGTAATTTCATAGCGGTAAAGAAACGAAAAAAAGTAAAATAAATTTTATATCTACTTTGTCATTCTGAACTTGTTTCAGAATCTAATGCAACAATTCATCGGAATTTTGATCTTTCTTTTTTGTAACTCAATACCAATCAAAATACTACAAAATTACAATTGCATTGAAAATTAATAAATTATGATTTGGAAAGTAAAAAATAATTCCTACATTTGCAACCCCGTAAAAAGCGGGAATTTTAAACAGTAAAAATTTTTAGTATTTAATTATGCCAACAATTCAACAATTAGTAAGAACAGGGAGAACCCAAATAACTAAGAAGAGTAAATCGGCTGCTTTAGATTCTTGTCCTCAAAGAAGAGGTGTGTGTACTCGTGTTTACACAACAACTCCTAAAAAACCAAACTCAGCAATGAGAAAGGTAGCTAGGGTTCGTTTAACAAACGGTAACGAGGTGAATGCATACATTCCTGGAGAAGGTCACAATCTACAAGAGCACTCGATAGTATTAGTTAGAGGTGGAAGAGTAAAAGATTTACCAGGTGTACGTTACCACATCGTACGTGGAGCATTAGACACTGCGGGTGTTGCAGGAAGAACACAACGTAGATCTAAGTATGGAGCAAAACGTCCAAAACCAGGACAAGCACCTGCACCAACTGGAAAGAAAAAGTAATTTAAAAATCTTTTAAAGAAAAGACATGAGAAAAAGAGCGGCCAAAAAAAGACCCCTTTTACCGGATCCGAAATTTAACGATCAGTTAGTAACACGTTTCGTGAATAACTTAATGTGGGATGGTAAAAAATCAACAGCTTTTAAAGTTTTCTATGATGCATTAGAAATCGTTGAAACTAAAAAGCAAGATGCAGAAAAAACTGCTTTAGAGATTTGGAAAGATGCATTAACTAATGTTATGCCTCACGTAGAAGTTCGTTCACGTAGAGTGGGTGGAGCTACTTTCCAAATTCCAATGCAAATTCGTCCAGATAGAAAGATTTCTTACGCTATCAAATGGATGATTCTTTATGCAAGAAGAAGAAACGAAAAATCAATGGCAGGAAAATTAGCTTCTGAAATTTTAGCTGCGGCTAAAGAAGAAGGTGCTGCTGTTAAGAAAAGAATGGATACTCACAAAATGGCAGATGCTAATAAAGCATTCTCTCACTTTAGATTTTAATTCGTATAGAAATGGCTAGAGATTTAAAATATACAAGAAATATTGGAATTGCTGCTCACATTGATGCTGGTAAAACAACAACAACTGAGCGTATCTTATTCTATACAGGGAAATCACACAAAATTGGTGAAGTACACGATGGTGCTGCAACAATGGACTGGATGGCACAAGAGCAAGAAAGAGGTATTACAATTACTTCTGCTGCAACAACTTGTGAGTGGAATTTTCCAACAAACCAAGGTAAAGTTTTACCAGAATCTAAATCGTATCACTTTAACATTATCGATACTCCTGGTCACGTTGACTTTACAGTAGAGGTAAACCGTTCGTTACGTGTATTAGATGGTTTAGTGTTCTTATTTAGTGCGGTTGATGGTGTTGAGCCTCAATCTGAAACTAACTGGAGATTAGCTGATCAATATAGAGTTCCACGTATGGGATTCGTAAATAAAATGGACCGTCAAGGTTCTAACTTCTTAGGAGTTTGTCAGCAAGTAAAAGATATGTTGAAATCAAACGCAGTAGCGATTACTTTACCAATTGGTGAAGAAGCTGATTTCAAAGGAGTAGTTGACTTAGTTAAAAATCAGGCTATCGTATGGCATGATGAAACTCAAGGTGCTACTTTCGATATTATCGACATTCCTGCTGATATGGTTGACGAAGTAAAAGAGTATCGTTCAATTTTAATTGAAGAGATTGCTACTTACGACGAAAACTTATTAGAAAAGTATATGGAAGATGAAAACTCAATTACTGAGGAAGAAATCAACAATGCTTTACGTGCAGCTACAATTGACATGGCTATCATTCCTATGATTGCTGGTTCTTCTTTCAAAAATAAAGGAGTTCAATTCATGTTAGATGCGGTTTGTAAGTATTTACCATCTCCATTAGATAAAGAAGGTATCGAAGGAATTCACCCTGATGATGCTGATTTATTAGAAGAAGATCAAAAGAAAATTATCCGTCGCCCTGATACAAAAGAGCCTTTCGCGGCTTTGGCATTTAAAATTGCTACTGACCCTTACGTTGGTCGTTTAGCTTTCTTCCGTGCTTATTCAGGTCGTTTAGATGCTGGTTCTTACATCTTGAATACACGTTCAGGAAACAAAGAAAGAATTTCTCGTATCTACCAAATGCACGCTAACAAACAAAATCCAATCGAATATATTGAGGCTGGAGATATTGGAGCTGCTGTAGGATTTAAAGATATCAAGACTGGAGACACCATGTGTGATGAAAAACACCCAATTATTCTTGAGTCAATGAAATTCCCTGATCCTGTAATTGGTATCGCGATTGAGCCTAAAACAAAAGCTGACGTTGATAAAATGGGTATGGCTTTAGCTAAATTAGCTGAAGAAGATCCAACGTTTACAGTTAGAACTGATGAGGCTTCAGGTCAAACGATTATTTCAGGTATGGGTGAGTTACACTTAGACATCCTTGTAGATCGTATGAAACGTGAGTTCAAAGTTGAGGTTAACCAAGGTGAGCCACAAGTAGAATATAAAGAAGCGTTCACTAAGTCTGCTCAACACAGAGAGGTTTATAAAAAACAATCTGGAGGTCGTGGTAAATTTGGTGATATCGTTTTCCGTTTAGAGCCTGCTGATTTAGTAGACGGTAAAGCTCCTATGGGGTTACAGTTTGTTAATGAAGTTAAAGGTGGTAACGTACCAAAAGAATATATTCCAGCTGTTGAAAAAGGTTTCCGTGAAGCTATGAAAACTGGTCCTTTAGCAGGTTATCAGGTAGATAGTTTAAAAGTAACTTTATTAGACGGATCTTTCCACCCTGTGGATTCTGATGCTCTTTCTTTCGAATTAGCTGCGAAAATGGGATATAAAGAAGTGGCTAAAGCTGCAGGAGCTGTTATTCTTGAGCCAATCATGAAAATTGAAGTTATTACTCCTGAAGAAAACATGGGTGATATCGTAGGTGACTTGAACCGTCGTAGAGGTCAAGTAAATGATATGGGTGATAGAAATGGTGCTAAAACTATTAAAGCTAATGTTCCTTTATCAGAAATGTTTGGTTATGTTACTACATTAAGAACATTGTCTTCTGGTAGAGCTACATCTACAATGGAGTTTTCTCACTATGAAGAAACACCTTCTAACATTTCAGAAGCTGTAATCAAAAAAGCAAAAGGTAACGCTTAATTTTTAAGAAAATGAGTCAAAAAATCAGAATAAAATTAAAATCATACGATCATAACTTGGTAGATAAATCTGCTGAGAAAATCGTTAAGACTGTAAAAAGTACAGGTGCTGTGGTAACTGGTCCAATTCCATTACCAACACACAAAAAGATTTTTACTGTATTACGTTCTCCACACGTTAACAAAAAATCAAGAGAGCAATTCGAATTAAGTTCTTATAAGAGATTGTTAGATATCTACAGTTCTTCTTCTAAAACTATCGATGCTTTAATGAAATTAGAGTTACCTTCAGGAGTTGAAGTAGAAATTAAAGTGTGATAAACACCATTGCAAAAAAGCAATGATTAAATAAAAAAAAACCGTTAATGTGAAAGCATTACGGTTTTTTTCTTATCATTTTTAGTGAGTAAAAAGAGCTTTTTTAAAGTAAATTTTGCTTAACTATTTATTTTTGCGATAATTAAAAAATAATTTATATATTTGCACCCTCAAAATGAGTAGTGTGCAAATACTATTTGTATTATAAATAAGAGTTTAATTAATAATTAGTTTAATATGTCTGGGTTAATCGGAAGAAAAATTGGCATGACTAGCATCTTTGATGAGAACGGGAAAAATATTCCTTGTACTGTAATCGAGTGTGGTCCATGCGTTGTTACCCAAGTCAGAACCAATGAAGTAGACGGATATTCTGCTATTCAGTTAGGTTTCGATGACAAAGCTGAAAAACGTTCAATTAAAGCTGAGTTAGGTCACTTTAAGAAAGCGGGAACAGCTGCAAAGAAAAAAGTCGTTGAATTCAAAGGTTTTGAAGAGGAGTACAAATTGGGCGATGTAATCGCTGTTGACTTATTCGCTGAAGGTGAATTTGTTGATGTTGTTGGTGTATCAAAAGGTAAAGGATTCCAAGGGGTTGTAAAACGTCATGGTTTTGGTGGTGTTGGACAAGCTACGCATGGTCAACATAACCGTTTGAGAGCGCCAGGTTCTGTAGGAGCTTCGTCTTATCCGTCAAGAGTATTCAAAGGAATGCGTATGGCTGGAAGAACTGGAGGAGAAAATGTAACAGTACAAAACCTTAGAGTTTTAAAAGTGGTAGGTGAGAAAAATCTTTTAGTAATAAAAGGTTGTGTTCCTGGTCACAAAAACTCTTATGTAATCATTCAGAAGTAATGGAAGTAAAAGTTTTAGATATCAACGGAAAAGAAACTGGAAGAAAAGTTCAACTTTCTGATTCAGTTTTCGCAATTGAGCCTAATAAACATGCTGTTTACTTAGATGTAAAGCAATATTTGGCTAATCAAAGACAAGGTACTCACAAAGCTAAAGAAAGAGCTGAGGTTGCAGGAAGTACTCGTAAAATTAAAAAACAAAAAGGTACAGGTACTGCGCGTGCAGGATCTGCTAAAAATCCTTTGTTTAAAGGTGGAGGTACAGTTTTTGGGCCAAGACCAAGAAGCTACTCATTCAAATTGAATAAAAACTTAAAAAGATTAGCTCGTAAATCAGCTTTGTCTTTAAAAGTAAATGAGTCAAATTTAGTAGTAGTTGAAGATTTTACATTTGAAACACCAAACACTAAAAATTTCATTAACGTATTGAAAGCTTTAGGGTTAGAGAATAAAAAATCTTTATTTGTGTTGGGCGATACAAATAAAAATGTATATTTGTCGTCACGCAATTTAAAAGCGTCTAGCGTTGTAACTACTTCAGAATTAAGTACTTATGCAATTTTAAATGCAAAAAGTTTAGTTCTTTTAGAGGGTGCAGTAGACGGAATTGAAGCTAATTTAAGTAAATAATAAGATTATGAGCATCATAATTAAGCCTATTATAACTGAAAAAATAACTAAAGATGGTGAAGTTTTTAACCGTTTTGGTTTTGTAGTTGCTAAAAATGCAAATAAAATTCAAATCAAAAATGCTGTTGAAGCTGCTTTTGGAGTGAATGTAGTAGCAGTTAATACAATGAACTATAGAGCTGATAGAAGTGTTAAATATACCAAAAGTGGTTTAATCAGTGGTAAAACAAATGCTTACAAAAAAGCAGTTGTTCAAGTACAAGAGGGAGAAACAATAGATTTTTATACTAATATCTAATAGAAAATGTCAGTTAGAAAATTAAAACCTATTACCCCGGGTCAGCGATTTAGAGTTGTTAATAGCTTTGACACTATTACAACTGATAAGCCGGAGCGTTCTTTGATCGCACCGAAAAAAAACTCTGGAGGTAGAAATAGTCAAGGAAAAATGACCATGCGTTATACAGGCGGTGGTCACAAACAAAAGTATCGTATTATTGATTTTAAAAGAGCTAAAGTTGGGATTCCAGCAACAGTTAAAACAATCGAGTATGATCCAAATCGTTCAGCATTTATTTCATTATTGTATTATGCAGATGGAGCTAAAACTTACATCATTGCGCAAAATGGATTACAAGTTGGACAAACTGTAGTTTCAGGTGAAGAAGCATCTCCAGAAATTGGAAATGCAATGCCTTTAAGTAAAATTCCTCTAGGAACTGTTATTTCGTGTATCGAATTAAGACCAGGTCAAGGAGCTGTAATCGCTCGTTCAGCAGGAACTTTCGCTCAGTTAATGGCAAGAGATGGAAAATATGCAACAATTAAAATGCCTTCTGGAGAAACAAGATTGATCTTGTTAACTTGTATGGCTACAATTGGAGCTGTTTCTAACTCAGACCACCAATTAATCGTATCAGGTAAAGCTGGTAGATCAAGATGGTTAGGTAGAAGACCAAGAACAAGACCGGTAGCTATGAATCCAGTTGATCACCCAATGGGAGGTGGTGAAGGACGTTCATCTGGAGGTCACCCACGTTCAAGAAAAGGTTTACCTGCTAAAGGTTATAGAACTCGTTCTAAAGTTAACCCGAGTAATAAGTATATTGTAGAACGTAGAAAGAAATAATTAGATAGACATGGCACGTTCATTAAAAAAAGGACCATTCGTTCACTTTAAATTAGAGAAGAAAGTTCAAGAAAATATTGCAGGTGGTAATAAAGGTGTTGTTAAGACTTGGTCTAGAGCATCAATGATTACTCCTGATTTCGTTGGGCAGACTATCGCAGTTCACAATGGTCGTCAATTTGTTCCAGTTTATGTAACTGAGAACATGGTAGGACACAAATTAGGAGAGTTTTCACCAACAAGATCTTTTAGAGGTCATGCTGGGGCTAAAAATAAAGGTAAAAAATAAGAAGCAATGGGAGTTCGTAAAAGAGAAGTTGCGGATGCAAGAAAAGAGGCTAACAAGTCTGTTGCATTTGCTAAATTAAATAACTGTCCAACTTCACCTAGAAAAATGCGTTTAGTCGCAGATTTAGTAAGAGGTCAGAAAGTTGAACTAGCTCTTAATATTTTAAGATTTAGTCAAAAAGAAGCTTCAAGAAAATTAGAGAAATTGTTATTATCTGCCATAAATAATTATGTACAGAAAAACGAAGATGCTAATTTAGAAGAAGCAGGCTTATTTGTAAAAACGATTACAGTAGATGGTGGTATGATGTTGAAAAGACTTCGTCCAGCTCCACAAGGTCGTGCACACAGAATTAGAAAACGTTCTAATCACGTAACAATCGTGTTAGGAACAAATAATAACACACAAAGCAATTAATAAACAGTATGGGACAAAAGACAAATCCAATAGGAAATAGACTTGGTATCATCAGAGGATGGGACTCAAACTGGTATGGTGGAAATGACTACGGTGATAAAATCGCTGAAGATTACAAAATCAGAAAGTATATCCATGCTCGTTTATCTAAAGCAAGTGTATCAAAAATAATTATCGAGAGAACTTTAAAACTTGTAACCGTTACTATCACTACTGCTAGACCTGGTATCATTATCGGTAAAGGTGGTCAAGAGGTAGACAAGTTAAAAGAAGAACTTAAGAAAATTACTGACAAAGAAGTTCAAATCAACATCTTTGAAATTAAAAGACCTGAACTTGACGCTTACTTAGTAGGTACAAGTATCGCTCGTCAAATTGAAAGTAGAATTTCTTATAGACGTGCAATTAAAATGGCTATTGCTGCTGCTATGCGTATGAACGCAGAAGGTATCAAAGTTCAAATTTCTGGTCGTTTGAATGGTGCTGAAATGGCACGTTCAGAAAACTTCAAAGAAGGTAGAATTCCTTTGTCAACTTTCAGAGCTGATATTGATTATTCATTAGCTGAAGCACATACTACTTACGGTAGAATGGGTATCAAAGTATGGATAATGAAAGGTGAGGTTTATGGAAAAAGAGATCTTTCTCCGTTAGTAGGAATGGACAAACAAAAGTCTAAACCTTCAGGATCTTCTGCTCCTAAGAGAGATGGTAAACCAAACGCACGCAAAAGAAAGTAATTATTTAAACTAAAGAAAAATGTTACAGCCTAAAAGAACAAAATACCGTAAGGTACAGAAAGGTAGAATGAAAGGCGTTTCTCAAAGAGGACACGAACTTTCAAATGGAATGTTTGGTATTAAATCTTTAGATTCTTCATTTATTACTTCTCGTCAAATTGAAGCAGCTCGTATCGCAGCAACACGTTTCATGAAAAGAGAAGGTCAATTATGGATCAAAATATTTCCAGATAAGCCTATTACAAAGAAACCATTAGAAGTACGTATGGGTAAAGGTAAAGGTGCAGTTGAATATTGGGCTGCAGTTGTTAAACCTGGTAAAATTATGTTTGAAGTTGGAGGAGTGCCTCTATCAGTTGCAAAAGAAGCATTACGCTTAGCAGCTCAAAAACTTCCTGTTAAAACTAAGTTTATCGTTGCTAGAGATTTCGAAGCATAATCAAAATTTATTATGAAACAATCAGAAATTAAAAATCTATCTGCAGCTGAGTTACAAGAACAACTTAGTCAGTTAAAGAAAACGTATACCGACCTAAAAAATGCTCACGCAATTTCGCCTATCCAAAATCCACTTCAATTAAGAAGTTTAAGAAGATCAGTTGCGAGATTACATACAGAGTTAACTAAAAGAGAGTTACAATAATTGTACACTAGCTGAAAGATGGAAAAAAGAAATTTAAGAAAAGAGAGAATTGGTGTGGTGACTTCAAACAAAATGGAGAAATCTATTGTTGTGTCACAAACTACAAAAGTGAAACACCCATTATACGGTAAGTTCGTGTTGAAAACTAAGAAATATGTTGCACACGACGAAACAAACGATTGTAACATTGGAGATACTGTAAGAATTATGGAGACACGTCCATTAAGTAAATCTAAATGTTGGAGATTAGTTGAAATCATTGAAAGAGCGAAGTAATTATGGTACAACAAGAGTCAAGATTAAAAGTAGCAGATAACACAGGAGCGAAAGAAGTTCTTACGATCCGTGTTTTAGGAGGAACGAAACGTCGTTATGCCTCTGTTGGTGACAAAATTGTAGTTTCAATTAAAGATGCAACTCCAAACGGAAACGTTAAAAAAGGAGCAGTATCAACTGCAGTAGTTGTACGTACCAAAAAAGAAGTGAGAAGAGCTGATGGATCTTACATCCGTTTTGACGATAACGCATGTGTATTGTTAAACGCTGCAGGAGAAATGAGAGGAACTCGTGTTTTTGGGCCGGTTGCCAGAGAACTTCGTGAAAAACAATTCATGAAAATTGTATCATTAGCACCTGAAGTGCTTTAATTCTTATACAAATGATAAAGCTAAAAATTAAATCAGGAGATATCGTAAGAGTTATTGCTGGAGACCACAAAGGTTCTGAAGGTAAAGTTCTTAGAGTTCTTCGTGAGAAAAACAAAGCGGTTGTTGAAGGAGTTAACATGGTTTCGAAACATACAAAACCAAGTGCTAAAAACCCTCAAGGAGGAATCGTTAAGAAAGAAGCTCCTATTCATGTGTCTAACTTGTCTTTAATTGATCCTAAGTCAAAAGAAGTGACTAAAGTTGGTTTCAAACAAGAAGGAGACAAGAAAGTGAGATTTTCAAAAAAATCTAATCAAGTACTATAGTTATGGCATATATTCCTAGACTAAAAGAAGAATATAAGAGTAGAGTTATTGCTGCTCTTACAGAAGAGTTCGGTTACAAAAATGTAATGCAAGTTCCTAAACTTGAAAAAATTGTTGTAAGCCGTGGAGTTGGTGCAGCTGTATCTGATAAAAAATTAGTAGATTACGCTGTTGAAGAATTAACAAAAATTACTGGGCAAAAAGCAGTTGCTACTATTTCTAAAAAAGACGTTGCGTCTTTCAAATTAAGAAAAGGTATGCCAATTGGTGCTAAAGTAACGTTACGTGGAGAAAGAATGTATGAATTCTTAGATAGATTGATTACTTCATCTTTACCACGTGTAAGAGACTTCAGCGGAATCAAATCAACTGGATTTGATGGTAGAGGTAACTACAATTTAGGAGTGTTAGAACAAATCATTTTCCCAGAAATTGATATTGATAAAGTAAATAAAATTGCTGGTTTTGATATTACTTTTGTAACTTCTGCTGAAACAGATAAAGAAGCAAAAGCATTATTAGCGGAATTAGGATTACCTTTTAAAAAGAATTAAGACATGGCTAAAGAATCAATGAAAGCCCGTGAGGTGAAAAGAATTGCATTAGTAGAAAAGTATGCTGAGAAAAGAAAAGCTTTAAAAGAAGCTGGTGATTTCGAAGGTTTACAAAAATTACCAAAAAATTCTTGTCCAGTTAGAGTGCACAATCGTTGTAAATTAACAGGTAGACCAAGAGGGTATATGCGTCAGTTTGGTATTTCTCGTGTAACATTCCGTGAAATGGCAAATCAAGGATTAATTCCAGGTGTTAAAAAAGCATCTTGGTAATTCCAAAAAAAGTTATTACTTTTGCAATCCAAAAAATAAGTTTAATTGGTTAAAGGTTCAATCCGCTGAGGGCGGATTGAAAACCATAACCGCAAATCTATACATATGTATACAGATCCAATTGCCGATTATCTAACGCGTGTTAGAAATGCAGTAAGAGCCAACCACAAAGTGGTTGAAATTCCTGCTTCTAATATGAAGAAAGAAATCACAAAGATTTTATTCGATCAAGGATATATCTTAAGTTACAAATTTGATGATTCTACTGTTCAAGGTACAATCAAAATTGCACTTAAATATGATAAAGACACGAAAGAGTCTGTAATCAAAGATATCCAAAGAATTAGTAAACCAGGTTTACGTAAATATGCTGGTTCATCAGACTTACCAAGAATCTTAAATGGTTTAGGTATTGCTATTGTTTCTACATCAAAAGGATTGATGACAGGAAAACAAGCTAAGCAATTAAATGTTGGTGGAGAGGTAATTTGTTACGTATATTAATAAAAAGACGAGACAATGTCAAGAATAGGTAAAAATCCAATTGCAATTCCAGCAGGAGTAACTGTAGAAGTTAAAGATGCTGTAGTTACAGTAAAAGGAAAATTAGGCGAGCTTACTCAAGAATTTTCTGATGTAACCGTTAAAATCGAAGATAACCAAGTTATCGTTGAGCGTTCATCAGATCACAAAGATGAGAGAGCGAAACACGGACTTTATCGTTCATTAATCAACAATATGATTGTTGGTGTTTCTGAAGGTTTTACAAAAGAATTAGAATTAGTTGGAGTTGGATATAGAGCTTCTAATCAAGGTCAAAAACTTGATTTAGCTTTAGGATTCTCTCATAACATCGTTTTAGAAGTTGTAAAAGAAGTTACTGTTGAAACAGTATCAGAAAAAGGTAAAAATCCGATAGTGAAATTATCATCATTCGACAAACAATTATTAGGTCAAGTAGCTGCGAAGATCAGAGGTTTCCGCAAACCTGAGCCATATAAAGGAAAAGGAGTTAAGTTTGTAGGAGAAGAACTAAGAAGAAAAGCAGGTAAATCAGCTTAAAAATTAAGACTATGTCATTAACGAAATCTGAAAGAAGACAAAGAATTAAGTTCAGAATCAGAAAGATTGTAAGCGGAACTGCTGCTCAACCAAGACTTTCTGTATTCAGAAGTAATAAAGAAATCTATGCGCAAATCATAGATGACGTAAACGGTACAACTTTAGTTGCTGCTTCATCGAGAGATAAAGAAGTTGCTCAAGGAACTGCTGTTGAAACTGCAAAAGCAGTTGGTAAATTAGTTGCTGAAAAAGCACTTAAAGCAGGTATTTCAACAATCTCTTTTGATAGAGGTGGGTATTTATACCATGGACGTGTGAAATCATTAGCTGAAGGAGCTAGAGAAGCTGGACTTAAATTCTAAGAAATTATGTATCATAATTATAAAAACGTAGAGATTGTAAAACCAGGAGGTCTTGAATTAAAAGATCGTTTGGTGAGTGTAAATCGTGTTACTAAAGTTACTAAAGGAGGTAGAGCATTTGGTTTCTCTGCTATCGTAGTAGTTGGTGATGAAAACGGAGTAGTGGGTCATGGATTAGGAAAATCTAAAGATGTTTCTGAAGCAATCGCTAAAGCGGTGGAAGATGCTAAGAAAAACTTAGTTAGAATTCCTTTACAAGGACAATCTGTTCCTCATGAGCAAAAAGGTAAATTTGGTGGTGCTAGAGTATTCTTAATGCCAGCTTCACACGGTACTGGAGTTATTGCTGGTGGTGCTGTACGTGCGGTATTGGAGTCTGTTGGTGTTCACGATGTATTATCTAAATCACAAGGTTCATCTAACCCTCACAATGTGGTAAAAGCAACTTTTGATGCTTTATTACAAATGAGAAGTGCTGCTACTGTAGCTAAACAAAGAGGAGTATCTTTAGAAAAAGTATTCAAAGGTTAATTAACAGGAAATCATGGCAAAATTAATAGTAAAACAAGTAAGAAGTAAAATCAATTGTCCTCTTGATCAAAAGAGAACTTTGGAAGCTTTAGGTCTTCGTAAAATGGGACAAGTTGTTGAGCATGATGCAAATCCTGCTATCCTTGGAATGGTAAATAAAGTTAAACACTTAGTTTCTGTTGAAGAAACTAAATAACACTATACAGTTATGAATTTAAGTAACTTACAACCAGCTGAAGGTTCAGTTCACAACCAAAATAAAAGAGTAGGTAGAGGAGAAGGTTCTGGTAAAGGTGGTACCGCTGCACGTGGTCACAAAGGAGCTAAGTCTCGTTCTGGTTATTCTAAGAAAATTGGTTTTGAAGGTGGTCAAATGCCACTTCAAAGACGTGTTCCTAAGTTTGGTTTCAAGAACATCAATAGAGTAGAATATCAAGGTATTAATCTTGATTCGTTACAATTATTAGTAGATAACGGTGTAGTAACTGATACAGTAGATTTTACTGTATTTGTAGATACTCGTTTAGCTACAAAAAATAGCTTAGTAAAGATTTTAGGAAGAGGTGAGCTAAAAACAAAACTTAAAGTAAGTGCTCACAAATTTACTGCATCTGCAAAAGCGGCTATCGAGGCTGCTGGTGGGGAAGCTGTAACTTTATAATCCTTTAGTAAAATGAAGAAATTTATAGATTCATTCATCAACGTTTGGAAAATCGAAGAGTTAAAAAATCGTATTTTATTAACTCTTGGATTATTATTAGTGTACCGTTTTGGTGCGCAAGTTACCCTTCCGGGGATTGATGCTACTAAATTGACAAATCTTACAAACCAAACTGATGAAGGTATCGGATGGTTAATTAATGTATTTACAGGAGGTGCGTTTTCGCAAGCTTCTGTATTTGCATTGGGTATCATGCCTTATATATCAGCTTCTATCGTAGTTCAATTAATGGGAATTGCGGTGCCATATTTACAAAAATTACAAAAAGACGGTGAAAGTGGTAGAAAGAAAATTAACCAAATTACAAGATGGTTGACGATCTTAATTACTTTAGTTCAAGGTCCTGGTTATATCTATAACTTGTACAGAACTTTACCAGGTGAAGCATTTATGTTAACTGGTCCTACATTCATTTTCTCTTCAGTTCTTATCTTAGTAACTGGAACTATTTTTGCAATGTGGTTAGGAGAAAAAATTACTGATAAAGGTATTGGTAACGGTATCTCTTTATTGATAATGGTAGGTATTATTGCAAGAATGCCACAAGCATTTATTCAAGAGTTTTCATCTAGAACTTCTCAAGCAAATGGAGGTGTTATGATGATTGTAATCGAATTAATACTTTGGTTCTTAGTAATAATTGCGTGTATTTTATTAGTAATGGCTGTAAGAAAAATTCCAGTACAGTATGCTAGACGTACAGTTTCTGGGGATTTTGAAGAAGACATGATGGGTGGTAACAGACAGTTTATCCCATTAAAACTAAATGCATCAGGTGTTATGCCGATCATTTTTGCTCAAGCTATTATGTTTATTCCTGCTGCTGTTTCTGGTTTGGCAAAAGAATCAGATACTGCACTTTCTATTGCAGGAATGTTCAACGATCCATTCGGTTTAGTATATAATGTTGTTTTTGCTTTGTTAATCGTAATTTTTACGTACTTTTACACCGCAATTACAGTACCAACTAACAAGATGGCTGATGATTTAAAAAGAAGTGGAGGTTTCATTCCGGGTGTTAAACCAGGTGTTGAAACTGGAGATTACCTAGATAAAATTATGTCTTTAATTACTTTTCCAGGTTCGTTATTTCTTGCTTTAGTAGCTGTGTTCCCAGCTGTTGCGGTAAGTTTACTTGGAGTACAAGGTGCTTGGGGTTATTTTTATGGAGGTACTTCTTTACTAATCATGGTTGGAGTTGCAATAGATACTATTCAGCAAATAAATTCTTATTTATTGAATAAACACTATGATGGTTTGATGAAAAGTGGTAAAAATAGAAAAGCAGTAGCTTAATTTTTATGGCAAAGCAATCAGCAATAGAACAAGACGGAACAATTATTGAAGCATTATCAAATGCTATGTTTCGTGTAGAATTAGAAAACGGACACGTTGTAATTGCTCATATCTCTGGTAAAATGCGTATGCATTACATTAAGTTGTTACCAGGTGACAAGGTTAAACTTGAAATGAGCCCTTACGATTTGTCTAAAGCAAGAATTACCTATAGATACTAAAGCTATTAAAATGAAAGTAAGAGCATCAGTTAAAAAGAGAAGTGCCGAGTGCATTATTGTACGTAGAAAAGGAAGATTATACGTTATTAACAAAAAGAATCCTAGATTTAAACAAAGACAAGGATAATTATGGCAAGAATTGCAGGGGTAGATATACCTAAACAAAAAAGAGGAATCATTGCTTTAACATACATATTTGGTATTGGTAGAAGCAGAGCTAAAGATATTTTAGCTAAAGCTCAAGTGAGCGAAGACAAGAAAGTTCAAGATTGGAATGATGACGAGATCGGAGCAATTCGTGAAGCGGTATCTTATTTCAAAATTGAAGGAGAATTGCGTTCAGAAGTTCAATTAAACATCAAACGTTTAATGGATATCGGATGTCAAAGAGGTATTCGTCATAGAGCTGGACTTCCATTAAGAGGTCAAAGAACTAAAAACAACTCTAGAACTAGAAAAGGTAAGAGAAAAACTGTTGCTAACAAGAAAAAAGCAACTAAATAATAAGTAATAATATGGCTAAAGCAACAGCAAAAAAACGTAAAGTTATCGTTGAATCTTCGGGAGAAGCACATATTAATGCTACTTTTAACAACATCATCATCTCGTTAACAAACAAGAAAGGTGAAGTTATTTCTTGGTCTTCAGCTGGTAAAATGGGCTTTAGAGGTTCTAAAAAGAATACTCCTTATGCAGCTCAAATGGCAGCAGAAGATTGTAGTAAAGTAGCTCTTGAAGCTGGACTTAAAAAAGTGAAAGTTTATGTGAAAGGTCCAGGAAATGGTAGAGAATCTGCTATTAGATCAATCCATAACTCAGGAGTTGAAGTTACAGAAATCATTGATGTAACTCCAATGCCTCACAACGGATGTCGTCCTCCGAAAAGAAGAAGAGTATAATTTAAGTATAACACGGGTAGGTTTAAAATTATCGAAGGATATAGACCTGAATTCATAATTCCTACCTTTTTTAATTTTTTAAAATGGCAAGATATACTGGTCCAAAAACAAAAATTGCTCGTAAATTTGGCGAAGCAATCTTCGGAGATGATAAAGCCTTCGAAAAAAGAAATTACCCTCCAGGGCAACATGGTTTAGCTAAAAAGAGAGGTAAAAAATCTGAGTATGCTGTTCAGTTAATGGAAAAGCAAAAAGCTAAATATACTTACGGTATTTTAGAAAAACAGTTCAGAAACTTATTCAAAAAAGCATCTGCTGCTTCTGGAGTAACAGGTGAAATCTTATTACAATTATGTGAAGCTCGTTTAGATAACGTAGTTTACAGAATGGGTATCGCTCCATCTCGTAGAGCAGCTCGTCAAATTGTATCTCACAGACACATCACTGTAAATGGTGAAGTGGTTAATGTACCTTCTTACCACTTAAAAGCGGGTGATAAAGTTGCTGTACGTGAAAAATCAAAATCTCTTGAAGCTATTGACCGTTCTTTAGCTGCGTCTTCTCAAGTTTATGAGTGGATTACTTGGAATAATGATACTAAAGAAGGTACTTTCGTTTCTGTACCTCAAAGACTTCAAATTCCAGAAAATATTAAAGAACAACTAATCGTTGAGTTGTATAACAAATAATAATTGACATTAGTCGAACATATGGCAATATTTAATTTTCAAAAGCCCGATAAAGTTATCATGATCGATTCTACGGATTTCGAAGGTAAATTTGAATTTAGACCTTTGGAACCTGGTTACGGATTGACTGTTGGTAATGCACTTAGAAGAGTTTTGCTTTCTTCTCTTGAAGGATATGCAATTACATCAGTAAGAATTGAAGGTGTAGAACATGAGTTCTCTACAATTTCTGGTGTTGTTGAAGATGTTACAGAAATTATTTTAAATCTTAAACAAGTACGTTTCAAACGTCAAATTGAAGATATTGATAATGAGTCTGTTTCTATCTCTCTTTCGGGGAAAGACAAGATTACTGCAGGTGATTTTCAAAAATTCATCTCTGGTTTTCAAGTTTTAAATCCAGATTTAGTTATCTGTAATTTAGACAGTAAAACATCTATCAATATGGAACTTTCTATCGAAAAAGGTAGAGGTTATGTTCCTGCTGAAGAGAACAAAAAATCAAATGCTCCTATAGGAACTATTTTTACAGATTCTATTTACACTCCAGTAAAGAACGTAAAATATGCTATTGAGAATTTCCGTGTGGAACAAAAAACAGACTACGAAAAATTAGTTTTTGAAATCATTACAGATGGTTCTATCCATCCTAAAGATGCATTAACTGAAGCAGCTAAGACGTTAATCCACCACTTTATGTTGTTCTCTGATGAAAGAATTACTCTTGAGGCAGATGAAATTGCTCAAACTGAGTCTTATGACGAAGAATCTCTTCACATGAGACAGTTATTGAAAACTAAATTAGTTGATATGGACTTATCTGTTAGAGCATTAAATTGTTTAAAAGCGGCTGAAGTTGATACATTAGGTGATTTAGTATCTTTCAACAAGAACGACTTAATGAAGTTCCGTAATTTTGGTAAAAAATCATTAACTGAATTAGATGAGTTAGTGGCTAATAAAAACCTAACTTTCGGAATGGATTTAACTAAATACAAGTTAGATAAAGAATAATTGCTTCATATTTTGCGCTCCGAAAGGATTGATGCAAGATGAAGATAAATAATAGACGTCATGAGACACGGAAAAAAATTCAATCATTTAAGTAGACAAAAAGGACATAGAGCTGCTATGTTAGCTAACATGGCTTGTTCTTTAATCGAACATAAACGTATCAACACTACTGTTGCTAAAGCAAAAGCTTTAAAACAATTTGTTGAACCATTAGTTACAAAATCAAAAGAAGATACTACTCACAACCGTCGTATTTGTTTTTCTTACTTAAGAAACAAATATGCAGTTACAGAACTTTTCAGAGAAGTTGCTGCTAAAGTAGGTGACCGTCCAGGAGGATACACTCGTATCATCAAGTTAGGAAACCGTTTAGGAGATAACGCTGATATGGCAATGATCGAATTAGTAGATTTCAACACCTTGTACAATGGTGGTAAAAAAGAAGTTAAGAAAACGACTCGTCGTGGAAAAGCTAAAAAAGCAGAAGGTACTCCTGAAGCTCCAGCAGCTGAAACTTCTGAAAACACTGAAGCTACAGAATAATCATGATACCATTCATGTAAAAATAATAAGGATAGACTTTTTTAAGTTTATCCTTTTTTTTTGGTTTTACGATTCAAACAGTTGAAAAAAACAACTTTTATAACTAAATTTGCAACCACAACAACACAACACAATGAAATACAACAATCGTTCTAAGGCCGTTTTACTTCTTAAAGACGGTACTATTTTTCACGGAAAATCAATCGGAATTGAAGGTGTTACTTTTGGTGAAGTCGCTTTTAATACGGGAACAACAGGTTATCAAGAAATTTTTACAGATCCTTCTTACTTCGGGCAAATCATGGTTACTACCAATGCTCACATTGGGAATTATGGTGTAAACGATAAAGAAGTGGAATCAGATTCAGTAAAGATTTCAGGATTAGTTTGTAAAAACTTCAGCTTTAATTATTCACGCGTAGATGCAACTGAAAGTTTGTTTGACTATTTAAGTAAACAAAATCTTATCGTAATTTCGGATGTAGATACAAGAGCTTTGGTAAGTTATATCAGAGATAACGGAGCTATGAATGCGGTCATTTGTACCGATGGAACTCCAATAGAAGAATTAAAAGAAAGATTAGCTCAAGTTCCGGATATGAATGGTTTGGAATTGGCTTCAAAAGTTTCTACTAAAGAGCCGTATTTCTTTGGTGAAGAAACAGCAAAATATAAAATTTCGGCTTTAGATTTAGGAATCAAAACGAATATCCTTAGAAATTTAGCGAAGAGAGATTGCTATATCAAAGTTTTCCCATACAACGCTTCATTTGAAGATTTGAAAGCATTCAATCCAGACGGTTATTTCTTATCAAACGGACCTGGTGATCCAGAACCTTTAGAAACCGCTCAAGAAGTAGCGAAACAAATTTTAAACGAAAATAAACCATTATTTGGAATCTGTTTAGGACATCAAATCATTGGTTTGGCTAATGGGATTTCAACTTATAAAATGTTCAATGGTCACCGCGGAATTAATCATCCTGTTAAAAATGTGATTACAGGAAAAGGTGAAATTACTTCTCAAAATCACGGTTTTGCTATCGTTAGAGAAGAATTAGACAAGCATCCAGATTTCGAATTAACTCACGAACATTTGAATGACGGAACTGTAGCTGGGATGCGAATGAAATCGAAAAACTGTTTTTCAGTGCAATATCATCCAGAAGCAAGTCCTGGACCACACGATTCAAGTTATTTATTCGACCAATTTATCGAAAATATAAAAACTGCAGCTAACTAAAACGTTATCGTTTATAAGTTTTTTGAGTTTTTCAATATCATTATAGTTTAAATTATAAATTTGTTATTATTCACAAGATAGTAACTTAAAAAAATATAAAATGAGTATAATTATCAAAGTTCACGCAAGACAAATTTTAGATTCGCGTGGAAATCCAACAATCGAAGTTGATGTAGTTACAGATAACGGAATTTTAGGAAGAGCTGCTGTGCCAAGTGGTGCTTCTACTGGAGAACATGAAGCAGTAGAGCTTCGTGATGGCGGTAAAGCTTTCATGGGAAAAGGTGTTTTAAAAGCAGCTGAAAATGTAAATACAAAAATTGCTGAAGCGATTGTAGGAATGTCGGTTTTCGAACAAAATTTAATCGACAAAATGATGATTGAATTAGACGGAACTGCAAATAAATCAAACTTAGGGGCTAATGCAATCTTAGGTGTGTCTTTGGCAGTTGCAAAAGCGGCAGCTAACGAATTAGGAATGCCTTTATATCGTTACGTCGGTGGTGTTTCTGCGAATACGTTACCAGTTCCAATGATGAACATCATCAATGGTGGTTCGCATTCTGATGCTCCAATTGCGTTTCAAGAATTCATGATTATGCCAGTTAAGGCAAAAGATTTTACTCATGCAATGCAAATGGGAACTGAAATTTTCCACAACTTGAAAAAAGTATTACACAATAGAAATTTATCTACAGCAGTAGGTGATGAAGGTGGATTTGCTCCAAATTTAGCTGGAGGAACTGAAGACGCTTTAGATTCTATCAAATTAGCGGTTACCAATGCAGGTTATACTTTTGGTGATGATGTAATGATTGCTTTAGACTGTGCAGCTTCAGAATTTTATGTTAACGGAAAATACGATTACACGAAATTTGAAGGTGAAACTGGAAAAATCAGAACTTCTGAAGAACAAGCTTCTTACTTAGCAGAATTGACTGAAAAATATCCAATTATTTCCATCGAAGACGGAATGTACGAAGACGATTGGGAAGGTTGGAAATTGTTAACTGAAAAAATCGGAGATAAAGTACAATTAGTTGGAGACGATTTATTCGTAACAAACGTAGAAAGATTATCTCGCGGAATTAGTCAATCCATCGCAAATTCAATTTTGATTAAAGTAAACCAAATTGGTACTTTAACGGAAACAATTGCAGCTGTAAATATGGCGCATAATGCTGGATATACTTCTGTAATGTCGCACCGTTCTGGAGAAACAGAAGATAACACGATTGCTGATTTAGCAGTTGCTTTAAACTGTGGACAAATCAAAACAGGTTCGGCTTCTCGTTCAGATCGTATGGCAAAATACAATCAATTATTACGCATTGAAGAAGAATTAGCAGATGTAGCTTATTTTCCTGGCGTAAATGCTTTTAAAGTAAAAAAATAATTACTTTTAGATATCATTTTTAAATCCTGTTGTAGTATTTTACAGCAGGATTTTTTATGTATATTATTTAACCATAAATTATAGATAATTTCTTTATTGTTTGATTATTATTTGTTAAATTCGCAATTCACATTAATTTTATCATAAAATATCATATAAATAATATGTCAAAAACTGCAATATTAGAGCTTGATGGCAAAAAGTATGAGTTTCCAGTAATTGTGGGAACTGAGAATGAGGTTGCTATCGACATAGACAAGTTGCGTAGTGCATCTGGTGCTATTACTATTGATCCGGGTTATAAAAACTCAGGTTCATGTACAAGTGAAATTACTTTCTTAGATGGTGAAGAAGGAATTTTACGTTACAGAGGATATTCAATCGAAGATTTAGCGGATAAAGCTGATTTTCTAGAAGTTTCTTATTTGTTGATTTTTGGAGAACTTCCAACAGCAGCACAATTAGAAAAATTCGAAAACGATATTCGCAAATATACATTGGTTAATGAAGAAATGAAAAACATTATTGATGGTTTTCCAAAAACGGCTCATCCAATGGGTGTTTTAGCTTCTTTAACAAGTGCTTTAACTGCATTTAATCCTAAGTCTGTGAATCCTCACAACGAGAAAGAAATGTATGAAGCAGTTTGTAAAACTATGGGTAAATTCTTAGTAATTGCTACATGGACTTACAGAAAAACAATGGGTTATCCATTAAATTATTACGATAATACAAAAGGATATGTTGATAATTTCATGCGTTTAATGTTTGAATTGCCAACAGGACCTTACAAAGCAGATCCAAAAGTTGTAGCTGCTTTAGATAAATTATTTATCTTACATGCTGATCACGAACAAAACTGTTCTACTTCTACAGTAAGAATTGTGGGTTCTTCTCATGCTGGGTTGTTTGCTTCAATTTCTGCTGGAGTTTCTGCTCTTTGGGGACCACTTCACGGTGGAGCTAATCAAGCGGTATTAGAAATGTTACAAGAAATCCATGACAATGGAGGGGATGTTGCTAAATTCGTTTTAAAAGCAAAAGATAAAGACGATCCATTCCGTTTAATGGGATTCGGTCACCGTGTTTACAAAAACTTTGATCCAAGAGCAACGATCATTAAAAAAGCAGCTGATGATGTATTAAGTTCGTTAGGAGTTGATGATCCATTATTAGATATTGCAAAACAATTAGAAAAAGTAGCTTTAGAAGACGAATATTTCAAATCAAGAAACTTATATCCAAACGTAGATTTCTATTCAGGAATTATCTACCGCGCGATGGGAATTCCAGTTGAAATGTTTACGGTTTTATTTGCAATTGGTCGTTTACCAGGTTGGATTGCACAATGGAAAGAAATGAGAGTAAATAAAGAACCAATTGGACGTCCAAGACAAGTTTATACAGGTTATACATTACGTCCTTTTAAAGAAGTTAAAGACAGATAATAATAAAAAATCCCACTGAAAAGTGGGATTTTTGTTTTTATAAATGTACGATTTATTCAGTAGGTTTTTGTGCTTCTTCTTCTGTGCTTCCTGTTAAATCTTCTACCTTATCTTCTACAGTTTCAGCTGTATTTTGTAATGATTCTTTTAAGTTATGCGCTTTTTCTTCCACCCAACCTGCAGCTTCTGCGGTTTTTTCTTTAGCCACATCAACAAATTCGTTTACTTTTTCTGGTACGCCCATTTCTTCTAGTTTTCCAGAAACTTTTTCGGCAACATTTTCAACCGTTTCTTTTACGTCTTCGGCTACATCAGCAGCTTTTTCGGCTACATTTTCTGCAACTTCACTTAAGTTTTCTTTTGCAATTTCCGCTTTCTCTTTTGCTTTCCCAAAAAGAGAACTGAAAAAATTTGATAATCCCATGATAATTTGTTTTTTATAGTTTTCTCAAATTTAATCATTTATATCTAAAAAGAATCTTTTTGAAGCGAATTTATAACGGTTTACTAATTAATATTCTCGTTTCCTTTTTCTATATTTGCCAAAAGCCGAAAGCTATGTTACAATTAAATGTAAAAAACGAAACTTCCCGTTTAAGGGCTGTGGTGTTAGGAACTGCTACAAGTAACGGTCCAACACCTACTATCGAAGAAGCCTATGATCCTAAATCATTAGAGCATATTAAAGCCGGAACCTATCCTGTGGAAGCAGATATGGTAAACGAAATGGAAGCTTTTAACAAAGTGTTCCAAAAATACGACGTAAAAGTCTTCAGACCTCAAATTATTGAAAATTACAACCAAATTTTCGCCAGAGACATCGGATTTGTAATCGATGACATTTTTATCAAAGCCAATATTTTACCGGACAGAGAACGAGAATTAGATGCGATTCAATACGTAATCGATCAAATTGATCCTAAGAAAGTGGTGCGTCCGCCAGAAGAAGTACATATTGAAGGTGGAGACGTAATGCCTTGGAATGAGTATATCTTTATCGGAACTTACAAAGGTTCGGATTACAAAGATTATATCACAGCAAGAACCAACATGCAAGGAGTAAATTATATTAAAGAATTGTTTCCAAATAAAATTGTGAAAGAGTTTGATTTGGTAAAATCGAAAATTGAGCCTCGTGACAATGCGTTGCATTTAGATTGTTGTTTTCAACCTGTTGGAACCAATAAAGGAATCATTTATAAAAGTGGTTTCCGTGAAGAAGCAGATTATATGTTCTTAGTGAATTTATTCGGAAAAGAAAATCTATTTCACATCGAAAGAGAAGAAATGTATCACATGAATTCCAATGTGTTTTCCATTGCTCCTGATGTAGTAGTTTCCGAAAAAAACTTCACCAGATTAAATAATTGGTTACGCGAAAACGGATTTACGGTAGAAGAAATTCCGTATGCAGAAATTGCAAAACAAGAAGGTTTGTTAAGATGTTCAACTTTGCCTTTGATTAGAGATTAGGCTATGCATACTGCAATCTATTTTTATGTGGTTTTTCCAATAATTGTAGTTAGTGCAATAGTATATGTTGTAAAGAATACTAAGAATCCAAATAAAAATAATGTCGTAATCAAAAAATACGATTTATCAGAAAAAAATAAAGAAGAAAAACATGAACCAAACAACTAACTCTATATTGATGATTCGTCCGGTAGCATTCCGTATGAACGAACAAACAGCGGTGAATAATTATTACCAAAAAGTATTGGATAATTTAACACCAGCTTCGGTTAACGCTAAGGCACAAGAAGAGTTTGATACTTTTGTCCAAAAACTTAAAATGATAGGTTTAAATGTGGTGGTGGTTGAAGATACGTTAAGTCCAGATACGCCAGATAGTATTTTTCCAAACAACTGGATTTCATTTCATGAAAATGGAGATGTTGTTCTATATCCAATGTTTGCCGAAAATCGTCGTTTAGAAAGAAGAGAAGATGTTTTAGATCATTTAGAAAATGAAGGTTTTGTAATCAATGAGATTATGGATTACACTTCAGCTGAAGATGATGATATTTTCTTGGAAGGAACAGGAAGTATTGTTTTAGATAGAGCTAACGGAAAAGCGTATTGTGCTTTATCGCCAAGAGCTGATGAAGAATTATTCATCGAATTTTGTGAAGATTTCGAATTTACACCTGTGATTTTTGAAGCGTTTCAAACAGTAAATGGGGAAAGAAAACATATCTATCACACGAACGTAATTATGTGCGTAGGCGAAACATTTGCGGTTATTTGTGCAGATTGTATCGACGATAAAAAAGAACGTAAAATGGTCTTAGATAGCTTGAAAGGCGATGAAAAAGAAGTAATTCTTATCACCGAAGACCAAGTAAACAATTTCGCCGGAAATATGTTAGAGGTAAAAGGAACAGATGACAGAAGATATTTAATTATGAGTGCCTCAGCTCACCAAAGTTTGACTAAAAAGCAAATTGCACAATTAGAAGAACATGTAACTATCGTAAGTTCAAGTTTAGATACAATTGAAGCTTGTGGTGGTGGAAGCGCACGTTGTATGATGGCGGAAATTTTCTTACCGAAAGAATAATTCTAACAACACTTCGAGTGATTTTAAAAAGTAAAAATCCCAAATTCCGAATCATTCGAAATTTGGGATTTTTTTTCTTCCAATTCTCAACTTACTAGATTCCTCTAATAATGGTTAAGATAGCACTAATAATATACTGAATACCAATAGCAATTGTTAAAAATCCAATGATTCTAGAGATTGCTACGATTCCAGAAGAACCTAACATTTTTGCTAAAAAATGGGCACTTCTAAGGACTAAATAAATAGTAGCTGCAACAACTGTAATTGAAATCGTTGAAATTATAATTTCAGATGTAGTATTGTGTTCTTGATAATAAGCAATAAGTAATGAAATAGAACCAGGTCCGGCTAACATTGGCATGGCTAAAGGAGTAAGTGCAATATGTGTTCTGTTTTGAACTTCTTTTTGTACCTTTTTATTGATTCCTTTGTTTTTACTGAAATTCCCATTCAATAATCCGAAGCCAGAACTGGTAATGATGATTCCACCTGCAATTCGTAAAGCCGTAATTGTGATGCCGAAGAAGCTCAAAACGTACTGACCAATAAAAAACGAAATCAACAAGATGATTAAAACGTTAATACTGGTAATTAAAGAAACTTTTGCTCGTTCAGCGCTTGTATAACCTTCGGTTAAGGCAACGAAAATGGGAACGGTTCCAATTGGATTTAATACGGAGAATAAGGCGGCGAATAGATAAATAAATAATTCCATTGTTTTTTTACAAATTTAATACAAGGTAATTATTTTATTTACGAATCAAAAAAAAATCTTCTTTACTTTTAGGTTTACTTAATGTAAGGAAGGTTAATAAGCATCTAATGGAGAGTAAAAGGTGTTTTTTTCTTTTTCCAATTCTAGTTTATCAATGAATTTTTGAACGCCTTTACTGTTTTTGGAACAATCAACCGAAATATAATGATGGTCGATATGAAAAGTAATTGAATTTCCCGGTTTGAATAATACTAATTTATAATAAGGAATTACTAAAGCATAAACATCTAAGCGAGATTGAAAGCCAATGATTATGCCTTTTGGACGTAATTCAATATTACAGAATTTAATCGAGTTGTTAACGTGCAATAAATCGTAAATAGCCGAACTGCATCGGGTAATAAATAATTTTGGAGAACCAATGCCTCCTTTTTTAATATTTTCTAAAATAGTGAAAGGTTTCCCAACTAATTCGTTGATTTCTCTTTCAATTTTTTCGTCTTTATAAGAGATGTTGTAAAGCATTTTTGTTTAAAATTACTTCAAAAAAGGTTTCGAAATCAGACTTTAGCAAATTTTTATTATTTGTTTATTTATCGTAACTTTAGATTTCTAAATAATAGTAAAATGAAAACATTAGTTATAGGAGCTTCCACAAATAAAGAGCGTTATTCGTATAAAGCCATTCACAGTTTAGTAGATAAAAGTCATCAAGTAGTAGCTATTGGATCTAAAAAAGGAATGGCATTTGATATTCCAATCGAAACAGAAAAATTAGATTTTCATGCTGTAGATACAGTTACTTTATATCTTAACCCAAAAGCTCAAGTGGAATATTATGATTACATTCTATCGTTAAAACCAAGACGCGTTATTTTTAATCCTGGTACTGAAAATCCTGAATTTTATAAAATATTAGAGGCGAACAATATTAAATATGAAGTTGCTTGTACGTTGGTTTTATTAGCAACTAATCAATACTAGAATTTGGTTTGACTAGTAGCTGGTTTGCTAATTAGTAATAAGCCAATAAAAGTAATAATGCCGTTTACGATAATTAATTCGTTATCAATTACGTAATCTCCAAAAAGTGCTGCCGAATTTTTGGCTAACAAAAAGCAAATCAATGGGGAAATTACACAGATAATTGGAACTAGTTTATCGTGAACGGTTTTTGATTTCATAAACAATCCAAACGCATATAATCCCAAAAGTGGTCCGTAAGTATAACTTGCTACTTTGAAAATCATAGTTACTACTGATTTATCATTCAATGAATTGAAAATGATAATCACCAAAAACATTAGTAATGAAAATCCAATATGTACAAAATGACGCGTTCTAACAGCATTGGGTTTATTTTGGTTTTCCGCTTTATCCATTCCTAAGAAATCTACACAAAAAGAAGTGGTTAAAGCAGTTAAAGCAGAATCTGTTGTAGCGAATGTAGCGGCTGTTAATCCTAGTAAGAAAACAATAGCTGGGACAATGTTCAAATGATTAAAAGCAATTTCTGGGAAAAGTAAATCGGTACGTTTTACACCATCAACCATCGGAACCGAAATGCCATTTTTTTCTGCATATAAATAAAGTAAAGCTCCAACACTCAAGAAGAAAATGTTAATCACTACAAAAATTCCGGTGAAAGTAAACATGTTTTTTTGGGCTTCACCAATGTTGGCACAACTTAAATTCTTTTGCATTAAATCTTGGTCTAAACCAACCATAGCAATGGTTACGAAGATACCGCCTAAAATTTGTTTCCAAACATAATTGCCTTTTAGATAATCTTCATAGAAAAAGACTTTAGAATAATTACTGTTTTTAACGGTTTCAAAAGCATCAACAAATCCTAAATCTAAACTATTACAAATAAAAATTATCGTCAAAAACACCGAAGAGACTAAGAAAAACGTTTGTAAAGTATCGGTAATAATAATGGTTTTTAAACCACCTCGATAGGTGTAAGCAAAAATCAAGGCCAGCGAAATTAAAACTGTAACGGCAAACGGAACTTCAAAATCATCAAAAACAAAACGTTGTAACACAATCACCACTAAATACAAACGAAAAGCCGAACCAATAGTTCTACTAATCAGGAAAATAGTAGCGGCAGTTTTGTAGCTTACCACACCTAATCGCTGTTCAATATAACTGTAAATAGAAGTCAAGTTCATGCGATAATACAATGGAAGTAAAACGGTGGCGATGATGAGAAAACCTATGGCATTTCCTAAAACAAATTGAAAATATTTAAATTGCAAATCAGGATTTCCTACTTCTCCAGGAACGGAAATAAAAGTCACGCCAGAAAGCGCTGTTCCAATCATTCCAAAAGCTACCAAATACCATTTTGCATTTTTATTAGCCTTAAAAAAAGCGTCGTTACTACTATCTTTTTTGCTAACAAAATTGGAAATTAATATCAGAATTCCGAAGTAGATAATGATAATGGCTAAAATAGTTCCTGAAGTCATATATTGGTTTTTTGTTGTGCTAAAATAGAAATAAATGAGAATATGCAGCATAGAAAATGGAAAAAAGACAATATGAAAAATTTTAACCTTCTATTTTCTGTTGTCTATTTTCTTTTTTCAAAATTGACTACTTTTGCTAAATGGAATTACCATCAAAATTATTGGAGAACGCGGTTAACGAAATGGCTCAATTACCAGGAATTGGTAAAAGAACGGCATTGCGTTTGGTGTTGCATTTATTAAAACAGCCTTCAGAACAAACTGAGGTTTTATCTTCAGCTTTAACAGCTATGCGAAATGATATTCAATACTGCAAAGAATGTCATACCATTTCGGATGCTGATGTTTGTGGTATTTGTTCTAATTCTTCTCGAGATAAATCGATAATTTGTGTGGTAGAAGATGTTCGAGATGTGATGGCATTGGAAAACACAGGAATGTTTAAAGGAGTTTACCATGTTTTAGGCGGGAAAATTTCACCCATCGAAGGTGTTGGACCAAGTCAATTAAAAATCACTTCGCTTGTTGAAAAAGTAAAAGCAGGAAACGTAGCTGAAATCATATTTGCATTAAGTTCCACCATGGAAGGTGATACGACTAATTTTTACATTTACAAACAGATTAAAGAATTCGAAATTAAAACATCAACTATCGCAAGAGGAATTGCTGTTGGAGATGAACTCGAATATGCCGATGAAGTAACTTTGGGAAGAAGTTTGTTAAATCGAATTCCATTCGAAACGTCAATAAAGCCATATTGACAAAATTTTAATCAAAAATTGCGAATAGCTTCGTTTTTTTAATTGTAAAAACTATATTTGTTACCTAATTTAGTGTGGTTTGTCTTTTGTTGTGTTTTATTTACAAAAGTCAAGCATTATCAGTATAGTTAACTCATGAAAAAAATATTTTTTTTAACCATATTTTCGGTTCTACTAACTTCTTGTATTTCTACAAAGGATTTGACGTATTTACAGCCTAACGCCTTAACAAAATCGGATTCTATTAAAGTTTCTCAAGAGGTTTCTAAACCTTACAGAATTCAAACAAATGATGTGATAAGTATTAATATAAAAGCTCTAGATCAAAAGTTAGTAGATATGTTTTCTACATCTTCAGGTGGATCTGGTCAAACTCAAAAGTCTCCGCAAACTTTATACTTTGACGGATATACTGTAGATGATCATGGAAATATTAGAGTGCCAATTCTTGGAGAGCTAAATGTTTTAGGATACACCACTGATGAAGTTAGAATAAAGATAGAAAAACAATTATTGGAAGAATACTTTAAAAAAGAAGCTAATATTTTTGTTACGGTGAAACTATCTGGTTTAAGATATACAATTAATGGAGAAATCAACAGTCCAGGTATGGGTGTCTTGTATCAGGATAGGGCTACTATCATGGAAGCAATCGCAAATTCAGGTGATATTACAATTACAGGGAATCGCAAAGAAGTGCAAATAATTAGAAAATTTGCTCACGGATTTGAAACCTATAGTATAGATTTGACAGATGCTAATGCAGTAAATTCACCATATTTTTATATTCAACCTAATGATTATATCATTATTAAACCTTTGAAGCAAAAATCTTGGGGAACTGGAGTTACCGGAATGCAATCAGTTGCAACAATAATGACAGCGATTTCTTTAATTACAACATTATTAGTGTTGTCTAAAACATTGTAATTGATATGTTAGATACTAAAGATTTTAATTTTTTTGAATCACAGAATTCGTTTGATTTTAAAGGATTTCTTCTAAAAATTGTAGGACATTGGAAGTGGTTTGTTTTGTCTTTTATAATAGCTTTTACTATTGCCTACAACGTAAATATTAGAAAAGAAAGTGTTTATGGAATGGAATCTCTAATTGTTGTAGAAGATCAAAACAATCCTTTTTTTACCTCTAATACGAGTTTGGTTTTTAACTGGGGAGGTACTTCTGATAAAGTACAAACAATAATTACTACTTTAAAATCTCGTTCGCATAACGAAATCGTTGTTGATAAGTTACAATATTACATTAAGTATTTAAAAAAAGGAGAATATTATTTTCAAGATGCTTATGGTGAAGTTCCTTTTTATGTTGAAATTGATAAAACGAAAGGGCAATTATTCGGACAATTGATAAAAATTAAGTTTCTTTCCCCAACGCAATATGAGTTAAGTGTTGATTTCGGAGAAACTACATCAGCATCAGTTATTCAGTATTCAGACTTGGCTGTTAAGCCTGTAAATGTTTCGGGTGGAGAATGCAAAAAAGTCTTCAAAATTAATGAAGCTGTAGATTTACCATTTTTACATCTTAAATTAATGATTAAGCCTGAAGCTTACGAATACACGAATCAAGAATATTTTGTTCAATTTGATGATTTTAATGGTACGGTAGCCGCTTATAGAGGTGTCGATGTAAGTGCAGATGCTAAAGCATTATCAGTAGTTCGCTTACAATTAGAGGGAACTAATAAATATAGATTGGTTGAATATTTAAATACAACGGTTGACGTTTTAAGGAAAATTCAATTGGATAGTAAAAATCAATTTGCTAACAATACCATTAGTTTTATTGATAGTACCTTAAGAGAAATGGAAGGTCAAATCAAAGAAGCAGAAAATGAACTGAAAGAATTCAGGAAAGGGAAAAATATTTTTGAATTAGAAGAAGAAGGGGGTGGAGGACTTTTAAGTGCAAGATTGTCTGAATTTGATGTTCAAAAAGATGCAATTAATAGAAAAATTGCGTACTACAATTTACTTAAAAATTATTTAGATAAAACTACTGATTATGCAAAGCTTCCTGCTCCAACAGTAGCTGGAATTGATGATCCTAATGTTGTGGGAAATGTTTCTAAATTAATTCAGCTGTCTGCCGAGCGAGCGAGCATGTCGTATTCTGTTAAGAACAAAAAATTATTCTCAGACTTTGATGTGGATATGGAATCCACTAAGAAAGTACTTTTAGAAAACATTGCGAGTGCTAAAAGTGCATTGGCATTAGATTTATCATTGGTAAATAAAAACATTGCCAAAGCAGAAGGAGAGGCTAGTTTGCTTCCAGAAAACAAACAAGAGCATATAAAAATTACTCGTAAATACAACTTAAAAGATAAAATTTACAGTACATTTCTAGAGAAAAGAAGTGAAGCAGAAATAGTAAAAGCAGCTAATATTTCAGATATTAAATTCTTAGATCCAGCTAAAGATGTTGGAGGCGGATTAAGAGGTCCTAAAACCAGCATCAATTATATTTTAGCAGCAATGTTAGGTTTTTTAATTCCTTTACTAGTGATTTTTGTAATCACTTTATTGGATAATAGTATAAATAATACAGAGGATATTAGAAAACTAACGGCTATTCCATTAATTGGAGTTATTGGTAAGAAGAATACTGAGAATAATTTGTCGGTATTTGAAAAGCCTAAGTCGCCACTTGCGGAATCATTCAGAGCAATCCGTTCCTCATTGCAGTTTATGTATAAGAAACAGCAAAAAGAAGGAGCTAAAATTTTAATGTTAACATCTTCGGTGAGTGGAGAGGGAAAAACTTTTTGTTCTATTAATTTAGCAACTGTTTTTGCTTTAAGCGATAAAAAAACAGTAATTGTAGGTTTAGATTTAAGAAAGCCAAGAATTTTTGGAGATTTTAATATTGATAATATTACAGGAGTTGTTAATTATCTAATTGGTCAAAAGACTATGGATGAGGTGATTCAAAAAACACATATTCCAAATTTAGATGTGATTCCTTCAGGTCCAATTCCACCAAATCCTTCCGAATTATTAATGAGTGAGGCAATGGGAGAAATGATTGAGGAATTAAAAACTAAATACGATTATATTGTTTTGGATACACCTCCTGTTGGATTAGTTTCAGATGCTTTAGAATTGTCTCATTTTTGTGATGCTACTTTGTATGTAACTCGTCAAGGGTATACTAAGAAAGGAATGTTAAATGTTGTAAACGATAAGCATAAAAGAGGTGAATTACATAACATAAGTATTGTTTTTAATGGTTTCCAAAGTAAAGCAAAATATGGATATGGTTACGGATATGGTTACGGATATGGTTACGGATATGGATATGGAGCATATGGTGAAGCTTACCATGATGAAGTGAAACCAAAAACAGGTTGGAGAAAAATAATAGACAAGTTTAAAAAGAACAGCTGATAAAGTTTTGTAATAAGACATGACGAAGATTTTAAATAAAAAGATACTCATTACAGGCGGAGCAGGTTTTATCGGTTCTAACCTCTGTGAATATTTTTTAGTTGACAATGAGGTGATATGTTTGGATAATTTTTCAACAGGTTACCGTCATAATATAGAGCGTTTTTTGTCTAACTCAAAGTTTACTTTAGTAGAAGGTGATATTAGAGATTTTAAAACTTGTGAATTGGCTGTTTCTGGTGTTGATTATGTATTACATCACGCAGCTTTAGGAAGTGTGCCTCGCTCTATTAATGATCCGATAACTTCAAATGAAGTAAATGTGTCAGGTTTTCTGAATATGTTGACAGCTTCAAGGAATGCTAATGTAAAACGGTTTATTTATGCCGCTAGTTCGTCTACTTATGGTGATTCGGAAGCTTTGCCAAAAAGAGAAGATGTTATTGGGAAACCATTATCTCCATATGCTGTTACTAAGTATGTAAACGAATTATATGCTGATGTATTTAGTAAAACTTACGGAATAGAAACAATTGGATTGCGCTATTTTAATGTTTTTGGAAGAAATCAAGATCCTAATGGGGCTTATGCTGCGGTAATTCCTAAATTTGTAGCCCAATTTTTAAATCATGAAAGTCCGGTTATTAATGGTGATGGAGAATTTTCTCGTGACTTTACGTATGTTGATAATGTAATTCACATGAATGAATTGGCCATGTTGACTGAAAATCCAGAAGCCATAAATACGGTTTATAATACTGCTTTTGGTGAAAGAACAACTTTGAATGAGTTGGTAAATACATTAAAAGAGTTTTTGTCGGCATATGATAAAGAAATTGCTACAGTTCCAATTGTTTATGCACAAAATAGAGTCGGTGATATACCACATTCGTTAGCGAGTATAGATAAAGCAAAAGCTCTACTAAATTACCAACCTCAATTTTCTATGAAAGAAGGTTTGAAAGAAGCGGTAAAATGGTATTGGAATAATTTGCAAGAGAAAAGTAAAAAGTAAAAAGTAAAAAGAGAAAAGTAAAAAGTAAAAAGATAATACAATGATTAAAAATATCTGTTGTATCGGTGCAGGATATGTTGGAGGACCGACGATGGCTGTGATTGCTCAAAAATGTCCGCATATTAAAGTTACCGTTGTTGATTTAAACGAAAAAAGAATTGCGGCTTGGAATGACCAAGACGTTAATAATATTCCTATTTATGAACCCGGTTTAAGTGATGTCGTGGCTGAAGCTCGTGGAAGAAATTTATTTTTCTCTACAGAAGTAGACAAAGCAATCGACGAGGCGGATATGATTTTTATTTCGGTCAATACTCCAACCAAAACCTATGGTGTTGGAAAGGGTATGGCTGCTGATTTAAAGTACATTGAATTATGTGCGCGTCAAATTGCCCGTGTAGCTAAAACAGATAAAATCGTTGTTGAAAAATCGACTTTACCCGTTAGAACAGCTAGTGCCATTAAAGAAATTTTAGAACATACTGGTAACGGAGTACAATTCCAAATCTTATCCAATCCAGAATTTTTAGCAGAAGGAACAGCAATTGAAGATTTATTTGCTCCTGATCGTGTTTTGATTGGAGGCGATACTTCTGCAGAAGGTCAAAAAGCCATTGAAACGTTGGTAGCTATTTATGCGAATTGGGTACCAAGAGATAAAATCCTAACCACCAATGTTTGGTCGTCAGAATTATCAAAATTAACAGCTAATGCGTTTTTAGCGCAACGTGTTTCTTCCATCAATGCTTTGAGCGAATTATGTGAAAAAACAGGTGCTGATGTTAATGAAGTAGCAAGAGCTATCGGTATGGATAGTCGTATTGGTTCAAAATTCTTGAAATCTTCTGTTGGTTTTGGAGGTTCTTGTTTTCAAAAAGATATTTTAAATTTAGTTTATATCGCCAAATCTTATGGCTTAAATGAAGTGGCTGATTATTGGGAGCAAGTAATCATTATGAATGACCACCAAAAACGCCGTTTTGCCAAAAATATAATCAAAACCTTATACAATACTGTTTCTGGAAAGAAAATAGCATTTTTGGGTTGGGCTTTCAAAAAAGACACTAATGATACTAGAGAATCAGCGGCAATTTATGTAGCTGACGATTTATTGAGTGAGCAAGCAACAATTGCGGTTTATGATCCTAAAGTAGGGGAAGAACAAATTCAATTTGATTTGAATTATTTGGAAACGCGTTCTGAGGATGCTAATAAAAAAGGAGTTCAAGTGGTTGATAACGCTTATGAAGCTTGTAAAGATGCTCATGCTATTGCCGTTTTAACAGAATGGGATGAGTTTAAAACCTACGATTGGCAAAAAATATATGATAACATGTTAAAACCAGCTTTTGTTTTTGATGGTAGAAATATATTGGATAAAAAAGAATTAGAGAAAATTGGATTTATTTACCAAGGAATCGGGTCGAGGTAGTTGCGAGTTTCGGGTTTTTGAATGTTGAATTTTGATTGCTTCGCCAGTTCGAGCAGTGCTTTTGGGTAACGAATGATGTTATTAATTTAAACGCAAAGGGAGCAAAGGCGTTTCACTTTTTTGAGATTGGGATGCGGATGATACTGATTTAGCTGATGGTTACGGATTTTTACACAGAGTTGAGGTGAAAAGTTTTTAGAAGTGATTGTCCCCT
>NZ_JMLU01000008.1 GCF_000686885.1 Flavobacterium sasangense DSM 21067 | reverse complement strand
CCTATAAAAAACATGGTATAAAAATGAAAAGTTATGTAGCTGTTCAAAAGAAATTATTAACAATGATTTATTATTTATGGAACAAAAATGAACCTTATGATGATAACTATAAAATAAATATCCAAGAAGAGGAGCAAAAGTTATCCTCTCGGGCATGTGGCTTCGTAGAAGACAAAATAGAAAAAAATAGCCCCAAACAAGTTGAGGCTACACAAGGTAAACATCCAGTGAATAATCGCAAGAAGCTTCCTCTCGGTGTAACAAAGTTAAAAAAAATAACAACATAAATTTGCAATTAAAGATAGTACCTAGTTAGGTTTTCATTTTCTTTCTTGGTCTTTGTTTTCTATGTAAAATGGAATGTCTTGTGCGGTTAAGATAATTTTCTATGTTTCTATGTGGTAAAAACCTTTGGATTATTCTTAAAAACTACTATTTTTGTTCTTCAATTATACGCCAAATAAATTTTATACACGCCATGACACAGTCAGAATTATACCACACGCTTGCGCTCATGCAAGTGGAAGGAGTAGGAGATGTAATCGCAAAAAAACTCCTCCAACATTGCGGAAACGCAGTAGAAGTCTTCGCTTCAAAGAAATCCCAACTTCAAAAAATTGACGGCATTGGTTCGGTTGTAATTAAAAATTTACAAGACAAATCGGTATTTGCAAAAGCGGAAGCCGAACTCCAATTTCTTGCACAAGAAAATATTTCCACTACTTATTTTCAAGAAGAAAATTATCCCGAACGATTAAAACATTGCTACGATAGTCCCGTACTTTTATTCCAAGTTGGAAATATCGATTTACAAAACCAAAGAATCATCAGTATTGTTGGAACGCGTCAAATCACCACATATGGTATGGAATTTACTAAGAAATTGATTGAAGAAATTTCACCATTAAATCCAATAATTGTTAGTGGCTTTGCTTATGGCGTTGATATTTTCGCGCATCAAATGGCAATGGATTGTGGTTTGCAAACCATCGGTGTTTTAGCACACGGATTGAATCAAATTTATCCTAAAACACACAAAAAGTACATGGCTAAAATGGAACAAAACGGCGGCTTTTTAACCGAATTTTGGAGCACCAGCAATCCCGATAAAGAAAATTTCATCAAACGAAATCGTATTGTGGCTGGGATAAGCGAAGCTACCATCGTAATTGAAAGTGCTGAAAGAGGCGGTTCATTAGTCACGGCTAATTTAGCTAACGATTATAATAGAGATGTTTTTGCAGTTCCAGGAAGAACCACGGATAAGTACAGTCAAGGTTGCAACAATTTGATTAAAACACAACGCGCGAATTTACTCACTTCGGCAGCTGATTTGGTCTATATTTTGAATTGGGAATTGCAACGCGAATCTCAAAAAGTAGTACAAAAGCAATTGTTCGTTACCTTAACCGATGAAGAACAAATCATTTACGATTACCTTCAAAAAACAGGAAAAGAAATGATGGACATCATCGCATTAGAATGTGATTTTCCGATTTATCGCATTTCTTCTATTTTGTTAAATATGGAATTAAAAGGAGTGATTCGTCCTTTGCCAGGTAAAATGTTTGAGGTGGTTTAAACGTTTTCTTGTCAAGCTGAACTTGTTTCAGCTTCTTGATAATTTGAAATGATTAGATCCTGAAACGAGTTCAGGATGACAGAAGTTTAGTTTATAAAAAATAATATCAGATAGTTTGTCAAGCTGAACTTGTTTCAGCTTCTTGTTTATGTATGGAGATTCCGAAACAAGTTCGGAATGACAAGAAGACGTCTAGAGTTATTATTTGGAAATTTGAACTCGTTTCAGCTTCTCTAAATTTTTTGGCTTATTTTTTGATTGAAATTCCTAAATTTAAAACATGAAAAAAGCACTTAGCATCATAACGATAGTTTTATTTTTCTTCTCTTGCTTCGAGAAAGAAAAAACCTATGAAGAATTAGAAGCAGAAGTTTTATGTGATGTGTTGCCGGAAGTGATACCCGAGATTGGTAGTTTATTTATTCCTCCACCTCCACCACCGCCTGATAGTCTTCAAAATGAAAACTATAAAATTTCTTCTGATGAAGAATTTTTTAAATTAGTAAATGAAGAAAAAGAGAAAATAAAAAAGTTAGCTAAGCAAAAAAATAAATATAGAATTGGAATAATTGACACTTTGAGAGGAATTGATTTCACTTATTACGAAAATGAGTTTGCAAAACATTTTAATGATTTTAAACCAATTTTTGATTCACTTGATTTAAGGCAAGTAAATAAAAATGAAGTTAAAAATTCAACTTTATTAATTAATCTTTATGGTTCAGAATTTTTACCTCATATTACAAGTAATCATAATCATAATGAACATACCATAGTTTCAATTTCAAGAGTAGTTATCAATGATAAAAAAAACAAAGCATTTTTTAATTTAACTAAAGGAGGTTGTATTCCATATACTTTTAAAATAATTTCTATTAGAAAAAATAACAAATGGATTTTAAAAGGAATAATTAAGGATGATTATTAGATATTGATCGAACTTCCACTTAATAAAAAACCTCAAAATTTAGACATCTAAACTTTGAGGTTTTTCTTTATTTAAAGTTGAGTTTTCTTAGTAACCCAACTTCTCTCTCACTCTTTTCAAAACACCATTTGCTACAGCACTTGCTTTTGCGGCACCTTCCAATAATAATTTATCTACTTCTTCTAAGTTATTGCTGTAGTAATTGTATTTTTCTCTTTCGGTTTTGAATTTCTCAACGATTAATTCAAATAAAGCTTGTTTGGCGTGACCATAGCCGTAATTTCCTGCTTCGTATTTGGCACGTAAATCGGCAACTTGTTCAGTAGAACCTAATAATTTGTATAATGCAAACACGTTACAGGTATCTGGATTTTTTGGTTCTTCAAGCGGTGTGCTGTCGGTTTCAATGGACTTGATTTGTTTTAGTAACGCTTTATCATCTAAAAAGATATTGATAAAATTATTTCTCGATTTACTCATTTTTTGCCCGTCTGTTCCCGGAATAATCATGATTTGCTCATCGATTTTCGCTTCAGGTAATACAAACGTTTCACCCATTTGGTGATTAAACCTCGAAGCTACATCACGCGTAATTTCTAAATGTTGCAATTGGTCTTTTCCAACAGGAACAAAGTTGGCATCGTATAATAAAATATCTGCTGCCATTAACATCGGATATGAGAATAATCCCGCATTAACATCATCTAATCTATCGGCTTTATCTTTGAAAGAATGCGCTAATGTTAAACGTTGGAATGGAAAAAAGCAACTCAAATACCAAGAAAGCTCTGTGGTTTGAGGCACATCAGATTGGCGGTAAAAAACCACACGATTTGTATCTAAACCACACGCCAGCCATGCCGCCGCAACACTATACGTATTTTGTCTTAATTCTGCTCCATTTTTGATTTGCGTAATCGAATGCAAATCGGCAATAAAAAGAAAAGACTCGTTATCAGGATTGTTTGCCATTTGAATAGCAGGAATAATTGCTCCTAATAAATTACCTAAGTGTGGTGTTCCTGTACTTTGAACTCCGGTTAAGATTTTTGCCATTGTTGTTTTTTAACGCTATGCGTTGCTAAGTTGTTATTTAGAATTGCAAATGTAAAGTAAAAACAGAAAAGTAAAAAGAGATAGGTTTTATATAAATGATTACTTTTGGAAATCAAATAATCACGCTTAATGAAATTTTTAAAATATCCGCTTACATTATTATATCGCATTTGGTTTTACATTTTGGTTTTAGTTCCAATTATTGTTTTGTTTCCATTTATTTTGGCTACGATCTTAAGCGAAAAGACCTATCCATTATTTTTTAAAATTGCGAGGTTATGGTCTAAGATTATTTTAATTGGAATGGGATTTAATTATTCTATCGAAGGCGATGAAGTTTTTGAAGATGGCAAAAGTTATATGCTAGTTGCTAATCATACTTCCATGACCGATATTATGTTGATGTTGATTGCGGTTAAAAATCACCCTTTTGTTTTTGTAGGAAAGAAAGAATTGGCTAAGATTCCACTATTTGGATTTATCTATAAACGTGTTTGTATTTTGGTTGATAGAAGTAGTAGTAAAAGTCGCTATGCGGTTTTTGAACGTGCGCAAAAAAGAATTCACCAAGGATTGAGCATTTGTATTTTTCCAGAAGGCGGTGTTCCAGAAGAGCATATTGTTTTAGACGAATTCAAAGACGGAGCTTTCAGAATTGCTTTAGAACACGGATTACCTATTGTTCCAATGGTTTTTTTCGATAACAAAAAACGTTTTTCTTATACTTTTTTCAGTGGAAGTCCAGGAAAAATGCGTGCTAAAATTTATCCGATAATTGAAACCAAAGGAAAAACCTTAGAAGATAAAAATGCTCTGAAACAACAAGTAAGAGAAATTATTTTACAACCTTTATTGGAGGATTTAAAATAAAAAAGTCCAAACGCATTTGGACTTTCTCAGTTTCATTTTAACTAGAAAAGAAACAACTTAACTAAAAATTTTAAGCTTAACCAACAAAGCTTAAAAACTAAAACTAACTCCGGTATATAAACCGATAAAATAAGGCTTGAAGTTACCAGAGTTTTCACTAAAAGTATTGATTTGGTATTTAAACATAGGTTGGAAATTGGCATTAAAGCTTTTCCAAAAATTATATTTAAAACCCAAACCGACATTACTACTAAAATGTATATTGTTTAGATTATTTGCCTTTCCTACATTCATTTCCATTCCGTCAGTAACTAGTAAAACAGTATTGTTATTTAAAAACAAGGTACTCATCCCTCCAATTACTTCTATTCCAAATTTTTTGTCTAGTAATTTATAACTTAATTCAACAGGTACTTCAATATAGTTTATATCTTGTTTTAAAGCACCAATGTTTTCTTGAGTGAAGTTTTCTACATCCTCATTTAAACTATTTTGATTGCTGTTTTTAGAATAAAAATTCATGTTATTTCCCTGTGCATTTCTTGTGATTGCTTCTACATTATTACTAGCAGAAGTAGCACTTAGTTTACTTTCATAAACAACATCATTTGTATTATAACTAAATAGAATATTATTTATTCCCGTTCTAATACTTACTTTATTAGAAATGCTGTAAATTCCTGTTACACCATAACTGTAAGTGGTTGAGTAGTTTTTACTATTCGTTTCAAATTCTTGATCTAAAGACGAACCTTCAGCTAAAGAATTGAAATAAACAGGCGATGCGTTTGTGCTTATCGCCCATTTATCTCTTTTTTTCTTTTCTTTTTCATCTTCATTTTTCCCAGCCTCTTTTTCTTTGAGCAATACTTCTAGGGAATTAATTTCTGGAGAAATTTCAGCCACTAGCGTACTATCGTTATTAATGATGTCTTCAACAGAAGTTAATATAACACTTCCCGTGTCAATAGTTTTTTCTGTTAGAGAATCATTAGTTGTATTTACGTAATTTGTTATGGTTTCAGTTTTATCAAAAAAAGAATTTATTTTGTCAGAATCTATGGTCTCTTTTTTAGATTTAATGTTCTTTGTTTTTTTGTTTGAAACTAATTTAGTTGTTTTATAATTTTCAGTATCAGCAATTAGATTGTAGTTATCGTTATTTTTAATTGATGATTTACTTCTTTTTGTTTTGTTAGTTTTAGAGTTAGAAACAACTGTATTATTTGACTCTTTTATATTGTTGTTAAATCGTTTTTTGTTTCCAGATAAATTAATATTATTGTTTTTTTTGCTTGAACGAGTATTTTGATTTTCGTTCGAAACCACTTTAGTATTCGATTTTTCTAGATTTATTAAATTAGAATCAAATTGCTTTTTATTATTTTCTGAAGAATTAGTTTGATTTTCTTTTATTGTATTTTGATTGTTTTCGTTGTCTGATGAAATTTTATTTTTTTCTGAATTTCCACGAGTAGTATTTTCTTTATCAACGCCAACGACTGTTTTATTATTATTTAGTATGATTTCATTGTCCTCTGATTGAAAATTCCAAATTAGCGTTCCAATAATTAACAATGAAGCAGCAATTCCGGATACTTGAAACCAAAACGGTACAATTCTTTTTTTCTTTTTCTTCTCATTTAATTTAGAAGCAATTGAATCCCAAGATCCTTGAGGCGGAATAGCTTCAAAGTCTTTGAATTTTTCTTGGAATAAACGTTCTATATTTTTTTGCTCTTTCATTTTGTCTTCTTAATTGAATAGCTATTATTCAATTCAATTTTTTGTTTTAAAATTGCTTTCGCGCGGGCTAGATTAGATTTTGATGTTCCAATAGTAATACCCAACATTTCTGCTATTTCTTTATGCGAATAATCATCAATCACATATAAATTAAAAACCAATCTGTAGCGGTCTGGTAATTCTTGAATTATCTTAGTTAAAAACTCTAAGCTTACATTTTCATCGTCAATTTCAACTTCTTCTTCAACAGCAATTTTTTCAGATATTATTTCAAATATTTTTTGATTTCGATATTGTTGTAAAACATAATTAATTACTATACGTTTTGCCCAACCTTCAAATGATCCTGTATTTTTAAATTGACCAATTTTCTCAAAAATTACTAAAAAACTTTCTTGTAAATTATCTTGAGCTTCTTCATAGTTACGCGAATACTTCAAACACACAGCAAACAACTTCGGCGCTAATAATTTATAAAGTTGCTCTTGCGATTTGATATTATTCTTAGTACATTCATGTATGAGTTGCTCGATTATCAAAAGCTTATTTTTTTTAAATTACAGGTATTTCATATTCCAAGAAAATATCTTGCCCGTTACTATCTTTACCTTGCCAAAACTTAAATATGTAGCTTCCATTATTAGTTACATGAAATTCTAAATTTTCTTCAACTAACACATCAGTCAATGGTTCACAATTGTTTTGATTAAAAACAATATTTTGCACCGCAATAGTTCGTATGTTTAAATCTTTCTCATAATAAAAGCCATCAAAGGCGTGACAAGTAGTAGGTCTGTAGTATCTTACAACAATATTATAGGTTTCTCCTAACTCAAATTCTGTCGGAATTTCAACAGAAGCAACGGGTAATAATACATACTGAAAATCATCACCATTGTCATCCATGTTACATGAGTTAAATAAAAACAAAACACTTAACAGTAATACAAATTTCTTCATTTTGATTTCTTCTTTAATTGTTAGATTCAAATTTTTTTAAAAGGTTGCGTTAAATTACAAAAAAAATCACGCTCAAGGCGTGATTTAATTTTTAAGCGTTATTTTCTTTGATAAGCTCTTTAATTTTTTGTTCTAGTTCGTCCATTAATTCTGGATTGTCTTTGATTAATGCTTTTACAGCATCTCGACCTTGACCTAATTTCGTTTCTCCGTAACTAAACCAAGAACCACTTTTTTTGATGATTTCAAATTCTACAGCTAAGTCTAAAACTTCACCTACTTTTGAAATTCCTTCACCATACATAATATCAAATTCTGCTGTTCTAAAAGGTGGTGCTACTTTATTTTTTACAATTTTAACTTTAGTTCTGTTACCAATAACGTTTTCACCATCTTTAATTTGAGTTGATTTACGAATATCAATACGAACCGAAGCATAAAATTTCAAGGCATTTCCTCCAGTTGTAGTTTCTGGACTTCCAAACATTACCCCAATCTTATCACGTAATTGGTTAATGAAGAAAACCGTACAATTGGTTTTGTGAATAGTTCCTGTTAATTTTCTCAACGCTTGCGACATTAAACGTGCGTGTAATCCCATTTTAGAATCACCCATGTCGCCTTCAATTTCGCTTTTTGGCGTTAAAGCAGCAACCGAGTCAATTACTACAACATCAACCGCTCCTGAACGAATTAAACTTTCAGCAATTTCTAATGCTTGTTCACCATTATCAGGTTGTGAAATAATTAAATTGTCGATATCAACCCCTAATTTTTCAGCATAAAAACGGTCAAATGCATGTTCTGCATCAATAAATGCTGCAATTCCTCCTGCTTTTTGAGCTTCAGCTATGGCGTGTAATGTTAACGTAGTTTTACCTGACGATTCTGGTCCGTAGATTTCTATGATTCTACCTCTTGGATATCCATTTACTCCAAGCGCTAAATCAACACCTAACGAACCTGTAGGAATAGCTTCTACTTCTTCAACAGCGCTATCACCTAGTTTCATTACGGTTCCTTTTCCGTATGTTTTGTCAAGTTTGTCTAATGTTAGTTGTAAGGCTTTTAATTTTGCTTCTTTGTCTGAACTCATAATATTTGGCTTTAAATTGATTACAATTCTTTTTTTGTAAAAATACAGCTTTTTTCAATTGTGCCAAAAATTGTTAATATGTTTTCCAATTCATTTAAAGATTTGATTTTTAATCAATTTTATTACCTTTGTGCCCGAATTCTTCCATTTAGAATTCTTAACATATTTCTGTACAGACGTGATTAATCGCGTCTCTAACCTTAAAACGTTTATAGCATGCAACTGTATAACACCTTAAGCGCAGAAGAAAGAGCTCAGTTAATTGATGAGGCAGGAAAACAACGTCTTACATTATCTTTCTATGCGTATGCCAAAATTGAAGATCCCAAAAAATTTCGCGACGATTTATTTATCGAATGGAACAAACTCGATGCTCTTGGTCGTACCTATGTAGCCAAAGAAGGTATCAATGCTCAAATGTCGGTTCCAGCCGAAAACTTTGAAGCTTTTAGAGAAACTTTAGAAGCATATGATTTTATGCGTGGCATTCGTTTGAATGTTGCCGTAGAACATGACGATCATTCGTTTTTAAAATTAACTGTAAAAGTTCGAGACAAAATTGTAGCCGACGGTTTGAACGACGAAACTTTTGATGTAACCAATATCGGAGTGCATTTAAAAGCGAAAGAATTCAATCAAATTTTAGAAGATCCAAACACTATTGTTGTTGATTTTAGAAACCATTACGAAAGTGAAATCGGTCATTTTAAAGGCGCAATTACACCAGATGTGGAAACTTTTCGTGAATCGTTACCTATTATCAACGAACAATTAAAAGATTTCAAAGAAGATAAAAACTTGGTGATGTATTGCACCGGAGGAATTCGTTGCGAGAAAGCATCGGCGTATTTCAAACACCAAGGTTTTAAAAATGTTTTCCAATTAGAAGGAGGAATTATCAATTACGCCAAACAAATCAAAGAAGAAAACTTAGAAAGTAAATTCATCGGAAAGAATTTCGTTTTCGACCACAGATTAGGTGAAAGAATTACCGATGATATCGTTTCACAATGTCACCAATGCGGAAAACCATGCGATAATCACACGAATTGTTTAAACGATGGTTGTCATTTATTATTCATCCAATGTGACGAATGTAAAGCAGCTATGGAAAATTGTTGTTCAACCGAATGTTTAGAAATCACACATTTGCCATTAGCCGAACAAGTGAAACTTCGAAGAGGAAAACAAGTTGGAAATAAAGTTTTCCGCAAAGGAAAATCGGAAAATTTGAAATTCAAGCATTCAGGAGAATTGTCAGACAAACCTTTGGCTGTAGCCGAAAAAACAAAAGACATTCGTCAGAAAATAAAAGTAAAAAAAGTATTGCTTGGTAAAGCCGAACATTATTATGTGAAAGCACAAGTAGGACTTTTCGTTATAGAAAACCAAGAACTTAATGTTGGAGATAGAATTTTAATTTCTGGACCAACAACTGGAAATCAAGAATTGGTTTTAGAAAAAATGTTCGTAAACGGAATAGAAAATTCTTCTGCAAAAGTTGGCGATAAAGTAACCTTCGAAGTGCCTTTTAGAGTAAGATTATCCGATAAGTTATTTAAAATTATCAACTAATGACAACTTCTGGAAGAATAGAATTAATGGCGCCTGCAGGAAATTTCGAATCGATGCAAGCAGCTTTAGATAATGGTTGCGACTCGATTTATTTTGGTGTCGAACAATTAAACATGCGTGCAAGAGCAACAGTAAATTTCGTTTTAGATGATTTACCAGAAATTGCGCGTCGTTGCAACGAAAAAAACGTTAGAACCTATCTAACTTTGAATACCATTATTTACGATCATGATTTATCGATTGTAAAAACGCTTTTAACCAAAGCCAAAGAAGCGGGAATTACAGCTGTAATCGCATCCGACCAAGCGGTGATTATGACAGCTCGTACGATGGGAATAGAAGTGCACATTTCTACCCAATTGAATGTAACTAACATCGAAACCGTAAAATTCTACGCGATGTTTGCCGATACAATTGTGTTGTCACGCGAGTTGAGTCTGCGTCAAGTAAAGAAAATCACAGATGACATTGAAAAAGAGCAAATCAAAGGACCAAGTGGTAATTTAGTAGAAATTGAAATCTTTGGTCACGGTGCTTTGTGTATGGCGGTTTCAGGAAAATGTTATTTGAGTTTACATTCGCATAATTCATCAGCAAATCGTGGTGCTTGCAAACAAAATTGTCGAAAAAAGTATACCGTTATCGACCAAGAATCTGGTTTTGAAATCGAACTTGATAACGAATATATGATGTCGCCAAAAGATTTATGTACGCTAGATTTTCTAGACCAAGTTATCGATTCTGGAATAAAAGTCTTAAAAATTGAAGGTCGAGGACGAGCAGCTGATTATGTAGCAACCGTTATCAAAACGTATCGTGAAGCTATCGATTCTTATTACGAAGGAACGTTTACTAAAGAAAAAATTCAAACTTGGATGGAAGCCTTGGCAACCGTTTACAATCGTGGTTTTTGGAGCGGTTATTATTTGGGACAAAAGTTAGGCGAATGGTCTGATAATCCCGGTTCCAATGCAACTCAGAAAAAAGTATATGTTGGAAAAGGAATGCATTATTTCCCCAAATCAAGCATCGCCGAATTCAAAATCGAAGCTTACGACATAAAAAAAGGAGATAAGATTTTAATTACAGGTCCGTCAACCGGTGCGCAAGAATTAATTTTAGAAGATTTCTTTGTGAATGATGTCACTTCTGAAAAAGCAACTAAGGGAGATAGTTGTACTTTAAAAGTGCCGTTCCGTATTCGTTTATCGGACAAAATGTATAAAATTGTAGAAAACTAATGGTCGTTGTTACGCTTCAAAGAGACAAATGCATTGGTTGCAATTATTGTGTAGAAATGGCACCCGCACAATTTCAAATGTCCAAAAAAGACGGAAAATCAGTATTAATTAAATCAGTTGATGCCAAAGGTTTTCACACTTTAAAATCGGCTGACCATACGATTGTTGAAAATTGTGAATTAGCCGCAAAAGCTTGTCCGGTGCACATTATTACTGTAAAAGAAACTTAATTTTTTGTTTTACAATACTATATGAAAACCTATTTCGTTTTATAATGAGATAGGTTTTTTCTTTTTGGTTAACTTCGATATTGATTTTTGAAAGTTTCCATAAAAAATCAATATCTTTACGCTCAAAAACATTTTAGAAACGTAGTCCAACAAACGGACAATCAACATATATTCAACTATGGCATGTACAAACTGTTCCACGGGTGCTAAAGACGGCACACCAAAAGGATGTAATAATAACGGGACTTGCGGCACCGATAGCTGCAACAAACTTTCGGTTTTCGATTGGTTATCAAACATGACGTTGCCAGGTGGTCAAGAACCATTTGATGCGGCCGAAATTCGTTTTAAAAATGGTAGAAAAGAATTTTTTAGAAATACAGAAAAACTAACTTTGGCTATTGGAGATATCGTCGCTACTGAAGCATCTCCAGGACACGATATCGGAATTGTGACTTTAACAGGCGAATTGGTAAAAATTCAAATGAAAAAGAAAGGCGAAAATCCCGATAAAGAATTAGCTAAAATTTACAGAAAAGCATCACAACGCGATATCGATATTTGGACAGAAGCTCGAAATAAGGAAGAAGCCGTTCGTATGCGCGCCAGAGAAATCGCTATTCATTTGAAATTAGAAATGAAAATTTCGGATGTTGAATTTCAAGGAGATGGCTCTAAAGCAACGTTTTATTATACTGCAAATGACCGTGTAGATTTCCGTCAATTAATTAAAGAATTTGCACAAGAATTCAAGATTAGAATCGAGATGAAACAAGTAGGTTTCCGTCAAGAAGCCGCTCGTTTGGGAGGAATTGGTTCTTGCGGAAGAGAATTGTGTTGTTCAACGTGGTTAACCGATTTTAGAAGTGTGAATACTTCGGCAGCACGTTACCAACAGTTATCTTTAAATCCACAAAAACTAGCCGGACAATGTGGTAAATTAAAATGTTGTTTGAATTATGAATTAGATACCTATTTGGATGCATTGAAAGATATGCCCGATATGGATACGAAATTATATACCGAAAAAGGCGATGCATATTGCCAGAAAATCGATATTTTCAAAGAAATCATGTGGTTTTCTTATGCTAATGCTCCAGCACATTGGTTGGTTTTACCTGTTGCAAAAGTAAAAGAAATTGTAGCGATTAATAAGAAAAAAGAACATGTAGCAGCATTGGAAGATTATGTAGTGGAAACTGTTCAAGAAGTAGAGAAAAAATTCGAAAATGTGGTAGGACAAGACAGTTTAACACGTTTTGATCAACCTAAGAAAAAGAACAACAATAAAAACAAAAAACGTAAACCATCAAATTTCAAAAATGTTCCTAAAAAAGACTAAATTTATTGGGTTAATGCTATTCACTGTGCTTTTTTTCTCTTGCGATGAAAAGCAATTTTTCAGTGAATACAAAGAGTTAGGCGGTTCTTGGAAAAAATCAGACACCTTGCGTTTCGCATTTGAGCAGAAAGACACGGTGAATCCGTATCATTTATTTTTAAATGTGAGAAACAACAATGATTATCCTTTCAATAACATGTATTTGATTGTTACTATGAAAGAGCCAGGGAAAAAACCAACCATTAAAGTAGATACATTAGAGTATTTAATGGCAAACCCAGATGGAACTCTATTAGGCGAAGGTTTTTCAGATGTGAAGGAAAGTAAGTTGTGGTATTTGAAGAATTTCAAATTTAGTAGAGCAGGAAAATATAATGTTGAGGTAGTTCAGGCGGTGAGAGAGACAGGAAAAGTTGATGGAGTGTCAGAACTGAATGGAATTACAGAATTAGGATTAAGAATTGAAAAAATAAAATAGTATGGCTACCAAAAAAGCAAATACAAACGATTTTTCAGAGTATAAAAGAAAATTTTGGCAATTATTTGCCTACGGATTTTTAGGAGTAATTTTGTTATTCCTTTTTGCATCATGGGGATTTTTCGGAAAAATGCCTTCATTTGACGATTTAGAAAATCCAGATTCAAATGTAGCAACCGAAATTATTTCTTCGGATGGAGTGGTTATTGGAAAATTCTTTAAAGAAAACAGAACACCTGTAAAATATGAAGAATTACCACAACATTTAGTAAAAGCGTTAGTTGCCACAGAAGATGAGCGTTTCTACGAACATTCAGGAATTGATGCCAAAGGAACTTTACGTGCAGTTGTTCGATTAGGTAGAGATGGAGGAGCAAGTACACTTACTCAACAATTAGCTAAAAACTTATTCCATGGTGAAGGTTCAAAATTTATTTTATTTAGGGTAATTCAAAAAGTAAAAGAATGGATTATTGCAATCCGTTTGGAACGTCAATATACAAAACAAGAAATCATTGCGCTATACTTAAATCAAGTAGATTTTGTAAATGGAGCGGTTGGAATTCGTTCAGCAGCAAAAATTTATATGAACAAAGAACCAAAAGATTTAACTATTGAAGAAGGTGCTTTATTTGTGGGGATGTTAAAAAATCCATCTTTATATAATCCAAATCGTAAAAAAAGAGCCAAATTAGTTTTAGACCGAAGAAATACGGTTTTAGGACAAATGGTGAAAAATGGCGTAATTTCTGAAGCTAAAAAAGAAGAACTAAGAAAACTTCCAATTAAATTAGATTTTAGACCGGAAAGTCATTCCGAAGGAAGTGCTACTTACTTTAGAGAATATTTAAGAGATTACATGAAAAAATGGGTAAAAGACCATTTAAAACCAGACGGAACCGAATATGATTTGTATCGTGATGGTCTAAAAATCTATACGACTATCGATTCCAAAATGCAACAATATGCAGAGGAAGCGGTAACCGAGCACTTGAAAAACTTACAAAAAGAATTCTTCATTAATGCAAAAGGAAAAGAAAACGCACCATTCGTAGATATTACTCCAGAGCAAACGCAACAAATCATGATGCAAGCTAAGAAAAATTCTGAGCGTTGGAGAAAAATGGACTTGAATGGAAAATCAGAAGAAGAAATTCTAAAATCTTTTGATGTGCCTGCAAAAATGAAAATCTTTACCTATGAAGGTGAAAAAGATACTATCATGAAACCAACAGATTCCATTATTTACTACAAGCACATGTTGCAAACAGGTATGATGGCTATGGAACCAAGAAGTGGTCATATCAAAGCTTGGGTAGGAGGAGTTAATTACAAATATTTCCAATACGATCACGTTGGGCAAGGAGCAAGACAAGTAGGTTCTACTTTTAAACCATTCTTGTATGCAACAGCTATTGAACAATTAGGTATGTCGCCTTGTGATTCTATTATTGATAGTTATTTCACTATGCCAAAAGGCAAATGGGGAATCGATGCTGATTGGTCTCCAAAAAATTCCGACGGCAATTACAGAGGAACCATTACATTACAAAAAGCATTAGCGAACTCAATTAATACGGTTTCAGCTAAATTAATTGATAGAGTAGGGCCAAAAGCAGTTGTGGATATGGCGAAAGAATTAGGAGTTACTTCTGATATTCCAGAGCAACCTTCTATTGCATTAGGTGCTGTTGATATTACTGTGGAACAGATGGTTGGTGCTATGAGTACATTTGCCAATCAAGGGGTATATGTAAAACCAACATTTATCATCAAAATTGAAGATAAAAACGGAGTGGTTATTGACCAACCAGTGCCAGTTACAAAAGATGTCGTGAATAAAGATGTCGCTTATGCCGTTGTAAAATTAATGGAAGGAGTTACCAGTTCAGGAACAGGAGCGCGATTGAAATATGGTGGCGGTGGTTTCATCCAATACGATTATAGTTTTGGAAATCCAATTGCAGGAAAGACAGGAACTTCTCAAAATAATTCCGATGGATGGTTTATCGGAATGGTGCCAAATCTTGCCACTGGAGTTTGGGTTGGAAACGAAGACCGAGCTGCCCATTTTAGAGCAACAAGACTTGGTCAAGGAGCTACAATGGCATTACCTATTTGGGGGATTTTCATGAAAAAATGTTATGCAGACAGCGATTTAGATGTATCCAAAGAACCTTTTGAAAAACCAGAAAATTTATCTATCAAAGTAGATTGTTGGACACCTAAAAAAGTAGTGGATTCAACAGCTGTGCCAACAGATGAACCTAGTATGGATGAATTCGGATTATAAACAACAACAAACCAAAATATGATTTCTAGAAAAGTTAATAACGTACAAGAAGCATTAGAAGGAATTCAAGACGGACAAACCATCATGTTAGGTGGTTTTGGTCTTTGTGGAATTCCTGAAAACAGTATTGCTGAATTAGTTCGTAAAAATGTAACCAATTTAACTTGTATTTCAAATAATGCAGGTGTGGATGATTTCGGATTGGGATTACTATTACAAAAACGCCAAATCAAAAAAATGATTTCTTCTTATGTGGGAGAAAACGCTGAGTTCGAACGCCAAATGCTTTCAGGTGAATTAGAAGTAGAGCTAACGCCTCAAGGAACTTTAGCAGAAAAATGCCGTGCTGCACAAGCCGGAATTCCAGCATTCTTTACCCCAGCAGGTTTTGGAACAGAAGTAGCAGAAGGAAAAGAAACTCGCGAATTCAACGGAAAAATGCACGTAATGGAATTGGCATATAAAGCTGATTTTTCAATCGTAAAAGCATGGAAAGGTGACGAAGCAGGAAATCTTATTTTCAAAGGAACAGCTCGTAATTTCAACGCTTGTATGGCAGGTGCTGCAAAAATCACTATTGCTGAGGTAGAAGAATTAGTACCAGCAGGAACTTTAAATCCAAACGAAATTCACATTCCTGGAATTATGGTAAACCGTATTTTCCAAGGGGAGAAATTTGAGAAAAGAATTGAGCAAAGAACAGTTCGTCAAAAGTAATCAGTGTTCAGTTTTTAGTGTTCAGTAAAAAAGAAAGAATTATGTTATCAAAAGAAGATATAGCAAAAAGAATAGCACAAGAGGTGAAAGACGGTTACTATGTAAACTTAGGAATCGGAATCCCAACTTTAGTTGCCAATTATGTTCGCACCGATATTTCAGTTGAATTTCAATCGGAAAATGGAGTATTAGGTATGGGACCTTTCCCTTTTGAAGGAGAAGAAGATGCGGATATCATCAACGCAGGTAAACAAACGATTACAACTTTACCAGGAGCAAGTTTCTTTGATTCGGCTTTTAGTTTCGGAATGATTCGTGCGCAAAAAGTAGATTTAACGATTTTAGGAGCGATGGAAGTTTCTGAAAACGGAGACATTGCCAACTGGAAAATCCCAGGAAAAATGGTAAAAGGAATGGGTGGCGCTATGGATTTAGTAGCTTCGGCAGAAAATATTATAGTAGCCATGATGCACGTAAATAAAGCAGGAGAATCGAAAATCTTGAAAAAATGTACGCTTCCTTTAACCGGTGTTGGTTGTGTGAAAAAAGTCGTTACAGAATTAGCGGTTTTAGAAATCACACCAAAAGGATTCAAATTGTTAGAACGTGCGCCAGGTGTTTCAGTAGAAGACATTATCAAAGCAACAGAAGCAGATTTAATCATTGAAGGAGAAATCCCAGAAATGAAAATCGATTAGCCAATGAGGCAATTAGTCAATGTGTCAATTTGCTTAACTATAGTTCAATTGACACATTGGCACATTATAAAATCGACACATTAAACAAATATATAAGCCATGATAACATTTCAAGAAAAGTACAAAAACAATTTAATTCTTTTAAAATCATTTGAATTTGCTAAAAAAGTAGTTCAATACACAGAAAAATTAGAAGAAGATAGAAAGTATGTAATCGCCAATCAACTATTAAAATCAGGAACTTCAATAGGAGCAAACATCAAAGAAGCTCAAAATTCTGAAAGTAAAGCTGACTTCATTCATAAAATGAAAATTGCAATGAAAGAAGCCGATGAAACCGAGTTTTGGTTATTCCTTTGTAATGAGTTGGAAAATTATCCAAATTCAGAAGAATTACTAAATGAGGTTTTTGACATATTAAAAATTACAAATAAAATCATTTCAACCACTAAAAAAATGAGCCAATGAGGCAATAAGCCAATGTGACAATAAGAGAATGTGTCAATTAGTTGATGAATCAATAATAAGAATTGGCACATTGACACATTTTCAAATTGACTAATTAAATTGGCACATTGACACATTTTCAAATTGACACATTAATATGTTCCCAAAAGTAATTTTAAAATCAGGTAAAGAAAAATCAATTCAACGTCGTCATCCTTGGATTTTTAGTGGTGCGGTTTACGGTGTGAGTCGTGTAATTAACGATGGCGAAATGGTTGATGTAGTCGATTCGAAAAACAATCATTTAGGAACTGGATATTTCAGCGACAAAGGAAGTATTGTAGTTCGTATTTTGACGTTTGGCGATGAAACTTTTTCTGAGAATTTTTGGGCAGCCAAACTACAATCGGCTTGGTATTTACGTACCCAAATATTGGATTTTGAAGTTACGAATGCTTTTCGTGTCATTCACGGAGAAGGAGATGGAATTTCGGGATTAATTATTGATTATTACGATAAAAATTGGGTAATTCAAGCGCATTCTACTGGAGTTTTTCTTCAAATGGAACAAATTGCAGAAGCTATAAAATCGAATTTTTCGGAGTATTGCGAAACTATTTATTGCAAAAGTTCTGGAACTTTACCCAATACAGGAACTGATTATTTCTTATTCGGAAATAAAGTAGAAGCAGTTGCGAAAGAGAACAACATTTTGTTTTCGGTAAATTGGGTTGAAGGTCAAAAAACAGGTTTTTTCTTAGACCAACGCGAAAACCGAAAATTACTAGGCGAATTTTCAAAAGGCAAAAAAGTACTAAACACCTTTTGCTACACAGGCGGATTTTCAATTTACGCAATGAGTGCTGGAGCTGAATTGGTAACTTCGGTAGATATTTCTCAAAAAGCTGTGGATTTAGCAGCAAGCAATATGGAATTAAATTTCCCAAACGCCAATCATAAAGCAGTTGCCGATGATGTATTCAACTTCATGAAAGAGAATCATCAAATTTATGATGTAATTGTCTTAGATCCACCCGCATTTGCTAAAAGCATCAAAAGCAAACACACGGCAACACAAGCTTACAAACGTTTAAACATTGCAGGTTTAAAAGCTTTAGCTCCAAACGGAATTTTATTCACCTTTTCTTGTTCGCAAGTTATTGACGATGTTTTGTTCTACAACACCGTTGCCGCAGCAGCCATAGAAACCGGAAGAAACATAAGAGTTTTACACAAATTAGAACAAGGTCCCGATCACCCAACGAACATTTACCATCCAGAAGGTCATTATTTGAAAGGATTGGTGTTGTTTGTGGAGTAGTTCTTAGTTATGAATATATTTGATAGAATAAAATACAAGCTTTCAACAAGTATTAGATTTGTTGCCTTACTAAGTTTGATTTTGCAATTAATTATATTGAGTTTTATTTTTTTTGGCAAAATAGAGGCTACAGTTTTTATTTTTATTTTTTATCTTTTTTTCATTGTTATTGGCATCAGTAGATATGTTGAGCTTACATCTAAAAATTTCAAAGAAGTAGTATTTAATTTGTTTTATCTGATAAATTGTTTCCCACTTATTTTTATTGTTTTGTTCGTCTCAATTCATGTGTTGGAACAAACAAATATGCCTAAAGAAGAAAATATTGATGCAAATCAAATAGAACTCAAAGTCATTGATAAAAACAATGAAGAAAGAATTAAAAGTCCCAATGAGATTGATTATGACATAAAAAATAAGAAGTTAGAAGACAGCATAATTGAAGTAAAAATTTCGGAATAATGTTCAAAAAATCACAAATCATAAAAACCACTCTTTCAAAAGAAGAAATGATTGCAATTCTTCAAGCTAAGGTTGAAAATTTTCTCCGTGATAATTCTAAATTTGATTTTGAAGGTAATGTAAATTTGAGCGGAGAAATTAACATTAAACCAACCTTTGATTACGGTCCAAGAGAACAATTTCGTCCTGAAATATCAGGAAAAATTCATGGCAATCAAATGGATTTAGAGTTTCAGTTGAGTGCAATGATAAAAAAAGTTTTGTGGATTATTATTTTGATAGAACCTCTTTTTATAGGCTTTGTTTATTTCAAAACACAAGATAAACAAGTATTATTGTTTTTCCCTTTTTTGATTGTTTTTATGGTCATTTTTAAATTTACATTTGACAGTAAAGTCAAAAAGGCAATAACGTTATTAGAATCTTATTTTAAATAAAAAACCTGCAAGTCTTTCAACTCACAGGTTCCTTTTTTCTTGCTTCTTTTCTTTTTGTTCTAAACTAAAGATTCATAAAGAAATCATTCCCTTTATCATCGGTAATAATAAAAGCAGGGAAATCTTTCACTTCAATTTTTCTTACGGCTTCCATTCCTAATTCTGGGAAATCTACCACTTCAACCGATAAGATGTTTTCTTTGGCTAAAATCGCAGCAGGGCCTCCAATCGAACCTAAATAGAATCCGCCGTGTTTTTTACAAGCGTTCATTACGTCTTTGCTTCGGTTTCCTTTGGCTAACATAATCATGCTTCCACCAGCCGCTTGGAATTCGTCTACATAAACGTCCATTCTTCCTGCGGTGGTTGGTCCAAAACTTCCTGATGGCATTCCGTCTGGAGTTTTTGCTGGACCAGCGTAATATACTGGGTGATTTTTGAAATATTCTGGCATTGGTTTTCCAGCGTCTAACAATTCTTTGATTTTTGCATGTGCAATATCACGAGCCACAATCAAAGTTCCGTTTAATTTTAAACGCGTTTTGATTGGATATTTTGATAATTCTGCTAAAATTTCTGGCATTGGTTTGTTTAAATCAATTTCTACTGCTGGCTCTAAATGAGGTGCTGTTTCAGGTAAAAACTGAGCAGGATTCGTTTCCAATTGCTCTAAGAAAATACCATCTTTCGTGATTTTTCCTTTGATATTTCTATCTGCCGAACAAGAAACTCCCATTCCTACTGGACAAGATGCAGCATGACGCGGTAAACGAATGACACGAACATCATGCGTTAAATATTTTCCACCAAATTGGGCTCCAATTTGACTTTCTTGACAAATGATTTGCACTCTTTTTTCCCATTCTAAATCGCGAAACGCTTGACCTGACATATTTCCAGAAGTTGGTAAATGGTCATAATATCCTGCCGAAGCTTTTTTCACCGCAGCTAAATTCGCTTCCGCAGAAGTTCCACCGATAACAATAGCTAAGTGATACGGTGGACAAGCCGCTGTTCCTAAATCCATAATGCGCTCACGAACAAATTCGTCTAACGATTTTTCATTTAACAGCGATTTTGTCTTTTGATATAAAAACGTTTTGTTTGCCGAACCACCACCTTTTGTTAAAAATAAGAACTCATACGAATTTCCTTTTTTTGCATAAATGTCGATTTGTGCTGGTAAGTTCGAACCCGAGTTTTTTTCTTCAAACATCGAAATCGGAACAATTTGCGAGTAGCGAAGATTTTTATTTTGGTACGTATTGTAAATTCCTTTTGACAACCATTCGCCATCATCAACTCCTGTGTAAACGTTTTCACCTTTTTTGGCAACCACAATGGCTGTTCCAGTATCTTGACAAGAAGGCAATTGACCTTCTACAGCTACAGCAGCGTTTTGTAATAAATTATAAGCCACAAAACGGTCGTTGTCTGTTGCTTCTGGGTCTTCGATAATGTTTCTTAGTTTTTGTAAATGTGCCGAACGCAACATAAACGAAACGTCGTCCATAGCTTCTTGTGCTAATAATTCTAATCCTTTTGGATCCACCACTAAGATTTCTCTATCGCCAAGTTGCTCAACTTTTACGTAATCAGAAGTTAATTTTTTGTAGTGTGTATCGTCTTTTAAAATTGGATACGGGTCTTGATATAAAAAGTCCATTTTGTGTATGTTTTGAAAGGTAAAGTTACGGATTTTTGATGGGAATGAGAAAATGAATTTTGGTTATTTACTATACTTTAAAAAAACCAACTCGCCACAAAAATCGCCGTAATTACACAGATTAAATCCACTAAAAGCATCATTCCCAAGGTGTAACGCGTATTTTTTACGTTGATACTTCCAAAATAAACCGCAATTACATAGAAAGTGGTTTCGGCACTACATTGGAAAATACAGCTTAGTCTTCCGGTTAATGAATCGGGTCCAAATTGCTTCATCGCATCAATCATAAATCCTCGTGATCCACCAGAACTAAAAGGACGCAACATCGCCACAGGAAGCGAATCAGTGATTTCTTTAGCTACTCCAAGATGTGCAAATAAAAAGGAAATTCCGTTGGCAATAATTTCAAACAAGCCACTGTTTCTAAATAAGGAAATCGCTACTAACATTCCCATAACATAAGGAAAAATGGTAACTCCGGTTTTTAATCCGTTGTTCGCTCCCGCTACAAAAGTGTCGAAAATAGTCGTTTTTTGTTCTACGAATTTCTTCTCTTGAATAAAGGAAAATATCAAAGTTCCACCAATGATTAATATCAAAAGTAGTCCCGAAAGATTAGAAGTGAAGTAATTTTTTCCAATTAAATCCAAACTGTTTACGTAGAATAATAATCCCACAATCGCTCCGATAACTCCCATTAAAGCCGCTAATAAAGAAGCACTTTTGAAGTTTACTTTTTGTTTGATTCCCACTAAAATAAAAGCGGCAATAGTTCCAACAAAAGAAGTAATAATACAAGGTAACATTACATCGGCTGGATTTGCTGCGTGTTCAGCTGCGCGATAACCAATAATGGATGTTGGGATTAATGTTAAACCAGCAGCATGCAAACACATGAACATGATTTGGGCATCACTTGCTCTATCTTTATCTGGATTTAATTCTTGTAAACTTTGCATCGCTTTTAATCCAAACGGAGTTGCGGCTGAATCCAATCCTAAGAAGTTGGCAGAAAAATTCAATGTCATATAGGAAATCGATTCGTGATTTTTAGGAATTGAAGGAAAAACTTTTGCAAACAACGGACTTAATCTTTTTGCCAATCTTTCCGATGCTCCAGAAATGATTAGCAATTCCATTATTCCGCAGAAAAAAGATAAATAAGCGATTAAAGGTAAAATCAAATCAAACAAACTGCTTTTGGTCATTGGCAATAATCCATCTGCTTTTTGTTTTCCGCTGTAGATTTTTACAGTTTGATTGTTGTAAATATAAGTTGTGTCTGCATCCTTTTCATTTTTATTGATAATGAATGTTTTGTCTTCCGCTTTTTGGACACTATCTTGAACAAATTTCGGAACTTCTTTTAAATATTTTTCACCTATTAAAAGAGGTTCGCCTTGTTTCCCGTTCAAAACATAATCAATAGAATAATATTGCGATGAAAACAATCCGAATACAATAAAAAAGATAGACGATATAAATATTACTAACCAAAATCTACTTAAAACCATACAATGCTATTTTTTCGTAAATGTAGTATATCTTAACTTTTAAAGAAAATTTTATTTTTATTAGATAAAAATTCATAAATAATATATATTCAAGTTGTTATGTTTTAGAAAAAAGTTTATTTTTTTAAAACATTTTTTTAAGATTGTGAAAAAATTATATATTTGTTTTATTAAATAACACTAAACAGCCCCAAAAAATGAAAAAACAACAACTATTCGCTTCTTTCTTTGCGTTTTTTTGTACATTTTCTTTTTCCCAAACAAAAGAAGATGTTGCTAAAATCACAAAAGATTATGATGTAGAAAAAATCCAACAGAAAATTACCTACTTTCAAAAGTTGGAAGAAACAGAAAGAGCTAAAGCTATAGAAGTAGCAAATAAAAACGGTTGGCCAATATTCATTAAAGGTGAAAATGGTTCGTTCCAAGAGTTAATGAAATTAACGCCTGATGGTTTTCCTATTTATTACGCAACAACAAATGTAGCTGCTGCAAGATCAACAAGAGCTAATTTTTTAAATACTGGTGGTGGATTAGGATTAACCTTAGACGGACAAGGCATGGTAGCTCGTGTATGGGACGGAGGTACAGTGCGTAGATCTCATAGTGGATTTGGAGGCAGAGTAACAACAGTTGACGATGTTTCAGGAACAACATATAGCGACCATGGAACGCATGTTACAGGTACAATTCTTGCATTACCTTGGAATGCTGGCTCAGCTGGTGTTAAAGGAATGGCAACATTAGCAACTGCAAGAACATTTTATTGGGATAATGATGAATCAGAAGCATTATCTGAAGTTTTAGGTGGAATGTTGATTTCCAATCATTCGTATGGTGTGCCTATTACAAGCGGAACAACTTCTTTGCCTGCATGGTACATCGGGGCATACACAGATGCTGCACAAGGATGGGATGAAATTGCCTATTTATCTCCTTATTATTTAGCTGTTATGTCTGCTGGAAATGATGGGGGTAATAATAATAATACAAATCCAATAGCTGCAGGTTATGATAAATTAACTGGAAATAAGACATCAAAAAACACTTTAATTGTTGCTAATGCAAATGATGCTGTTATTAATGCAGACGGATCTTTATCAAGTGTTTCTATTAATGCATCTAGTAGTCAAGGACCAACTGATGATAGAAGAATTAAACCAGATATTACAGGTAATGGTACTGGTTTGACCTCAACTATTTCTACTAGTAATACGGCAACAGCTTCTTACTCAGGAACTTCAATGGCAAGTCCAAATGTTGCAGGAACCTTATTACTGGTTCAACAACACAATAAAAACCTAACCAATAGTTTTATGAAGTCGGCTACTTTAAGAGGGTTGGCATGTCATACAGCAGATGATGCTGGAAACGTAGGACCAGATGCTAAATTTGGTTGGGGTTTGTTAAATGCTAAAAAAGCAGTCGAAACGATAACAGGGAACGGATTAACATCTTGGGTTTCAGAAAACAATTTAACTCAAGGTCAAACATTTACTATGACTGTTAAATCAACTGGAGGCGCTTCAAATCCTTTAGTAGCTTCTATAACTTGGACTGATTTACCAGGAACAGCTAATAATGGTACTTTAGGAGATAATTATGCGGTGCCAGTTTTAGTTAATGATTTAGATATTAGAGTAACCAAAGATGGAACAACTACTTTTTATCCATGGAAATTACAATCAAGTCCAACTGCTTTAGCGGTGAGAACAGGAGATAATAATGTTGATAATATTGAAGTAGTTAGAATTGATACACCAGCGGCTGGTGATTATGTAATCACAGTTACTCATAAAGGGACTTTAGTTACAGGAGCTCAAAATTATTCATTAGTAGTTACTGGAATTACATCCAATTTTGCATTAATTTCTAAATCGGATGATTTAATCGTTTGTTCTAATCAAAATGCTGTATATACATTTGATTATAAACAATCGGGTAGCATGACAACGACTTTTTCAGCTGTTGGATTACCATCAGGTGCAACAGCTACATTTAACCCTTCATCATTAAGTGCTAATGGAACAGTAACGATGACAGTTTCTGGATTGGCGTCTGTTCAACCAGGAAATTACACAGTTGGAATTACAGGCTCAAATGGAACGGAAGTAGAAACAAGATTTAAGCAATTAAAAATTTATTCTCCTACCTTTCAACCAACAGTCTTAACTTCTCCTGCAACTGGACAGAATAGCGTTGCTACATCTGTTTTCTTCAACTGGAATTCTGATATAAATGTTGAAACTTACAATTTACAAGTATCTACTCAGTCTAATTTTGCTTCATTAATTTCAGATGTGAATACGGTAGAAAATAGTTACTTAGTAACAGGTTTGACTCCTGAAACTACTTATTATTGGAGAGTTGTTCCATCGAATCGTTGTGGGACAGCAGTAGCATCTTCGGCGACAGTAAATAACTTTAGAACAGGAATTGTAACTTGTGGAAATACATTTACAGCAACAGATTTTACTAATGCTACTATAGGTGCAACAGCAAATAGTATAGCTACTATTCCAATTGTTGTTACTGGAGGTTTAACTATTGGAGATATTAATGTTTCAATCGACATTACACACACATACATTCAAGATATGAAATATTATTTGGAAGGTCCTGCAGCTATAGGAAGTCCAATAATTACTTTATTTGATGAGCCTTGTGGCGATAATGATGATATCATTTGCACATTAGATGATGCAGGTGTTAATTTTACATGTGGAACAGGAATCCCTTCCATTACAGGAACAGTTAAGCCTGTAGGTTATTTAACAACTCTAAATAATTTATCTGCAGATGGAACTTGGATTTTAAGAGTAGTTGACTCCTACAATGGAGACAGTGGTATTATTAATGCGGTTTCATTATCGATTTGTAATATTGCACAATCTTTAAATACACCAACTAATGCTTTAGCTGAAATTAAAGTATATCCAAATCCAGCAAAAGGGGTTGTTAATATTGATTTAGCTGCAGACACTTTTGGAGAATCTACTTTTGTTATGTACGATGTGCAAGGAAGACAAGTTATTAGTAAAAAATCTTCAAACGCCATTGAAGTATTAAATATTGAAAATCTATCGGAAGGAATTTATATGTTAACCATTGAAAATGATTTAGGAAAAACTACTAGAAAAGTAGTGGTTAATAAATAATTTATTTAGAGTTATAAAAAGGGAGCTTAATTAGCTCCCTTTTTTTATACATGAATAATTTCATCTTCCACTAACAAATCTTCTCGTCTTAATCGTAAGAAAATTTGTGCTACAGCAATTACGTCTTTTTCACAATAGGTAATGATTCGGTCAATGTCGTTTTCAACATAAAAAACGTGTGCGACTTCGCTACCGTCAATGTCATCTTTTGGTGAAGGAATTCCAAGAACTTTAGTTAATAGTTTTAAAGAAGTAAAATGTTTATAGTCTCCAAATTTCCATAATTCTAAAGTATCTAAATGAGGTACTTCCCAAGGTTTTTTACCGAATAAATTCAACTTATTAGGAAGTGCAATTCCATTAATTATCATACGTCGAGCAATAAAAGGAATATCAAATTCTTTTGCATTATGACCACACAAAACATGTTGGGCACCATTAAAATGGGTATTCAATAAATTAGAAAAATCGTTTAAAATTTTCTTTTCGTCACCCCAAAAACTAGTAACACGAAAGTTTCGAATATCGACTTTATTAACAAAGTAACCCACTGAAATGGTAATGATTTTTCCAAATTCAGCCCAAATTCCAGCGCGTTCGTAAAAATCTTCTGCTGATACTTCATCTTTTCTTTGGTATTGCGTTTTTTGTTCCCAAAGTTGTTGGGTTTCATTATCTAAACCGCGATAATTGTGGTATTCTGGAACTGTTTCAATGTCTAAAAAAAGGATGTTGTTTAAATTAATTTTTTCAATCATGAGAGTAGTAGTTGTTTAAATTAATGTGCTATTTTTTCTTATCCCTTTGTGCTAACATGTTGTAGGCTTCTTCAACATAAATATATAAATCGTTACTATGTGGGTCTGTTTTAGTTTGAAGTCCTTTCAAATGTCCTAATCTTACAATGATTAAATCATCTTCAGGAATTACAATTACAAATTGTCCTAAATGACCGCGCATGTAAAAAAGTTTCTTTCCTTTAATTTCGTGCATCCACCACCCATAGCCATATTCTGGACTTTTTTCGAAACGTGGCGTGATGCATTTTTTCACAAAAGCACTATCTAATAGTTTTTGCCCATTCCACTTTCCATTGTTTAAATATAATTTTCCTAAACGAGCAAAATCTCTTGCATTACTTGCAATACAACAATAGGCTTTTTCAATTCCGTCAGGCGCTTCATCTAATTGCCAAAGTGCTTCGTTTTCGGCTCCCATAGGTTGCCAAAAATGTTTCGATACATAATCTGATAAATGTTCGCCAGTAGCTTTTTCAATACACATAGCTAATAGTTGTGTAGCACCACTTAAATATTTGAAAGATTGTCCTGGTTTTTCTTTGATGTCTAATCCTAGAATCATATCCTTCAAATTGTCATCAAAATAAGCACGAGTTACAATAGAAAACGGACTGTAATATTTCTCATCCCAACTTAGTCCAGAAGCCATAGAAGATAAATCGCCGATAGTAACTTCTTTGGCATATTTTCCTTTTAGTTCAGGAAAAAAGTCGGTTACTTTTTGATCTAAACTTTTCATTTTTCCTTCCATGATAGCTTTTCCCATAGCCATAGTAACAACACTTTTTGCCATGGAAAAAGAATTGGTTTTAGAATTTTTATCAAATCCATCGAAATAACTTTCGTGCCAAATACTATCATTTTTAATGATTAAATAAGCAACAGTTTGTAATTCTTTATGGTTTTTCGATAAGACTTCGGTGGCAGGAATAGAATTGTAATCGGTGGCTATTGCCCAAGGTTGTGCGATTCCTTTCTTAATTTCTCTATTAGGAAATTCTTTATAGTCTTCTAGAAAAGCTGTTGTGTAACCTTTAAAATAAATGGTTCTTACAGCTCGTAAAAGATAATCTACGTTAAAAATATACATTAAAACGATGATGCTTACTAAAATAATAGCAAACCATTTGAAGAATTTTATAAGAAATTTCATGAGCTAATTTTATAAGATTGCGTTATAAAAGTAGCAAAAAGTGATTGGATTTTACAACAAACTAAAACAAAGTTTCTTGTTTTACAGGATTTTCATGTTCAAGCAACCATTTTTTGCGCCACAAACCACCTGCATAACCTGTTAATGAGCCATCAGTACCAATAACTCTATGACAAGGAACCACAATCCAAAGTGGATTCTTTCCATTGGCAGAAGCAACTGCGCGAATTGCTTTTACATCACCTAATTTTTTTGATAATTCTAAATAGGAACAGGTTTTTCCGAAGGGAATATGAAGTAATTCATTCCAAACTTTTTTTTGAAAGTCGGTTCCACTTGGGTTAAGTGGAAAAGTAAAAGTTGTTCTTTTTCCATCAAAATAGTCTTGAAGTTGTAAAACAGCCTCTTTTAATTCTTTTGGAATTTTAGTTGAAATTTCAACATCTTCATTCATAACATGAATTTTTGAAATTCCATTTTCATCTCCTTGAATTTCTGTGAAGCCGAGAGGTGTATTTATAAAGACTGTTTTCATTTAGTAAAAATAAAAAAAAACCACCTATAAAAGGTGGTTTAATAAGATGTAAAAGCTGAATTAATAATATTATTAAGATTTAATCTCTTCTTTTTTGTCAGTAGCTGGCTCTAATACTTTTCCTTTAAAAGATAAAGTTTTTACAGCTTCAACTCCGTTTTCAGTTGTTGTAATAGTTACAGATTTTTGAAACATTCCACCGCTAGCGGCATTGAAAGTTGCAGCAACCATTCCTTTTTCTCCTGGTTTAATTGGAGTTTTTGTGTAATTTGCAGCAGTACAACCACAAGCTGGTCTTACATTTGTAATTAAGATAGTTTCTTTTGTAGTATTTGTAAAAGAAAATTCATAAGTAACTGGTTTTCCTTTTTCAATATCTCCAAAATCATGCATTTCTTGATCCCATTTAATGTTCGATTGTTTAGGAGTTACAGGAGCTTTAACTTCTGTAGGAGCTACTTGCATCGCTTTAGCATTTTCTACTTTAACTTCTTTAGTTTGCGCAAATGATGCACTAGCTATAAATAAAGCTACGATTGATAATTTAATTGATTTCATACGGTATAATTTTTTTAGTTATTTTAAATTTGTTGGTACAAAACTAAAAAAGTTTTATTTTTCTGTTGTTAATTAAATTTTAATGATTGTTAATGACATGTTAACAGGTGTTTTTAAAACCACTTTTTTCGTAATATCGAACTCATTATGAAGTTTAACAGATTTAATACCGTAATTTTTGCTGGGTTTTTAGCAATTGTAGGAGTAATTATCATGCAGTTGTTTTTACTCAATCAAGCCTATATTTTTGAGAAAAAAGATGTAGAAGATAAAATCCATTTTGCCTTGCAAGATGTGGTAAATAAAATTTATAAAGACAATAAAAAAGAACTTCCGATAGGAAATCAAATAAAAAAAGTTTCCGAAAATTACTTTATTGTAAATGTAAATGATGTTTTTGAAAATACCATATTAGAACAATATTTAAAAAATGAGTTCGAAAAGGTAAAGTTAGAATTAGACTACGAATATGCCATATATGATTGTAGTTCTGATGCTATGGTGTATGGAAATTACATTTCGGCTAATGGAAAAGAGCCTTCTAAATTTTGTGCCGATTGTTTCTCAAAAAATAGCGATTTAACCTATTACTTTGCGGTTCGTTTTCCAAATATTAAACAAACTTATTTTAAAAGTTTGTCACAATATTGGATTTTTACTGGAGTTTTATTTTTCGTTCTGATTATTTATGTGTATTCGGTTTTATTAATGCTAAAGCAAAAAAGATATACTGATTTACAAAAAGATTTCATCAATAATATGACGCATGAATTTAAAACACCATTGGCTTCTATCTTGATTGCTTCCAATTATGCTAATACTCAAAGAGAAATTATTGATAATCCAAAGCTTTCAAAATACATTCAAATTATTATCAACCAAAGTAATAAATTGAACCAGCACATTGAGAAAATTCTATATGTAGCGAAGACCGAAAGCAAGCAAATCGAATTAGAAAAATCGAAAGTTGATTTGAAAGTATTGTTGGAATTAGTTCGAGAAAACATCTTCTTAAAACATCAGAAAGAAATCAATATAGACATTCAATTAGAGCGAAATTATATCGTTCAGGCAGATGAATTTCATTTTTATAATGTGATTTACAATATCATGGATAATGCGGTGAAATATTCACCTCAAACACCACAAATAACCATTCAATCAAAAGAAAGTTCAAAAGGATTAGCTTTAAAATTTACCGATAATGGTTGCGGAATTCCAGAAAGTGATTTACCATTTGTGTTTGATAAATTCTATCGTGTAGCAAGAGAAGACAGCAAAGATATTGAAGGTTTTGGAATTGGCCTTTCATATGTAAAACGCGTTTGCGAATGGCATAAATGGAAAGTTGAAGCTAAAAATAATGAAGAAAAAGGAATCACTATAACCATCCAAATAAACAAAAACGATTATGAGTAAAAAGCGCATTTTGTATGTTGAAGACGACGAAACCTTAGCGTTTTTAACTTCCGATAATTTAGAGCAACATTTTGATGTAACGCATTGCGCCAATGGAAAAGAAGCTTTTCAATTGTTTTGCAAAGAGTCTTTCGATTTGTGTGTTTTGGATATTATGTTGCCCGATATGGATGGATTTGAAATTGCAACTGAAATCAGAAAACGAAATCAGGAAATTCCAATTATTTTTCTTTCGGCAAAAACCATGAAAGATGACCGAATTAAGGGTTTGAAATTGGGAGCCGATGATTATTTAGTAAAACCATATTCGATCGAAGAATTGATTTTAAAAATCGAAATTTTCTTAAACCGAAGCCAAAAGTCGACCGATAATTCAACACAAAAACAATATACATTTGGAAGTTTTCAATTTGAACCCGAGAATTATTTATTAAAGAACGAGAATCAAAGCATAACTTTAACCGAAAGAGAAGCCTCGCTTTTAAAACTGTTTTTAGACAATCCAAACACCGTTTTAAAACGTGAAAAAATCTTGATGGAATTATGGGGAAGCGATGATTATTTCCTTGGTAGAAGTTTAGATGTTTTTATTTCAAGATTGCGAAAAATCATAAAAGAAGAAACCCACGTGAGAATAGAAAACATTCCGCGCGTGGGCTTTAAATTAGTGGTTGAGTAACGGTTATTCGAAACTCATCATATATACTTCTAAGGCTTTGCGTTCTTCAGCCGTCATGGCTTTTGTAATAACAAAGTTAGCTTTCATAGTTTCGTATTGTGATGGGTCTACAATCGCTTCACTTTCTTCGTTTATAAAAGAAGCGATACTTGCTCCTTTTTCCTTGTAAATTTTGGCGATATCTTTTATGGCTGGTCCAATTACTTTTGTGTCAGCTTTGTGGCAAGCGGTACAAGTTCCTTTTCCTTCAAAAAGTTCTTGTCCTTTTGCTAGTAATGGGTCAACTGTGGGTTCTGCTGCTACTTCTGATTTTTCTTGAACAGGATTTCCGTAGGCATCCGTTTCCTTTTTTTCACCACAATTCGTTAAGGAAATGGCTAATGTGAAAACAGCAAATGATTTTAATATAAGTTTCATTTTGATATAATTTAGAAATATCGATAAAATTACAACATCGATTTCACTTAGTTTGTGACATTTGTCACATTACTTTTTATTTAATAAAATAGCAGCCTCTTTAGCAAAATAGGTTGAAATCAAACTTGCACCCGCTCTTTTGATACACATTAATTGTTCCATCATAATTTTGTCATGATCTAACCAACCTCTTTCCGAAGCCGCTTTAATCATTGCATATTCGCCCGAAACATGGAAAACCGTTACCGGAACATCCACTGCATTTTTAACTTCACGAACGATATCTAAATAAGCGATTCCAGGTTTTACCATGACCATATCGGCACCTTCTTCTACATCCCAAAGGGCTTCTTTAACCGCTTCGATGCGATTCGCATAATCCATTTGGTAGGTTTTTTTGTCTTTTGGAACTTCTACATCAGCATCTTTTGGAGCCGAATCCAAAGCATCACGAAACGGACCATAGAACGCAGAAGCATATTTAGCCGAATAACTCATGATTCCCACATTGTGAAATCCCGCAGCATCTAAACCTTGACGTAAGCGTAAAACACGACCATCCATCATATCGCTTGGTGCTACAAAATCGGCACCAGCTTGTGCATGTGAAACCGCCATTTTCACTAAAGCATCATTGGTGGCATCATTTGCTATATCACCTTTTTCAATAATTCCATCGTGACCATAAATCGAATACGGGTCTAAAGCCACATCAGGCATTACAATCATTTCTGGACAAGCGGCTTTTATGGCACGAATGGCTCTTTGCATCAAACCATTATCGTTCCAAGCTTCTTTTCCAGTATTGTCTTTTAAATCATCACTAACTTTAACATAGATGTTTACGGCACGAATTCCTAAAGCAAATAATTCTTTTACTTCTTCCACCGTTAAATCTAATGTTCGACGGAAAATTCCTGGCATAGAAGGGATTTCTACTTTAGTATTTTCACCTTCCATGATAAACATCGGAAACATAAAATCAGCCGGACTCAAGCTGGTTTCGCGAACTAAACTTCTTATAGATTCGTTTACTCTTAAACGACGACCTCTGTGTATTGGAAACATAATTTGTTGTTCAAAAAATTAGAGCGTAAAGTTACTAATTTTTAACCGATTTCTTTCTTTTGGAAACTATGTAAATCCGTAAAAATATTCTTAATTTTGTAGCATGAAGAAGCTAATTATTCTTTGCATTTGTTTGCTACTAACCAGTTGTTTTGAAATAACTGAAAAAATCAAGCATAATAATGACCAAAGTGGTGATTATAGTTTGGTAGTGGATTTTTCGAGTTCATGGTTCAAAACCAAGTCGGCTATAATGTTAGAAGAAGTTGATGGAGTTAGTATTCCAAATGAAGAAGACATCAAATCAAAGTTAGCACAATTTAGAACAGAAGCTTCAAAAATTAAAGGGGTTTCTAAAATTTCTACTTCGTATGATTTTAATACTTACATTTTCAAAATCAATTTTTCATACAATTCTTTAGAAACCTTGAATGCGGTTTTAAATGTAATGGATAAAAAAAATAATTTGGTTCATTTTAAAAACAATAATGGAAAATTTGAGCGAATTGCTTCCTATCCGTTACCAAAAAATTTAATCAAGAACGAAGATAAAAAAGAAGATTTACTAAAGGCAAATATCATAGCGGTTTATACTTTTGATAAAGATGTGGCAACGGTTCAAAATGCAAACAGTAAACTTTCAAAATCTAAAAAAACAGTGTTTTTAAAACAGAATATATGGAATGTTTTAAACAACAATAAACTGATGAACAATTCCATAAGTTTCAATCCTTAATTCAATTATGAAAAAGATTTTTTATTTCTTATTCCTATTTCCCGTTATCGTATTTGGCCAAAGCAAACAGGAAAACTATGATTATTTTGTGCAATTCAACACATCTCAATTTGCTAAAAAAGTAGATATGGATAGCTTGTTTAATCACAAGGTTTTTAAAAGTGTAAACGAAGCTAATTCCGATTTTAAATTAAACGATTTTATTTCGTTCATCGATAAAACAAAATCGGTTACGATTCATGGAAATTTTACGGATAGTATTGCTTATTATCAAATGACATTTCCACTAAAAGATGCTAAAGGTTGGAATACTTTCATCCAAAACAAGGTAAATAAAAACAATTTAAACACAGCAGATTCCATTAAAGAAGTTATTAAGAAACACGATAAATGGGCTCTTTATTCACCTAAAAACGATGATTTTACTCTGGCATGGAATGATGGTAATTTAATCATTTATGAAATTATTGAAACTAGAAATAACTTTGCTTATACTGACTTTTCTGATGCTACGATAGCCGTAGATACTGCCGCTGTGGTTGTAGATGAAGAATATTATGATGATGCTCCAGTTGAGGTTGTAGAAGAAGTTCCCACTAAAGTTATTTTAGATAAAAGAATTGAAGTTGGAGAAGGTGCTCCAATAGAAGAATTAGTTGATAAAAGAGCTGGAGCTGAAGAAGACGTTACTGAAGAGGAAGACATTGAAGAAGCGGATTTTAATGATGAAGAGTATAAAAAATGGATAGCTTCTTTTGAAAAAGAACAAGCACAAGAGCGAATCCAAAAGCATGAAAAACAAGAGGAACAAATTGCACTTTTATTTGAAAATGGATTTGTAACACCTGTGTCTTCAAAGATAAATACAAAGGCCGACATTGCTTGTTGGATTAATTATGAAGCTGTTTATGGCAGAATGAGTTCGTTTTATTATTTGTTAGGTTCTATCAATTCAAATAGAGAAGTAAACAATTCTAAGAATGCTATTAAAGGAATGAATGTTGATTTCTATTTTGAGAATAATAAAGCCCGAATGGAGCAAAAAGTAGAATATTCAGAATCTCTTGCCAATGTGATGCAAAAAGTAGTTGCGAGAAAACCGAATAAAAATATTTTTAATTACTTCCCAAAACAAGAGCCTTTAGCTTATTTTTCATATCATTCGAGTACCGAAGAATTGCTTAAAAATTATCCAGAAATCATGGAGCAAATTTTAGGTAATATACCAATTGACAAAAAAGATACAGAAATCTTAACCGATTTAATTTCAACTATTGTTGATGAAGAAGCTACTGCAACGCTTTTTGATGGTGACATTTCAATGTTTTTACATGCTATGGAAACGTATGAAAGTACTTTTATGTCGAGAACGTATGATGAAGATTACGAAGAAGTTGAAGAAGAAAAGACCATTACCAAAACTCGACCAATTTTTACTATGATTATGACATCTACTCATCCAACAATGGGAGATAAATTGTTGAATTTAGGTGTTAGAAAAAATCTTTTACAAAAAGTAGATGACTATTATTTGGTAAATCAATCAGAAGAACTAGGGGATTTCATGATTATTAAGAGAGGAGATGTAATGGTATTTACTAATGGTTTGGATTATTTAAATAATGGATCAAAATCAGATTTCACTAAAAAAGTGAAGAAAGATTTATCGAAGAATTATTTTTACGGAAATTTTGAAATACAACGTTTCTTCAAATCCTATTTGTTAAATCAAGATTTAGGAAGTGATACAGCTAAAATGGTACGTTTAGGAAATCAGTTTAAAAACATGGAGTTTAAAGCTTCAAATAAGTTAAACAATCACATTATGAAATTAGAAATGGATATTAATTCAAATTTTTCAAATGAAAACATTGTGCTTCAAATGTTAGATTTAATCGATTTCTTGGATTAATTTAATCATATAAATAAAAAACTCCGCTATAAAAATAGCGGAGTTTTTTTATACCCAATCGATTGGTTTTGCTAATATTTTCAATAATTTTTCTTCTTCACTTCCTGGTTCAGGATGATGGTCGTACACCCATTGCACATGTGGAGGTAAACTCATCAAAATACTTTCGATTCTTCCATTGGTTTTTAGTCCGAATAAAGTTCCTTTATCGTGAACTAAATTGAATTCTACATAACGACCACGACGAATTTCTTGCCAAGTGCGGTGTGCATCTGTATATGGTAAATCTTTTCTTTTTTCAACAATTGGAACATACGCTTGTAAGAAAGAATTCCCAACCTCAGTTACGAAATTGTACCAATCTTCCATCGACATTTGCTCGGTTGCTTTTAAATAATCGAAAAACAAACCACCGATTCCTCTTGCTTCATTGCGATGTGCATTCCAAAAATACTCGTCACATTTCTTTTTATAGTTGGGATAAAATTCAGGGTTATGTTTGTCGCAAGCGTTTTTACAGGTTTGATGAAAATGTTTGGCATCTTCTTCAAATAAATAATACGGTGTTAAATCTTGTCCTCCACCAAACCATTGGTTGATGATGTTTCCGTTTTCATCGTACATTTCGAAATAACGCCAATTGGCATGAACCGTTGGCACCATCGGATTTTTCGGATGAATTACTAAACTCAATCCGCAAGCGAAAAAATCGGCTTCTCCTACACCGAACATTTTTTGCATGGTATCAGGTAATTTTCCATGAACGGCTGAGATATTCACACCGCCTTTTTCAAAAACGTTTCCGTTTTCAATAACACGTGTGCGACCGCCACCGCCTTCTGGTCGTTCCCATAAATCTTCTCGAAATTTGGTGCCGCCATCGATGTCCTCTAATCCTTTACAGATTTGATCTTGTAGAGTTTGTATGTAGGTGTAGAATTTATTTTTCATATTGATCAGTTTTCAGTCGCAGTTTTCAGTCGCAGTTCTTTTGTAAACTGAGACTAAGACTGTCTACTTTTGATACTCTTTCACAGCCTCAACAAAAGCTTTAGCGTGATCTACCGGAATGTTTGGTAAAATACCGTGACCTAAGTTTACAATGTATTTGTCTTTTCCGAATTCGTCAATCATTTCGTGAACCATTTTTTTGATGGTTGGGATTGGAGATAACAAACGACTTGGGTCGAAATTCCCTTGTAACGTGATGTTACCACCGGTTAAATAGCGTGCGTTTCTAGGTGAACAAGTCCAATCTACTCCTAAAGCAGATGCTTTTGATTTTGACATTTCGTTTAAAGCGAACCAACATCCTTTTCCAAAAACGATTACTTCTGTTTCTTCGGCTAACGCTTCTACGATTTGGTTGATGTATTGCCATGAAAATTCTTGATAATCTACCGGAGAAAGCATTCCTCCCCATGAATCAAAAATTTGAATCGCATTACAACCTGCTTTTACTTTTTCTTTTAAGTATAAAATCGTAGTATCAGTAATTTTTTGTAATAATAGGTGAGCTGCAACTGGATTTGAAAAACAAAATCCTTTTGCTGTATCAAAACTTTTAGAACCTTTTCCTTCTACAGCATAACAGAAAATCGTCCATGGTGAACCTGCGAAACCAATTAAAGGTACTTCGTCGTTCAACATTTCTTTGGTTAATTTTACTGCATCCATCACGTAACCTAAAGTTTCGTGAATGTTTGGAACAAAAACCTGATTTACTTGCTCCATTGTGCGAATCGGATTTGGAATTATCGGACCTAAATTGTCTTTTAATTCAACGTGAATTCCCATTGCTCTCGGCACTACTAAAATATCTGAGAATAAAATCGCAGCATCTGGTTTTACAATACGAATAGGTTGTACGGTAATTTCAGCAGCTAATTCTGGAGTTTCGCATCGGGTGAAAAAATCATATTTATCGCGTAAAGCTCTAAATTCTGGTAAATATCTTCCGGCTTGACGCATCATCCATACTGGTGGACGTTCAACAGTTTCTCCTTTTAATGCTCGTAAAAATAAGTCGTTCTTAATCATTTTTTATACTTTATGCTTTAAGCAATTGGCTATAAGCGTTTATAATATTTTATTACTTCGGTAATTACATTTTCAACGGTGGGTTGCGATGCAATTATTATGTTGTTTGTTTTGTTTTCTAATGCTTTTGCTGTGGTGGTTCCAATGCAAAAACAGGTTTTGTTTTCTAATGAATTCTTTTCTGAAAAGCTGTTGACTCCAGACGGACTATAAAACAAAACACCATCAAATGGTTCTTTGATTTGGTGTCGTTTCAGCTTGGTTTCATATACGACAATTTCGTTATATGCGATTTTATTTTGCTGAAAAAAATCGGGAATCGTATTTCTTCTGATATTTCCACAAAAGAAAGTAAACGAATTAGTTTTATATTTTGATTCAATTATTTGAATTAATTCTTCCGCATAATCGGCACTTTCAATAACGGTGAATCCTTTCTTTTCAAGGAAACTTCGGGTTTTACTTCCCACACACAAACACGAAATGGAATGAACGTTTTTTATTTTCGATTTTAAAACACTTTTTACCGCTTCTTTACTTGTAAAAACCAAGAAGTCATTGAGTTGAGGTGTTTCAAAATCAATAGATTTAGTTTGAATGAAATTCTTTTCTACAAGTTCAATTTTAGCATCATAAAGTTTGTTTTTTAATACTTTTGAAAGTTTTTTTGTAGAGAGAATTTGGGTCATTTTAGCTTCTAATTTGGTGTTCTTCTTGTCCTAAACAATACGTTTCGATGTCTTTATTGTATCCGTAAACTACTAAAATATCGTCTTCTAATACAACAGTATCTGGAGCAGGACGACCAATCGTTTCTTTAATAATCGATTTTTTTCCGATAAGATTTCGTTTTTCTCTTTTTCGGATAATGGTTACTAAAGTCAAACGATATTTATCAATAGAATCTAATTCGGCTAATGTTTTTCCAAAAAATTCTGATTTTGCTTTTACTTCAGAAATGGTATAATTATCATCTAATTGGTAATTTTCTAAAGTCGATTTAAAGTTGATTTGCTTGGTTAATCGATCTGCTGATTCTTGTTCAGGGTGAATGATGCTGTAAATTCCCATCGCTTCTAAAACCGTATCGTGAATAGGAGATAAGGCGCGACTAATAATTTTTACATCGGATAATTTCTTAATAATCGCTGTTGTAATAATTGCTGCACCTTCATTTTCACCTATGGCAACGACCACTTTGTCAGCATCTTTTAAAGGCAAGGCTTCGTAAGACAGTTCGTTAGTAGAATCTAAGGCAATAGCTAGCGAAATTTTATCTTTCACTAAATTTACCTTTTCGATGTTTTTATCAACACCAATTACTTCGTTTCCAGTTTCAGTTAGACTGATAGCAAGCGACATTCCGAAGTTTCCTAAACCAAACACGATAATTTTCATTTGGACAAGATTAGTTAATTAATATATTTTCTTTTGGATATTCGTAGAATTGATGGTTCATTCTTCGTAATAATCCCACCATTAAGTTGAGCATTCCTATTCGACCTATAAACATGCAAGCAATAAGAACATATTTACTAGGCTCTGTTAAAATAGGTGTAAAATTTAGCGTCAATCCCACAGTACTATAAGCTGAAAAACATTCAAAGGCAACCGTTAATAAGGGCGTCCCTTTTGGTTCAAAAATTAATATTGCGACAATGGATATTCCAATGGTTATTAATGAAATACATAAAATAGCAAAAGCGCGAGAGGTAGATTCTGATGAAATTCTTCTTCCAAACAATTGAATTCTGCTCTTTCCGCTTGCCACGGCAAAAATATTTAGTGTTGCTAATGCAAAGGTACTTGTTTTTATACCACCGGCAGTAGATGCAGGCGAACCTCCAATCCACATTAAAAAAATGATAAACAAAAGAGAAGGAACATTCATTTGCGTGAAGTCAACCGCATTAAATCCAGCAGTTCTTGGAGTAACCGAATTGAATGATGCGGCGGTTATTTTTCCAAAAATAGTATTGTGTTCTAATAATGTGTTGTTGTATTCTGAAATAAATAAGAAAACAAAGCCACTGATTAACAAAATCAGCGTAGTGTAGATTACAATTTGCGTATTTAATGTTATGATTCTAACTTTTTTATGAACTATAGTTTTGTCGAAAAATTCAAGAACATGCGTTTTGATTTTCTGATAAAAATTAAATACGATATTGTGTCCTAACCCTCCTAAAACAATCAAAGTCATAATAATCCATTGAAGAAAATAGTCAAAGCGTATAGCCTCATCATATAATCCGGCAGACAAAATTGAAAAGCCAGCGTTACAAAAAGCTGAGATAGAGTGGAAAATTGAGAAGAAAAATTTGTTTTCTATAGTATTAATTTCCAATATAGAGGAATAGATGAAAATAGCACCTACGGCTTCAACTCCCAAGGTAAAAATTACTACGTTAAGGGCTGCTCTAAAAACATCTCTTAACCCTTCATGTGCAATAAAGTCTTTAGTATTCAATCCTTCTTTAAAAGAAGAACTCCCTCTAAAAAAGAAAGCAAAGAAAGAAGTGAAGGTTAATATTCCAATTCCGCCTAATTGAATTAAAACTAAAATTATGGATTGCCCAACGGTCGTAAAAGCGGTTGAGGTGTCTACAACTGCTAATCCAGTAACACAAACAGCACTTGTAGAAGTAAAAAGCGCATTGGTAAAAGTTATTCCGTTTGTTGTAGCACTCGGTAGCATTAATAAAAAGGCACCTGTTAAGGCTAAAATCATGAAACTTCCAACAAATACAATGGCTGGATTAAAGTAAATATCATAAATATGACGTACTAAAACTAAAAGTCGTAGTAAAAAATAAAAGATAAGCCCTCCTTCTAAAATTGGTTTTACTTTTTGAAGAATGTAATCTGATGAAAAGTTTAAATTTAGTAATGAAATTATAACACAAGTCAACATAATACCTGCTAATAATATCATGTTAGCAAGTGCTACTTTTTTATTACTCTTGTATTTATAGGTAAAAAATTTAAACGAATTAAACGCTAATAGTCCTATTGAAAGAAATATTAATCCTATAACGTGTGGCGAATTATAGTTTTCTTCGAAGTCATATCCAAAGTCAAAAACTATAAAAAGTAGTACGATGATATCAAAAAAACGATATAAATAATTGAGTAACGATTCTTTCTCCATTTTGGAATAAAATTACTTTTTTAAATCCTGGCGAATGCTTTCCATTAAAACATTTCCACCGTCGTTTAAAATTGCTTCGGCACAATTTTTTCCGAAGTTTTTATAAGAATCAAAAGTACAACTTTTTTTGATTGTGTGTTTTTCTTTTCCGTCTAAAGAAAATAAAACGCCTTCAAAATCAATTTTATCTGAAGTAAATGTGGCTAAAGCTCCAATTGGTGCCGTACAACCACCTTCAAGTGTTTTTAAGAATTCACGTTCAATGTGTGTGCAAATTTCGGTTTCGGTATGGTTTAATTTAGCTAAAGTTTCTCTACAAAAATCATCGTTTTCCATAGCAACTACAACCATTGCGCCTTGTGCAGGAGCTGGAATCATCCAACTTAAATCGATATAATTTTCAGGTTTTAAATTGATACGTTCTAATCCTGCTGCAGCAAAAATGGCTCCGTTCCAATCGCTATCATGTAGTTTTTGCATACGCGTATTTACATTTCCACGTAAATCAACCACATTGTGATTTGGATATTTATTTAGCCATTGGGCTTGTCTTCTCAAACTTCCCGTTGCAATAGTTCCTTCCGAATTTAAAAAATCTAAATTTCCTTTATGAACTAAAATATCCAACGTATTAGCACGTTCTAAAACAGCGGCTTGAACAATTCCGATAGGTAAAGCCGTTGGTACATCTTTCATAGAATGAACCGCAATATCTACCTGACCGTTTATCATGGCGATGTCTAAGGTTTTGGTAAAAATTCCTGTAATTCCTAATTCGTAAAGTGGTTTATCAAGAATAATGTCTCCTTGTGATTTTACGGCAATAATTTCAGTCTGATAGCCTAAATCATTTAATTTCTTTTGTACTGTGTGTGCTTGCCAAAGGGCTAATTCGCTGTCACGAGTTCCTATTCGGATTATTTTGCTCATTATTTTGAAACCGTTTCTAATTGGAAAATTTTCTCAATCCATTCAATACTTTCGTCCACCATAGTTTCATCATCTTTTAAATGATTAGCAAAATGATTTGTGATTTTCTGAATGATTCTTGCCGTAATCAACTCGGCTTGTTCTTCGTCAAAATTAGCTAATTTTTTACGTTGAAAATTTAATTCTCCTTCTTTAATTGTATTCAGTTTTGCTTTTAAAGCGTGTATGGTTGGGGCGAATTTACGTTGTTTGGTCCAAGCCATAAATTCGTCTTTAATTTCTTCAATGATAGCTTCGGCTGCTGGAATGTGTTTTTTTCTGTTTTCCAGAGTTTCATCCGTAATTTGCGAAAGCTCATCCATATGTACTAAAGTAACACCTTCAATATCTTTTACATTTTCGTTTACATTTTTCGGAATCGATAAATCTAAAATCAATAAAGGTTTTTTCAAATTTAAGATGGCTTTGTCAACTGTTGGGTTTTGAGCTCCAGTTGCTACTACAACTACATCCGCTTTTTGAAGTTCTATTTGTAAATCGGTGTAATCTTTTACGATAACGTCAAGTTTTTTTGCTAATTTCTCAGCCTTTTCTTTAGTTCTATTGATTAATGTGATTTGTTCGTGTTTGGTGTGTTTTACTAAGTTTTCACAAGTATTTCTTCCAATTTTTCCTGTGCCAAAAAGTAAAATATTTTTAGAAGCAATGTCTTCTATATTTTTAAAAATGTATTGTACCGAAGCAAATGACACAGAAGTTGCGCCTGAAGAAATTTCGGTTTCGTTTTTGATTTTTCTACTCGCCTGAATTACCGCATTGACTAATCTTTCTAAAAAAGCATTTACTAAGTTTAATTCTTTACTTTTTACGAAAGCATTTTTTAGTTGACTTATAATCTCAAAATCACCTAAGATTTGACTGTCTAAACCTGTTCCAACTCGAAACATGTGATTAATAGCTTCACTATTTTTGTATACAAAAGCTACTTTTTGAAAATCTTCAACCGTTCCTTGACTGTTTTCACACAATAGTTTGATTAATTGAAAAGGGTGTTGAGCAAAACCATAAATTTCAGTTCTGTTACAGGTAGAGGTTACAATTAAACTATCAATACCTTCTGCTTTGGCTTGATGTAATAAATTAGTCTTGGATTGTTCGTCTAAACTAAATTTCCCTCTCATTTCAGCATCCGCTTTCTTGTAACTCAAACCCACGGCATAGAATGTTGGATGCTTTGCAAATGTATTGTTTTCCATATGATCTACTCTTTCCTAAAAGTTTAACAAAATTATATTTTCCAATTTTATAAAAACAACGCTTGAAGTACTTTTTATGTCGCTCAAAGATATTTCAAAGACAATTCTATCTTTTTTGCATTATTTCATTAAATTTGTACTATATTCAAGTGTTAACAAGTGGTTTATGTAGAATAATTCTAAATAACAAACACTATATTAACTTGATTCATATACGAAAAAATATCGCTATGGGTTCATTAGAAGAAATAAAAATTGAAAACGACTTTATTTTATTGCGTTTTCAAAATGATAGTAATGAAATAATTAAAATAGAACGACCTGTAAACCAAGGACTTATTCAGTTTCATTTTGGTTTAAAAGGGAAGGGTAAATTTATTTTCAATCATGGGAATTATGCTTTAGATTTAAGAGAAGAGAAATCTCTTTTGTTTTATAATCCGCAAAAGGAATTGCCTATTCATTTAGAATTAGCACCCAATACTTGGATAATTTCGGTTATTGTATCTATAAAAAAATTCCATGGATTATTTTCAGCAGAAGCGGAAAATATTCCTTTTTTAAGTGAAGAAAATAAAGACAAGAAATATTATAAAGAAAATGACATAAGTCCTTCTATGTCAATTGTGTTGAGTCAAATATTCCATTATAATTTAAATTCGTTTATCAAAAACTTATATTATAAAGGAAAAGGATATGAACTGTTGAGTTTGTATTTTAATCGTTCCGAGGATCCAAATGCGGAACAATGTCCGTTTTTAATTGACGAAGAGAACGTTTTAAAAATTAAGAAGGCAAAAGAAATTATCATTGCTAATATGGCCGAGCCTCCTACATTAGAAGTTTTATCGGAACAAGTAGGGTTGAGTCTTAAAAAGCTAAAAATGGGTTTCAAACAAATTTATGGCGATACGGTTTACGGATTTCTATTTGACTACAAAATGGATTATGCACGTCAATTGTTAGATAGTGGTTCGTATAATGTAAATGAAGTGGGATTGAAAATTGGTTATAGTACAGGTAGCCATTTTATTGCTGCCTTCAAGAAAAAATTTGGTACGACACCTAAAAAATATTTAATGAATTTGAATGCTAATATTGAATAGTTCAATTATATTGATTTTGTAAATCGTATCATAGATAAAAAACGTATATAAAACTTTCCTTAAAAATAAGATTGATTACTTTTATAAAAAAAAGAAAATGAAAAAAGGAGTACTGTTAATTAATTTAGGTTCACCGGATAGCCCTGAGCCAAAAGATGTTAGAAAATATTTAGATGAATTTTTAATGGACGAACGTGTTATCGATGTCCCTTATTTACTTAGAGCCTTACTAGTAAAAGGAATTATTTTAAATACTCGTCCAAAAAAATCAGCTAAAGCATACAAAAAAATTTGGTGGGAAGAAGGTTCACCATTAATTGTGTTATCAAAACGATTACAAAATAAAGTTCAAGAACAAGTAAGTATTCCGGTTTCTTTAGCCATGCGTTATGGAAATCCAAGTATCGAATTTGGTTTAAAAGAATTACACAATCAAGAGGTTGATGAGGTTTTATTAATTCCATTGTATCCTCAGTTTGCTATGGCAACTACTGAAACTATTTTAGTATTAGCCGAAGAAATTCGCAAAAAACAATTCCCAAAAATGGAATTCACGGTTCTTCCAGCTTTTTATAACCAACCAGATTACATTCGTGATTTGTCTAATTCTATCAAATCGGCTTTAGATAATTTCAAATCAGATTATTTATTGTTTTCGTATCATGGTGTTCCAGAGCGACACATTAAAAAATCAGATGTAACAAAATCGCATTGTAAAATTGATGGAAGTTGTTGCAATACACCTTCAAAAGCACATGAATTCTGCTATCGTCATCAATGTTATGAAACTACTAAACAAGTGGCCGAATTTTTAGGTTTGGAAGAAGGAAAATACAGTACCTCTTTTCAATCTCGTTTAGGTCGCGATCCTTGGTTACAACCTTATACCGATGCTACCATTGATGGATTAGCTCAAAAAGGCATTAAAAATTTAGCTGTTGTTACTCCAGCTTTTGTATCGGATTGTTTAGAAACTTTAGAAGAAATTGGAATGGAAGCAGCACATAGTTTTAAAGAAAACGGAGGTGAAAATTTCTTATCCATTCCATGTTTAAACGATAGTGAAGATTGGGTAAAAACCATGAGCCGTTGGATTGATCAATGGGCTTTTCAAAATTAATATAAATGGAATTATACAATTACATAAAATCGTTGCATTTAATTTTTGTGGTTACTTGGTTTGCTGGGTTGTTTTACATTGTTAGGTTATTTGTTTATCACGCAGAGGCTAAACAAAAATCTCAACCTGAACAAGACATATTGATTAAACAATATCAATTAATGCAATACCGTTTGTGGTATATTATTACTTGGCCAAGCGCTATTTTAGCAAGTCTTTTTGCTTTTTGGATGCTATATTTCAAATATGGCTTGATTTATGCTGATTATTTTCAGGTAAAATTGTGCTTTGTTTTTTTGCTATATTTATATCATTTAAAATGCCATCAAATATTTAAACAATTACAAAAAAACGAAGTAAAACATTCGGGTAATTTTTTTAGAATTTGGAACGAAGGTGCTACTATTATACTTTTTGCAGTAGTTTTTTTAATAATTGTTAGAGATGCAATTAATTGGATTTTTGGAGTTGTTGGTATTCTTACTTTTTCAATTCTATTAATGTTAGGATTTAAATTATACAAGAAAATCCGAGAAAAAAATAACAGCTAATTTTTAGCACAACAAATGGATAGAATATTAAACTTTAAGAACCTTTCCTTGCGTGTAAGAATATTTCTTTCCATGATATTCTTAACGTTAATTGCATCTGTTCTTATTGCTGCAGTTTCTATTTATCAATTTAGAAAAGAAGCTCGTGAATATCATCAAGATAGGCTAGAAAGAAAAGAAGCTGCTATTACTGAGCATATTAATTACGTGCTTCAAACCACTACTTATCCACTTACAACAGAAAATATTCCATTAATTTTTAAAGATAAAATTTTTGAATTGGCGGATATTCATAGTATGGAAATTAATTTTTTCGATTTGAAAGGAAAATTATTGATTTCGTCAAAAGCTATTTTTAAGTTTGATAAAGACAAACCTAAAATCAATCCATCCACATTAAAAATCATACAATCTTCATTAGATAAACGCTACATTGAGTTTTCAAAAGTTGATGGACAATCGTTTCGTTCTTCTTATTCTTATTTAAAGGATACCAAGTTTAAACCTATGGGGATTTTAAATTTACCATATGAAGAAAACACTGAGTTTTATGATAATGAAGTTCAAAATTTCTTAATTCGATTTGGACAGGTGTATATTTTCATGTTTTTAATTTCAATTATTCTTTCCTACTTCTTATCAAGTTACATTACAAAATCGTTGAAGATTATTAGCGATAAAATTGAAGAAACACAATTGAATCAACGCAATGAGAAAATTGTAATTGAAGATGGAAGTAAAGAGATCAACTTGCTGATTAAATCATACAATACTATGGTTGACAAGTTAGAAGAAAGTGCTACGATTTTAGCTCAAAGTGAAAGAGAACAAGCTTGGCGCGAAATGGCAAAACAAGTAGCACATGAAATCAAAAATCCACTAACACCAATGCGATTAACTGTGCAAAGTTTTCAAAGAAAATTTGATCCAAATGATCCGAATATAACCCAAAAATTAGACGATTACACTAAAACAATTTTACAACAAATTGATACGATGACAGCTGTTGCGGGTGCTTTTTCAAATTTTGCAACGATGCCTGCTCAGCAAAACGAAACCTTAAATGTGGTTCGAATTGTAAAGATGGCATTGGAAATTTTTAATGAAGATTACATTCAGTTTTCAGCATTGGAAGATGAAATTATAGCTAAATTAGATCGAACACAACTAATTCGTGTAATTACCAATTTGGTTAAAAACGCAATTCAAGCTATCCCGGAAGAACAAGAAAATAAATTGGTTTTTGTTACGGTTTTTAGACAAGATAACGAAGTTAAAATTGCAGTAAAAGACAACGGAAAAGGAATTTCAAAAGAAAATCAGGAACGCGTTTTTGAACCAAAATTCACTACAAAATCAAGCGGAATGGGACTTGGTTTAGCTATTATTAAAAATATTATAGAAAATTATAACGGAACAATTACCTTTGAAACGGAACCTAATGTGGGAACTGAATTTTTGGTTTCTTTCCCAATAAATAAATAATCAAAACAAGTAAAGATGGAAAATATTCTTATTGAAAAACATGATGCTATTGCAATTGTAACGATTAACAGACCAACGAAATTAAATGCTTTAAATAAGGCAACTATTCAAGAATTACACGATGGATTTAAATCGTTAAACGAAGATAAATCAGTAAAAGCAATTATTGTAACGGGTAGTGGAGAAAAAGCTTTTGTTGCAGGAGCCGATATTTCAGAATTCGCGCATTTTTCAGTAGAAGAAGGTGGAAAATTAGCTGCTGAAGGGCAAAGATTGTTGTTTGATTTTGTGCAAAATTTAAGCACTCCAGTAATTGCAGCTGTAAACGGTTTTGCTTTAGGTGGCGGATTAGAATTAGCGATGTCATGTCATTTTAGAGTAGCATCAGATAACGCAAAAATGGGATTACCTGAAGTAACGTTAGGAGTTATTCCAGGTTATGGAGGAACACAACGTTTAGCACAATTAGTAGGAAAAGGTCGTGCTATGGAAATGATTATGACTGCTGGCATGATTGATGCCGAAACCGCTAAAAACTACGGCTTAGTAAACCATGTTGTTCCGCAAGCAGAATTGTTAGAATTGGCTAAAGGAATTGCAACAAAAATCACAAAAAATTCAAGTGTAGCTATCGCAAAAGCAATTGAAGCTATTAATGCCAATTTTGAAGACGGAACGAATGGTTATGAAGTAGAAATTAAAAACTTTGGTTTTTGTTTTGGAACCGAAGATTTTAAAGAAGGAACAACTGCATTTTTAGAAAAACGTAAAGCAGAGTTTCCAGGGAAATAATGTTATTATGAATAAAATAATCTTTTTTCTTTTTTTTTCAACTTTTTTAGTAGCTCAAGACTTAACTTTTAAAATTGAGAAAAGCGAACTTTTTGCAGATGAATATAAAGACTCTAAAATTATTTTAGTTGAGAAAGCTAATGTAAACGATATTCATATTCTTCGGTCATTTAAAAGTAGTGTTTCAACGAAGCGAGGTTTTTATATTGAAAAATATGATAAATCATTAAAAAAAATTAAAGAATTTGAATTTGAAATATCGCATCCAGTTTCAGAAAAATATAGTTTGGTTATAGGAGCTTTTTTCAAAGATTCTAAATTTTATATTATAGAAATGTTTTATGATTTAAAGGGTAAAAATTACGTTTGTCTGGCTAATATTGTTGATGAAAATTACAAAGTGTCTAAAAAGGAACTTTTTAAATTAAATAAAGAATTAGTTAAAGGTTTTGGACTTGAAACACATTACTACAATGAATATTTATTAGATAAGAACATAAGTAATTTAGGTTTGTTTGAACAGGAAAGTAGTAACCGTATTGGTTTTTTCAGTAACGTAAATTCAAAAGTTTCTGAGAATAACAGTTCATCTGATGTTGTTTTTAAAGTAAACAATCAAAAAACAATGTTTTCAATAGCAGTGAGTTTTAAATACGGAAGTAAAGAAAACACCAAATTATTTCTTTTTGATTTAAGCTTGAATCAAAAAATAGAAAAAGATTTTTCATTTGAAAAAAACACTGTAATTAATAAAAACATTGAATTGCATGAAAACTTAGAAGTTATTTATTTAACTCAAAAGATTTATTCAACGGAATTGAAAAATAAGGAATCTGGTGGAGAATATTTTTATGAGATAAAACAAGTAAGTTCAACTGATGTTAAAACAAAGAGAATAAATGTCGAAAATCATTATTTGCCATCATTAAGTTTTTTCTGTTTGAAAGATAAGCTTTATGGACTTGGTTTTTATTCTGATAATGCTGATTTTAAATATAGTGGTATTGCATTTTTTGAATTAGATTCGCATAATTTAGAGATAAAAAATTCAAAATATTCCTCTTTTACTCAGCAATTTGTTTTCGATAAATATGGAGAAAATAAATATAATGAACTTAAAAATATTATTATTAAAAATGTTTATTTGCAAGAGGATGGATTAGTTGTTAATAGTGAAGAGCAATATGCTACGACTAATAATTCCTCAAATAGCAAATTATATAATTACGACGATATCATATCTTTAAGATTAAACAATAAAGGTGATTTAATTAGCGCAAGAAATATTAATAAAAGACAATCAGTTGGCAATCCTGAAGACAGCCCTTTTATTTCTTACCAATCTTGCTTATCAAATAATAAAAATTATTTTTTTATAAATGCTAAAGATAAAATGAGAGAGTTATCTAATCAAAGAATCGAATTTAAAGGAACGAATTGGCTTACTAATTCTAATTTATTTGTTATATCAATGAATGAAAAGGGTGATTTCTTATACAAACAAATACTAAGTGATGAAGAAAATGATGTTCCTTTTATGGTTTCAAAAGGAGTATTCATTGATGATTCGATTGTTTTTTTAGGTCAAAAAGGCAAGAAAAAACAACTACTAAAAGTTACTTTATAATAAAAAAGGAGATTGTGAAAACAATCTCCTTTTTTATTCCTGACCATCCCATTCAGCATAAAATTGACTCAAAAATGTTACCATAAAATCATGACGTTTTTGAGCGATTTTTTTACCTGTTTCGGTGTTCATTTTATCTTTTAGAAGTAATAATTTTTCGTAAAAGTGATTCAAAGTTGGGGATTCACTATTCTTATATTCTTCTTTACTCATATTCAAATTAGGTTGAATATTAGGATTGTACAACGGACGATTTTTGAATCCTCCATAATTAAAAGTACGAGCAATTCCAATCGCGCCAATCGCATCCAATCGATCGGCATCTTGAACGATTTCTAATTCTTTTGAGTGAAAATCTTTTTCGAAATTCCCGCCTTTAAACGAAATGTTTTCAATAATCGCAATCACATGTGAAATGATAGCTTCAGAAACATTTTGGGATTCCAAAAAAGTTCTTGCTGTTTTTGGTCCAACGGATTCATCACCACCATGAAATTTAGAATCTGCAATATCATGAAGCAAAGCGGCTAATTTCACTACTGTTAAGTCACATTCTTCTTCTTCGGCAATTAATAAAGCATTTTTATAAACTCTTTCAATGTGAAACCAATCGTGACCACCCTCAGCATGAGTTAGTTGATTCTTAACAAAAAGTATAGTATTGTTGATAATTTGCATGGTTCTAATTTACAAAAAAATTCCAAACTCATAACGGAATTTGGAATCTCAAATTTATTTTTTGAATGTTATTTTACTAAAGCAGGCTGCACCCATTTAAAAAGTTGTCCTTCAGCAGGAACTACCAATCGTTCCGAAATTCTTGTCATTCTTTCAGGTAATTTCATTAAATAATCTCTAGCTTTTTCTGCTTCATCGCTAAGATTGGTAATTTTATCAATTTCCCATTTCTCATTCAATTTTTTTAGAATGTCTACATAATCCATCGCCGTGTAAACACCTAAACGTTGTGCTGATTCTGAGAATTTTTCAAATGCAGTTCCAATGCTTTCACCAGATTCTCTAATTAAATGTGCAGGCATCGTAATTTTTTTCTTCATCATGTATTGAAATGACAACATCATTTCGCTTGGGTCAATTTCAAAAATACGTTTTACAAATTCACTATAGGCTAAGTGATGACGCATTTCGTCTCCAGCAATTAAATTACACATTTTGAATAATTTTTTATCACCAAATTTCTTCGCCATCTGTGCTACACGATTGTGTGAAACATACGTAGCTAATTCTTGAAAACTAGTGAAAACAAAGTTCTTGTATGGATCTCGATCAGTTCCAGGATCAAAACCATCGTTGATTAAATGCTGTGTTGTAACTTCAACCTCACGCATATTTACTCTTCCTGAAAGGTATAAATATTTGTTTAATACATCTCCGTGGCGGTTTTCTTCACCTGTCCATTGACGTAACCATTTTGCCCAACCGTTATCGCCTTTTTCTCCTTTTTGAGAAACACCTTCTACATCCATTAACCAGGTTTCGTAGGTTGGTAAAGCTTCTTCAGTAATGGTATCACCAACTAGTGTAACCCAAAAATCATAAGGTAAATCTTTAGCAATTTCACGAAGTTCCGAAACTTCTTCAATAAAGTTTTCGTTTTCAGAATTGGGAAGTAAATCAGTAGGTTGCCAGATTTTTTCAACTGGAATTAAGAATTCTTCCATGAAGTGGTCAATTTTCTTTTCTAGAAATTGCATCACTTCTAAACGGACATTTTGAATAGACATAGGGGTTATATTTTAATATGTTTTGTAATTACAGATTCGGTTTTTTCAAAAATTTCTTCAAACGGATGTTCTGAAATTTTCATAGGCTCATGAATGGTGAATTCTAAACGAGTTCCTAATCCGAGAGGGAAGGTACCAAATTTAGTCATTTTCCATGAATTATTTATAGTAATTGGCAAGAAGTAGGCATCTGGAGCAAACTTGTATAACATTTTTAATCCGTTCACTGCAAATGGTTTAGGTGTTCCAGTTTTACTTCTTGTTCCTTCTGGGAATATGACAACCGAGTAGTTATTTTTGTTAATTAATTCGGCTACTTTTTTAATTTCGGGTAAAGCTTGTTTTGGATCTTTTCTGTCAATTAATGCTGATCCTCCGTGTTTTAAATTATAGGAAACGCTCGGAATTCCTTTTCCTAATTCGATTTTACTGATAAATTTTGGATGTACTTTTCGTAAAAACCAAATGATTGTAGTAATATCATGTAAACTTTGATGATTTGCAACAATAACTAAAGGTTTGTTTTCAGGAACATTTTCCATTCCTTTAATATGATAGGTAGTTCCAACAATGTGTGCCGTTCTAACCAAAAACCAGTTCAAATAAGCCACACTTAAACGATGCGCATTGTACCCAAAAACATTGAAGCAAATCCATTGTATTGGGTGGAAAATCAATAACCAAAGTAAGAATAGAATGTAATAAACTATTGATAGTGGATAAGAAAGAATTTTTTCCATGTATAAACCTATATAATCGCAAAATTAAAATGTGCATAAATCAAATTTAAAATGTGCACAATTTCAGAGCAAATATAGTAATCTTTATCAGTATTTAAACGGTATTTAAAAAGCCCCTAAACGGGGCTTTATTTATGTGCTTGGTGATGCGAATTGCTCTAACATCAATAAATCTGGTTTAAACACGTCCTTGACGTCTGTATTAGGCTCAAAAGTGCTAAATTCTTTCTTCTGTGGCTTTTTTATAATTATTCCATTACTTATATCCACTAATGCCTTTTCAATCAATTGTAGCCCCATAGATTGTAATTCGTGTTCCCATAAAAGTTTGGCCGCCTTTCGTGGATCTATTCCATACATCTTTGGATCTATGAAACAAATATCCTGATAGGCAATATCGCCCCTGTCTATTCCGTTATTTAACCAAAATACAGTCCCTCCAGTAATTGCATCACGCATACGAACCGCCCACTCAATGGATGAGCGTCCACGATGACGAGGCAATAAGCTAGGGTGGTAACCTATCCAACCAATTTTCGCTTTGTAACGTGTTCTCACGCCGATATAATCGAATGAGTGAGCCGTTATTCCAATATCCACATTATCGGGGAATGTGTCCGCATTTAAAGAACCCGCAGGAACTACGGGAATATCAAATGTACGAGCCATTTTTGTAACATATCTATCATCCAAAGGAGAGCAAACGCCTACAACTTCAACAAAGTCCAATCGAGTGCATAAACTCAATACTTGCTCACCAAAATACTTTTGACCACTTATAAAAACTCTTAACTTTTTCATTTTCCTAAATATTTAAAACTTTGAACGGCTCTAAAGTGGCCACCATAACCACAACCTGTAATTCCGTTTTCTTTCTTACCTGTTTTGACGATACTTGCATTACTACGTTTTTTATTTGCTCCAAACAACATCGCACCAGTCTGAACCCACTTTTCAGAGTTTCTCAAGTAACCACAAAGTTGTGGGTGTGAAGTATGAAAGAAAGTGTGGTATTTATGTCCACAACGTCCATTTCCTTCTAAATGGTACTGCATAACCTCGTTTAAAAATGCAGTTCCAACGCCTGCACCTTGCCACTCTGGCATAACAACCAACCGAGTAGCTCGATAAGCCTTTGCAGTAAATAAGGGACAAACTGCTACGTGTGCAACGAGTTCGCCATTTACAACGCCAACAAAATACTCCGCTGCAGGTGGATGTTTTAGATCTAAATAGTAATGCTCTTTAAAAAACTTCCAGTAAGTTCCGTTGACCTTCCAAACTTCGAGCTTAACTTCTGGTCGTTTCCCAATATCGCTTTTTTTTTTAATACTTTGGTGTTCACGTCATACACCCAGTCTGGTTGAAGCCACTCAATTATATCATAATGGCACGATAACAAAACTACTTTTTTGCCTTTGTTCCTACGCCAGTTCTTACCGAACGCCAACGCCCCAACTTTAGCAATTTGTCTATCAATTACAGATGTGAACTCGTCAACGACAACCTCGTCGGGAGCTTCGGTAACTAACCGAGCCAATCCCGCTCTAAATTGCTGACCGTTGGATAACGCATTGAAAGGTCGCAACCAACTTGGAACGTCACCCAATCCCACCGATGCCAATGCTCCTGTAGCTTGGTTAAAATCGCCATTTGGTAAAATGCAATCCACTATCGGTTTGGTTGAGTCCCAACCTTTGTAAAGGTCATAAAGTTTGTCCTCTCCAAAGAATTGACGGCCTAAAGAAGTTTTGCCACTTCCCGAAGTTCCTACGATTAAACCAATACCCCAATCCAAATCGTCAATATCAATATTAAATTCTTGCACCCAGTTTGCACCACTTTCGGCATTGAATAAAGACTTCACTCGTTGAGCCCTGTAACTTTCAAAATCCTTGCACGAATGTTCAACTTTTATTATCATACCGTTACTACTTTAAGGGTTAAACCTTCTTTTTGGAGCTTCTCGAAAATAGCTTTTTGCTCCTCCTCATCTTTGCAAATTACAATAACACCGTATTGCTCTTTGTAGTTAAATTTTTTTGTCATTTTTATAACTTTTTTTATCTTTTTATTTGGTTAATTCATTGATAAATACTATCTTTACATAGTATTTGAAAGGTTACGCTTTGGTAAAAAGAACATTCCATTCTTTGTGAATTCTGTTTGCCAACTTTGCCATCATTAGCGGTGGAACTGACATACCTAACGTGTATTGAACTTTTGAACTTTTTTGGCTTCCGAAGTCATAATCTAATGGGAATGACTGTGCGAGCTTCATTTCGATTGTATTCATTCTTCTTGACTCGTCAAATAATGTAAGTTTAGATCCTTCACTACTTGCAATCGTTGGTACTGGTTTGTGCGGATAAATGAAAACGCTATTGAAATTCGAGTCTCGAGTTTCAATTCTCCACAAAACATCAGAATATTTTCGATCTCCATAAATTCGCCTGTCCCAAATTCTTTGGTCATGGTCAGTCCAACCTGTGTCATTTAGCCCATCGGTTCTAATTTCTTCAAATGGTATTGGATCCTGTGCAAACTTTAAATCCAGTTTTGGGAATTCTGAAAACAATAGCCCGAATGGCTTCGGAAGTAACTCCACCAAATCTTGACGAATAGCCACAAAAAACACTCGTTCTCTTTTTTGTGGTACGCCCATCTGCGAACTATCCAACTCAAACTCCTGTACCAAATAACCTGCCTTATCAAATTCGGTTATTACTTTTCGAACATAGTCCCGGGCATTGCCTTTTAATATTCCTGTTACATTTTCGGCCACTACAATTTTTGGCTGTAGTCTTTTAGCCAAATCAATAAAGTCATAAAATAGCGTGTCGAGAACCTGCTCCGCTTGACCCTCTGAAAACTTCCTTTGTTTACCCCAATCTCTCTCTCGAGTTCCACTCATTGAAAACGAGCTACACGGAGGCGAGCCGTCCAAAATATCCAGTTCAAATAATTCCGCAGGTAAATCCGTTCTGTTTTTAAAAGTTTGGATTGCTTCAACAAAAGCAAACTTTGGATTATGATTTTTTACATACATATCCGCCATTCGTTTGTCAATCTCAAGAAAACCGACCACGTCAAAACCTGCCAATTTGTAGCCCATAGTTGAGCCACCACCACACGCAAAGCAGCTAAATACTTTACCTTTGTTTTTTGGAAAATAGGCATCTGCCAACTTCCAACGATAATTTAATTCCATTCGTTTTTTGATTGATGATTAATGATTATATTTGTGCCTCTCACTTCATTAAACACAAAACCCGAAAACCCACAGAAGACATATTGTCCTCCGTAGGGCTTTCGGGTTCGTGTTTAAAAATGAGGTGAGATTCTTTTTAAAGCGGAGGACTTTTTTTACGCTATCCTACCAAAGCGTTGATTTTTTAAAAATAGATACCGTTTAAAACGGCATCTATTAATTTCTAAAGTGGATTTATTTTACTTGCTACCAACATCGCAATCAGATAATGACCGCCTCCTTTCTTTTAGTTAATATTACTTGTTCGGGTTGCCTATGAGCCAATTTGCTTTCGCTCCTTGGCTCAATCCTTACACCTTATAATTTCTTTCAGATGACAGGTTTTCTGTAAAGTATCCTTATAGCTTATAATTTCTTTCACTTGCACAGGTCACTTTATTGGCTTCCCTAATTTTTAAACTAGCTTATAGCTAATTGATATTTTTTGATTGTCGCCGTCATTGTACCATCTATCGCATATCATTTGAATAGTAGCCAACGGTTTTGAAAAATATGTTTTATTTCCTTTTCTTACTTTAATTCTAAATTGTAAATATTGCCACGCTCTGTTTTTATCAGATGTGTGGCTTTTTCCGCCAGCTCCTCGAGTTCTAATTTCCGAAGTGGTATCTACAATTTTATGAAAGTAAAAAGGCTGTCCCATTTTTAAAATAGTTTCTTTTTCTGTTATCAATATTTCAGATGGTCGTTTTGGATTTTCAATGTCCGGGTAGATGCCGTGTTTGAATCCCGAACCTTTAAACTTTCCATTAGTTCTAACAGTACGCTTTGGCTTATATCGGTCAATCAACAATGTAACTTCGTCTGTATTTTCCAACATCCAAACATCATTAAACTTTAAAACCAATTGTTGAACGGTTGAAATTCCTGCAAAATTTTGCACGATATGTTCGGGTTTGTTACTCCAAAACAATTCAATTTTTACGTTTTCAATTGCAGCCTCAACGGCTTTTCGAGTTACATCGTTAAACTCATCAGCAAACAAAATGTATTTTGTTTCTTTGTTGGCAACCGCCGCCAATTTTTCTGTGCTATCCTGTTTTTGCTCTATGTCGAAAATTGTGTTCATTATCTTTCTTGAGTTGGTTGGTCTAATTCTTTACTATATTCAATTGGTTTTATTAGGTTGTTATACAAGGCTAAAACTCGTTCAAATTCGGCTAATAAATCCGTTGTATCAACTTCCATTCGTTCTGACAAACCAATTTGAATGTGTAAGGTTTCAAGTTGTGTTCTTAACTTATATTTATTCAATTCTAAGAGATAAATATCCTCATCGTTTTCATCGTTTATTATAGTTTTGCCATCGTATTTACTCCACGGCTTTCTTATTTTTACAAAGTTTAAATATTGAAACTCTGTAATTTCTAAATACTCCTTCGGGAACTCATCTTCATCAAAAAATCTTAAATCTAAAACTTTTGAATTTTTATCTATTTCTATTCCAAATACGCTCATAGTTTTTGTTTTTTTAAATTCCTAAATACATAATGTAACACAGTGCATAATACGGCGGACGATTTTCGTGGGCCTCATTACCCCCAATAGAATCCGTTGAAAAATTATGATTATGAACCCCAGAGTTAGCAATATTTGCTGTATGCGTATGAAGACCACTCGTTGAGACATTACCTGGATATGATGTTGAGTTTGGAGCAGAATTATTACCACCACCTTTCCAATCTCCAGAAGCTTGTATAACGTGACCACTATGCGTATGACTACCTGATTGATTGATACTTATTGAATGATTATGTGAGCCCGCACTTTGAGTAGTTCCGTTGTGTGAGTGACTTGCCATTTGTTCCACAGATAATTGAACAGAATTTAAACCACCAAAATCCCCAACATTATATATGCCACCTGCACCAACAATAAATCTATCAATTAAATTAGGGGTTCCATCATTACCATTGCATAACTTCCAACCTGAAGGAATATTTCCAATTTCGCCGCCCCACATCTGAATAGTACCAATTGGTTGCAAATCTTTTAAAGTTCTTAATCGAAATAATTCTGAAAAGTTAAAAATGTCAATACCTCCAGTTCCGCACTTTGCATAAATGGTTCGGTATGCTGGTAAGCTATCCAAAACCGTATCATTATTAATGTCAGTATTGTAGTCAACATTTTCAAAGGCTTCAAAAATGGTTACTGTATTCGCAAATGCACCACCTTTAAAAGGGATGATTTCATTTTGATAAACGATAAATCCATCTGAAACTACACCTGCAGTATTTACAACACCTGTAATAATAGTTTTCTCACCGGCCATTTGTGCCAAAGCTCCAAGTGGTTCACGAAAGGCATCTTGTATAAAACGTAACGTTTTATTGGTACCAGGAAACCCAGTAGCGGAAACGATTAATTTGTTACCTAAACCCATAATATTATATAGTTTTTAACGAATAATTTGTAATAATCTAACTGTGCTTTCATTTTAATTAAAAAAGCAACTTCTTCTAATGCCGTTAATGGTTTTAAGTCAATGGGAACTAATACTGTAAAATCAGCACCATCTCCTAAAAGTTCCCACTCCTCCCTAAAGTAAACAGGTTTGTTGTCTTCGGGTTCGTAGAAAACAACCGGCTTATTTTCTTCTGGCTCATAAAACCATAAAGGCTCTTTTATTTTAGCATTTCTTATAATGATTCTCCTTTGTACATTATCGAAGCTATCATTCAAAACTGCCTGTAAATAGCAAATTTGCGAGTTGTGGTTCACCTTGTATAATGCCTGTGTACGAAATGCCAAAAACTCAATATGTAGTCTTATAATTGGCTTAAATAAAACCTCCAACCACTTAACAGTTTTTGCACGGCGTAAATCAACCTCGAGGTTTTCGATTATGAATTTTCTCCAGTTTATGTTATAAACATTATCCATTATTCTGTATATGGTATGTAGTTAATTAACAATTCACTCTCGTCAAGTTTCATATACCCGGCATCGGCAATTCGTATTTCATTTATTACGCCTACGTTCTGCACTCCAATAGTTGAGTATTCATAAGTACCATACTTTGAAAATGCCTCTTTTACTACTGGTAAAACAACTCCGTCCACCTTTTGCAATTTATCGGTCAAGTAGGTTAACACTAACTTTCCGTTTTCAAAATCAATAGATTTTAAATACTCTTTAATCTGTGTTATAACTGGAGTTAAATTAGTTCCATCAAGGCGAGAACCATCCGCTCCCAAAATCAATGGATCATAATAAATGTCGAGCTTCAATTTCAAAAGGTCTGCATCTCCAGTCGTAACATTTACAACTGTACCGGCATCGGCAATGTGATGATTGAAATAAATATCTAATGCGGTTAAGTGTTCGGGCAATACTGGAGCATACTCTCCGCCAACATTGCGCACAACTTTTAACCTTAAAGTTCCGTATCCATTTTGAACTACTCTAACCGAAGCGGCATTGGCCACAATTTTAGCCGCCAAAATTTCGGCATCAGTTAATAAACTTAAATCGTAATAATCTTTGTCCTGGACTAATGGAACTCCAAATAAAAAGTCGAGGGCCTTTTCTCTGTACCACTTTGGTGTATGGATACGAGATTGAGCGATTCGAGCTTCAATTTCTATTCTAAAAGCGTCCCAGTATTGTTCCAAAACAAATTGGCCAAAAGAAAACACCCACACCCAACGTCTCCAAATACTAACCTTACTCGAGCTATTTGCGTTTAGAATGGTTTGCTCACTATCCGTTAAAATTTCTAATGGAGAGAGTTCTGCGGCAGTATTTCTAGCCGTTAAAATTTCAGTTTGTATGTCGTTAATTGATCTAGCCATTTTATAAACTTATTGCGAATTCGTAGGCAAACATATAATCCAAACTATTGTCTAATAGTTGAACTGGATAACTGGTTGCAATGTTTTGTGTTTTGCTTTTAAAATATTGAGCAATATCATTGTCTCTATTAACAGAACTTGGAACAATCAGTTTTTGTCCTGGTACTAATTCTTCAGTAATAGAAATGCCATTGGCTAAAGCCCACTCAAAAGCGGCTAAAACGTTTCCATCTTCTTGAATGGCAATGTCTAATAATGATTGATTAGATAGTACAGTTATCACGGATGCTCCTTTTTATATTTGTTAAATTCTCTTACTTTATCGTCATACATCTTTTTGTATAGTGCGGCTTGTTTTTTATGGTACTCTATTTCCTGCAGTAATATTTGTTCCTTTTTTTCAAAAAGATTTGCAATATTATCAGACATCTCCTGAACGTGTTTGTATTTATCTTCATAGCGAATACTTAAGTCATCTAAAGCATTTTTATAAAGTTCAACCACCTTTGAGCCATTATCAATTTCACTACCTGTTGCCTCCGCATTTTGTTTTCGTCTAGTAAAAAACCAACCGAAAAACCCGCCAATTCCGCCAGTAGCCGAAAGCATAATAATCTCATTAATTAAATTATCCATTATCTCTTTTTTATATTGATTAACTTTTTGATGTCCTCATAGTTTTTGTTGTCCCTTCTTAAAAATAAACGAACTCGCTCCTCAAATTCTTGGTCATTGGATGCACTATTTACCAACTGAATCAAGTTAGGAGCTAGCACAGGATCATTGCGTAATTCTCCAGAGTTTAATCTCAAGATGATACCAACCTCCTGAAGCGTACTTTCTCCAATGACAAAGTCACCATTAACAATGTTAAGGTCATCGCTATCATCAAGTAATATGTCGCTTTCGTAATACATTATTGTAAATTTCCGTTAAACGTTCCAGTCACGGGCCCATTAGGAGCCGTTAACCCATTTGTATAAACAATCTTTGCCTCTTTTACATACTCATCAATTGCATCGGCTATTTGTTCCGCTACTTGCTCAACGTTACTATCCGTATCAGGTTGAGAAAATATCTGAATTAGCTTATTCTTTAATGTTAATTTATTTAATGGCATTTTTACTCTATTAAAATGGTGTTTAAACGGCCTTTAATTTGGTCGGTTTCTGTCGCTATTTGAACTAATGCTGGAACGTTTGGAGATACTCCAATGCTCACAACAATTTTTTGAACTTCTTCGTTCAATTTGTTTTTTTGTTCAAATAAATCATTAAAAACTTCCTTTAAGCTCTCGCCACCTTGTTTGACAATAAAGCCCTCCTCTTTAATTATGAATTCGCTTTCTCCACTGGTAAAAACAATTTCTTCTATCTCATCGCATTCAATCAAAAAGGCATCGGCAATGTTATTATTTATGATACCAATAAGGCATTTTGTTTTAATTTTTGGCTTTTTATAAATTGAGCCAACTCCTAGATTAACATCGAAAAAATCCAAATCGTCAACTAACCCAGTAGCAACCATTGTCTTTTTGTCCCAGTCAACTGATTTCACATTGCACCAATGCGTTTGAACATCAATCAGTTTTTTAGTTCTCTCATTAAGAACCGCACCAAGCTCCGTTATGTTATCTCCTCTTTTCAACTTGTTTTTTGATCTAATTTTATAACCTGACGAATTCCTTCTCGGTTAAATGTTTTTGTAACTCCTTCGATATAATAAATTCCGTTCCTATCATCATATAAAGAACTTGTTAAATCCGCTTTTTGTCCGTGCTTTACTGATGGAATACCAAATGCGGTATATGAGCCATCAAATCGGTCTTGTTTACTTTTTTCGAAGTCTAGTTTTACTAAAACCTCGAGTTCACTTTTTGTTTTATTGTAATGAGTGAGCTGTCTTGTTTGTCCGTCTTTATCTCCAAACTCAACTTCAATTTTTGTCCCATTTGATAGAGTTGAAACTCCTTTAATTAATATTTGAATATCATCTTTACGGACATAGTTCAAAGAGCTACTTACACAATTACGCTCTAAATTGAACTTAACTTTTGCAACATCACTATCATCAGCATAATACTTACCACATACAAGAACTGGAGAGCCGTTGACCGTTTTAAAATAAGTATTCAACTTCCACGGATCTTGTTGCAATTTTTCTAAAACTGCGGCAACCGTAGTTTTAGGAAAACGAACACTTCCTATTTGAACACCCTCTAAAGCATCAACTTTATATCCTGGAGCAATAGAAGTAAGTAAATCTTTTAAGCTAATATTCGGGCTACTAAAGTTTACAGGAACTTGTTTAAGTTTCCACATTTCGTCCTGTAGTTTTATTCTAATTGGAATATCTGCAGAAACTTCTGTTATATAGCCTCTGAACTCCTCAACGTTATTACCATTATAGCCAAATGCGATGGTTACATAGTCGCCTCGTCTGAAGACCTCCCTAACATTATTTTTATCAAAGAACTTTACTTTGCGTGGAATTACAATTTCGGCCGTTGATGTTAATAGCTTCCACGAACTATCAACTATTATTTCGGTTGCCTGTGTTAAAACTATTCCAGATCTGCGATCATTTTTAGCAAACACGATACGGCAGTTCATTGGTAAAGTCATAATCTAATCGTTTGTATCTGGTAAAATCAAAACAATAGACTCATCCGAACTTAAAACCATTGAAAACGGAATGATACCAGGCGAGCCCTGTACGCTTTCTTCTTTGTAGTCATCAATTGTAATGGCGTGAATATTTTTGTTAGTAAATAAGCTCCCACTTATCTCAATTGATGCCGCTAAATTTTCCCATTCTCCCAAAGTTTTAATTTGGTCAGTCGCACTCATTTCGGGAGTATCAATAGCCAACCCTTTTGCTTCAATTATCCAGTCATCAAATCCGAAAATTTCTTTAACAGTACCATTACTTCCCAAAAGGTTTGTTTTGGTAATATTCTTTGCTCTACGGAATGAAAACAACGTTGCTGGTGGTAATGTAAAGTCCGGCATTTGTCTATCCTCTAAAACTCCGCTCGAGTTATATTGTTTATACGTTCCGCCTTTAAATTTTAGTAGCCCAATTATAGGTGTTCCCATCCAACTGGTTGCCTCCGATTTATGATAATCTTTTATCATTTCAATACCTTTATAATCAAAAGTTTCTTTTTGCTCTTTTGATAATGGTTGAGTAATGAATATTGGAGAGTTAATTCCAAATGCCGCTTTAAATAATTGCGAAAGGTTGTATCTTGAATCTGCCATATTATCCACCAATTAAAATTGTTCCATCACGTAGTTTATCTATTACGAATCCAATTATCTCGTCTGCTAATTTTCTTTTATCAGTACCTTGTTCAACTCCAAAATGATTGTTTATGGTCAAGTTTTGAACTATTGACTTACTAACATTATTTCCTTCTGTTGCTGTTACACCTGTTTTTTTAGCACTTTTGTCGCCTGTTGTTTGGTTTAAATTTTTAAGGTTTAAACCAGTCGTTTTATCCGTTTTTGTATCAAGAGCTACTTTTGATTTTTTCTCTGTAGTTGATACCTTACTTGTTTTTGCATCGAGAGCTTCTTTTGCTTTTTGCTCTTTTTCGCCTTTGGTAACTAACTTGCTATCGTTTCTAAATTTTTCAATTTTTTTAGCCCAAGAGTCCAGTCCAACCATCTCGAACATTTGTTGCATTGGCTTTAAAATAGCGTCTAAAATAACCATACCAATACGTTTTAATCCTCCTATAATTCCATCCGTTTTAAAAGCAGTTTTAATACTTTCCCAATGGTCATATATTGATTTGAACGCACCAATTACTAATCCTATTGGCCCAAGTAATAAACTCATTGCCGCACCCCAACTGTCCCAATAATTTATTATGGTTGCCACCACTGCAATAAGTGCTACAATAGCAACAATTATCACACCTATTGGGTTTGCAGTCATTGCCACATTCAACCTCATTTGTGCCGCTGTCGCTAAATTGGTTATCCCAGTCCAAACTCCTTGAGCAATAGAAACTATTTTTGTTTTTGCCGCACTAATCAAAGATTGATCGGTTGTTAAACCTAGCATTGTTTTTACACCGCTTAATGCCGTTTTATATCCTTCGTAGGCGTTTTTCCCGTCTGCCATAATACTTATGGCGTTTGCTCCGGCACTTACATAAGGCGAAAAAGCTGCCGTATATTCGCCAATGGCTATTTTAGCATCATTGTACAAAGCCGTTAAACGACTTTGTTTTTCGGCTGTGGTGTTCATCATAATAGCCGCTTGTTCTGACGCTACATTGGTATTGACTATTTTTGTTTTTAAAACATCTTGAGCATCAACACTATTTAGCATAATACTTGCAGCTGCCGCATTTTCAGTACCAAACATTTGAGCCATAATTGTAGCATCGCCCTGTGCTTTTTTAAGCTCTCGCAAACGTGTAGTTAATGGTAATGAGGTATTAGAAACCACATTCATATTAACGCCTAATCGGTTTAATTTCTCAACTGCTTCTTTTGGCAATACATCAACACCCGCCATTTTGCCTAAAACATTTCGCAAAGCAACACCCGCCTCCGAGCCTTCTTTTCCCCCAGCGGCTAATGATTGCAAAACGGCATTCGTTTCTTCAAAGGAAACATTAGATTGTTTGGCTTGCACTCCTGCCACTTTTAAAGCGGCCGCTATACTTGGAACTTCCGCCGCACCTTCTTTTGCACCTGCCGCCATAATGTTCATCATTCGCTCCATTTCTTCTTGGGCCGCAATTGGATCAGATAAATCAACTCCATATTGTAACATTGCAGTTGTCAAGGCATCAACAGAACCAACGGCATCATTGCCCATTGTTTTAGAAAGTGTACGGACATTGCGTTCCATTTTTTCTAAAGCCTCTGGCGAATTTGCAATATCGGGGCCTAATCTAGAAAGGAGTGTTTTATAGTTATTTAAACTATCTGTGGCCTCTCCTCCAAAATCTTTGGCACTTTTACGGGCTTTCTCTCCTAAATCTTCAAGTCCTTTTCCAGTTACTCCAGTAATCGCAGAAACTTCGGCTAATCCACTTTCATAACTAATAAAAGGTTGGTTAAGGTTTTCAAATCGCTGGTTCAAATTTTGAGCCGATTGCGATATAGCTTGCAAATCAATTGCGTTTAATCTTTTAAAGCAAGCCCCTAAATTATCAACTCGTGTACTCGCAGTATTTACAACCTCTTGCACTTTTTGTACTGAGTTTGAAATCAAGTCTTTAAACTTTAGCTCCCAAGTTGTAATTGCGTTTGACATTTTTTATTATCTTTGCTCAAATTCGTATAACGATGTATGAAACTTTTACTTTTTATGTGATTATGGTTTTTGTGATTTTTATATCACTTTTACTTGCCTATACTTTTATTTTCCCTAAAATATTGAAAGTCGTATTGTTTTTTTTGAAAGCAATAGAATCCATTTTAAATAATAGAGCTTCAAAAAGATTATCGGGATAAAAATATTTTGCCAAATTCAAACAGGGCGTTTTTTATAACAATTTCAAATGTTTCGTTTTCCCTTCTTTTTACATAAGCCCATTCATTGTATAACTTTGACCATTCGGCATTTGAAAGCTCTTCGGGATTAATTTGAAGTGAAAACCGTAGGATAGCATTTACTTTTTCTATCCATTGGTTATCGTCTTCTTTGTCCTCTGGGTCAAGTTGAGACCCCTCTAAAGCTTTTTTATCTCGCTCTTAACACCACTAATCAAAGAGGTAATGTTTTCAACAAGTGCCAAATACATTGCTCCGTTGTTTTCAATAGCTTGCATATCGCCCTCTAAAACACAACCTAACAAAATTTTTGAAGCTCCATTAATATCATTTTTTGTATTTGAATTTGTTATGGCTTGCACAACACTTCTTGAAGGGCGTTTTACCAAATAATAAAAGTCAATACCTTCATCATCGGTTACAATTATTTCACGCAAATTAGATTTTCCGCCTACTTTGGCTTCGTGTTCTGCCACTACCTCTGGAGTATATGGCTTAACAATAACCTCTTTTTTGTTTTCAACTTCTGGCATATTTTTTTTAGATTACATTCCACTCAATGTGGCTGATTAATAATTCGTACTTGGTTGCAATAGTGATGTCGTTTTGTTTAACTTCGACACCATCACCTAAAAACTCCGCATTGCGAATTCTATCTTTTTTGATAGATCCGTTTTCAGTTTCATACTCAACAACAATATCAAAAGGAGCGATATCTTGAATTGTTTTACCTGCAGGTAATGCAAGTTTTAAAGCATCGACCTCCTCTTTTAAAAGTGTGATCGTTGCTTTGGCCTCGTAGTTCCCACGACCTCGACCAATTGGAAATGGCCCAGCTCCGTAAACATTCTCCTTTTTTTGCGAGTCGCTGTACGCTAGCTCCGTAACTCCTTCTAGGTCTCTACCTAAAAGGTTTGCAGTAACTGCGTTCCAACCCTGCATTACACCGAATTTATTTATAATCGTACTCATCTTAATTTATTGAATTAGTTAAACCTAAAGCAACCTCAAACTCGTGAACGATACCATCCATAACTACTGAAGCTTTAATTTTTACGGGTTGAGTACTATTAACTACTTGTTGAGGATTGATATAAATATCAAAACCGCTTATTTCGTCATTAGTAACCATTTGCTCCAGAGCCTTGTTACCGATACCAGTCCAACGGCTTATGGTTGTGGACTTGATAAATCCTGTAGTTGGGTTCTTTTTTACGACTCCTTTTACTTCTGGCAAAAGGGCAATTCTCAACGTTCTAGCCGCTTTATTCCAAACTCGATTGTTCTCGATAAAACAGTAGTCGGATGCTTGACTGATACACGTTTTTGAGTTCGTGAAGAATGCACCAGGATAACCCTCATACGATGCCGCATAAATGTATCCTTTGTTCTCTAAATCGGTTAATTGTGCCTTTGTCAGCGAGCTGATTGTCGCACCTCCAGTTAATTTTGGATTAACCCATAAACCTTTGTTTTTGTCAGTCAATGTATAGTCTGATGAGCCTCTTTTTTCAAGTGGCTTGTTTTGAATATCCACAGAACCTGCATTCTCATTTACTTTGCGAACGGCTAACATTCCTAAAAATGCACCAACGGCCGCAAAGGTTGATGTTCCAGATCCAACGACTAAAACAGAAATTTGAGGAGCGTCTAACTCCGTTAAATCAATTACATTGGCAACGTTGAAATTGTTCCAACCAATAATACCAAAATCAATCAACCTGTTTTCGGTAGCTAATACATTGATGATACCTGATTGATATTGAGCAATGGTATCTTCTTGAGTAGCCGCACCAAAATCGTCAACAATTCCAAAACCTTTAATCTCTTTGTTTTCTTTAATGAAAGCTAAAAGATTAGCAACGGTTTTGTTGTTAAATAAGTAAAGCGTTCCTTCGGGAGCAAGTCTGAAAAATTCAGAGATATGCTCATAAAAAGGAGATGCACCGTTGGCACTTGCACTCAATGTAAGCCCTAAACTTTCTGCTTGAGAAAGTGAGGTTAATATCAACCCTTTACCTGCATTAGAAATAATCGCATCTAGTGCGGCATTTCCTGTAGCCTTAATAATTAAGGCAACGTGAGAGTCCGTACTCGGGTTCTTACGTCCTAAACCTCCTTGAAGTTTTTCAATTTTTACTCCTGCTAATTCCGCCATTATTTCTTCTTATTAGAGTTTCTTGTTTCAGGATTTTTGCCGTCTTTACCTAAAGTTTTATCAACCTTTGGAGTTTCAACTTTCGGAGCATCAACTACTGGAGTTTCAACTTTTGGGGTATCAACCGCAGGAGTGTCAACTACTGGAGTTTCAACTTTTGGGGTATCAACCGCAGGAGCGTCAACTACTGGAGTTTCAACTTTCGGAGCATCAACCGCAGGAGTGTCAACTACTGGAGTTTCAACTTTTGGGGTATCAACCGCAGGAGTGTCAACTACTGGAGTTTCAACTTTCGGAGTTTCAACCACAGGAGCTTCAACTACAATCTCCGCATCTACATCGATATCCTCAACGGCTTTGTCCGTTTTAACGATATCGCTTCTGTCGAAAGGATAAACCTTTAGTTTACCTCTGCCAAGCTCTGCCAAGTTTTCATTAAAGAAAATGTTACCATCTTCTCGAGCGAAAACTTTATCCTCTGAAGGATACTGCTCAAACACTTCTTGTGCTTTCGCTTTCAGTTCTTTTTTTGAATATACTTTGTTCATTTTTTCGTTTTTTAAATAGCTTTTAAACCCACCAAATCTTATCGCGACACCTCCGAAAAACATATATTCCAATTGGAATAAGTAGGAGAAGTAACCACCACCAACTAAAAGAAGTCCGGCTAATATTTTTGCCTTTTGTTGCCTCTTTAGTTTTTGTCCTGGTACTATTGTTTTTTACTCCTTTGTCTTTTGTGGTTTTAGCTTGGGATAACTCGGTTTTAGTCGTGCCTTTTTTATTGGTTTTTGACGTTGTTTTTTCTTCTGTATAAGAAGCATTATTCAACTCCTTTTTATTGCCTTTATCGTCTGTAAACAAACTCGGCTTTGTTGGATCAACTGGAGAATAAGTTTTCTTTTCTGTGGTTGTCTCCTCCGTTTGAGTTACATCGTTTGTAACCTTAACATTAGAGTTCTCCTTTACTTCCAAGTCCTTTTTTTCAGTTTTCAAGTTCTCAACGTCATTCTCCTTTTTAACCGTTGAACTTGCAACTTTTCGAGTTGAGCAACTAGTCATCCAAAGAATGATTAAAAGGAATCCAAACCAACTTAATATGGCGTATGCTTTTGAGTTTTTCATTTTGTTATAATTCAGGGTGTACAAATATTGCGGTTGAGTAGTTCCTAACTCGTCTCATTACTTGACCACCATTACTTTGATTAGTTAATGAAGTATTACCTTCTATACTTTCAAATGTTTTTTTATCAATTCCTTTGACAAAAATTCCTGTGTGGTCGTATCTGCCGTCCGAATTCCAATCAAAAAAAACAATGTCTCCAGGTACTGGCTTTGTTGTAATCCAACCCTTCTTTTTAAAGAAGGCTACGGCGGTTTGACAACCTGCAAAACCTTTTTTAAATCCTATGTTTGGTAGTTGCTTTCCTGCTATAGCATAAACCCAACTTACAAACATTCCACACCAAGCAACTCCATCAAGTCCAAACCACTTTCCGTATTTGGTTTTGTTGCTATCTTTTGGAGATTCAACAACTCCGATTTCCTTTTCTGCAGTTCCTACTATTACATCCATTTTTTTAAAGATTAACCCCTAAGGGTGCAGTCGAGCCGCATTGGCTTCGACTGCCGTTTTAAAATAAATCAGACTATGAAATGATTGCTCCAACACCTTCGTCACGAATTGGAATACCAATAAAGTATAATTCGAAACCAATTGTGTGGCGTCTGTTTTCTGGATCTAACTCTTTAGGTCTTGCATAACGAGTTACTGAACCTGTCGCTTTGAAACAAGTTTTATTGTGCATAATAACCGATGCAACTTGTGGCCCATCAACTGCACCAAATGCTACTTTAGTTCCGTTGTTATAAGTTGGGTTGTAGGTACTTTCATAAATCATAAATCCGTAGTACGATTTTGCAAGTAACCCATCAGTTGCATTGTGATATTGTGTTTGGAATGTTCTGTCCTCGTCTAACAAGTCGGCAACGTGATCAGGGCATAAAACCAAGATTCTACCTTCTTTCGGAACTAACAATTTATCCAACATTTTTTTAGCTCGAGATACATCTTTTGATCTCATTGTTGGTCTGCCGTTTGCATCTGGTGCACCTGTACAAACAATAACAGGAGTATTTGCACTATTTGTGTTTGGAGCAATTGAGTGTAATGCGTGTTGAGCTGTTTTATCTTCCAACTCCTCTCTGTGTTGTTCTTGAACGTCTGAAACCTTTTCGTATGGCAATGCGTATAGTTCTGCCGCCGTTACGGTTGTATTTGTAGTTTCGTATTTGTTCAAAGAAAGCACTACGTGAGAATCATTACGCCCATTTGAAACAATAGGATAAACGGTGTTGTTAATTAATACCGTTGGTGCGGCTCCTCTTTTTGGGATTTTAATAACATCATTATCAACCCAACCCTGCTTACTTTTTAATGCACCTAGCCACGTATTATCGTGTCGGAACTTTTTAATCATTTCCTTTTCTGCAGTTTGGTTTAATAGTGGTAATGCGACTGGAGTAACTGCGGCCATTTGCACATTATGATTATTGTCATTCATACCAAGTGCGTTGGCCACTAAAGATGCGCCCAAACAAAGGGCTAACAAGAACACGACTTTAAAAAGTCCTTTTAACTGAATTTTTTTCATTTTTCTTAATATTGGTTTTACTTTTTTTTCTTTTTGTGAAAGGTTCTAATGCCCGGACAAACTATGCACCGAAATAAGCGGCTTCTAGCTTTTTGAATTTTTCAGGTTCTTTAGCCATCATTTCCATCAACGCTTCGGGATCTTTTTCTTGATAATCCTCCATCGTCCATTTTTCACGACCCGATGCAGTTGCACCCGGAGCTTCAATTTCTGCAGAGACTTTTACAACACCTTGCATAGCGTCAATAATTGCCTTTGTTCCCTCAAAATCGGCGTTGGCTAATTTTAAGTAGTTGTCTTTTTGATCGGCCGTGATTTTTTTGTCTAAAATCGCCTGATCTACCAATGTAGATGCCATCGCCTCTTTTTGAGTTTTTGCGTTGGCCTCTAAAGCTTCCGTTCTGGACGCTTTCGTCTCGAGTGCACTCAATGCCGCTTCAATATCGGCATCGTTAGCATCAGCCGATAATTTTAATCGGCTAATCAATTGCTTTCTTTCCATTTTTTGTTTTTGATTTTCTTTTGTTAATTCGGGAATAATCGGAGCGGCAACCGCCTCCAGTATTTTTATACTCTCGGCAGTAACCTCCTCCGTTTGGTCTAAAATTGTATCCAATAAACCTTGAGCTTTGGCTTCATTTGCAGTCATCCAGTAATCGCCCTGTGCAAAAAACTCCTCGACTTGCTCAACCGTCTTATTCATTTTAGTAGCATAAGCGGTTTTGTAGTCATCGGTGGTGTTTTCTAATAATTTTAAATCCGCTTTAATAGTTATGATATCTCCATAAGTTCCCAACTTTGGGCGATGGATCATTATTTGCGAATTAGGAAAAGCGACACTAGGAAACTGTGTCATAAAATAAGTTGCAGCGGAAGCCGCAACCGAGCCAATTTTAATAGTAACTTTAGATAGCCTCTTTAAATCGTTGCACATTTCTGTAGCTTCAAAGCAATTACCACCTGCACTATTAATGTAAACTTCTACATCTGTAACACCTGTTTTTAAATACTCATCAACAATAGTTTTAATAGTAGATGATGAACTTTGAGAGTACTCACTAATGCGGTCAACTATTCTAATGGTTCCAGTTGTTCCATTTGCAGAGGCTTCGATAAATGTTCTAGGTTTTGACATTCAATTTTAGATTTTTATTCCTTTTGAGATGGCAAAGTTTAGGTTTTGTCAAGTGGTAAAAAAAAAGAGGTTTTTATTTAGTAACTCTCAATTACTGAATTAGTTAATTTGGGTTACTGATTTAAAACAGCAATTCAATTTTTACAGCCGATTGCAACAACTTTGTACCATAGAAATAGTAAGTATGGCAAAGGATAAAGAGAAAAGAATTGCATTTGATTACTACACAAATCAAGGTTTGACGGCAAAAGCAATAGCGGATATTGTGAACGTTTCCGAAAAAACCATTGGTGATTGGGTAGAGAAAGGCAATTGGAAAGCCGTTAGAGATGCTAATCTTAACGGAGCTCAAACAAGGTCGGCAAATATCAAGGAATTAATCAGCGAGTTAACAGACCAACAACTCGAGATTAATATTGAAATAAAGGAAGCCAAATCAATTGGCGATAAGGATCGTGTTATTGCTTTGCGTCAACAATCTGCTACTATTTCTCAAGAAGTGGCCATCCAAACAAAAGCATTGGAGCGTATGGACAGTGATAATAAAATTTCATTATCCACTTACCTTGAGGTTATGAATGACATATTCAAAAACCTTGAGCATTTCGACAAAGATGTTTATTTAAAAACGCTTGACTTTCAGGAGTCTCATTTATCAACCATATCAATTAAACTAGGATGACATTATTAAGAATCATTTTGAACCTTATGATTAGTAGGGCTCCATTAAATCAATATTACCTAAATATTGGCTCACACCTATTAAAGAAAGGTGCGGGATTTAAAGTAGGTCAAATTGTAAAAGAAAAACATTTGCGTGAAAACATTTACAGAGTGAGTGTTATTACTGGGTTGTTTTACAATTTTCAAGAAAATAAAGTAACGCATACTGCGGATAAAAGAATAATGAAAGTAGATGAAAAAAACAGATAAAGCCGCTCTCGAACGCTATAAAAAGAAGCTCCAACTCTCTCGCTCGTTTTCTAATGTTAATCCATTTGAAACCGAAAAGGAAAAACGTGCGGCTATTGAAATGGCAAAAACGAGTTTTAGCTTTATGGTTAAACGATACTTTCCGCATTACGCTACTGCAGAAACTCCCGATTTCCATATTGACTTTGCAAACAAGGTAAAGAAAAACAAAACTTTTAAGGGTTTTGCTCAATGGGGTCGTGCCTCGGCAAAATCTGTGGTTAATTGCGTTTTAATCCCTTTTTGGTTGTGGATTAACGAGGAGCCAATTTATTTGGTTGTCGTTGGAAACAATGCAGATAGAGGGAAGCAATTATTGGAGGATATAAGAGCCGAGTTTGAGTCCAATCCTCAAATCATCAATGATTTTGGAGAGCAATATAATCAAGGTAGTTGGGAGGATGGTTTTTTCATTACAAAAGGTGGATTTATTGGCCAGTCTTTAGGTATGGGACAATCAGTAAGGGGATTGCGTGTTAAAAACAAAAGACCTACACACATTGTACCTGATGATATTGAAACTAAAGACTTAAACGCAAATCCTGTTAGACAGTTAAAAATGGCTCGTTGGATTGAAAGGGACTTAATACCAACAATGGACGGCGGAATTAGAAGGTATATTCACTCTAACAATAAGTTTGCTCACAAAATGGTACAAACCATTTTACAGGAGATACACCCCGACTGGGTAATTGATCAAGTGAACTCATACGACCCCGTAACATTTGAGCCTACTTGGTGGCAAAAATACTCAAGCGACTATTTCCAACAAATGGAAAAGGAGATTGGAGCATTAGCGGCTAGAGCTGAGTTTAATAATGAGCCTCACGTTGAAGGTACTATTTTCAAAGCAGAGGATATCCAATATGCGCCACTTCCAAAACTAAATACTTTTAAAATCATTTTCGGTTATTGGGACGTTGCTTATTCAGGAACTCAAAGCTCCGATTATAATGCTATTGTAGTACAGGGATTAAAAGACCGAGATTTTTGGGAGATTGATTGCTTTGTTCAACAATGCAAAATGAGTGCCGCTTTAGCTTATATGTGTCAATTCCAACTATCCTTACCCGATACAGTTGTGGTACATTGGGTGTTTGAGAGCCAATTTTGGAATGATGCCGTTGAGAGTGCAATACGTGATGCCGAAAGGCTATTTAATTGCCGTTTAAACATCATTAAAAGAGATAGACCTCGAGCCGCAAAATATGATAGAATGTTGCAACTTCAACCTTACTATCAAAATGGTCGCTTTTACTATAATGAAAAGTTAAAGCACAAAAAAGACCATCAAGTGGCAATGGCTCAACTTTTTGGGATTGAACCAGGATACAACACAAAGGATGATTACCCAGATGCCAAAAAAGGCGTAACCGATGAATGCGAAAAGTATGTAACGTTTTCAGGTTCTGAAAACAGCAACTATAAATCAGGGCTAATGCGCCCAAAAAATGACCGTATATGATTTACATTGATAAGGATTATTTAATAAGTCAAGCTCAAGAAAGATTTATTGACGAGAGCTCGCAAAATGATGACGAAATAGTAGACAAAATTGAGTTAACTCAAATTGCTATTATAAAAACTTATCTCGGGACCAGGTATGATGTTAATACCATTTTTGACGAAGATAGTCCAATTGAAAACGAGGTCTTAAAAGAGATTTTGGCAAAATTGGTATTGTATAAACTTATCAGAAGAAATGCGGCTCGTAAAGTGCCAAATGACTATAAAGAGCAATTTGATGAGGCAATGAAAACGCTCAAAGAAATTGCAACGGGTATCATTCGACTTGACGGAGTTCCGCCTGCAGTTGATACTAATGGCTCGGTTGTGAGTAACTCCATTTCGGGCAATTTGTCTAATCCAAACTTTTACATCTAATGGAAAATCCTTTTAAAAAAATATACTCAAAATTTGAGAATAATGTTTTAAGAAATGCCGACCCTCGAAAGTTGAGAGTGTTTGCAGAATCAAAAGCAAGTAAAAATTACTCTGGTCAATTAGAGATGGAATCAGTTACTATGCAGTCTAAAAATCTTGCAGAGTGGAAAACTGCAATACAATTAGCTACTGATCCAGAGAACCCAGACCGCTCAAGTTTGAGAACATTATATGAAAACCTATTACTAGACAATCACCTTGCATCAGTAATCGACTCTCGTATTCTATTTTGTCAACGCTCCACCTTTAAAATTGTAAGTGAAAGCGGAGAAGAAAACGAGGAGTTAACCAAATTATTTGAGCGCACTTGGTTTGAGGAGTTGGTTCGCTTAATTCTTATGGCTCGATTTCAAGGAGCAACATTAATCGAGTTATTCGATGTTGACGAAGTAGGAGAATTAATGGACGTTAACGAGATACCTTTAGGTTATTTCAACCCGCAAAAAGGTATCATTACCAAAACACCTGGAGAAGACAAAGGATGGCCATATAAAGACGGAACAATGGCTAATTATTACCTGCAGGTTGGAAAGGATAGAGATTTAGGAATGTTGGCACAAGTAGCCCCAATTGTTTTAGCCAAAAAATTAGGTATTGGTGCGTGGCTTGACTTTGTTGAAAAATACGGAGTTCCGCCTTTATTCATAACCACAGACCGAGAAGACGACAACCGATTAAATCAACTATTTGAAGCGGCTCAAAGTTTCAAGTCCAATCACTTTATGGTTGGACGTGGAAACGAAAAGTTTGAAGTTCCATCGATAAGCTCCAACAATCCATCGGGCGCATTTGACCCTTTGGTGGAACGTGCTAACTCTGAAATATCAAAACGTTTTTTAGGTGGTACAGGTTTAACCGATGAGAAAGGTTTTGTGGGTTCGGTTGAAATTCAATTCAAGTTAGCAAAAGACCGTTTTGAAAGCGATAAGTTGATGATAAAAAATATAATGAATAAACAAGTATTTCCAAGACTTGTAAAATTATCGTCCATTTACTCCGCTTTGTCAAATCATTACTTTGAGTGGGACAATGCCGAAATTAGAACATCAAAAGAAACTGCAGAGCTTGTGGATATTTTAGGCAATCAATTTGAAATAGATCCCGAGTGGGTAGAGCAACAAACTGGAGTTCCAATTTTGGGACAAAAAACGGCAAATACTACAGTTGATCCTTTGGCATCTGCCGAGGCTAAAAAAAAAAGTCTGAAGCAAAAATAACGGCACTTTTTGAGCGATTAGAAAGCAATTATCACATTTGCAACCATAATCATATACCACAAATTGAAGCCGTTGATTTAAGCGATTATAACGCTATTATTGATAAGATTGCAAAGGATTTACACGATGGTAAAATAACCTCAAAGGATATTAACCAGGATCTAATTAATCAAACTTATAAAGACTTAACTAATGGCGTTTCCAAAGGTTTTGGCACTGATTTTACAAAGTTAGGAAAAGATGCCGGCAACGATACTGCAGTATTAGAAATGCACAAAAATATCTACCGATTTTCTCACGCAAAATCAATGGTTGAACTTCACGAAATTAACAAAGCCCTTTATGATGGAGAGCAAATGCGACAATTTCCAGAGTTCCGAAATGAGGTTGAAAAAATCAATGTTAGGTATAATAAAAATTATCTCGAGACGGAATATACAACGGCACGAAATGCGGCAGAACACGCCCGAAAATGGCAGGAGTACCAAGCAGATAAAAAGCTATTTCCAAACCTTAAATATATGACCGTTGCCGATGATAGGGTTCGAGATGAACACCAAGCATTGCACGGAATAATTAAGCCAATTGATGACGATTTTTGGAATAACTATTTCCCTCCTAATGGTTGGAACTGCCGATGCTATACAGTACAAACGGCGGAGAAAGCGGACGAGGGCAAATATGAGGATAAGACAGTTCCGCAAACCTTTATCGGAAACGTTGGCAAAACAGGGGTTATCTTTTCAAAAGGTCAATCGTTTTTTCAAATTGCTAAGGAGTTGGGGACAAATGAAACCAACAAAGCTTTCGAGCTTTCAAAGTTAGAAGTTCCACTAATTAAGCGATATAAGTCTCCAAGTGGTGCAAAAGTAAATGTTAGCCCTTGGACTGATACAAGACCAGACGAATTGTCCGGCAACTATAAAGTTGCTGTGGTTCTAGCTGATAAGGAAAAGTTAAACGTTGATTTATTGGCTCACTTGGACGGTTGGGTTGTAAAAGGTAAATCGAACCCAGAATATAGAATTAACGGAAAGATTGCAGACCGCAAAGCTCCTGAATCTACAAACTACAAAAAGAGTTTAAGTAGAGCCAATGAGCAAGGATGTGAAATAGTTGTAGTGGATTTATCTAAAAATAAAGACACCATCGAAAATGCAGAGGCAAAAATTGATAATGTGCTAAAATTGGATAATGTTCACACTAATATTAAGGAGGTTTATATTGTTTCTTCAGACAGAAAAACAGTAAAGCATTATAAAAGAAAAAAGCAGTCATAAATGACTGCCTTTCTGTGATGGACGACCAAGGCGTTTAATCCAAGACCTTAATCACATTGCAAATATATAAATATTTTTTAAACATTGATTAATAACGCTTTAAATTTTTACTATGGCAAAAAGGAGTGAAGATGAAGTGCCAGACTTTGTTGGGTTCGCAAAAGAACTCAAAAGGGATGTCGTGAGCTATTCTGCGGTTACTGCATTAAACTTTTTTATTGATAGTTTCCAAAAGCAAGGCTTCACAAATTCGAGTTTTGAACCTTGGCCAAAACGAAATAATGACACTCGCCCTGGAGGAGCTTTATTGGTAAAAAGTACCAACCTTCGAAATAGTTTAAAGATAATGGATAGATCCTCGGCGGCCATACTTTTTGGATCCAATTCTCCGTATGCTAAAATTCATAATGAGGGTGGAACTATAAACGTAACACTAACTAAAAAGGCTCGAAAGTTCTTTTGGTTTATGTATTATGCAACCAACGACTCAAGATACAAATGGATGGCAATTTCAAAAAAAGACCATCTCACAATTAAGATACCAAAACGCCAATTTATAGGGCATAGTGAAACCTTAATGAGTAATTTGGAAACTTGGTTTAAAAATGAAATAGAGCAACGATTTAAAAACATATAATATGAGTACACCGCAAAACTGGACAAAGGCATTATACAAAGAATTAGCCGAAAAAATCACAAATTCAATAGCAGCTATTGAGTGGGTAGATTTGTGGCATAATCAAGTTGGATTTTTAGAAGACGAACATCCGTTTCCAACACCTGCAGTATTTTTGTCTTTTAGATCTAATCAATTAAAAGACCTCTCTCAAAAAGTGCAACAAGTCATTTTACAAGTTGATTTTTACCTATACTTTGAAACGTTTACAGATACTTACAAAGGTTCGTATAATCAGGATGCGGCATTGAGTTTTTTGGATACAATAGACGAGCTTAATAAAATAATGCACGCATCATCTGGAGAGAATTATACAGGTATGAAACGTGTATCTTTTAACCCAGAGGACACAGGAAACGCAGGAAATTTATATCGTATCAGTTACGAATGTTTAAGTAATGACTACACCGCATTCGTGGAATACGAAAACGGAACTTTTGCCGATATGGAAGTTGAAAGGTTTATTGTTGAGCCGTAGCAAAAAGTGCTAATTGGCTAGTTGGGTGTTGTGTTCGGTTGAAAACGATGTTCTCAATAGTCTTTGGAGATTTATAATATTTATCTCCTAATTTGGCAAAAACCCACGGCAAAGAATACTTTTGCACACCAAATTCTTTGACGTTTGAGTACTTCTCAAAGTCACGTTTGATGTCGTTGTATAATTTATCTGTCAAGTCCCTAACTGCCATGTTACAAAACTATTGACTTTATTAATACTTTGCAAGTCGATTTTATGTGACCACAAGGCATAAAAAAACCGCTCAATTTTGAGCGGTTTTACTATTTTATTTTATCTCAAAGAGCATATACTCATACGCTGCCTTGCTGTGCATTATATATTCGTCTTTGCATTCTTTATATTTTTCTTCATCCACATATCCGAGTAGTTTATCTGAATTATCAAAGAAGTAATAATTAGTTACAGTCGCTTTAAAGTCGTTTTGCAACGGGTGTATTGAATATTTATGTTCAAAAATTTTATATGCAATTGCTTTTTTATCTTTCACAGACTGATAAGATTTCAATCGCTCTAATTTAAAGTTAAACAATTTGAATGTTTCCTTGTCATCTTCCTGTTGAGCTTTATCAATAACAAAATTAGTTCTATTTATAGCCTCCTCAATTGGTTCTGGAGTAATTTCTAATTCTTTAAAATAAGAATCCAAAATATCTTGATAAGTTACTTGAGATATTTCTTTTGTAGCAATCGGCTCATATTTTAAATCGTTACCCATTGCATTTTCAGAAATTTTAGCTTCGATTTGTTCCTGCTTTAAATCTTTTTTACTGCAAGAAATAAATAGTATTGCAGTTGATAGTAGTAAAAGTTTTTTCATTTTGTTATTTATTAAAATTATCAATTTGTATTTTTAGTTCGGCACAAAGCTCGTAATTTTCAACTTCTAAAGCATCATCTAATTGCTGTTTTAATTGCTCTATGGTGTAATTATGTTTGTATTTGATTTCAGTTATTCCAGTTATTTGAACACCTCCTATTGATACAATTACATCTTTCCACTGGTTTTTTTTATCACTCATAGTTCAAAAATTTTAGGTTGATCCAATCCCTCGTATAAATCAAATTTGGTGCAATATACTACAATTTCATTTTTGTAGTGTGGATAAACTTCAATATCGAAAAATTTTGCTTCCCGAAATTGCTCCTCTGCAGTTTGAAAATAAGTTGGTCGCCTGTAATAATTTTGCATTATGTATTTAAACGAATCAGGCATTAATACACGCATATCTTCTTTTCTTACATTTAACTCCTCGAATTGATATAAGGAGTGTCTAACAAAATTAAAAATCTGATCTAATTTATCAAATGTTACTTCTTTTAAAATTTTACCTTCCATCTGCTATAAGTTCTTTGATTACTTTTAATAAATATGGTCTTGGATGATATACTTCGTTGTAGCTTTCAACTCCAATATGTTTGGCAATTTCAAGCTCGCGTTTAACTCGATCCATCATAGCCTTTTTTCGGTAGATTGTTTGCGTAACCGAATCCAGTTCTTTAAACGCTTTGGTATTTTCTATTATTTGGTTCATCTTTTACAAATTGTGCATTTACCATTTTTGAATAAACGCATAGTGAAACATTTTTTGCAGTATTTAAACATCGTTTAATTAGTATTTTAAATCCGTCCAATGAATGATTTTACCTTTGAAGTTTTTATTGAAATAGGCAAATATCTCCTCTGGAGTGTCGAAACCATCATTGTTGGCAAAAATTGGAATCGTGTACGAGCTTGAGACAACCGAACCATTAAAAAAGTAAGCATCACCATAAAAACGGTCGTCAATCATAATCGTACAAGTTTTGTCAAAACTTGTGCCTAAACAAGTGAGGTTTTCAGTATTGTCTTTCCAAATGAATTCAATTTTTTGAGTGCTGACCACTGGCAGAACTGGAGCAAAGCGAAGCATATTTTTTTGACGAACATTTATAAAAAAGTCGATATTTATTCCTGGTCTCCATCGCTCTTTTAAATCCTCACGAACGGTGTGTAATTTTGGTTCACAATCCATATAAAATTGATAACTAAAATCTTTTGTTTTATATGGAACTCCTGTTTTTAATACCTCTCTGATTCCTTTGTGAATTCGCTCTACAAAGTATGTAGGTTTCTTTTTGATTTGTGTGCTAAATGGTAGTATCATTTTAATTCAATTTTTTGGTCGTTAAAAATGTAAGTCTTTCCGATTTCATAATTATTACTCATTTCAAAAGGTTCGGTGTCCGTTTGAGTTGTTCCGTCTTGTAACTGCCATCTATAATTATATTTTGCTTTACCATGTCGGTCTGATGTCACATACTTTTCAATCAATTTTTTTTTAACTGGAATATCAGTAATTTTAATGTTTGAATATAAATAATAGCCAATAGCAAAACCCAAAAGCCATAGAATATGTTTAATGCTTATTTGTATTTTCATCTTTCTTATTTATTTGTTTAAAACCGATTTCTTTCTCTCTAATTCGTGACTGGTATCTTTCGCTTTGAATTAATAGATCTAATTCTTTTAACTCATCATCCGAACAATTCTCAAGGAATCGTTCGGGAGTGATTTCGATTGTTATTACTTGAGTGTGTTTGGGCATATTATAAGTCTGAATAATGAATATAAAAGCCAACCTTTGTTTCATCATACCCTAGCTCTTTGAGTTTCTTAATAAGTTCCCACATTGTCTCTGAAACAATTTTATGAGCATTTTGTTGAACTTCATTCGGAGGTAATTTATCTCTAAAATTTACAGTCTCGTGGGTCATAAAGGATTCGTGATTAACATATCCTTTTTTTGGTTTTTTGGTTCTAAAAATTAGTTTTGACATATTCTTTTTTTTATGCTTTACTCCAGTCATCTTCGAAGTAGCGTTGGTTAATAAATGTTGATAGGTGTGCTTTTGCAACTCCTTTTCTCTGTAAGTATTTGTTGTATCCTGGTACTGCTAAAAAACACTTAATTATATCGGCTTCCTTTAGCTTTTTGAATGACTTCTCGGACTCGAATTTTTTTACTTTGTTATCGTACAAGTTCCAAAGTGCCTCAAAAGATAAATTAGCAACCGATTTTTCAATTTCAAATACTTTCAAATACTTTTTATCTTTCATCCAGATGGAGCGCATTATACTTTCATCTGCAGGGAAATTGGTTTGCAATTTTGAGAGTAGTTCTTTAACATCTTGGTATGTGGCATCCTGTGGCAAATAGCCCGTAAAAAGCCACTTTATTTGATTTTGGTTGAGTTCGCCCTCTGCAATTTCAAATAGCTTTAAATTACCTTTTAAATCATATTTAAACAGGAATACAAGCCCTATTTCTTTGCCTTTGGCTCGGTAGGTTGTAAATTGCTCCATATTAACTTCTATTAATAAATTCTAAAACAATACTCACAGTAGTACTGTACTTTTTGATATGCTTTAAAGTCATCACTTCATCGCCTTTAAAACTTAGTCTAACCTCTATATATTCAAAGTTGATAAAGTGGCAGATTATGTCATAATCATTATTTATTTTAATGTGTTTTTCTGGAGTGACTTTAACTTTCCAACTTGGTACTTTTTCCGCAATTTGTTTAAATCCTGACATTAAAAGTTGCCAGTCATTTATTAGTTTGTCTGATAATTCCTTTGCCATTATGCTAGTTTTTGGTTTAAGTCGTCAATTACAAGGTTTACTCTCAATCGAACATAGTGGTTATCGGTGTAAGTGAATAATTCCCTCAAAATGATTTCTAAAGCCCAAGCCTCGTGAAATTTTAAGGTAATTTTATGCTTCTTTTTTGCATCAAACAAAGTGGCTTTTTTAACTAATTGTTTGGCTTTACTATCGAATTTATCGGCTAAATCGTAACCGATGGAGCGATAAACATTTACTTTTTTATCGTTTGACCTTTCCATATCATATATGTAACTTAAAAGTTCATTTACGGCAATTATGGAGTCATTATTTAGTTTGAGTTCTACTTTCATTACATTATTTCAATTAATAGTTTAATATCCTCTTTGGTTAATATTTTGCCTTTTAATTGTTCGCCGTTAAACTCGACATAACCACCTAAACACTTTCCTTCTTTTGTGTATTCATAGGTTATAGTAATGTTACTATCATTTTTATCTAGTTGCCACCATCGGTAATAATCGCCGTTATCCAATGTATCGCCTTTAAGTTCTTTAAATCCAGTATTGGCAAACCATTCTATTGTAAAATATTGTTTCATCTGCAGTCTGTTTTTGGTTCTGTTATAATCTTTCCACAATAGTCGCATTGTAAGGCGGTTTTTTCGCAGTTTACCACGACTTCTATAACAACTACGCTCGTATCTTTATGTTCGCAGTTTTCATGCGTTATATCGGCAAAATCACACTTATAATTTTCGCAGTAAATAGGCCACTCACATTTTAATCGTGGGTTGTGTTTACAAGGTTTTATTATTGGTGTTGGATTGGTTGTAACATCATCAACAATAACTACTCCTTTGCACTCATCGGAGCGGCAATAGTCGTTTTCTAGTCGTAAGCAATAACCATCTTCAGTATGTTTGCACTTTAGCATTATTTAAACCTACTTTTTACGATGCCTCGCAAGGCAACTATTAACTTTTCGACTTCGTGAGTTTCCATATCTTTGAGCTTCTTTTTTACTGGAGACTTTTCGCTCTGTAAAAATTTGCTCAATCTATCCAAGTCGGGAACTTCTCCGTGCTTTTGTGATGGAGTAACCCATTGCATTTGGTAGAGTAGCGAAAGGACTATTTTGTGCTTTGGGTTTTTATTATCAAAAACCGCCCAGTTTTCTGTGGGCTGATTTATTGGAGTAGATCCTTCCTGTGCGCTTATAATTTTAACGGCTTGGTCTTGAGTTATCGACTTCAAGCTCGTGCGGTTCACATCACCCGTTACCCATTGCACCCATTCGTTTTTGGTTTCGACTTGGTAAGAGCAATTTTGCATTATTCTTTTGACTTGAAACGGAGTTATTTCTCCATTTGGGTCGTACTTCGGGATTTTTTTAGTTGCTGTCATAATGAGCCGTTAAAATTTGAAAGGTTAGAAAATGGAAACCGCTAATCATAAAACCATTTTTAGTGTACAAGTCAGAAAATGAAATTTGAAGCGGAGTACAACGACTGTAAACTTTATTAAGCTCGATTGATTTGTCAATTATTTGCTTTTTTAGTTTGTTGATATTTTTGGAGTCTATCAAATCGCCCTCGAGAGATTTTAGGTATTTGTTAAAATCTTCTTGCAGTCTGTTTTTTGTTTGAGTGGCGTGGCCTACATAAACAAAATAATGAGTAACTTTTTTCATACTGATTTATTTTAAAACTTTGCTCCCGGCAAAGACTCGAACTTTGACTGTATGCCATTCGGGAAACCCTCCTAACTAACCTAACCTTTGTATTCTGCTTTGGTGTGCTTTTTAAAGTTCTTATTATCTATAACCGCCTTTCTATAGTTTTGGAAGGCGTTACGTTCCTGCTGTGTAAACTCCTCTCGAGCTATCCAATTTCCGTTACTATCCTTGTAAATTTCTTTGCCGTTTACTTCGTAGAGCTCGTGGTCTGATATTGGGTTGATAACGATACTCATAACCTAGATGTTTGAAAATTGCAGGTTAATTGGTAGCCATTCTCCCTTATCATTTTTAACCTCAAAACCGATGTAGTCTTTTGAGTGAGAGAAAGAATAACTTTCTTTTAGTAACTCAATGCCACGCTTCCAGTTCTCGTCTTGGAATCTGTCCTCCATAGCATAAAGTTTTTGCACCAGGTTAATATCTAATTCGCCTTTTTTACGTTCTAATAAAGACATTACCAAATCTTTAGTATCAACATCATTTTCAAATTTTGAGTTGACAAAATCAATGATATGCTTTTCGGCTTGGTGCGAACGCTCGTCAAACGTTGGCTTTCCTTGACGTTTATAACTCACTCTGTACTTTCCGTGTTCAATTCTAAAGTTACCTTTGCCGTCAGCGTGTCTGGAACTGTACTCTTTTAACATTTCGTATATAGTTTGCATATCTTCAAACGCCTTTAATTTGAAAGCTTTAAGCGTTTCGTTAATTGTTAAAGCGCCAGTACAAAGCGATATAATTGTTTGTTCTTTTAGGTCTTCATACGCTTTGCGTTGGCGTTGCTTTCCCGCAATAATATCGGCGTTTCTTCTATCTAGTTCCGCCTGCAACTCCTCTGGAGATAGTTGCGATAAATCGATTGGTTTTTTTTCTTCTGATTCCATTTTTAAAATTTATTAGTTATTGTATTTTGAATTTTTTGTTCTAGTTGTGGATCTTGTTTGTAATCCTCAATTCCTTGTAAAAGTTTCGACCTTTCTTGATTGATAAAGATGCGCTCCCATTCGTCAAAAATTGGTTGTTTGCCTTTATCCTGTTGAGTACTGCAGGTTTTTAAAACTTCAAAAAGTATAAAGAACCTTTTTGTAATGTAATCACTCATATTTGTTTTTGTTCTTTACGAGTTGGTACTCCTCGAATGCCTTTCTTAAATCGGCTTCAATTTGTGGCCTTGCAATATGTTCCGAATGATTGTCTATTAACCATTGCTTTAGTTCCGCTATTTTATTTTGAAGTTGTTGTTTAGTTCGCATAGTAAATTGGTGTGTTGGTTAGAAAAATATTTGAAAACTCTTTGTTTCGGGTGATGCTATCAATTAGCGGCTGTGGATAAATAGCCATAATTTGAACGGTACAGGCCTTGTAATGGTCTCGCAAAGGCTCAACCTTGTTTGGTACAACTTCCGCCACTTTTAAGAACTGAAGCTCGCACTTTTCATATTCAGTTAAAAACCATTTATTGACTTGTGAGTTTGCCAACAATTGTTGGATTATGCTTGGATACTTACCGTAAATGTGGCACCAGTTCCAAATGGTTTGAAATAGCCTTTGATCGTACTCATCTGATGACCATTGAAGGCAATCCATTACTTGATTTTTTGTTGATACTGATTTCATAGTCTAACCTTTTTGTAATAATTTTAATTGTCGCTCGTTAAATCCTTGTTGCCAAATAACTCGTGAATCATAGGCCTCAAATCTGTTTTTTTCGATGTTTGCCTCAAAGTCTTTTACATTGACAACAATATCTGCATCGTAGTAAATATCCTCGGCTATTTTGCCTCTCGGTTTCTTTCCATCTGCACCACTTACCCAAATGAAAGTGGTATCTTTAAACTGGTTGATAAACTCAAAATAATGTTTGCTTTGCATCCCTCTAAAAAAATACTGAACCGAGTCGATGACTACTATTTTTGCCTGTCGTTTTCGGTTTAACCTTTCCGATAGTTGGCTAAAAGTTTCTTGATGGTAATTGAACCCTGAAACTCCTTTTAAGTTGTTTCGCTTTAGTGCCATTTTGAAAGACTTTTTAAGTCCCTCCTCGGCGGTGTTGTAATGTACTCTTTGACTATTTTGGCAAAGCATTTTAACGATTTGCAAAACGTATGAGGTTTTACCGTGTCCAGAATCTCCGAAAATCAACCAATGACTATTTCCTAATTGTGGTTCGCCTAAATGCGGTTTCCACTCCTCGTTGATTTCAATAGTCTTGAAGATTATCCTATTAATATCTTCGTAACTATATGCTCGTTTTACTGCCATTTATGCCGCTTTTTTTAAGAACTGTTTTTGAACATCTTTTTTAACTCGTCTCATATCATCCTCACAGTTATCGAAAATGCCTTCTATCGTATCCTCGTCAGTTATTCCATTTGCCACACAAATCGCTTTTATATCTTCAAGCGTTGCAGGTTTTAACTTTAACCACTTTCTACCAATACGGCTCCAACATTCGTGGTAACCGCTTCTGTCGTTATTTACACCTCGTTTGAAACGCTTTTCTAGCGCAGGGGTTCCAGACAATAAGAAACCACAATTCGGAAGGTTGTTAAAAAAGTCAATGAATAGATCTAGCGAGGCATCTTTCAATTTGTCTAACTGATCCAATATTAAAAATGGAGCATTTAAACCGCTAACGTGATCCATAAACCTTTCGATTAAATCCTCCGTTGTTCCGAAGTCGTCCAAACCACAAGCCGTATTTAATGCCTTTGCGAAACTCTTTTGTTTCCAAAAAGTCATACACTCAATGTGAATTACATTTGGATATGCTTTTGCAAAATTTTTGTAACATTCCGATTTACCTGCACCCGCTTTATCTGAAATTCCAAAAGACAAACTTTGTTCTTTGGCTTGCATCAAGTGTTTGTGGATGTAATCAAAATTTGTAGTATTAGCCGTGTTCCAGTTCAACTCAATTTTAAGTTTTACTAAAACTTTTTGCCACATTTCGTCTTTAATCAAATTCCAATTTTCGTTTATCATTTGGCTAATTGTCGCCGATGATACGCCAGCTCTAGTGGCTACTTTGTTTTGAGAAGTCAAGCTACATAAGTGTTTGATTTCTTTAACGATTTGGTGTTTTTGTAAATCTGTCATAGTCTTGTTAGTTAGGTTAAAAATCGTATTCGTTTGCTTCCGCTAATGCACGTTCTTTTTTAGTTGCATTGCCTCCCATTTTTATGGTTAATGCTTGGTCTGCTATTAATTGTTCTCTACTGATTCCAGTTCTAGCAACCAAATCGTTATATGCTTTTTGGTCTCTGTCTAATTCTTCTTGTTGTGTTTTGAAGTCTTTCCACCATTGCTCTTTTGCACCTTCCGCCATCAATACTGGTACACTTTCGTGAGCTCGTTTTGGTTCTGCCGCCGCAATGAAAATCATTTGGCCATCATTTGTACGTTCATAAAGTTGAATGTATGCGTCCAAATACTCTGGGTTATAGCGTACAATAAATTTTTTACCGATGTTCACTCGTCTAAACTCTAAATCAATATTTCCATTATAATCGTAAACCTCAAACTTGTATTTATCATCGCCCAGTCTCATTGTAAGGCCCTCACGTTTGTAAGTAATTGGTTTTGTTTCTGCAATCCAAACGGTTGACGCTATCTCAAGAACTGATAACTCCTCACGCATTAGCATTTCGTGTTCATAATAAACTTGGTCTCGGGTTTTACCTTTGAATAATGGATGCTCCGATTCGTTCCATTGCTTAACCGTAATCTCCCAAGCTTTAAGTAAATCCTCTTTTTTCAATAAGTTATCTGTATTCTCAGCGATAAAGTCTGCATTCATTTTATTGCGAGAGCTTCGAACCTTAATACTTTGCTTATCTGACCACCACCACATATTGGCGCATTGTTGCTGTAGGCGGTTGAATAATTGCTCCATTGGATTTGATTTCTGCCCGGCTTTGTGTGAATAATGAGTTCCGCCATTTCGTGCCACTACATTATCGTATAGCTCCTGCATTCTACCCATTTTATGACCTGATTGTTTATCGTAGGTTAAAAGGTACGGTCTAGTTTGGGCAGTGTTAAGAGCCATGTTTAAGGCTTTTATATGGTCAATGTGGCTTTCAGTTTCAGAGTACGACCAACCCAATATTTTTTCACTATACACGTCAACCAATGGGTTAATTTTAAGTTTAGCACCTCGCTTGTTTGAACTTTCGTCATCGTAATGGATCCAGTCTAATTTTGAACCATCAATAGCCCAGTAAACATTTGGAAACCATTTACTCTTATCTCTGTCGATTGAGTTTGCAAACTTGTTTCTCCATGCGTCTTTTCCGTCTCGAGCTAAAATCCATATTCTCATTTGCTCTGGTTCATAAAGCCAATTGTAAACTGCTTGCTCTGTTAAATCGTCCCACTCTTTTACATACTGTGCTTTTTTATACTCGGCCATTAATTGAGGGATTGAGTATTTAATTGGAAGGCTATATTGGGCCAATAAGAAATCGGCAATTTCGCCTTTGATTTTTTGAGCTCTTTTTAATCCTTCCGCTTTGTGAAGGAAAACTTCATAGCCATCTTGGAGATAGTCCTCATATTTCTTTTTTAATCGTCTCCAGTTGCCCGGTAAATCGAAGCTCCATTTTGTAGTATTGATTGCATTTACTGCCTCGCTTATATTTTGCCAAATTGCAGTGGTTTTACGTCCAAACATTTTAACCTGTGCGGATCTATCTTTTAACACCGATTGAATAGCGTTTAAAATCATTGCGTTGGTTGCCTTTTCTCTTTGGTCTTCTAATGATAAAGGCTTTCCATTTGGTTTTCGATGTTCCGCAAAAAACTGAATTGCTTTTGAGTCTGGAACAATATATCCCTCAAGTTGGTTACGAACTGCCACTTCTTTTGGATCCCCTAATTTTTCAACGCAAACCTTTTTTATATCAAATGGCAAATCATAAAAACTAATGTATGCAGTATTGCCCGCTCCTCGTCCTTCTTTAGTTCGTACCAGTTTGCCCCTTTGGCATTGAGTATGGTAAGTCTTATATGCCATCAATCCCCAGTCTTCATAAAGAAGCTTTGCAGGAATTGATAAAACGTTATTTTGATACTCGTACATATTATACTTTTTTTATTGTTCCCGCCGTGATGTCGAAACCACGCAAAGTCGTAGCGGGATGACTTATTAAATCGATTTTAATCTATTGATAACTGAACGTCTGATAACAAAGCCAAAAAGAGTAGTTACTTTTTCGCTGTAGGCAATTCTATCCATTGCCTCATTTAAGTGATGAATAATTTTTGTTTTCATAAATCGTTAATTTTTTCGTTAATAATTTTTTTTGAAGCGGCCTCAAGAGTTTTGTATTCTTCTTGAATTTTTAACGGATAAGTTCCAACACGCTCGCCACGGATGGACTTGTATATATAATCTCTTTTAAATCCATACTTTTCTATTAGAGCTTTAATGATCTCCTCATTGTAGTTTGTCTTTTTTTGTCTAAGTTTGCTCATTGTTAAATTTGTATTTATATAAGTACAAATATATAGATATATTTCTCAACTAAACAAATTTATTATGACAAATTTCTCAACTCAAAAAGAAAGAATACTTCAATTTATTGATTATAAAGGTATTAGTAAAAATAAATTTTATATAGAAAGCGGTATATCCAACGGTGTTTTAGATAAAAAGAGTGGGCTTTCGATGGAAACAGTTGAGAAATTTTACTCAACATTCCCAGAAATTAACCCAGAGTGGCTTTTAACTGGTAATGGATCTATGCTTAAAGAAAAAGAACCAACACGCGTTTATTTGCACGACAATATTGATGATGAGGATAATCCTATTGATAATATAATTCCATTGATACCAATTGGAGCGATGGCGGGTAGTGGCACAGGCGAAATGCAAATCGCAAAAAGAGATATAATTGATGGATATGTAATTCCAGAGTTCACTCAACGTGGAGTGGAATATATAATTCGAGTGAGTGGATCTAGCATGTATCCAAAGTATAGCAGTGGTGATTTATTAGGATGTAAAACGGTAACGGATCTATCTTTTTTCCAATGGGGTAAAATCTATGTTTTGGATACTGATCAAGGCCCAATGGTTAAACGTTTATTTCCAGTTCCTAATAATGATGATTTACTAGAATGTAGATCCGATAATAAAGAGTATCCTCCGTTCCCAATTAGTAAGAGTTCTATATATAAAGTTGCAATAGTTATAGGAGTTTTGAGAATGGAATAAGTTTAAATAATTGATTTAAAGGTTTTTATACTTGTTTTTATTGTTTAATATGTGTCGTTAGACCCCTATTTATAAAGTTATTTTTATCGCTTTAAATTACTTTTTTGTTGTTTTATATACTATTTTGAGTTAAATATTTATAGTTTTTTGAGTACCTAACTGAATACCTAACTGAATACCTAATCCCAATTTTATAAAATTATAAACTTTGGGGTTTGTTTCAAATCAAATACAAAAAAAGCCCTCAAAACGAGAGCTTAAATTGATTGTTTTAGCCAATAAATAGAGGTTCTAACGTTTATTTATTAGTTAATAGTAGTTAGTTGCTTAAATGTAAAATAAAAGGCGTTTTTAATGGAGGTTTAATGGAAGTTAATATAAGTAAAATGCACCTTTTAAATTTTTAAAGTTTTCGACCTTTTTTGGTCTAATTGGTTGATTTTATTGGACTTTTCGACCTTTTTTATATTATTAGTTTATGTACAATTTAATTTAGGGGGCTTACCTATTTGAGCAAAAGTAAGCTATAAAATAAAAAACCACCAATGTTTTGGTGGTTTTTATTGTATGCTAGCATAGTATCTTAGCAAAATTCGTTGTAAGCGTCTTTTAAATTTTCAGCAATTAATTCTGCAGGACGACCTTCAATATGATGACGCTCTAACATGTGAACTAATTCACCATCTTTAAACAAAGCCATACATGGTGAAGATGGTGGAAAAGGGAACATTTCTGCTCTTGCTGCATCTACTGCTTCTTTATCAACTCCAGCAAAAACCGTGATTAAGTTAGCAGGTTTTTTACCGCCTTCTAAACTCATTTTTGCTCCCGGACGTGCATTTCTAGCAGCACAACCACAAACCGAATTAATTACAACTAAAGTTGTGCCTTCAGCTTTGATAGCGTTTTTTACGTCATCTGCTGTATATAAATTTTTGAAACCTGCGTCTGTTAATTCAGCACGCATTGGGTTTACCATTTCTTCTGGATACATAATGTATAGTGTTATAAGTTAACGAGTGACAAAGTTACAAAGTTTTTTGATTGTTACAGAATTGGAATTCATAAAGATTTGTTATGATTTGATAGTTAGTCCTTATTTAAAAATTCTACCAATAAGCGCCTTTACAAAAATCATTTTTGGACATCTCCAAATCACTTGTAAATCTTCTGAAATGGAAGTTTCTTCATCTAAAAATTTGAAAATCATAGTTGAATTTCCACTTTTAAACATCGAGGAAAATATTTTGGAACCCAATTCGTTTTTAGAACCTAAAATATCCAACAGTAATAAATCATAAAACCAAAATTTATCTTTTTTATGGAATTTTGTAAAATCGGATTCTGATTTTAGAAATTGAACTAATGCTTTTGATTTTTTGGATGCGTTTTTAAAAGTATAACCCGTGCTAGCTTTTGTCCAACCGCCAGCCGAACCAATATTAATGATGTTTTTAGTGTTGTGTTTCCAGAAAGGGAAACACGTCATCGGAATATTGCCTTGTTCTTTTTCGATGATTTCGAATTCTGTAATTCCTAAATTTTCAATATATTTTTGAATTTCAGCTTCATATTCTCCTTTAGAAAGTAAGTTTTTTGAAAATAAGGTGTATTCCAATAAAGCTTCATTTTCTGATGTTGGTAAAACATACATAAATCTTGTGTTACCTTTTTGTTCCACCGAAAAATCCATGAAAGTAGCACAATTTGGAGTAAAAACCGCTTCTTTACTTTTGATAAACCAACCGATAAAATGTTGTTGAATTAACGGAAATTTGGTTTGCGATTTTACAACTTCTGGATTGTAAATTGAATTGAAAATTTTGTTACAAGTGAAGGTTTCGTTTTCTGTTTTTACAACGCAATGATTTCCTAATTCTGTAAAATCAACTACTTTTTGATTTAGAAAATGAATGTTTTTATGTTCGGAAATCTTTTTGAAAACCAATTCGTAAAAATCTAAACCATTAATTTTCTTGTATTGATAAGGCGTTAATTCTAAAATTCGATTGAATTTTTCATTAGCAAATATGGCTTGATTCCATTTTTTAGAAACGATTTCATCAAACAAATTGTCTTCGTCCCAAAAACACCAAGTTCTATCGTTTGCTTTTTTGGTATTCTCATCAATTAGCAAAATAGATTTATCATCAAATTTTCCAGATAAAAGCATTTCATAAACGGTCATCAAAGCCGATAATCCTGAACCTGTGAAAATGTAATGATAATGCTGCATTGTTCAAAGATAAATAATTTGTTGTAATAGTTTCAAATCGTTTTTTTTAGCCTTGTCTAAAAAAATATTTTGATATTTAAAAACTTTGTATATTTGTCAAAATAAAATGTTTATGACCATTTCGGAAGAAAATTATATAAAAGTTATTTATCATTTGTCGTTGGTGTCTCCAAAAGGCGTTAATACTAACGCTATAGCAGGAATGCTTGATACCAAAGCGTCATCGGTTACCGACATGATGAAGAAACTTTCGGATAAAGATTTGGTAAGTTATCAGAAATATCAAGGCGTTACGCTTACTGATAAAGGTTTACATTCTGCAAAAATGATTGTAAGAAAACACCGTTTATGGGAAGTTTTTTTGGTGGATAAATTAGGTTTTTCTTGGGATGAAGTGCACGAAATTGCAGAAGAATTGGAACATATCAAATCGGAACAATTGATTAATAAGTTGGATGCTTTTTTAGGATTTCCAGTAGCTGATCCACACGGAGATCCTATTCCAGATGCGAAAGGCGTGATTAAGAAAATTGAAAAACAATTGTTATCAGAAGTAGAAATTAACGCTTCATTTCATTGTGTTGGCGTAAAAGATTCTTCTACCGATTTTTTAAAATATTTAGATAAACAAAAAATTGCGTTAGGTTCTGTTGTAAAAGTAATAGACAAAGAAGATTTTGATGATACGTTAACCGTAGAAATCGATGGAAAACGCTTAACGATTTCCAATAAAATTGCTAATAATTTATACGTTCAATAAGTATGTTTGATTCAATTATTCATTTTTTTGAGAGTATTGATCCCATTTTGGCTGCATTTTTAGCCACAACATTTACTTGGGGTTTAACCGCATTTGGTGCTTCGTTTGTGTTCTTTTTTAAGAATATGAATCGAGTGGTTTTAGATGGAATGCTTGGTTTTACAGGTGGCGTAATGGTGGCAGCAAGTTTTTGGAGTTTATTAGCTCCTGCTATCGAAATGAGTCATGGTGATGGTTTTGTAAAAGTAATTCCAGCTGCGGTTGGATTTGCTTTGGGTGCTATGTTCATTTTTGGATTGGATAAAGTGTTACCTCATATGCATATTAACTTTAAGGAAACGGAAGGAATTAAATCGCCATGGCAACGCACAACGCTATTGGTTTTAGCCATAACTTTACACAATATTCCAGAAGGTTTAGCAGTTGGTGTTTTGTTTGGTGGAGTGGCAGCGGGAATTCCTGAGGCATCTATTGCTGGAGCAGTTACTTTGGCTATCGGAATTGGAATTCAGAATTTCCCCGAAGGAATTGCGGTTTCCATGCCGTTACGAAGAATGGGAATGAGCAGAAGAAAAAGTTTCATGTACGGACAATCGTCGGCTTTAGTAGAACCTATTTTTGGAGTTTTAGGAGCAGTTGCGGTTACTTTTTTCACGCCAATTTTACCTTATGCTTTGGCATTTGCAGCAGGAGCCATGATTTTTGTTGTGGTTGAAGAAGTAATACCAGAAACGCAACAAGATAAAAATACCGATATCGCAACTTTAGGTTTTATCGGTGGATTTATTGTGATGATGACTTTAGACGTGGCTTTAGGTTAATGACAAGCACAATCATCACCACAAGGTTTTGATTTCTTGGTGCGCTTTTTCCAAAAGAATTTTTTTACTAAAAAGCCTACTGCAACCGCTAGTGAAGCATAGACTAAAATTTGTTGTATATCCATATTTTAAAAATATATTCCAGTTCCTAAAGTTACAAAATTATAATTTGGTGAAGCAATTTTTAAGTGCTCATATCCCAAAGAGAAAAAGTAATTCTTTTTATGATATTTTCCTCTAAGTTCAAACGAATTTACAGGCAAACCATTTATTTTACTCCACATCATTGCGCTATTAAAACTGATGTTTTTTATTGCAAAAATATCAGTGTGTAAACCATAGGAGAAGCCTGCTTTTTGTACATCATTCCCAACGTAAGTAGCACCAAGCGTCCAACCTAAATTGAATTTTTTAAATCGAATTCTATCATAAGCCACGTTAAATTGAAACAATGATAGGTTTGAAAAACGATTTGTAAATAAGTTTTTTTCCAACAGTTCTCGGTAATCAGCTTGTACATAAAAATATTGAAATGGTCTAAATTTTGCTTTTAGATGATTTCCAAAGATATTGTTGTTGCTGTATAAAAAATGATTTTCAACATCAAATCTCATTACATTTCCATGTTGAATACTGTCGTTTTCTTTTTGAAAATTTCCTGATTCGCCATCGAAATAAGGATATTTAGAAAGCGAATTATACAAATGATTTTCGCTTCTATAATCGCCAATAGTGGAATAAAAACTCACATATAAAAAACCTTCAACAAGTAATCCTGCTAATCCAAAGTCATTTGAAGAAGAACTTCTGGAAGAACCAGAACTCGAAGAATTGCTATTTGAACTTGAAGAACGAGAAGAATTTCCCGATTTTAATTCGCTTTTAGACTTGTCGATTTTCTGAGAGAATGAACTATTTAAAGTTAAAATAGTAAACAGTACAAATAGTGTTTTTTTCATCAATTTTGTTTTTTGAAGACAATCAAAAATTATGCCTTTTATTTCAAGAATTGATATGCAATCAAAGAAGTTATGTAAGCAAATCCACTCATGAAAACCAACTGAATTATCGGCCATTTCCACGAATTGGTTTCTTTTTTCACAATCGCTAAAGTAGAAATACATTGCATCGCGAAAGCATAAAATAGCAATAATGAAATTCCAGTAGCAAAATTGAATATTTTATTTCCTGTTTCAGGATGAACTTCGGCAGCCATTCGATTTTTAATGGTTGTTTCTTCTTCGCTATGACTTCCTACGCTGTAAATGGTGGCTAAAGTTCCCACGAAAACTTCACGAGCAGCAAACGAACTTACCACAGCAACTCCAATTTTCCAATCGTAACCTAAAGGACGAATAGCTGGTTCGATAGCTTTTCCCATATAACCGATGTAGGAATTCTCTAATTTGAAAGAGTTTACTTGGTCTTCAAATTCTTCGGTGGTAATAGTTTTGTTTTGATTTTGTTGGGTAATAATTTTTTCAGCGTTATTAAAATCATCACTTAAACCATGTGAACCCAAATACCATAAAATTACGGATAAGGCCAAAATGATTTTCCCTGCACCAGTTACAAATGCTTTTGTTTTTTCTAAAACGTTAATCCCAACATTTTTAAACATCGGAATTTTATAGCTTGGCATTTCCACAACAAAATAGGATTTGCAACTTAGTTTTAAATATTTATTAAGTAAGAAAGCCGAAAAAACCGCCATTCCAAAACCTAGCAAATACAACGCCATTAAGGTTAAACCTTGTAAACTTAAGAAACCAAGAACTCTTTTTTCGGGAATAATTAAGGAAATTAAAATAGCATAAACTGGTAATCTTGCGGAACAAGTGGTGAATGGCGTAACTAAAATCGTAATCAATCGTTCTTTCCAATTTTCGATATTTCTTGCACTCATTATCGCCGGAATGGCACAAGCTGTTCCTGAAATTAAAGGCACAATACTTTTTCCAGATAAACCAAATTTTCGCATGATTTTATCCATCAAAAATACTACGCGACTCATATAACCGCTTTCTTCTAAGACGGAAATAAACAAGAACAAAAAGGCAATTTGTGGAATAAAAATCACAATTCCACCAATTCCTGGAATCAATCCTTCACTGATTAAATTGGTAAATTCTCCTACTGGAAGATGTTGTTTGGCAAGCGAACTTAAATTAGCAAACGTTTCATCAATGAAATCCATCGGAATGCTGCTCCAATCAAATAAAAATTGGAAAATCAACATTAAAATTCCGAAGAAAATCACGTAACCAAAAATTTTATGCGTTAGAATTCGGTCAATTTTTGCACGAATATCAGTTGCTTTCGAAACGTCTATTTTTTGACCTAATTTTAGAGTATCGTTTATAAATTGATAACGCTTTATAGTTTCTTTCTGTTGTAATTTTTTTAAATCGGAATGCGATTTGGTAAACGAACTTTTGATTTCGTTTCGGTCTAAATTTAAGAAATTCACATCTTGCGTAATCACCAACCAAAGTTTGTACAGCAATTGATTTGGAAATGCTCTTCTTAAATTATTGAAATATTCTGGATCAATTGAAGACGCATTTAAACAAGGTTCCGTTGAAAGAGCATTATAATTCAGAATTAAATCTTTCAAATAATCAATACCAATTTTTTTACGTGAACTAATTAAAGCAATCTTCGTTTTTAGTTCTTTTTCTAAAACCGGAATATCCAATTCAATTCCTTTCAATTTCATTCTATCCGCCATATTAATGACTAAAATGGTCGGAATTTCTAAATCTTTGATTTGGGTAAAAAGGAGTAAATTTCGTTTTAAGTTTTCCACTTCGGTCACCACAACGGCAACATCTGGAAAATCTTCGTCGTTTTTGTTGAGTAATAATTCAATCACCACATTTTCATCAATCGAACTGGCATTTAAGCTGTAAGTTCCGGGTAAATCGATGATTTTAGCTTTTATGGTTTCGTTTAATTTACAAACCCCTTGTTTTTTTTCAACGGTAATTCCTGGGTAATTCCCCACTTGTTGATTCAATCCTGTTAATTCATTAAAAACCGATGTTTTGCCCACATTTGGGTTTCCAATTAAAGCAACTTTGATAGGATTTTTACTCATGAGAATTACATTTTGGTAACCGTGATTTCCTTAGCCGTTTCTAATCGAATGGCTACATGCGAATCATTTACGTTAAAATAGAAAGGATCGCCTAAAGGCGCAATTTGAATTAAAGTAATGGAATTTCCAGGCAAACATCCCATTTCTAAAAGTTTTAGTGGGATTTCATCTAGATTGATGGAGGTTATTTCGGCAACTTCTCCAATTTTAAGTTCAGAAGAACAAATTTCCATTTCCTTATTTAGATTGAATTAAAATACAAAAGTAAAAATTATAATCGGACTAAAACTGATAATTGTCAACTTTAGTAAATTATTTGTAAAAATAAATTTTTTGGTTTTCACAAAGCCACAAAATATCTTCTAAAAGTTGTTTCATGTTCTTTGTTTTGGGATCATTCGTGGGTTGGTCTAAATTAGTACCATTGTAAAAACCGCGAATTCTTTTGTTTTTATCTACCAAAATGAAATTTTCGGTATGCACCATGTCATACAATTCTTTTGGCTTGCCTGTTTTTACAGCTAAATAGGATTTTCGGGCTAAATAATAGATGTCTTTTTTATTTCCAGTAACTAAATTCCAACGCGAATCATCAACACCTTTTTCGATGGCATATTTTTTTAAAACTTCAGGGGAGTCGATATCAGGCGTAACAGAGAATGACAATAGTTTTACTTCTGGATTATTCTTCAATTGATTTTGTAACCAAACCATGTTGTCGGTCATTTTAGGGCAAATCGTTGGGCATGTTGTAAAAAAGAAATCGGCTACATAAATAGTGTTTTCGTAGTCTTTTTGTGTAATTACTTTACCATTTTGATTCGTAAAAGCAAAATCCGCAATTTTATGATCGTTGCCAATGTGTTGCACTGTTGAATCTACTAATTCTGGATTAATATCTCTTGGCGAATAAATGGGAAGCATTTTTTCTGGAGATAATAAGTTGTAAATTCCTAAATAAATGATGATAGAAAGTATTCCAAAAATGATAAAAAACTTTTTGTAAGGAGCTAGAAAATCAAGCATATATTTTTTTTGCAAAATTAATCATAAATCAAATGAGTTTTGTTAAAACACCAGTAGACATTTGTTAAAATTATAATATGTTGATTATCTTGGTTATATTTGTGAAATCATACCATAAAACTACTAAAAATATGATTAAAAATTACCTGATTGTTAGTTTATTGTGTTCTTTTTTAGGATTTTCACAATACAATCCTTCTGCTCCATGGATGGCTGACATAAACACAACTAAAAAAGGAGAAGCAACTATTGATGAAATAGTTGAAGCTTTTAACACTTATTGGTCTATCAGAGATAAAAACGCTAAAGGATCAGGTTATAAACCTTTCATGCGTTGGGAATATTATTGGAGAAATTTAACCAATGAAGAAGGTTATATTATTTCATCTGAGCAATTTTGGAATGCATGGAGACAAAAAAATCAAGTTAAGGCTAACAGAAACAGTACGAGCAGAGCGCTGCCTCCAAGTAATTGGCAACCTGTTGGACCATTTACACATACAAATACAGGTTCGTGGTCTTCTGGACAAGGTCGTGTAAATATTGTTCATGTTGATCCATCCAATCCCAATACAATTTATTTAGGTTCGCCTGCAGGTGGAATTTGGAAATCTACCAATAACGGAACTACTTGGACGCCTTTAACAGATGAATTGCCTCAAATTGGAGTTTCTGGTATTGCAGTTGATTATTCGAACTCAAATACAATTTACATTGCAACTGGAGATAAAGATGCTGGAGATACGTATTCTGTAGGGGTTTATAAATCAACAGATGGTGGTCTAACTTGGAATGCTACTGGAACTATGGGAGGTTCAAACCCATCAAGAGCTGGAGATCTTATAATCCATCCAACAAATAATCAAATACTTTGGTGTGCTACCAATAATGGAATATACAAAACTATAAATGCAGGAACTTCATGGACTCGAGTGCAAACAGGTAGTTTTTCTCAAGGAAATATTCGTTTGAAACCAGGAGACCCTTCTACTGTGTATGCGGTAACTTCAAATGCCTTTTATCGTTCTACAGATACTGGAACCACTTTTACTCAAGTTTCAATTGGATTACCAGCTACTTCAGGAAGATTTATAATGGATGTTACTCCAGCAAATCCAGAATATATCTACATATTGAGTTCTAAATTAAGTTCAGATAATTACAATTTTCAAGGAATCTATAGGTCAACTGATGGAGGGACTACATTTACTGCTAGAAATACAACAACAAATATTTTTGAAAATACAACATCACCATCACAAGCTTGGTATGATTTAGCATTAGGGGTTTCTTCCACCGACGCAGAAGAAATTTATACGGGTTGTTTGAATGTTTGGAAATCAACCAATGGAGGAACAAACTTAACCAAAATTAATAGTTGGAGTAATCCTACAGGTCCTTCTTATACGCATGCAGATATTCATTATTTAGGTTTTCATGGAACAAAATTATTTGCTGGAACAGACGGTGGAATATATGTTTCAAGCAACAATGGAACCAATTTTACAGATTTAACCGCTGGTGCTCAAATTAGCCAATTTTATAAGATTTCGGTTGCTAAACAATCATCTGCAAACATGGTTGGAGGTTTACAAGATAATGGAGGTCATGCCTACAGTGGAAGCCAATGGAAAAACTATTATGGTGCTGATGGTATGGATACAGCAATTAACCCAACAAATCAGAATCAGTATTATGGATTTATTCAGTATGGTAATAGTCTTTATATAAGTAATAATGCAGGAAATTCTAATTCAGGATCAGTCTCTTCACCAGGAGGAGTAAATGGTAACTGGGTTACACCTTTAATAGCGAATAATTCAGGCGAATTGTTTTCTGGGTTTGCTGGTTTATACAAATTGGTAGGTAGTGCTTGGGTACAACAAAATGTATCGCCTTTAGGAACGGGTAATTTAGATGAAATTGCTGTTGATCCATCAAATGATGACATCATGTATGTTGCAAATGGTGTTGGTCTTTACAAGAGCACTGATAGAGGAGTGAATTTTACAAATGTATTCAATTCAGTAAATGGAAATATAACTTTTATCGAAGTTCATTCTACAGATAGCAACATCGTTTATTTAGTTACAGAAGGTGCTTCGGGAAAAGTTTTAAAATCAACAAATGGAGGAGTAACCTTTACTGATTTTTCAACGGGATTGCCAGCAATAGGGAAAAATTGTATTGCACATCAAGGCAGAAATACAGACAATCCATTATATGTAGGAACTAGTTTAGGCGTTTATTATCGTGATGATTCTATGTCTTCATGGTCGCCATTTGATACCAATTTGCCTAACGTATCAGTAACCGATTTAGAAATTAATTTAGAAGATGCAAAATTAGTTGCAGCTACTTATGGTAGAGGTGTTTGGCAAACCGATATTCCAGTTCAAGTACCTCCAATTGATTTGAAATTTGTTAGTATTCAAAATCCAGGAATCAATATCAATTGTGGTGGTAGTGTTGCCCCACAAGTTGAAGTAAAAAATAACGGAACAACTTCTATTTCTTCTGTAACAGTTAATTACACAATCGATGGAACTCCTTATAATTATGTTTGGAATAATGCTTTAGCTTCTGCTGCCTCTGCAGTAATTAATTTACCGTCAGCTACATTAACAAGAGGTACACACGTTTTAAATGTTACTGCAACAACTACTAGTGATGCTTATTCTGATAACAATTCAGGAAGTACAACGTTTTATGTTAATGATGGAGGAGTTGTTGGGGTGGTAAATCCATTTACCAATACAACTGATGCCTTAATTTCATATAATGAAGGAGGAACAGGTTCTTTATGGGTTAGAGGAACTAGAACCGGAGGAACAATGACTACATCAGGAAATACTGTTTACACAACAAATCTAACAGGTAACTATCCAAATGCTACTAAATCCTATTTAATTTCTCAATGTTACAATTTATCAAATGTTATAAATCCGCAAATTAGTTTTGCAATGAAGTTTGATTTAGAGCAAAATTGGGATGTAGTTTATGTTCAATACTCAACTAATTTTGGAGCAAGTTGGACAGTTTTAGGAACTATGGGTGCAGGATGGTATAATAGCAATAGAACGCAAGCTACAACAGGAAGTGACTGTTACAACTGTCCGGGAGCACAATGGACGGGAACAAACACTACGTTAACAACGTATACTTATCCATTAAACGCTCTTAATTCTGAAACAAATGTAATTTTTAGAATTGTATTCCATTCTGATGAATCGGCAAATCAATTAGGAGTTAACATTGATGATTTTGTGATTAATGGTACACTATCTAATCAAAACTTTGAATTACAAAATATTGTGTTATATCCAAACCCTTCAAAAGGGATATTCAATATCGCATTGGGTACTATTGAACCATCAGCAATTGATGTTTACGATGTAACGGGAAAAATCGTTTGGTCTAAAAAAGATTTTGCAATTTCAAATGCGGAAGTTTCATTAGATTTATCAGCCGTTGCACAAGGAATTTATTTTGTGAAAATTTCAGCAAACAATCAATCAACAGTTAAAAGAATTATTAAAGAATAACTATGAATAAATTCATCTTAAAAGGAAGTTTCGGCTTCCTTTTTTTGTCAGTAGTATTATATTCTTGTAAATCATCACAAGAGGTGGCATCTAAAAAAGAGACTATTGGAATCAACGTTGGCTACATGGATAAGTCCGTAAATCCAGCAGATGATTTTAATCGTTATGTAAACGGAACTTGGTTAGATAAAACCGAAATCCCAGCAGACAGAACGCGTTGGGGAAGTTTTGACGAGCTTCGTAAAAATACAGATGACGATGTAATGGCCATTTTGAAAGAAGCCATTAAAGACAAAACTATCGATCCAAATTCCGACCAAGCAAAAGCAATTAGTTTATACAAAACGGTTTTAGATACAGTAAGTAGAAATAAAGTAGGAATCGACCCCTTAAAACCTTATTTAGATAAAATTAATAGTGTTCAAAATGCTGACCAATTAGTAGCCTTATTAGCAGAAATGGAGCCAGAAATGGGATTAGGTTTTTTCGGAAGCTACATTGGTGCCGATGCTAAAAACAGTAACAAAAACGTAATTTATGTAGGAACAGGAAGTCTTGGTTTACCTGATAGAGATTACTACGTTTCCGATGCGCCAGACAATAAAGAAAAACGTGAAAAATACGTAGCTCACGTAACCAGAATGTTGCAATATTTAGGAGAATCTGAAGCTACAGCTAATGCAAATGCGAAGAAAATTTTAGCCTTAGAAACTAAAATGTCAACTGCTACTTTAGACCGTGTTCAAAGAAGAGACAGAAGAAATACATATAATCCAATGTCTTTTGCTGATTTGCAAAAATTAGCACCAACAGTAAAATGGGATGCTTATTTTCAATCTGTAGGAATTGGAAAAGTAGATTCGTTAGTAGTTTCGCAACCAAAATATATTCAAACGGTTGAAACCATTTTAAAAGAGAACCAAGTTGAAGATTGGAAAGCCTACATGCGTTGGACAGTTTTAAGAGGTTCGGCAGGTTTATTATCAACTGATATCGAAAATGCGAATTTTGATTTCTATGGTAAAACTTTAACAGGAGCCGTAAAACAACGTCCAGCAGAAGAAAGAGCTTTGGCTACAGTTAACGGAAGATTAGGTGAAGCGTTAGGAAAATTATATGTTGCAAAAAAATTCCCGCCAGAAGCAAAAGCAAAAGCGCAAGATATGATTGCAAATGTAATGCAAGCTTTCAATAACCGAATTGATAATTTACCTTGGATGACTAAAGCTACTAAGGAAAATGCAAAAATCAAATTGAATAAATTCCGAGTGAAAATCGGATATCCTGACAAATGGAAAGATTATTCAGCTCTTGAAGTAAAATCTCCAGAACAAGGCGGAACGTATTTTGAAAATTCAAAAATGTACGCTAAATGGAGTCACAAGAAAAACATCGAAAAAATGGGGAAACCTGTTGATAAAGAAGAATGGGGAATGTCGCCTCAGACGGTAAATGCGTATTTCAGCCCAACAAATAACGAGATTGTATTCCCAGCTGCGATTTTACAACCACCGTTTTATGATTATAGAGCGGATGAAGCAGTTAATTATGGAGGAATTGGAGCCGTAATTGGTCACGAAATTTCACACGGATTTGACGATTCAGGTTCAAGATATAACGCGGATGGAAACTTAGTAAACTGGTGGAGTGATGAAGATTTAAAACAATTCACAACATTAGGAAGCGCTTTAGCAGATCAATATTCCGCTTTAGAACCTTTACCAGGAATTTTTGTGGATGGAAAATTCACTTTAGGTGAAAATATTGGAGATTTAGGTGGAGTTAACGCTGCTTACGACGGATTACAAATCTATTTGAAAGCAAACGGAAAACCTGATTTAATCGACGGATTTACAGCTGAACAACGTTTCTTTATTTCTTGGGCAACCATTTGGAGAAGTAAAATGCGTGATGAAGCCATCAAAAATCAAGTAAAAACCGATTCACATTCTCCAGGAATGTATCGTGCTTATGTGCCGTTACAAAATGTGGAAGCGTTCTATAAAGCCTTCAATATTTTACCACACAACGGTATGTATTTGCCTTTTGAAAAACGCGTGAAAATTTGGTAATCAAATTCAAAATAAAATCAAATCCCATCTTTTAGGTGGGATTTTTTTGTTGATTAGTAAAGATTATCGCCACGGATTAAAAGATTAGAAGGATTACAATCCGTGAAAATCCTTTAATCTGTGGCTAAAAACTATTTCTTCTTAATCGCTCGATTCACTAAATAAAGTCCAATAATCGTTATCGTTCCGCCAACGATAATCGCTGTGGTCAAAGGTTCATTAAACAATAAATAACCAAAAAACAAAGCCACCATCGGATTGATGTACGCATACAAACTACTGATTTCTGTTGGTAGATTTTCCAAAGCATAAATAAACGCAATAAATGTCAACACCGAACCAAAAACTACCAAGTAACCAATCGACCACCAAGAAATCGCAGGAATTTCACTCAACGGAACTGAAGTACCATTAAATCCAATAACGCTCGAAATCACAATACTTGAAATCAACATTTGCAATCCCAAACTAAAATACGGATTGAAATTCGTCTTATTTTCCTTGATATAAATCGATGACAACGCCCAAGTAAACGTAGCAATTACTGAAAGTAAAATTCCAAATCGGAATTCAGGTTGTAAAAAATCGTTGAGGTAATCGTAGAAAATGACGCAAATTCCGCCGAAAGCGACAATCAATCCCACAACTGCTTTCCAAGACGTTTTTTGTCCACGAAACAAACTGATAATTACAATCCATAGCGGAAATATTGAACCAATAATCGCACCCAAACCACTTGAAATGTATTTCACGCCCCAAGTGCTCAAACCTTTACTTAGCATAAAATTCAAAACACTCAAAACTAAAATCGTGCGCCATTGACGTTTATTTGGCCAGGGATGTTTTTTGATTAAGAAATAAAGCAGATACAACAATCCACCAAAAAGTTGGCGCAGTGCAACCAATTGCATCGGAGGCATGTGTTTTACACCTTCTTTGGAAGCAATCCAAGTGGTTCCCCAGAAAAAGCTAATCCAAATTAATGCTAAAACAGGTAAACCAATTGCATTTTTCTTTTGCTTGATGTAATCGTGAAAAACACTGAAATAAGCCATTTTAAATTTCTTTTTTAAAGGAATAATCTAAAATCGTTTCCACTTTTTTACTGGAAATAATTTTGCCTTTCGATTCCGAATTTTCCGCAAAGGTAGGCAATGGCAAATTCAAAATCTGCGCTTTTTTGTTATAATATTCTTTGCGAGTTGGATGTTGAGGTGCGACAGCGTTAAAGGTTTTGTTCCAATTGTCATGCTGAACTTGTTTCAGTATCTTTTCAATAATTCCAATGCAATCTTCTCTCTGAATCATATTCACAGGCGCATCTGGATTTTCAACATTCGTTCTTCCAGCTAAAAATTTTACAGGATGACGATCATCGCCAAGCAAACCACCAAAACGAATAACCGTAGTTTTGAAATTCAGATTTGATTGTAAAAGCGTTTCGGCAATAACTAATTGTTTACCGCTTTCGGTATCGGGATTTGGTTGTGTTGCCTCCGTAATTTCTACAATGGGAAAACTATCGCCATACACCGAAGTCGAACTCACAAAAATGACTTTCTGAATTCCTGATTTTTCGATAAATGGAATTAGATTTTTGATTTTATTTACGAATGTCATTTCTTGAGAAGACGAAATTTCTCTCCTCAATCCAGGTGGAATATCAATCACTAAAACATCGGTTTCTTTCAGAAAATCTTCTATTTTTCCAATAATGTTATCATCTTCCAGTTGAATTTGGAAAGGCGAAATCCCAGCATTTTTCAACACTTCTAATTTACTTTCCGAAGTCGTAGAACCTTTTACTTCGTAACCTTTTGAAAGCAATGATTTGGATAATGGTAATCCGAGCCAACCGCAGCCGAGTATGGAGATTTTATTTATTTTTATTATAGATTTATTCATTTGTAATTATAAAACTTTTGGATTAAGTAAAGTGTTTTTTTATTAGATCAATTTCAAAGTTATTAAAAATACAGACTTAAAAAATATTTCAGTAACATCTTTTAAAATTTGCAAATTTGAATTCTTTGCATATATTTGTAAGAATATTAATAATTAAATTTTTAAAAATGAAAAAAAATTTTAAAAAAATCATTGCGCTTTTTAGTGTAACAGTTTTAGTTTCTTTTTTGTCAGTTTCATGTTCTAATGATGAGGCAATGACCAAAGAAAGCAGTGTTAGTCAAGTTGACTTTAATGAAAGTTATTTGCAAAAAATTAGAATAAAGTTTATGATTGGGCTTAGTGCCAATTTAGAAAGACCTAGTAAAGATTGTAAAGATGGTTTCGGCATATGTGAAGTGACAATTGGCATTGTAAATATTGGGGTTGAAAAAGCAGCTAATATTAATATGGGTGTGTCAGATGATAATTTTTTACATTTCGAAATTGATGGTAAAGATTTAGAGGAAAACTCAATAAAAATTGAGTCAGGAGATGAATTTATTAATATTGGACAGGAAGTAAAAGATTTTTTTAATAAGGAAGAATTGGATATTTCAAACATAAAGTTAGTTAAAGGAGAGTATAATGCGGTTCTTGATGTTGATTCGGGGAAATATTTAATTAAGATTCCATTTGAAAAAATATAATATGAGACTTTTATTTTTAATCCCTTTTTTAAGTTTGATTAGTTGTTCAATTAAAACTGGTTCTAACCAGAAAGTGGATTCTTACAAATATTTTGATTGTCAAAACAATATAATGCCAATAACAAAAACAGAAGAAGTACTAGTTTTGAAAGCCAAAGAATTAAGAACTTGTTTTTTAGAGAATAGTGAGAAAATAGTTTGGATTTCGTCATATTGGCAAGGTTGTTCGTCTCAAGATATTGTCAAGCAAAAGATTTTTTTTGAAAAATATAAAGATAAACTTGTTTTTGTAATTGTAAGTGAAACTTTTGACATTAAAGAGGTTAAAGAAATAGAGGAAAAAATTAATTATCCAATATTTTTTATTGATCCTTCTTACAGTAATGCAAGATTAAAGAATTCAGCTGAGTATATGAAAGATGTTTTAAAAGAAAACATAACAGATGAAGCTTTAAAACATACAAGTGTTTTTGTTAAAAATGGCAAAGTTCTTAAAGTCGCCTATAATGCAGATCTTACGGAAGATTTTTTTATGAGTTTATTTTAACTTGTATTTTAATAAAAGCTGAAATTTTTTTCAGCTTTTATCTTTTTAAAATATTTCGTCTATCTTCTTAACTATCTTTCTTCACCAACATATAAAAATCATCTTCCAAAGCACGATAGCCTTGGTCGTACAAAAAGAAATAGGTGTTGCCGGTTTTGGTTTGTAACATGCTTGTAAAAAACTCAAAATCGAAACCTTTGCTTAATAATTTGGTTTTCGTGGTTTTTCCTTTGTCTTCTGGGTTGAGTTCACACAAAATGCGGTAATTTTTACGCAATTTGTTGTTAATGTTGCGCATCAGATTGTTCTGATCTTTGTTCATTTTGTTGTTGTAGGCGTTTCGGCAGCCATCCGAACAAAACTTTTTGTCTTCGCGACCAATGATTTTATCGCCACATTCTAAACAGGTTTTATTCATATTTGTATTTTTAACCGTATCCATTAATTTTTAAACTTTCTAATTCATCCGTTTCTAAGTTATATTCGATATTCCAATAATAACTTCCACCATCTGAACCTATTATTATTTGTTGTAACCAATAGTTTTCTCTATTAGATTTACTCCAAAGTGAATTTATATAAAGAATTTTTTCGCCTTTGTCATTTATATAACCAAAGTATTGTCTTTTATATTTTTTTAAATTCTTGTGAATAATAGGCGAACTGGATTGATTAATCAGAGGATTGTTTAAGTATTTTAGTTTTGATTTTAGCGCATTTTCAGCTTTAAATATTTCTTCTTTTGTCGGTGTAAATCTATTTTGTTGCATTAAATCATTACTCGACTCTGGAAAAATTGCAACTTCAAATTGTTTGGTTTTGAAATGTTCCGCCACATTTTGAGCATGAATAAAACAACTAGATAGAAATAATAGGATAATGTATTTCATCTTTACTTCTTAAAATTAAACTTCATTTCCTTACCACTATCTTCAAAAACCACGTAAATATTGATTTCGTTATCCGAAATTTTCTCAAACGTAAATTTGTCGAAATACACATGTGTTGGTGTGACTTTTACCAATCTAAAATTCTCGCTAACTTCCTCTTTTTCCCAACCTTTTAATTCGCCATCAAAATGTTTGAGTTGTAACAAAAGGGTTTTGTCTTTCTCAATAATGTGTCCCAATTCATAGAAAGCGACTTTTCCATCCACCACTAATTTAAAACTAAACATCATCGAATTTCCAATCGGTTCGCTCCACGTTTCTTGACAAATGCCGCCTAAAGCTTCGCCTTTCCAATTGCCCACAATCCATTTTACATCTTGCAAAGTAGCTTTTGGCGAACCTTTTTCATCGTTATAATTCAGAGTGTTTTGTGCAAATGAGTTAAACGAACAAATAAAAAGTAAAAAATAAATACTTTTTAGGAAGAGAGATTTTTTCATCTGTAAAGTCTTATAGTTTAAGCGAATATACAAAAATAATTTCCATTTACAAACGCTTACAAATATTTACAACCGATATTAAATAGCTAAATACCGAATAACGTTTTTTTCTTGTCTCATCTTTGCACTGTCGAAATGAAACAACGCGTTCAAGTTCAAAAACAAGAGCAAGTTCAAATTTCAAAACTTTAGATTTTTTAAATTATACCAATTTCTTAAATCTGTGTTCCAAAAAAGAATCAATATTAATAATTATAAACATTTAAATTTTTACACGCCATGAAATGAGCATTTTCCTTAGGCAAAAACTAAACGAAATGCGAATTACATAAAACCTTAATAAATAAATATATAAGCCTTATGAAAAACAGAGTACAATTAATCGGACATGTAGGTCAAGAACCAGAAATCAAAAACTTAGAATCTGGAAGAGTAGCTAACTTCACAATCGCTACGAATGAAAATTACACCAACGCCAAAGGTGAAAAAGTAGAACAAACCGAATGGCACCGTGTTTCCGCTTGGGGAAAAACAGTAGATATCATCGAAAAATTATTAACCAAAGGAAGTCATGTTGCTATCGAAGGTAAACTAACTCACAGAAGTTACGACGACAAAGACGGAAACAAACGTTACATCACAGAAGTAGTTGCAAATGAATTGGTTTTACTAAGCAAATAGTCAAGTTCAAGAACAAATTCAAAAATCAAGTTCAACACATAGATTTTTTAAATTATTTCAATTTCATAAATCTGTGTTCCAAAAAATTAAATAAACACAAACATTAAATATTTATACGCCATGAAAAACTCAGTACAATTAATCGGACACGTTGGTCAAGAACCAGAAATCAAAAACCTTGAAGGAGGAAAAAAATTAGCAAACATCAGCATCGCTACAAACGAAGTGTATTATCGTGAAAACGGTGACAAAGTAGAACAAACGCAATGGCACCGAGTAACCGCTTGGGGAAAAACAGCCGATATTATCGAACGTTTTGTAACCAAAGGCAAAGAAATCGGAATAGAAGGGAAGTTAACCCACAGAAGTTACGACGACAAAGACGGAAACAAACGCCATGTTACAGAAGTAATTGCCAATGAAATTTTGTTAATCGGTAAATAAGGATGTTATGCAAGTTAGAGTATTTTCCATCCGTTTGGATAACGCATTTTTGGAGTACGACCAACAACAATTGAATGCTTTTTTGAATTCGGTAACGTTTAAAAAATCAAGTACACAATTTGTAGAAAGTGAAGAATCACATTGGTCGGTTATCGTTCATTATGAATCAGAAGAACAAGAAAAACCAGAGCGATTAGAACGTAAATCGTATGAAGATTTGAATCCGAAAGACAAGCAAGTTTACGGTTATTTGAATCAATGGAGAAACGAAAAATCGGAAGCTTTGAAACTGAAAAAGTATATGATTTGTCACAATTCAGAATTAATCGATTTAGCCATGTATAAGCCAAGCAACTTAGATGAATTACAACAAATCAAAGGTTTCGGGAAACAAAAATCGGAGCGATTCGGAGAAGATATTTTAGCAATTTTAAATGCCGTTTGAGAAAAGACCGCCAGCGAAAGTTGGTGGTTTATTTATTTAATTCCGTTTGTAATGCTTCAATAAATAGTCCAATATGATAACCATCAACCAAACCATGATGCACCGTAACAGAAAGTGCCATCGATTTTTTTCCATTTTCTTCAACCAGTTTTCCATAGGAAACTTTTGGACAACTATCTTTTAAAGTATACTTTCTAGAGTGAGTTAATCCAGTGAAATTTATCCAAGGAACAGCCGAAAAATGAATAATATTTTCAGGATATTCTGTCGTTAAAATCCCTGATGTCGTTTGGATTCTTTCAATTTCTTTTTGAACAATTGTATTAAATTCGTGAATGTCTTCATGAAATTTCATAAACGAAAATCCAAACGTTTTATCTTCTCTCATAATGGTAGCAGAAGCGTCAATTTCATTGTATAGAAACACATCTTCACCTTCGATTCTGTATCTAAAATTTTCAATTTGATTTACCGCTGCAAGAGTCTTATGAAGATAATATACAAAAAATGAAATTTGCATTGCCTTCGCTTTTTCATAAGCAATCGTACAATCAATGGTTGTTGTAATTCCGAAAAAAGGTTCTTGGAAAGCTGAGAAAAATTCCAAATGTCCTTTTCTGTTCCAAGTAGATATGTCTATTTTTTGTTTCATTTTAATAAAGGTAAAATCTCAGTAATATGGGTAAAAGATTTGAAATTTTTGTGTTTGATTTCGAAATCAATTTTCTCGTATTCCCAAGTCGTATGATACGGAATATGAATGGCGTGTCCGTCAATATTTAAAACTGGTAAAACGTCTGATTTTAACGAATTTCCAATCATTAGAAAATCTTCAGCTTTGCAATCCAAACGACCTAGCATTTTTTCATAATCTAATTCGGTTTTATCACTCATTACTTCAATATGATGAAAATAGGCACCAATTCCCGAATCGTGTAATTTGCGATGTTGGTCTTTTAAATCACCTTTTGTGGCGACAATTAATTTATGACTACCTTTTAATTGTTCTAAAACTTCGGTAACATTGGGTAATAATTCGACTGGTTTTTGCAGTAAATCTTTCCCAATAGCTAAAATTTGCTCAATTCCTTTTCCCGAAATTTTATGATTGGTCAATTGCAAAGCGGTTTCAATCATCGACAAAGTAAATGCTTTAATTCCGAAACCATACAAAGGCAAGTTTTTCACCTGATGATTCAATATTAGTCCCAAAATTTCCTGACTCGAAGCATAATCTTGAAACAAAACACAAAAGCGTTCTTGCGCTTCATCGAAATAAGGTTCGTTGTGCCATAAAGTGTCATCTGCGTCGAAAGCAATTATTTTTGGAGTCATTGTTGTTATTTAATTAAGAAATCATCGCGCCATTAATCACGCCTTCTGCATCTGGATTTACGAAAACTAATTTACCTTCTGCATTATTCGTTAATAACAACATGCCTTCGCTTTCTACTCCACGTAAAGCTCTTGGTGCCAAGTTTACTAAAACGGTTACGCGTTTTCCAATGACTTCTTCAGGTGTAAAATGCTCAGCAATTCCAGAAACGATGGTTCTAACATCAATTCCAGTATCTACTTTTAATACTAACAATTTATTAGCTTTTGGCATTTTTTCAGCTTCGATGATGGTTCCAATTCGTAAATCTACTTTGGCAAAATCTTCGAAGGTAATGATATCTTTTTGCGGTTCCGCTTTTGCATTTTCCACTTTATTGGCGGTTTTAGTTGCTTCTAATTTGTCTAATTGTTTTTGAATTTCAGCATCTTCAATTTGGGCAAACAAAATTTCGGCTTGACCGATTTGATGTCCAGCTGGTAACAAGTCTGTTTTAGTCGTTACATCGTTCCAACCTAAAGCATCGATTTTTAAAATATTCGATAATTTTTTAGCTGTAAAAGGTAAAAATGGTTCCGATAAAACTGCTAATGCAGAAGCAATTTGCAACGCCACATACATTTGCGTTTGTACTCTTGCCGGATTTTCTTTTACCATTTTCCATGGTTCTTCATCCGCTAGATATTTGTTTCCTAAACGCGCAACGTTCATTAATTCACCTAACGCTTCTCTAAATCTGTAACGTTCAATCGAACTTGAAATAACAGCTGGATACGCTTTTAATTCAGCTAAAGTTTGTTCATCAACTTCAGAAAATTCGTTTGGAGCTGGAACAATTCCATTGTAATATTTATTGGTTAGTACCACGACACGATTGATGAAATTTCCAAAAATCGCGGCTAATTCATTATTATTTCTTGCTTGAAAATCTTTCCAAGTGAAGTCATTATCTTTAGTTTCTGGAGCATTTGCCGTTAACGCATAACGTAATGCGTCTTGTTTTTCTGGGAAATCTTGCAAATATTCGTGCAACCAAACCGCCCAGTTTTTAGAAGTCGATAATTTGTTTCCTTCCAAATTTAAAAATTCATTTGCTGGAACATTGTCAGGTAAAATATAACTTCCTTCAGCTTTTAACATCGCTGGGAAAATGATGCAATGGAAAACGATATTATCTTTTCCAATGAAGTGAACCAATTTCGTATCGGCATCTTTCCAATACGGTTCCCAATCTTTTCCTTCGCGAGCCGCCCATTCTTTGGTTGATGAAATGTAACCTATTGGCGCATCGAACCAAACATATAGTTTTTTTCCTTCCGCACCTTCAACTGGAACATCGATTCCCCAATCTAAATCACGCGTTACCGCTCTTGGTTCTAAACCGCCATCAACCCACGATTTTACTTGTCCGTAAACATTTGGTTTCCAATCGTTTTTATGACCTTCTAAAATCCATTCTTTTAGGAATGATTCATAACGATTTAAAGGTAAAAACCAGTGTTTCGTTGATTTTAAAATCGGAGTTTCGCCAGTAATTGTCGATTTTGGATTAATTAAATCGGTTGCATTTAAAGTTGAACCGCATTTTTCACATTGATCTCCGTAAGCTTCGGGATTATCGCACTTTGGACAAGTTCCCGTTACGAAACGATCGGCTAAAAATTGGTCAGCTTTTGCATCGTATAATTGTTCGGTAGTTTCTTCAATGAAATCTCCGTTGTCGTATAATTTTTTGAAAAATTCTGAAGCCGTTTTATGATGAATCTCCGCAGAAGTTCTCGAATAATTATCAAAAGAAATACCGAAATCTAAAAACGATTGACGAATAATTCCGTCATATTTATCAATTACTTGTTGGGGCGTAATGCCTTCTTTTTTAGCTTTCATTGAAATCGCCACACCATGCTCGTCGCTTCCGCAAATGAAAGCCACATCTTTTCCTTGCAAACGCAAATATCTTGCATAAATATCAGAAGGAACATAAACACCAGCTAAATGTCCAATGTGAATTGGTCCATTCGTGTAAGGTAAAGCCGCAGTAATCGTATATCTTTTCGGGTTTTCTAACATAATTTTTTTGTTTAAAGCAAAGAAGCTAAATTTTTTGCAAAGCTTTGCAGAGAATTTTAAGTTTTAAAACTGCAAATGTCGTGAAAATTATAATTTATTCATAACTCGTCTGATACCTTCTTTTAAAAGAACGGAATTAAAATTTAAAAGTAAGCCCAATTTCAAGTTGCTATGTCTTAAATAAGTTAAAGTTTGAACATAATGAAGGTCAGAAAGTTCTTCAACACTTTTTAATTCTAAAACGAGTTTATCTTCTACTAGTAAATCGATTCTGTAACCGCAATCTAGTTTTACTTCTTCGAAAATCAATGGAATTGATTTTTCTTTTTCAACTTTAAATCCTGCTTAAACAAGTTTATAATAAAGACATTCTTTATATGTGTTTTCGAGTAAACCAGGACCTAATGCATTGTGAACTTCAATGGCAATTCCAATAACTTTATTTGATATTTCATTTTCTGTCATTTTTCCATTTTTGACTTTGCGAAAAACTTCAAAACTTTGCGTTAAATTTCGAACAACAGAAGTATTAATTTAAGAGAGCAAAGATTATTTTATTAAAAACTGAAACAAAAATAATCGATTAGTGACGAAATCCCGAATTTTAATTGGATTTTGTTTACTTTTGAGTTAATAAAATCTGACAATGTATAGATTTATTTTGATACTTATTTTAATTTCAAACTTTTCTCATTCGCAAAAGAAAATGAAAATTCCACCTTATCTTAAAAAAGGCGACACAGTTGCTATTGTTTGTACGGCTCGTAAATTTTTTCCAGAAGATGCAAAACCTGCTATAGAATTATTAGAATCTTGGGGATTGAAAGCCAAATTAGGCAGAACCATTGGTTTAGATAGTTGTCAATTGGGCGGAACTGATGCCGAAAGAACAGCCGATTTTCAAGAAATGATGGATGACGACAACATCAAAGCCATTTGGTGTGCTCGTGGTGGTTATGGAACGGTTCGAATTATCGATTCGTTAGATTTTACTAAATTCAAAAAGCATCCAAAATGGATAATGGGATTTTCTGATGTTACGGTTTTGCACAGTCAATTAAATGTGGAACGCTTTGCAACTTTGCATTCGATTATGCCATTTACAGTTCCAAAAGCGCCAGAAGAAGTGAAAGAAACCTTGCGAAAAGCACTTTTTGGAGAAGCTATTTCGTACACTATTCCGTCTAAATCGTATGATGTAAAAGGAACAGCATCAGGCGAATTAGTAGGAGGAAATATTTCGATTTTATATAGTTTATTGGGTTCAAAATCTTCTATTTATACCAAAGGAAAAATTCTTTTTATTGAAGATTTGGATGAATATTTGTATCACATTGACAGAATGATGTACAATTTAAAACGCAATGGTTATTTCGAAAATGTAAAAGGAATTATTGTGGGAAGTATGGCCGATATGCACGATAACGAAATTCCGTTCGGGCAAAACGAAGTGCAAATTATTACTGCAATTGCTAAGGAGTATAATATTCCAATTGCTTTTGAATTCCCAGCGGGACATCAAAAAGACAACCGAACATTGATTCTTGGAAAACAAGTAGATTTTGAAGTGAATGATAAAGAAGTGATTTTGTCTTTCAAATAATTAAATACTAAAAATGGCTGAACATAACGATTTAGGAAAGTTCGGAGAAGAATTAGCAGTTGATTTTTTAGAGAAAAACGGCTACGAAATCTTAGAAACCAATTGGGTTTTTGATAAAGCCGAAATCGATATTATTGCTCAAAAAAATGGAATACTAGCTGTTGTTGAAGTAAAAACGCGTTCGAGTATTGAATTTGGTTTGCCTCAAGATTTTGTTAAACCTAAGAAAATTCAATTGTTGGTAAAAGCTATAAATGAGTATGTTACTCAAAACGATTTAGATGTTGAAGTTCGATTTGATATCGTGGCTATTCATAAAGAAAACTCTGATTTTGTTATAGAACATATTGAAGAAGCGTTTTATTATTTTTAATGTTAAATTTATAACAATTTGTTTTTTGTTTTTATCTTTGCGCCAAACAAACAACTAAAAGCATGAAAACAATATCCTCAGTAGTAGAGCAATACATTAAATCGAAGCCTTTTTTATTAAGTTCACTTTCGCAAGGAATTATTAATTTAACTTCTTTAGCAAGAATAATGATGCCCGAATTAGAAGCACATTTAGGAAAAGATGTGAAACAAGGTGCTGTTGTAATGTCATTAAAAAGACTTTCTGAAGAGTTGGATTTCAAAATCAACTACAAAATTTCAAAGGTTTTAAAAAATATTGGTGAAATCACGGTTCGTTCTTCGCTTACCGATTTTACTTTTATTAGTTCGGATTCACTTTTGGATAATCAAGCTAAGTTGATTTCGGAAATTAACAAGCAACAAGATATTTTTTATACTTCTTCTCGCGGTGTTAATGAAACCAATATTGTAACAAGCACTTCAATTGAACCAATGGTGGAGGCTATTTTTAAAAACGAGAAGTTAACACACAAAATCGAAAATTTATCTTCTATAACAGTAAAATTGCCTCAAGAAAATATTTCGACTCCAGGTGTTTACTATTATATTTTTCAAAGATTGGCTTGGGAAGGAATTATCATTCACGAAGTAATTTCAACTACAAATGAATTTACCATTATTGTTAGTGACGACCAAATTGATGTAGCATTTAAGGTAATAAAAGACCTTAAAAATGTGTTCGATTAATAAAAAGTCTCCTATTTTTTTTCACATCAAAAAAAGAAACGTATTTTTACCATTCTATACATACTAAAAAGTAATTTTAGTAGTTTAAGTACAAAAACGTTTTTACATTGAAAAGCACTATAATTAAATACTCTCTTCTCGTAGGTTTTTTGTTTTTTTTAATAGCTTGTTCTGTTAAAAAAGATAAGTTTGTTAATCGTAATTTTCATGCTGTTACTACAAAATATAACGTTTTGTATAATGGTAATATTGCTTTAGAAAAAGGACTTGAAGAGCTTAAGCAAACCTATAAAGATAACTTTTGGGAAGTGCTTCCTGTTGAGCGAACATCTGATGCTGAAGAAGCTATTTTACCAGGACAAACAAAAAATAAAAATTTTGAGCGTGCTGAAGAAAAAGCGGTAAAGGCTATTCAAAAACATGCTATGAATATCGCCGGAACTGAAAAAAATCCGCAAATGGATGAAGCTTATCTTCTGTTGGCTAAATCCCGTTATTATGAAAATCGTTTTATACCTTCTCTAGAGTCACTAAATTACATTCTGTATAAATATCCACTTAGTGATCGAATTTACCATGCTAAAGTATGGCGTGAAAAAGTAAACATTCGATTAGATAACGAAGATGTGGCTATCAAAAATTTAAAACGACTTTTAAAAGACTCAAAAATTCAAGGTCAGGACTTGGCTGATGCAAATGCAATGTTGGCACAAGCTTACATGAATATTCAAGTTAAAGATACGGCTATTGTGGCTTTAAAAGTGGCTAAAGAAGCAACAAATAATAACGAAGAAAAAGCAAGATATACCTTTATTTTAGGGCAACTTTACGAGCAAATGCAATATAATGATAGTGCATATGCTGCTTTTGAAGAAGTAATTCAAATGAATCGAAAAGCACCACGTCGTTATGTAATTCAGGCTCATGCCAAACAAGCTCAACAATTTGATTACACTAAAGGAGATACGTTAGCTTTTTTAGAAAAATTTAATAAGTTAATTGAAGATAGAGAAAACCGTCCTTATTTGGATGTTTTGAATCATCAAGTTGGTGTTTTTTATGATAAAAATACTAAGAATAAATCGGCCAAAAAGTATTATAATAAATCGATAAAATCAGTTTCTAATGATAAATATTTAGTAGCGTCTAATTATAGAAATTTAGGTGAGATTTACTTTAGAGAAGCAGATTACAAATCGGCAGGAAAATATTATGATAGTACACTTATAAATTTGAACGAGCGTACAAGAGAATACAGAAAGATAAAAAAGAAACGAGACAATTTAGAAGATGTAATCAAATATGAAACTATTGCACAAAAAAATGATAGCATTTTAGATGTTGTTGCCATGTCTGACTCTGAGAGAAAAGCATATTATGAGGATTACATCGTTAAATTAAAAGCTGAAGACGATAGAAAGGCTAAAATAGCAGCTGAAAAAGCTCAAAAAGAAGCTAATTTGCAAGCCAATAATAACAATTCTAATGGTTTAGGTTTAGTAAATCCAAACACAAAAAGCAAAGATATTCAAGCACAAAACCCAATTAATTCTTCTATGTTGCCGCCTGGTATGGGAACAGACAATTCTAGTTTTTATTTTTATAATCCTGTAGCAGTTGAATTTGGTAAGAAAGATTTCCAAAACAAATGGGGGAAAAGGGCATCAAAAGATAATTGGAGATGGTCTTCTGAAAAAGGAGCTAATGCTGATGCTGATTCCGAAAATGGTGATGAAAATAAAACGGATAAAGATTCAGTTGCGGTCGTTGAAAATCCAAAATATACTAGCGATTTTTATTTAAATCAAATTCCAACAGATTCAAAGCTTTTAGATAGTTTGGCAAAAGACAGAAACTTAGCTTATTATCAGTTAGGATTAATTTACAAAGAAAAATTCAAAGAATACGAATTAGCGGCTTCTCGTTTAGAGCAATTATTAAAAAACAAACCAGAAGAACGTTTGGTGCTTCCGGCGATGTACAATTTGTACAAAATTTATCAGCAAATTTCGCCTTCTAAAGCGACAGATATCAAACAACAAATCTTGGCTCAATATCCAGATAGCCGTTATGCGCAAATTTTGAACAATCCAGAAGTTGAGATTACCGATAATGACAATCCAGAATTGGTTTTTAATGCTTTGTATAAGAAGTTTGAAAGCAATGAATTAAGAGAAGTTTTTGTAGAGGTCGACGAAGCAATTTTTAAATTTGCAGGAGAAGAATCGCTTCCAAAATTTGAAATGCTAAAAGCAAAAATAACGGGACGATTAAAAGGTGTTGAAGAGTATAAAAAAGCATTAAATTTCGTTGCTTTAACGTATCCAAATACAGAAGAAGGAAAACAAGCTGAAAAAATGGTGCAAATGGAAGTGCCATTAATTGAAGCACTTGATTTTGGATTAGCTCAGCCAACAAGCTATAAAATTATCTTCCCTAAAACGTATCCTTACGGAAAAGAAGTTAAAAATCTAACAGATAAAATAGCGAAGTATATTAAAGACACCAATGCAGTAGCATTAAAATCATCTGAAGATATTTACACCTTAACCGATAATTTTATTGTTATTCATGGTTTTGACAATAAAGATGCGGCCATATCAGTATTGTCTGTGTTACAATTGCATAAAAATTACAAACTAACCGACAAAGTTTATATCATTTCAACTGAGGATTACAAGATTGTACAAATGAAGAAGAAGTTGCAAGAATGGATTTTGTTGAATAAATAATAACCCCAAAACCTCATAAAATGTTTGATAAAGTTAAAAACCAAGATCATTTATTAGGAAAAACTAACAGAATTGTTGAAGGAACTACTATAAACGGTGATATTACAACCTTTGCCGATTTTAGATTAGATGGAAAACTAAAAGGTAATTTTACTTCCGAAGGAAAAATTGTAATTGGTCCTACAGGAGAAGTAATTGGAGATATCATTTGCAAAAGTATCGATATCGAAGGTGTTTTTTCCGGAAAACTGCAAGCAGAAGGTATGCTTAATGTAAAATCAAAAGCACATATAACAGGAGAAGTAATCGTAGGTAAGTTAGCCGTAGAACCAGGAGCTCGATTTGAAGCTAGTTGCGAAATGAGAAACCAGAATAAATAATGGATTCAAATAAGAAACAAGCTAATAAGTGGTTGGTTTTCATGAATATCCCATTTCAAATGGGATTGATTATTTTTTTAGGAGTAATGATTGGGCAATGGTTGGATGAAAAATTTAAAATTGAAGGTTCTATATTAACGATAGTTTTTTCATTATTAGCCGTTTTCATAGCGCTTTACAATGTAATTCGACAGGTTACTAAAATGAGTAATGATAAAAAAGAATGAGTAAGAAAATTGCGCGACTGTTTGTTTATTTAGTTCCAATAACTGTAATGTTTTACTTTTGTCAGGAATATATTTTAAGTACTTATTTTAATCAAATCGAATTTAAAATAACAACGTTTTCAATTTATTTGTTTCATTTTTTAACAGTTGCTGTTTCGTACACTTTATTAGTGCTAGTAAATAAGTATTTTTTTCAACAAACCGGATTTGCTTTTTTAGCGTTTGGAATCATCAAAATGGGGCTTTCAGTGTTCTTTTTAATGCCAGTTATTGATTCTGACGTTGCTAATAAAATTCCAGATGTGTTGTCTTTTTTTATACCGTTTTTTATTTTTTTATTGTTAGAAACTATTTTTTCGGTTAATTTACTGAATAGTTCCGATTTGAAAGAAAACTAGTAAAATGGTTTTTTAGCTTACTTTTTTTAAAAATTATAATAATAAGTTTTCATTTTTTAATTAAAAATGTACCTTTGCACAAAATTTAGAGGAAATAAATTTTACTATTATTAGTATAAGTATATGAGAATAGCAAATCGCACAATTCAATTTTTGTTTTCATTATCATTTTTGATTTTACCATTAATGGCTTCTGCGAGCGGAGGACATTCAGAATCAGCTGATAAAGAGTTTAGCGCTACAGAACTTATTAATTCACATATTGGAGATTCTCACGAGTTTCACATAGCGGATTGGAATGGTCACTCAATTTCGTTGCCATTACCTATTATTCTTTGGACAGATAACGGATTAGAAATTTTTTCTGCTTCAGAATTTCATCACGACAATACAGGTCATCATGTGGCAAAAGAAAAATTTGTAAGATATAATGAAGTAATTTTTTATGCTGACAAATTTGAAACATTAAAAGAAGAAGATAAAAGTGCTTTTAATTTTGCAGCTCGTCCTTTAGATTTTTCAATCACGAAGAATGTTTTCTCAATGTTAATGTCTGTAATTATTCTTTTAGTATTGTTTATTACAGTAGCTCGTTCTTATAAGAAAAATAGCATGGCTCCAAAAGGCTTAGCTGGTTTCTTAGAACCATTAGTGATTTTTGTTAGAGATGATATTGCAATCCCTAATATTGGAGAAAAGAAATATGGAAAATACATGCCATATTTATTAACTATCTTTTTCTTCATCTGGATTAATAACTTAATTGGTTTAATTCCTTTCTTCCCATTTAGTTCTAACTTAACTGGAAATATTTACTTTACTTTTGTAATGGCATTTATTACATTTTTGATTACAACTTTAAGTGCGAATAAAGCATATTGGGGGCATATTTTTGCACCACCAGTGCCAAAAGCTTTATATCCAATTATGTGGCCAGTTGAAATTATTGGGATGTTTACAAAACCATTCGCATTAATGATTCGTTTATTCGCTAACATTACTGCAGGTCACATTATTATTTTGAGTTTAATTTCATTGATATATATATTCAAAACAGTTGCAATTGCTCCAGTTTCAGGTGCTTTCGTGTTGTTTATGAGTGTATTAGAAATGTTAGTTGCTGCTTTACAAGCGTATGTATTTACGTTGTTATCAGCATTATTTATTGGTCAGGCTGTAGAAGAGCACGACCATCACTAGAATTGAGTTTTATTAATTATTAACTATATAAATATTTTATTATGGTATTAGCTGGAATCGGTGCTGGATTAGCTGTTATTGGAGCTGGAATCGGTATTGGAAAAATTGGTGGATCTGCTATGGACGCTATGGCAAGACAACCAGAAGTTGCTGGTAAAATTCAAACTGCAATGATTATTGCTGCTGCTCTTATCGAGGGTGTTGCTTTATTCGCTGTAGTAGTTGCATTAATTGCAAAGTAATTAAACATAAACTTCTTACAGCGGTTGGCTGTAAGAAGTTTTTATTAAGAAACTAAATTAACAATATAGATATATGAACTTTACTTCACCAGAAAGCTTAGTATTTTGGACAACCTTAATCTTCGTTGTATTTTTTCTATTAATGAGAAAATTTGCATGGAAACCTATTTTAGGAGCAGTTAAAGGAAGAGAAGACTCTATTAATAACGCTTTATTAGCGGCTGAAAACGCTAAGAAAGAAATGTTAAACTTGAAGTCTGATAATGAAAAATTATTAGCTGAAGCAAGAGCTGAAAGAGACTTGATGATGAAAGAAGCAAGAGAAATCAAAGAAAAAATGATTGCTGATGCTAAATCTGAAGCACAAGTTCAAGGAGCAGCAATGATTGAATCTGCGAAAGCAACAATCGAAAGTGAGAAAAATGCAGCTATGGCAGAATTGAAAAATCAAGTTTCTTCTTTGTCATTAGAAATCGCTGAGACATTATTAAAAGAAGAATTATCTAACAAAGAAGCTCAAACTAAATTAGTTGAGAAAATGTTAGGTGACGCTAAATTAAACTAATATCATGGCAGGAACTAGAGCAGCAATTCGATACGCTAAGGCCATTATGGACATTGCCCAAGTAAACAACAGCACACAAGCTGTAAATTCAGACATGACTGCTATTGCTAAAGCAATTAAAGAAAGTGCTGAGTTAAAAGACTTTTTGCAAAGCCCAGTTGTTAAAGGGGAAATTAAATTTTCGTCTTTAAACGAAATTTTTGCTTCTGCTCAAAAAGAGACAAAAGGATTATTTCAATTGCTTTTAGCTAACAAAAGATTTGAATTATTAAATGATGTTGCTTTACAGTTCAATGCTTTATACGATGAACTTAACGGAATTGAAGTAGCTAAAGTTACAACTGCTTTCCCAATTACGCCTGAGTTAGAAGCTAAAGTATTGGCAAAAATTGCAACGTTTTCAAATAAAAATATTACCATTCAAAATATTGTAGATCCAGCTATTATTGGAGGATTTATTTTAAGAATGGGAGACAAACAATACAATGCATCTGTAGCAAGCAGATTGCAAAATTTAAAAAGAGAGTTTAGTAATTAATATGAAAAGAATAATTTTAATATTATTATTATGTTCTTTTTATGGATTTTCGCAAGACATAAAATTAAAGAAAGGCATTGTTACTGTTGATAATGTCAATTGGTTAAAATATGATGGTTGCGGAGGCTGGGATCAAGTTTGTACAGTTTATAATTTAAATGGTGAAGAAATCATTTACATGAAATTGTTAAGCAAACCTGATACTGTTGATCAAAAATATTGGAAAGTTAATTTTTTAGGTATAAATAAGTCAGTCGATTTGGATTTTTCTGAAGGATTTGGTTTAATAAATGGTAAATTGCTTAAAAAATTTTACGACGCTAAAGTAGTAAACGAAGACGGAACTTTAAATGAAGAGCGTGTGCAACGTATGGTTGAAAAATACGGGACACCTTTTACAGATAAAGCAAATGCTCCGTCAACAACAATTATAATTAATAATAATGATCAAACGCCTAAAAGATCTGGCGTTAATATTAATATAGGAGGATAATAATCACACATAGTTATGGCGGAAATTAAACCTGCTGAAATTTCAGCAATATTAAAACAACAATTATCAGGTTTTGAATCTGGTGCATCGTTAGAAGAAGTTGGAACAGTACTTCAAGTTGGAGACGGTATCGCTCGTGTTTACGGATTATCAAACGCTCAATACGGAGAGTTAGTACAATTCGAAAACGGATTAGAAGCTATCGTATTGAACTTAGAAGAAGACAATGTTGGGGTGGTTCTTTTAGGGCCATCTACAGGAATCAAAGAAGGTTCTACAGTAAAAAGAACACAACGTATTGCTTCTCTTAAAGTAGGAGAGCAAATGGTAGGTCGTGTTGTAGATACTTTAGGTAACCCAATTGATGGTAAAGGTCCAATCGGTGGTGAGTTATTCGAGATGCCATTAGAAAGAAAAGCTCCTGGAGTTATCTTCCGTCAACCCGTAACTGAGCCATTACAAACAGGAGTAAAAGCAGTTGATGCAATGATTCCAGTTGGTAGAGGTCAACGTGAGTTGGTTATTGGTGACCGTCAAACTGGTAAATCAACAGTTTGTATTGATACCATCTTAAATCAGAAAGAATTTTACGATGCAGGAAAACCTGTATTCTGTATATATGTTGCAATTGGGCAAAAAGCTTCAACTGTAGCAGGAATCGCAAAAATGTTAGAAGAAAAAGGTGCAATGGCTTATACAGTTATTGTTGCTGCAAATGCTTCTGATCCAGCTCCAATGCAAGTATATGCTCCTATGGCAGGTGCTGCAATTGGTGAGTATTTTAGAGATTCTGGTCGTCCAGCTTTAATTGTTTATGATGATTTATCTAAACAAGCTGTAGCTTACCGTGAGGTGTCTTTATTATTAAGAAGACCACCAGGGCGTGAGGCTTATCCTGGAGACGTTTTCTACTTACACTCTCGTTTATTAGAAAGAGCTTGTAAAGTAATTAACAACGACGAAATCGCTAGAAACATGAACGATTTACCAGATTCTATCAAAGGAATCGTTAAAGGTGGTGGTTCGTTAACAGCGTTACCAATTATCGAAACTCAAGCAGGTGACGTATCTGCATATATCCCAACAAACGTAATTTCGATTACAGACGGACAGATCTTCTTAGATGGTGATTTATTCAACTCTGGAGTACGTCCTGCAATTAACGTAGGTATTTCTGTATCACGTGTTGGAGGTAATGCACAAATTAAATCAATGAAAAAAGTATCAGGTACTTTAAAATTAGACCAAGCACAATTCCGTGAATTAGAAGCTTTCGCTAAATTTGGTTCTGACTTAGATCCTGTAACTTTAAACGTTATTGAAAAAGGAAAAAGAAACGTTGAAATCTTAAAACAAGGTTTAAACTCTCCTTTTACAGTAGAAGATCAGGTGGCTATCATTTATGCAGGTTCTAAAAACTTGTTAAGAAATGTACCAGTTGTAAAAGTAAAAGAATTTGAAAAAGATTTCTTAGAATACTTAAACGCTAAACACAGAGATACATTGGACGCACTTAAAGCAGGTAAGTTTGATGACGCTATCACTGACGTTTTAGAAAAAGTAGCGAAAGAAATTTCAGCAAAATATAATTAAAAAGTATTAAGTAATAAGTATCAAGAATTAAGACATCTTGATACTTAATACTTAAATCTTAATACTCAAAAACATGGCAAACTTAAAGGAAATACGTAATAGGATTACTTCTGTTTCATCTACGATGCAAATTACATCGGCGATGAAAATGGTTTCTGCTGCAAAATTAAAAAAAGCGCAAGATGCTATTACAGCAATGCGTCCGTATGCAGAAAAACTTACTGAGCTATTACAAAACTTAAGTGCAACTCTTGAAGGAGAAGTTGGTGGTGCTTTTACAGCTCAAAGAGAAGTAAATAAAGTACTTATCGTTGCAATTACTTCAAACAGAGGTTTGTGTGGTGCGTTTAATACGAATGTAATTAAACAAGCAAAAGCAGTTGCTGATACATATGCAGGAAAACAAGTAGATATTTTTGCTATTGGTAAAAAAGGAAACGACGTTTTGCGTAAAACAAACAACGTAATCGAAGTTAACAATGTTATTTTTGACAAATTAACTTTCGAAAATGCTTCTGATATTGCACAACAATTAATGGATAAATTTGTGAAAGGTGATTACGATAAAATCGAAATCGTTTATAACGAATTTAAAAATGCTGCAACTCAAATTGTAAGAACACAACAGTTTTTACCGTTAGCTCCAATTGTTGGTGGCGAAGTAGTAGCTTCTGATTATATTTTTGAACCATCTAAAGAAGAAATTGTGTTGACTTTGATTCCAAAATCATTAAAAACACAATTATACAAATCAATTAGAGATTCATTTGCAGCAGAACACGGAGCACGTATGACAGCAATGCATAAAGCAACCGATAACGCTACAGAATTAAGAGACCAATTAAAATTAACATACAACAAAGCACGTCAAGCAGCTATTACAAACGAAATCTTAGAAATCGTTGGTGGAGCAGAAGCTTTGAATAACTAATTTTAATTCAGATATTATAAAGAGTCCCGATTTATTCGGGACTTTTTTGTTTTATATTTGTAGGAATAAATTAGTGTTTATGAAATACATTTTAACCATTTTTCTTATCTCATTAACTTTTCAAAGTTGTCTTCATAATAATAAATTAGATGGTTTTGTTGAAGTTCAAAGCGAAATAAAATCAGACACAATTAAATCGGTTACAATTAATAGAGGTATATTAACTTTAGACAAAAAATATACCTTATTTAGTAATTGTTTTTTAATTTACAAAGACAGTTTTCCAAAATGGATAGAAGATTATGGAGAGCCTGATATCAAATCCAATGATTATGTATTTAATCCTTCTATAACAGACATTAAAACACCTTACGTTTTATATAAATTTAAGGATGAAAAATATTTTTATGTAGTTAAGAATAATGATACACTAAAATTTGAGTTGGGTGATTTTTAAACCCAATAGCGCGGAATTGCATTCCGTGCCCACAAAGAAATTCCACAAACCACATATTCATTTAACAAAACCTTTTTTCCCTCATTTACTTTTATTGGTATATTTGTAAGTAACAAATTAATTCAACAAAAATCTATTACAAAAATAAAATGCCACAGTTAATTGAATTAGGAACAAAAGCCGAAATGTTGGAGCAATTATCCATAATCCAACAATTATATCCCGATTATACGCTTGAAATTTATGGCGATTTGCTGGACAAAATGATTCCGCACAATTACAAACAATTAATTGTAGTGGAAAACGGAGTCACTATGGGTTTAGCTGGGTTTTGGATTGGAACAAAGCTTTGGTCTGGTAAATATTTAGAATTAGATAATGTGGTGGTGCATGAAGATTTTCGTTCTAAAGGAATTGGAAGTATCATGACCGAATATCTCAATCAAAAAGCAATCGATGAAGATTGTAATATGATTGCTTTAGATGCGTATACGACCAATTTTGGAGCCCAAAAATTCTACATGAATCACGGTTTTGTTCCCAAAGGATTTCATTTTGTGAAATATTTGAAGGATTAATTATTCAAGTATTCCCAAATAAAACTATAAAATTCACTCTGCTGTTTTACTCTTTTTTCGTAGCTTGAAATGTTGCCAGAATGACCAGCCGTTTTATTAACTTTCAAATAAATAGGATTCTTCTGTGCAGTTCTATTTTGTAATCTTGCTGCAAATTTATAAGATTGAAACGGCGGCACTCTATCGTCGTTTTCAGAAGTAATAATTAAACAAGTTGGGTAATTTACATCTTCTTTAATCGTGTGATAAGGCGAATAAGAAATCAATGATTGAAACTCTTCTTTATTATTTGGATTTCCATATTCATCAAAATGATGAATTCCAGAAGTATATTTATCAAGAGTAGCCATATCTAATCTTCCCATTTCAGAAATTACAACTTTGAATAAATCAGGACGCTGGGTCATGGCAGCTCCAACCACTAATCCACCATGCGAACCACCATTAATAGCTAATTTGTTTGGATTGGTATATTTTTCTCGAATTAAAAACTCTGCAGCATCTACAAAATCATTAATCGAATTGATTTTCTTTAATCCTTTTCCTTCTTTGTGCCAGTTTTTTCCTTTTTCGCCTCCGCCTCTAACTTGTGCAAAGGCATAAACGCCACCTTTTTCTAAAAAGTGTAATAATCCAGTATCGTAATTTGGACTGCTAACACTTCCAAAACCACCATAAGCTCTTAGTAGAGTAGGATTATTTCCATTAAGTTCAATACCTTTTTTGTGAATAATAACGATTGGAATATCTTTATTGTCTCTGCTTTTATAGGTTATGATTTTGGTTTCAAAATAGTTGAATGGAAATAAAGTTGGTTTTGGCTGAATGAAATCATTAAAATAAATATCATTCGCTCCAGTTGTAATATTTAACTTGTAATTTAATGAAGAAATGGTGTACGAATAAAATGTAACAAAAAGTTCATTTGTTTTTTCGTCATAAAATCTAATTTGAAAATCCATATTGTGTGGTGCTTCAAATTTTCGAATAAATTTTCCAGTATAATCGTAAACAGACATGTAATATTTGCCCATGTTGTTATACTTGCAAATAATATAATTTTCTAAAAATGTAGTTCCAATAAGCAAATGAGAATATACTTGAGGGATTAAAACCGTGTTTTCTGTTCGATTGTTTATATCAAAATAACTGATATTTCCCCATGGATATTTTTCATCTGAGAAATAGCATTTGTCGTTAATAATATTTAAAAGATTTAGATTCGTTTTATCGTCTTTTATGAAGTTATTAAATTGAAATTGTTCGTTTTCAATTGTAGTATAATAGTAGTTTTTTGTGGTTTCATCTTCGCTTGTTTCAATAACAAACAATTTATTTTGTTTGGTAAAAAAAATGAAATTAGCTTTTGATTTTGAAGTATCAAACACCAATTGGTCTTTACTTTGAATATCTCCAATTTTATGATAGTATAACTGATAAGTAGAGTCTTTTTCAAAGAATTCTTTGTTTGAATTTTTCTTATAAAGGATACCTCTGTCTCCATTCCAAGCAACATTTGAAAATTTAACATCCGTAAGAACATCGTCAAGATATTTTTTGTTGGCAAAGTCTTTAAATTTAATTTCTTGTCTATCGCTTCCGTTCGGACTAATTTTAAAAGCCAAATATTTAGTGTTTTTAGAAGGAAAATATCCAGATAAAACTACATTCGCATCTTTATAAACATCAAACGGATCAACCAAAGGTTTGCCTAAATCATTTAGACTTTCTCTGTAATATAAAACGCTTGGTTTATTTTTTTCAACTCTATAGGTATTGTAAAAGTACTTTCCTTTTTTAGTTGGTAATCCATTCGTAGACAAATAATCATAATCTTTTATTTTGAATGAAAAATTATAATTTCTAACTAATTCTGATAGTTTTTCTTCGCTAATATTGTTTTGTAGAGTTACCCAATCAGCAACTTCTTTTTCAGTAGTGTTTTCCAACCATGCATAATCGTCTTGTATGGTAATTCCATGTTTTGAAAGCGTTGAGGGAACTTTTTTGGTTTCAATTTTTTGTTGAGAAAAAACAAAGTTTAAACCCGAACTAATTAAAAAAATAAATAATAAAACTAACCCGTTGGGTGAAATTATTTGAAGTAAAATAAATTGAAAAAATGTTGGTCAAGATACTGAAAATCAGTATCTTGAAGTCGCAAAACAACCAACATTTATGACAAATATAGTTAAAAATTATTTTAGAGTATTAGAAGTTATAAGTTCTTTGAATTTTGAGTTGGATTTTAAATCAGGAATTGGCAGAAAGCCAAAAATGTCTGACATAGAAGTAGTTGCCTTGAGTTTGACAGCAGAATTTATGTCAATAGACAGCGAAAATTCACTTTTCAAACAGCTACTACCAGGTGAAATTTCCAATCTAATTGAGCGTAGTCAATTTAATAAAAGACGAAAAAA
>NZ_JMLU01000007.1 GCF_000686885.1 Flavobacterium sasangense DSM 21067 | reverse complement strand
ACAACTCTTTGTTTCTCATCAATAATACTCATACAAGCGTCAATTTTTTTACTTGATACATCAAGTCCTACAGCATACTTTAAATTCATAACTCTTTGATTTTTAGATAAACAAAAAATTACAGTAGACTTTGCTCATTTTTTATACAGCATCTTTCTATTAAAGCAAGTGCTTAAGTACTATTGTGACTATAATGTAATTAAAACCAAGTAGATTACCCTAGTGTATGCAATATCATCTATGATGTATTTCGCCCCGATAGTATTTTGCAACTTGGTTTTGTTTATCAATTATTACTATTTCAAAGATAAATAATTCATATTTTTAAATCTTAACAAAGATATGAGCCCTGATGGGAGCGGCACCATGTAGAGCGGACAGCAGGAACAGGGAAACCAAGAAAGCCCAAACCATTCGCTTCCAATTATTTACAGTAAAAACCGCAATTGTTAATAATTTTTGTTGATAAAATTTTGATATTACTATTGATTATCTAACTTTGTTGTTATGCAGATAGAAAAACACATATCCGACTTATTATATCGTTATCAGTGCGTTACTGTTCCTGGCTTTGGTGCGTTTTTAACCGAAACTATGTCCGCTCACGTTACTGGAAGCGCAAGTTCGTTTTTTCCACCTAAAAAGGTGGTTTCGTTTAATGCGAATGTAAAAAACAATGATGGTTTATTGGCAAATCATGTGGCATTACAAGAAAAAATATCCTACGAATTAGCGGTAATCAAAATTGGTGATGTGGTGAACGAATGGACGTATTTGTTACAAAACCGCAATCGTGTGGTGTTGAAAAACATTGGTGAGATTTCGGTAAATAATGAAATGAATTGGGTTTTTGAACCAGCTAATACTGTTAATTACTTAACGGATTCTTTTGGATTAACTCCTTTTGTTTCTCCAGAAATTACAAGAGAAGTTTTAAAACAAGAAGTAGAAGCTTTAGAAGAAAAAGCACCAATTATTTTTACTCCTGAAAGAAAGAAAGATTACTCGTATTTAAAATATGCTGCTATTTTTGTGGTGATGTTGGGCGCTGGTGGTTTTGGATATAAAACGTATTACGATCAACAAATTGAGACTAAAACTTTAGCGGTTCAGAAAAACGTACAAGAAAAAGTACAACAACAAATTCAAGAAGCAACTTTTGTAATTAGCGCTCCGGTTGAAGCCGTTGAATTAAGTGTAGCTGCTCCGGTTGAAGAAAAAATGCCTTATCATTTGGTAGCTGGTGCTTATAGAAGTGAAGTGAATGCTAACAAAGCTATTGCCGAATTAAAAGCCGCTGGTTTTGAAAATGCTAAGATGCTTCCTATAAACAAACACAATTTATATCCTGTGGTTTATGGAAGTTTCAAAAACTTAAACGAGGCTCAAACTGAAAGAAAAAACATTCAAAAATCGCACAATGCGGAAGCTTGGTTGTTAATCGAATAAAAATTTAACACTTTGCGTAATAATTATTGAAATCCCAATTTTGGGATTTTTTTTTGCATTTAATTTTAAAATTCCTCTTTATCTTTGCAAAAAAAACAATGCAACCAAAATTCCCTTCAGAATCATTAACTACTTTAACCGATGTGGTATTACCAGGTGAAACCAACCCATTAAACAACTTATTTGGTGGTGAACTTTTAGCCCGTATGGATAGAGCTGCAAGTATATCAGCTCGAAGACACTCACGTAGAATTTGTGTAACGGCATCTGTGAATCACGTGGCGTTTAACAGAGCTATTCCGTTAGGAAGTGTAGTTACTGTTGAATCAAAAGTTTCCAGAACATTCAACACTTCAATGGAAATTTTTATTGATGTTTGGATTGAAGACCGTGAATCAGGAATTAAAAATAAAGCGAACGAAGCGATTTATACTTTTGTAGCAGTAGATGAAACGGGAAGACCAATTCCTGTTCCACCAATTGTTCCAGAAACAGATTTGGAAAAAGAACGATTTGCCGCAGCATTAAGAAGAAAACAACTAAGCTTAGTCTTAGCCGGAAAAATGAAACCAAGCGAAGCAACGGAATTAAAAGCGTTGTTTATGGAATAATAAAAAGAAAGCCTACTTTATGAGTAGGCTTTCTTTTTAATTGGCATTTTCTAAGGCATATTCGGGATAGGTTTCTTTTAAATAGTCTTCTGCTTTCCTAGGAACTTCAATTAAAATAATATATTCTATTAAAGCCATTGCAACTATTAAAAAACTTATGATAAAAATACCATAAGGATTATCCATTACTTTTTCAGAATGAATAATAATTTGAATGGGTAAATAGGTTATTCCAACCAAAGAAGAACGTCCTAATATAATTTCTTTAAGCAACCATTTTTTATTGGTTAATTGACTTGCTTTTTTGTTTTTTCTTGAAAAGTAAATAATGGAAAAATAGAAACTCAAAACAATTATTCCAAAAATAAGAAGTACCACATCTGCTTTAAAAAGTAAACTTTTTAAAAAAAAGAATGTTGAGCCAACAATTCCAGCAGTTATAATAATTTTAGGAATTGTAAAAAAAGCCTTGAAATGTTTCCAAATAATTAAATTATACTTTTTATTAAGTGCTAATTGTCTTTGTTCCACCACATCCATAAACCCAAAAACGCCAAACTTTTTAAACTCAATTTGCAACGCATCTTCAAATGAGATTTTTGGATTTTCTTCCCATTGTGCTTCAATAGAATTAGCCAAATGATCGACTAACTCGGTTTGTAAATCGTACCATTCAACATAATGTTGACGGGTGAATTGGTAAAGACGGTCTATTTGTTCTGGTTTGAGTTTCATAATACAAACTGTTTTTTGTAAGTATTGAATTTATAAACCTCCTTAATGAAATATAGAAGATAAGCTATCATAACATAACTAAACAATGTCAATGTAATTATTGAAGGCGTTTCATCTTCATGTTGGTTCATAAAAAACATTTGCAAATAGTAGATAATAGCTAATAAACCGCCTAATTTTTCCAGAACAAAAAATCTTTGTTTTAAAATTAAATGAAAATAGATAAGTTGAAAAAATGCTAGAATCATCATGACTACAAAGAAAAGATTTCTAATAGTAAATGATTCAGAAAAATAATTTGTTATCTCAATATTTTCATAGAAAAAATAAAAAGAAAGACCAGTCATAATCATTACTGGGTGCATCAAAAACTTCAGGAAATTTAAAATCGTATCTTTTGAATAGACCGACCAAAATTTATTCCCTTTCAAGATTTCTTTTTTATTCACCACCATATAACTTTTGAAAGCATCGTAAAAATCTAGATTTTCCGTTTGCATTTTTTGTTCTATTGCGGTTGCTACATGGTCAAGCATTTCTATTCGAATGTCGTAATAAATGACTTCGCTGTTTTTTAGATAATTGTCTATGAATTTTATGTTTTCAGCCGTTAACTTCATCTTAATAACTCAATTTAGGATTTACAATTGTTTGCATGTTTTTGATGAATTCTTCTAATTCAGCTAAACGGTTTACGGTTTCTGTAGTGCCTTTTTCGGTAAGTTTATAGTACTTTCTTAAGCGATTGTCTACTTTTTCCACCTCAACATCTAGCAAACCTTCGGCTTCTAATTTGTGTAAAGCAGGATACAAAGCGCCTTCGGTGATGTTCAATTCTCCCTTTGTAATTTCTTTTACTTTCTGCGTAATTTCATAACCATACATTCGGTGTTGCTCTTCTAAAAGCTTCATAATGATGGTGTTTAAACTACCTTTATATAATTGTGAATTTTTCATAAATCTAAAATTTCAAAACAAATATATACATAATTTTCTTATGCATAATAGTCTTAAGTATATTTTTTTGACCTCTATTTTCTAAATTCTATCTTCTATTTTCTTGATAAATAGTATTTTTGTAAAAAATAAAATACCATGTCATCATTTTATAAATTAAGCATTAAAGAAATCATCAAAGAAACAGCCGATGCGGTTTCGATTCTTTTTAATGTTCCCGACGAATTAAAATCGTATTACCAATTCGTTGCAGGACAATATGTAAACTTAAAAATTACACTTGACGGACAAGAAATTAGAAGAGCGTATTCGATTTGTTCTTCTCCAAAAAGTGGCGAATTACGAATTGCCGTTAAAGCCATCCAAGGCGGATTCTTCTCCAAGTTTGCCAATGAAAAATTAGCGGTTGGAAATATAATCGAAGTAGGAACTCCAGAAGGGAAATTCACTTTCGAACCTAAAGCAGAACGTCAGAAAAACTATGCAGCTTTTGTGGCGGGTAGTGGAATTACGCCTGTTTACTCAATTTTAAAATCGGTTTTAGAAGAAGAACCAAACAGTACTTTTGTTTTGGTTTACGGAAATAAATCAGAAAAAGATACCATTTTCCACAATCAATTACACGATTTGCAATTGCAATATGTTGGACGTTTATTTGTACAATATGTTTATAGCCAATCAACGGCTGACAATGCTTTGTTTGGCCGAATTGATAAATCAACGGTAAATTTCATCTTGAAAAACAAACATGCTGAAATGGAATTTTCAAAATTCTATTTATGCGGACCTGAAGAGATGATCAATTTGGTTTCGGATACATTGAAAGAAAATAATATTGCGAGTTCAGATATTAAATTTGAATTATTCTCTACCTCATCAAACGAAGGAGAAACCGTTGCAAACGCTGATGGTCACACTAAAATTTCCATTTTAGTTGATGATGAAGAAACGACTTTCGAAATGAGTCAAAAGCAAACTTTATTAGAAGCGGCGTTGAAACAAGGTTTAGATGTTCCCTATTCTTGTCAAGGTGGGATTTGTAGCAGTTGTATTTGTAGAATTACAGAAGGTGAAGCGGTCTTGAAAAAGAATCAAATTTTAACCGATGCCGAAATTGCAGAAGGATTAACATTAGCTTGTCAGGCGCATCCAACAACAGCTACAATTAAGATTGATTTTGATGATGTTTAATGGTTTTTAAACTCTGATGGAGTTTTACCCGTAGCTTTCTTAAAAGCAGTATTGAAAGAAGATTTAGAATGAAATCCCGCCATATTTGCTATTGTTTCAATAGTGAAATTGAAGGTTTCTTTTTGTACTAAAAGTTGTTTTGCTTCTTCAATTCGATAAGAATTAATGTAGGTTGCAAAATTCATTTCGTACTTAGAGTTTAAGAAAAGTGACAAATATTTTTCATTACTTCCAATTTTCTTAGCCAACTGATTCAAAGTAAGTTTGGCATCTAAAAAGGGTTTTTCTTCTTTCATTATGATGCCTAACTTTTCTTCTAATCCTTCAAAAAATGGCGCATAATTTTCTGATTCTTTAGCTTCCTTTTGCTCTTGCACAACTTCAAAATCCAATTTTTCTTGTTTCCAACTGATGTAACCCACATAAATAAAATAAGCTGCAGAGTATAATTCGAAAGATAATTTTAAAAATTTAGGTAAAATCCCTGTTAGACTTATTAATAACAAGACCATAAAAATTACATAACCTAAAATAAAGTGAAGCAATTTATCAGGGTGAATTCCAGGCGAAGTGGTGTCCAATTGTTTTTCTCTTTTATACCTTTTAAATACAGAAATGGATAAAAATAGATAATAAATACTCAACAAGGGAAACACGAAAAGCAGTGCCAAATAATTGGAATATGTCAATACTTTTTCGCTCATTTCTTTCATAAAAAGATTCTTTTTCGAATCCATATATAAAAAGGAAAATGCATTAATAAAGAAAAGCAAAAACACCACATAAAAATGTTTTACATTTCTGCTTTGACGAATTCCGGCCAAAAAAACACTATAAAGATAAATCGTAGGTGGAATTGCAAGTAGGAAAACAAAGAAAAGTAACATAATTACCTCAGAAATCTTCTCAGGAAGCCAAGTTAGCTTTTCAGTTGCCAAAAAGAAACACGAAATAGCAAAAGCCCAAAGTAAAAAATACAATCCTAAAAACTGCGAAGTCTTATTTTGCTTGCCATTTCCCCTAAATAAAAAGAGAAATGCTAACACAAAAGCAGTTAAAATAGGAAGTAGTAATGACATTAAATTAGGCTGTATTTTAGGTTAATTAATGTTTAAATATACGGAATTTGTACAAATTCACGGAATACAAACATATAGTATTTTCTTATCATTTTCAACAGAAGTAGTTTTGACCTGCATCAAAATACAAATGATTATGAAAAAAATTTTATTAACTATTATCGTTTTTTACACGATTCAATCTTTTGCTCAAGTTGGAATTGGAACAACTAATCCACATGCAAGTTCCATTTTAGATCTAACTAGTACAACCCAAGGATTTCTTGTGCCAAGATTAACCACAGCACAACGTGATGCTATTGCTTCACCAGCTAATGGATTAATGATTTACAACACCTCTATTAATTGTTTTCAATATTACAAAAGTTCTGCTTGGAATTCACTTTGTGACGCAACCATTTCGATTTTAAATTGTGCTGGAGTAACAGAAAGTGCAGGCGCTGTTGGTGTGAGTTATTCTGGCAATGCCACTATTCCATACTCTGGAGGAAATGGGGGTTCATATCCTTCAGGTTTTCCAATTGCTTCAACGGGAGTTACAGGATTAACCGCAACTTTACAAGCGGGAACGCTAACCAACGGAACTGGAAATTTAACTTATGTCATTTCGGGAATACCAACTTCAAGCGGAACGGCTAATTTTGCTATTTCATTTGGAGGATTAAGTTGTTCTTTTTCTATAACTGTTGACGGTCCTACTATTGCTTCTCTTCCTTGTATTGCTCCTTTCACAGTTACACCTGCCGGAAATGGAGTTGCAGGTTTACCCTATAATAAAACAGTAACCGTTCCTTACACTGGTGGAAATGGCGTGGCTTATTCCGCTGGAACACCTATTGCTTCAACAGGAGTAACAGGATTAACAGCAACTTTAAACGCAGGAACATTAGCTACTGGAGCAGGGAATTTCACTTTTACGGTAACTGGTAATCCCGACCCTTTTGTCTCTGCATCAACAACAGCCACCGCAACATTTCCATTTACATTTGATGGCAAGAGTTGTAGTTTCACTATAACTATCAACAAAGCTAGCATTGCACCTATAACCTGTTCAACAGCCGTTGTGGAAAGTCCAACAACTGGAATTAATGGTTCACCTTATACTGGAACTATTACCGTAACCTATCCTGCTGGCGGAAATGGTGGTGGTTATGATGCTCAAAGTATTCCTTCAACAGGAGTAACAGGATTAATCGCAACAATTGCTGCTGGATTTACAAATCCTGCTGGCGGGACATTAGTTTTTAATGTTAGCGGAACACCTTCTGGAACAGGTAATGCTCGTTTTAATTTAAGTAATTTTATAACAAATCTAGGTTGTTCTGGCGCAGATGTTCAAATTGTGATTAGTGGAAGTCCAACAGTGACCGGTTTGAATTGTAGTGGAGCGATTCATTCTCCTGCAACAGCAACTCAGTTTAGTTTATATTCTGGTACAACCACGTTACCTTATACAGGTGGAAATGGTGTAGCTTATCCAACCCAAACCATAAACTCAACTGGAGTTTTAGGATTAACCGCAACTTTAACACCTGGAACTTTGGCTTCAGGAAATGGAAACTTAAGTTTTACGATAACAGGAACTCCTACTTACTCAGGATTAGCAAGTTTTCCCATCACATTTGGAGGACAAACTTGTGTGTTTTCAATTCGTGTGAACGGAAGAGTAATTTCGATAAAATATATTGATGGAAGTGCTTATAATGCTACGTCTCCATTTGGACAACAAACGGTTCCACAAAATTATGGCCCAACGGGAATTTTTAATACCATTGGTGGAATATTACATGATGATTACGTTACCATTTTTAACGGTGGAATTTCTCCATTAACGATGCGAAATACAATTGACATTGCGGCTTGTGGACCCAACAAAACTGCAGGTTCAAGAAGCTTAGCCGATTGTCAAAGAATTCGAGATTATGTGGCTTTGGGCGGAATTGCAATTATTACTTTGGATGCGAATGATGCAAATGCCATTACCACTTCAAACAATTATCATACTGCCTTTGGAGGCACAGGAACTTTTATTGCAGGAGCAAATCCGACGACGGTAAATTCAACTATTCCATTAAGTAGCAGTTATTGGAGCACCGCAAATGCAGGTGTAGCATTATTAGGAACAGGCGTTAGTGCCGAATTTAATGGTACAACTTACACTTTACCGATTGGCGCTCAAGTGTTGGCAACATATCCAAGTGGTAAACCCGCTATTTGGACCTGTGGTGAAGGCAATAGAGCGTTATTCATTTGCGATAATGGATTCCTGTCAAGCGCTAATTTCACAACGATTGGTGTTGAAACTGACCAAGAGAAGTTTTTCCACAATTTATTGAAAAATTATATTTTAGTTCATTTAGGATTTTGATGCAAAAAACCTATAACTAAAAAGAAAGGAGCTACTTCAGCTCCTTTTCTATTTTTTCTATAATTGTATTGGGTAAAATCGTTCGCATCACATCTTCATAACCTTCTACCTTTTTGTTTCCATAAATGGATGTTGGTAATAATGGATATTTTTCTCTATCCGAAGTCAAACAATAATCGTCAGGTTGATTGAACGGTTTAAAACCTGCATAAGGATGAGTGGCACCCCAAAGTGTAATGACTTTAACGCCCAACATAGCTGCAATGTGCGCATTTCCTGAATCCATGGAAAGCATGGTATCTAAATTGGAAATCACTTCTAACTCTTGTTTGAATTTTAATTTTCCAGCTAAAACAATTACATTTTCGTGTTGGTTTTGTAATTGATTCAACAACTGAATTTCTTTCTCACCTCCACCAAATAAGAAGATTTTATGATTTTTATTTTCTGCTAAACCATCAATTACTTCTTGCATTAAATCGATTGGATACACTTTACTTTCATATTGAGCAAAAGGCGCAATTCCAATCCAATTTTGATTTTTAATTCCAGTTATGGAAAGAATTTCTTGAGATAAAATCGCTTTTTCAGGAAATTGAGGATTCGCTAAATCAACTGAAAATCCAAGCTGTTTGAAAGTATCTACATGTCTTTCGACCATTGATTTTACTGGAGCAAAAACTTTGTTGGTTAAATTGGTTAAGGCTTTCTTGTCAGCTCTTCCTTTATCGGTTGCGGCGACTTTTTTTCCGCTTAACGCGAATAATGTTCGGACAACTTTAGAACGAAGTACATTGTGTAAATCGGCAACTGCATCAATGTTCAATTTTCGTAAATCGGAAAATAATCGAAGTAATCCGACAAAACCTTTGTGTCGTTCTTTCAAATCCACACCAAAGAAATTCACATTTGGAATTCCATCAAAAAAAGGCTGAAAAAAAGGTCGGGAAACTACTGTGATTTTTACTTCGGGATATTGCAAAACTAAGGCTCTCAACACTGGAACTGTCATAGCAACATCACCCATAGCTGAGAGCCTTATTACCAATATGTGTTTTGGTTTAGACATCAATTTGACGACTATTTTTTATTCTGATACAATACTGGATTTAACTCCTCGTCGTTGTACATTTTCATTTGTTTGTACACTTTCATGTATTTGTCACCCGCTTCAATATCTTCAATTAACTGACTGATTGAAGTAAACATATCGTTCTTTTGGTCTAACAATACATTTAATTTTTCTTGACATTTTGCTCTGTGTTCCGCCGTTGCTTCTGCACGAGTTGCCTCTTCGTTCATGTGGTAAATTTTCAAAGCCAAAATCGATAAACGGTCAATTGCCCAAGCTGGACTTTCCGTATTGATTTTTGCATTTGGTTTTACTTGAACGTCTTTGTATTTATCTAAGAAATAACTATCGATGTATTCCACCATATCCGTACGAACTTGGTTGGAAGCATCAATTTTACGTTTTAAATCTAAAGCTGCAACCGGGTCAATATTTGGATCACGAACGATATCTTCATAATGCCATTGCACGGTGTCTACCCAGTTTTTTGCAAATAACAAATATTCAATAGTTCCTTTTTCGAAAGGATTTACAACTGGTTGATACACATCGTCAATGATGTGATATGCTTTGATACTTTGTTCAAAAATGGGAAATGCAAATTCAGCAAACATAATTATCTCTTTTAAATTGATACAAAAATAGCGATTTTTTGTACTTTTATCCTGAATTACAAAAAATAAAATCGATGCACATTCATTATATCTCCGAACAAAACAGTATTCTTAATCATTTTTTAGCGCAAATTCGCGATGTGAACATCCAAAATGACAGTATGCGTTTTCGAAAAAATATTGAGCGTATTGGAGAAATAATGGCTTACGAATTAAGTAAAACACTTGATTACAAAAACATCGATGTGCAAACACCACTTGGTATCAAACACACTACAACCATTGCAGAACCCGTTGTTCTATGTTCGATTTTACGTGCTGGTTTAGCTTTACATCAAGGTTTCATGAGCTTTTTTGACAACGCAGAAAACGGATTTGTCTCGGCTTACCGTCATCATTATGACAACGATGATAAGTTTGAAATTTTAGTAGAGTATCAAGCAGCTCCATCATTCGAAGGAAAAAATTTGATCTTAATTGATCCAATGTTGGCTACTGGACAATCATTGGTAGCTGTACTTCACAAATTACATTTGGAACAAAAACCAAAAGAAATTCACATTGCTGTTGTTATTGCAACACCTGAAGGAATTGAATACTTAGAAAAAAACGTTCCAGAAAATTGTCACTTATGGGTAGCTGCCTTAGATGAAAAATTGAACGAACATAACTACATTGTTCCAGGTTTAGGCGATGCTGGAGATTTGGCTTACGGAATTAAATTATAATTGCATTGTAAAGAAGAAAATTCCCAAACCTAATAATGCGTAGACCACAATTTCTTTTACCCAATTGTTCTCAATTTTCTCAATAAAATTAGCGCCCATCACAGCTAAAGGTCCGAAACAAAATGCTAAACATCCATTATTTTTATTGGCTGAAAGCACATAAATTCCAACTCCAAGAATAAAAGAAAACAAAATCGTTTTGTGTGAGGATTGCATATTTAATGCCTTATTTGGCAAGTCAAAAACATGAGTTACAAAGAAAAACAAACTTATTGAGGTAAATAAAGCTAAAGCAATTCGTTGGTAAACATTTTCGAAATAATAAAAATCAAAACTGATATACGTTTTATCTAACAGTGTACTCAATAGTGTATTGTCTAGAATACTATTCGCAAGAAAGAACAAAATGGTTACGGCGAACAAAGCGATGAAAGGAATAATCCAATTTCGGTAATCTTTTGAAACGTGAAGAATAACCGCAATAAAAACCAAAATGATATAAAAAATACTCCAAAAGTGAAATAATGCTGCTAAGAAAATCCAAAATGAAGCATCAAAAATTTTCTCTTTTGTTTGAAGTAAAGATTTTAAAGAAATTAATCTTCTTAAAGCCAAAAGCAATAGAAAGTTGGAAATAATGATGTTTTTATTCTGGAAAATCGAAGAGAAGAACAAAAGAAAAACAAAAAACAACAATAAAGCATAGTTATTTCCTTTTGTCAATCCGTTCTTAAGCGTAATGAAATTTAAAATGAATAATGAAGCAAAAAGAAGCACATATAAACCAAACTCTTCAGCATAATAAATCCAATCGGCATTAGGTTGTGCTAACGCAATTATCTTTACAGAAAAGAAAAAAAGCGATAAAATACCTACTACTAAATAATTAAATGGTCTTGTTTTACTAAAAATGCTTGCTAACATCCGAATATTTTATATTTTTGTGGTGTAAATATAATACTTTATCAAAATGAAATCATTTTTTGACGGAATTGCTAGTCTTTTTGTTGACTTTTTGTTTGTTCCAATGGATATGTTGGCTAAGTTAGAATTAACTAACTGGTGGGCAGCTAATATTCTTAATTGGATTTTTATTATTATTTGTGGTGCAGCAATGGTGTATTGGATTAAACAATTGAACATCTTCAAAGCAAATAATGAAGATGAGCAAGATACAACTGCACACTCATTTTTAAAATAATCTTAAGATATTAGCAAGGATTATAAATCCTTACCAATATCGTTTCTAAAATACATCTTATCAAATTGTAGTTTTGCTATACTTTGATAAGATTTTTTTATGGCTTCTTGAAAGTCATTTCCATACGAAGTTACCGCAATAACTCGACCTCCGTTAGTCACTATTTTTCCGTTCTCTAATTTTGTTCCCGCATGAAATGGAATAGAATCGGTGATGTTTTCCAATCCAAAAATTTCTTTTCCTTTTTCGTAATCTTCAGGATAACCACCTGAAACAACCATAATCGTTGTAGCGGCTCTCTCATCAATTTCCAAAGTAATTTTATCTAATTCTTGATTTGCGATGGCTTCAAAAATTTCAACTAAATCACTTTTTAATCTTGGCATTACCACTTCCGTTTCTGGATCGCCCATTCGAACGTTATATTCGATAACCATTGGTTCGCCTTTCACGTTGATTAAACCGATAAAAACAAATCCTTTATATTCGATTCCGTCTTTTTGTAAACCTGCGATGGTTGGTTTTACAATTCGAGTTTCGATTTTTTCTAATAAAACTGCATCGGCAAATGGAACTGGAGATACAGCGCCCATTCCACCTGTATTTAATCCAGTATCGCCTTCTCCGATTCGTTTGTAATCTTTTGCTGTTGGTAGTACTTTATATGATTTTCCGTCAGTTAAAACGAAACAACTTAATTCAATTCCGTCTAAGAATTCTTCGATTACTACTTTTGAACTTGCTTGTCCAAATTTAGCACCCACTAACATATTTCGTAATTCCGTTTTCGCTTCTTCTAAATCAGATAAAATTAAAACGCCTTTCCCAGCGGCTAATCCGTCTGCTTTTAAAACGTATGGCGCTTCTAAAGTTTCTAAAAATTTACAACCTTGCTCTACGGTTTCTTTAGTGAAACTTTCGTAACGAGCGGTTGGAATGTTGTGTTTTACTAAAAATTCTTTAGCAAATTCTTTACTACCTTCTAATTGTGCTCCCACTTTTGATGGTCCAATTACAGGAATATGATTGATTTCAGCATCATTTTTGAAGAAATCATAAATTCCTAACACCAATGGATCTTCTGGTCCTACGACAACCATTTCTACTTTTTCTTGTAAAACAAAAGCTTTAACGACATCAAAATCATTCGGATTCAAATCCACATTTTTTGCGATGTTTGCTGTTCCTGCATTTCCAGGAGCAACAAAAAGAGATGTACATTTTGAAGATTGAAGCATTTTCCAAGCCAGTGCGTGTTCGCGACCGCCAGAACCAAGTAGTAAAATAGTCATTTTGTGTGTTGTTATGTTGTTTGGCAAAAGTACTATTTCTTAAGAAGAAAGAAAAAAGAAAAAAGAAGAAAGATTATTTTCAGATTTATTACTTTTGGATAAATTCCAACGAATGTTCAACTTGTTTCATCTTTCTTTAAAATTAAGCGGTTTTCCGATTGTGAAAGCTCAGGCTGATTTTGAGAAAATTCTACAAATTTCAGAGGCAGATTATCCCAATTATCTCGAAACTAAAAAGCGAGAAATTGTAGAATTTCATTTGAAAAACAATGCTTTTTATCAAAATTTAGTTGGGAAAAATTCATTTAAGAATTGGGATGATTTACCCGTTCTGACCAAAAAAGATTTACAAAAACCATTAAAAGATAGACTTTCCAAAGGTTATACTGAGAAAACTGTTTTCGTGAATAAAACTTCGGGTTCGAGTGGTGATCCATTTGTTTTTGCTAAGGATAAAGAAGCGCATGCTATTACTTGGGCTTCGATTATTCATCGTTTTGGTTGGTATGGTGTTGATTTTAATTCGTCGTATCAAGCGCGTTTTTATGGAATTCCGTTGGATTTTATTGGGTACAGAAAAGAACGTTTGAAAGACTTTTTAAGCAAAAGATATCGTTTCCCAATTTTTGATTTATCGGACAAAGTTTTAGATGGTGTTTTGGAACATTTTAAAACGAAAAAGTTTGATTACATCAATGGTTACACGAGTTCGATTGTGCTTTTTGGAAAATATTTACAAGCACGAAATATCATTTTAACCGATGTTTGTCCGACGTTGAAAGTTTGTATGGTGACTTCGGAAATGTTGTTTGAAGAAGACAAAATCTTGCTTGAAAAACATTTGGGAATTCCCGTTGTAAATGAATATGGTGCTTCGGAGTTGGATTTGATTGCTTTTCAAAATCCAAAAGACGAATGGCAAGTGAATTCAGAAACCTTATTTGTGGAAATTTTAGATGAAAATAATCAACCGGTTCCATATGGAAAAGAAGGAAAAGTGGTAATTACTTCGTTGTACAATAAAGCGCATCCGTTTATTCGTTATGAAATTGGTGATGTGGGAATTTTGGATGAAAAAAGCACATTGAAAAAACCAATCCTTAAAAAATTAATTGGAAGAACCAGCGATGTAGCACTTTTACCAAGCGGGAAAAAATCGCCTGGATTAACATTTTACTACGTAACTAAAAGCATTATTGAAGACGATGGAAACGTAAAAGAATTCATTGTGCGTCAAACGAAATTGGATAGTTTTGAAATTGATTATGTGAGTTCGGTAGAATTGACTTCGGAACAAATTCAGGAAATTGAAAAAGCGATTGCCAAATATTTAGAACCTGGATTGCATTTCACTTACAATAGAAAAGAAGTTTTGGAACGCACAAAAAGAGGAAAATTGAAGCAATTTCAATCAAATTTATAGTTCATTTGTCAGTTTGAGCGAAGTCGAAAACTAATTTCTATACTTCATAAAACCGCGATACATCCAATGTAACATATAATATGCGGATTGGAAAATATTGAGCTTTTCAACTTCTCTATAAAATTGCCATTGGTATTTAATTAAATCCGATTTTTTTCTGGAAAGCGAATTTTCTCTGATTCGGTAAATCGCTTGCGTTTCTTGGATTCCGTGTGCGAAAGGAATTACTTTTAAATAGTTCAACCACAATCCCATATCTTGACGTTTTCGGATGAGTGGCATATATTTTTTACCTAACTTTTTAATATCCAAAAATGCCGTTAAACAACTTATGGAATTGGATTTTAAAATATCGGTATACGAAACTTTCTGTGGTACAATAAAATCAGAATAGACAAATTCTAATTGTTCATTGGCTCTTCTGTAAGATGAAAATACGAATGGAATTCCGGTTTCTTGAATGGTTTTGATGTTGTTTTCTATGAAGGTTGGGAACCAAATATCATCGGCATCAATAAACGTCATATAATCTCCAGACGCTTTTTCAATTCCTGTATTTCGAGCTACTGCTGGTCCTAAATTTTGACTTAACTTATAAAATTGGATGCGATTATCCTTTTGGAGTATCGATAAAACTACATTTTCCGTTTCATCAGACGAACCATCATCTACGATAATCATTTCCCAGTTTGAATAGGTTTGATTTTGTACTGATTGAATGGTTTCGGCAATAAATTTTGCAGAATTATAGGAAGGTGTAATTATGGAAACTAAAGCATCATTCATTAGTAAGCTTTTTTCTCTCCTTTAATGGCGTTTACTACTGTTGCAAAAATAATTTTAATATCTAACAAAATAGACCAGTTTTCTAGATAGAAAATATCATATTTAACTCTGTTAATGATGTCTTTTTCTGTTTCTACCTCTCCTCTAAATCCATTGGTTTGTGCTAAACCTGTAATCCCAGGTTTAATGAAATGTCGCACCATAAATTTATCTACAGTTTTAGCATACATTTCTGTATGGCTTACCATGTGAGGTCTTGGTCCAACAACCGACATGTCTCCTAATAAAACATTAAAAAACTGAGGTAGTTCATCAATACTTGTTTTACGAATAAACTTACCTATTTTAGTAATTCTTGGATCGTTTTTTTGAACTTGTTCAACATCTGCGATAGGGTTCAAATGCATCGAACGAAATTTATAACAATAAAATTCTTCGTAGTTTAATCCATTTCGTTTTTGTTTAAAAAATATTGGTCCTTTTGATTCAAATAAAATCAACAAGGCTATCAAAGGTGTCAACCATGATAGTAGTCCAATAATAATTAACAAAGAAAAAACAACATCAAATACTCTTTTTAATCGTTTATTTACTTCTTTGTCTAATGGTATTGTTCTTAACGAGATAATTGGGATATAATCGTAATATTCGACCGCTAAATTTCTTAAAAAAGTATTTTTACTATCTGGTAAAAATTTAATCGTTTTTAAATTGTTATCTGCAAAATGAATTAAATTATCAATTTCCCTATTTGTAAGGGTATTAATAGAGGCGTATATTTCATCTATTTTATGAGTAATTACGTAGTCATTACTCTCTAAAAGTTCAGTTTTCTTATTTCCTTTTAAATCAAAAATATGGACAAGATTGTATCCATAATCCGGATTGTTGGTAAAAAAATCCTTTAGTTCATCAACACTCTTACCATGTCCAACTATGATTACGTTCCTATGATTTCCACCATATAAAAGGCGATACTTTTTGAGTAAAATAAAAATTGAAAATTTCAATAACCCGACTAAAAGAAACGACCAAAGGATATATCGTCCAACTTCTTCTGTTGTTACATATTTATATTTGTATCCAACATAAGCAAAAGTAATTAAGCTTATAAAGAAAAACTGCTTTAATAATTTTCCAAAAATTTCAATTCCTTTAGTAAAGCGATAAACCTCATAATATCCTGAATAATAAGATATTATTAGCCAAAACACGGTTAGAATTGAGTGATAACCAAAATTACTCATAGCCGAACGCATACACAATAATACCAATAGATTTACAATAACTAAATCTAAAAATATTATTATGGGCCTAATATAGACTGAGTATCTTCCGGTTTTATTTTTCAATTAGTGAATGAATTTTGTAAAATCTTTGTGTTCTTCTTTTAATAATTCTTCTGTTGACAAGGTCTTAAAATAATCATACGTAATTTTCATGCCTTCGGATCTTGAAACTTTTGCTTCCCAACCTAAAATTTCTTTTGCTTTTGTAGTATCAGGTTGTCTTTGCATCGGGTCGTTAACTGGCAATGGATGATATACTACTTTTTGATTTGTACCTGTAAGTTTGATAATTTCTTCTGCAAAATCTTTAATAGTGATTTCATCAGGATTCCCAATATTTACAGGTAAATGATAATCAGAATGTAATAATCTGAAAATACCTTCAACTTGGTCATCCACATAACAAAAAGAACGCGTTTGACTTCCATCGCCAAAAATAGTTAAATCTTCACCACGCAATGCTTGTCCAATAAAAGCTGGAATTACACGACCATCGTTTAATCGCATTCTTGGTCCATAAGTATTAAAAATTCTAACGATTCTAGTTTCTACACCATGAAAAGTATGATAAGCCATAGTTATCGATTCTTGAAAACGTTTGGCTTCGTCATAAACGCCACGAGGTCCAATGGTGTTTACATTTCCATAATATTCTTCTGTTTGTGGATGAACCAATGGATCTCCGTAAACTTCAGATGTGGAAGCAATTAAAATTCTTGCTTTTTTTACACGAGCCAAACCTAATAAATTATGCGTTCCTAGAGAACCAACTTTTAGGGTTTGAATTGGAATTTTTAAATAATCAATTGGACTAGCTGGAGAAGCAAAGTGTAAAATATAATCTAATTTACCAGGAACGTGAACAAATTTTGTGATATCATGATGATAAAACTCAAAATTTTGAAGTTTAAAAAGATGTTCAATATTTTTTAAATCTCCTGTAATTAAATTATCCATTCCAATTACAAAATAACCTTCTTTTATAAATCGATCACAAAGATGAGAGCCAAGAAAACCTGCCGCACCTGTTATTAATATTCTTTTCATTTTTATTCTTTTTCTAATTTTATTCTGGTTTTTACATTAAAAAGACAATATAATAACATAAAAAACAAAACGCCTCGCTGTCTCCACAAGAAAGATTCTGTCAAAAATAAGCTTATCATTAAAACTGCAAAAGCAATATGCATAAAATCTTTAGTACCAAAGGCTTTTTTTGTGTTTATGTACAAAATAATCAGTAATAGTAAGAATCCAACTACACCTAACTCAGCAAAATTTTGCACATACTGATTGTGAAAATTAAAAGTTCCGTAGCCCGAGTACAAATTATACTGTTTTTCCTTTTCTAATAATTTATTTAAGGAAGCATTAAGGCCAAATCCTTTCCAAAAAATAGCATCTTCCTCTAAAAATTCAGTAAACATTCTAAATTGATAAACTCGAAAAGCAGTTCCAGGAAAATAATCCGATGGGTGAAATTGTTCTTTGGTCCAAGCATCAGCAATACTAATGTTGTTGATTCCTTCGCTTTTATTTAGCGCTACATTGTGTGAAATACTTTTGTCAGAATTAGTTCTAAATTCAACCAAAAAGCGTTCTTTAATTTTACTAAAAGATACTATAAACCCTAATAAAATTAATATAATGGTAAGATTTCGTAATCTAAGACGATTAGCAATTTTTGAATAGAAAAAAACCTGAATTAGAATTAATAAAACTAAAACTAAAATAATATTTTTAGAGGATAAAAGAATTACAAAAACAAACAATAAGATACTTGCAACTTGTTCCCACTTTGTTTTGTGTTCTTTAATAAAAAAATAAAAGAATGCAATTGAAACATATACCGAAACGTGAATAGCATTTAATAATCTAGGTACTAATCCTGTATCCGTTTCATTGTCTGGTCCGTGATAAAAGAAAACGCTTGTCTCCTTGGTTATTAAAAACCGAATTAAAGCTCGAATTAAAAAGAACACAACGTAAATCAACATTGTGTAACTGTAATATTTTAAAATCTTATCTTTTTGCTCTTTAGTAAAAGTAGGAATTAACATAAAAGCGATAGGAAGCAGTAGTAATGCGATTTCTTTTGGAATAGCACTAAGGGTTCTTTTTAAGTCGATAGACCAAAAATAGGAAACACACATCCAAACAAACAACAGAATTGGAATCAAAAAAGTAACCGACAAAACGAACTTATTTTTTCTTACATATAAAAGCGACGATAAAAAAAAGACCCCTAATAAAATATTATTAACTGCCATTGAAATTGGCAAAGTAATTAACAATAATAAAAAAGGAATAAACGCTGTGTTTTGTCTATTTTCCTCTAAAAGTTCCTTCCAAACATTGCTGAAAAAGCTGTAAATATTGTTCATTTATTTTCTCCCAATTAAAAGCTGAAGCTATTGCATTATAGTTATTCTCTACAAACTGCAAGTTATTACTTTTTTTGATTGCATTTAAGATTTTTTTAACCTCTTCGGCAGATGTAAAATAAAAAGCATTTTCTTTTAATACGCCTTTGTTGAAATCGTTGTTATGAGCTGCAATTAAAGCCTTAGATGCCATAGCTTCTAGTAATGACGGATTGGTTCCTCCAACGGTGTGCCCGTGAAAGTACAGATTGGAATAATATCGTAGATTATTCAAATGGTCTAAATTATAAACCGCTCCTAAAAATCGAATATGAGAAAAGGCTTCAAATTTATTTTTTAAATAAGTTCCGTATTTAGTGTTGTGATTTCCAATTACTAAAATTGGTGTTTTATCTTCTGCCATAGCAACTCCTTCAAGCACCATATCCAAGTTATTTTCAGGCTCAAAACGGGCCATAATCATGTTGAAATTTTCTTTTTCGACTTGATATTCTTTTAAAATTTCAGGATTGGGATTGTTAAAATTGTGAGCGCCGTAGGCAATATAAGTGCTTTCTTTTTGATACTTTTCCTTGATATATTTTTGAATTCCAATAGAATCTGCAATTAAATAATCGCTCTTTTTTACCGCTAACCGTTCTGCTATTTGAAGTGCTTTTTGTACTTTTTTTGAATATTTAGTGCGTTTCCATTCTAAACCATCCATATTGGTAATTACAATAGCGTTTTTTGGATGTAAAGAAAACCACACAGAGCTACTGGTATAGCCTAATTGAAGAATAATATCAAAATCTCTTTTTCTGGCGTCTCTAATGCAATTTAAGTCATAAATAAACTGACCAACAGTTCCTATTTTATTTTCAGGATCATAGCAATGCACAATATTCACACCTCTGAATTCCTTTTCTTGATAAGGATGACTATGGGAATTATAAACATACACCTCATGTCCTTGACTTGCGGCATAAGTGGCGAAAAATTCTGCAAACTGCTCAAAACCCCCATAGTGATTAGGGATTCCGCGCGTTCCTAAAACTCCAATTTTCATTTAGATTTTTTTAACAAAAGCAAATATAAAACTTTTAAGGTATTAAATTCTAAATCCTCAATCTAATAGGACTTTTTCAATTTTAGAAACATATTTTTGAATAGAGAATTCCTCAATGGCCCTTAAGTAACCTTGTTCTCCCATTTCTGTTCTCAATTGCTTATCATTAACTAATAACTCTATTGCATTAGTCAACTCCTTAACATTGTTTGGTTCTATTAAAAAACCTGTCTCTTTATGTTTAATTATTTCTGTTAGACCTCCATGATTTGATGCGATCACGGGTTTTTTTGCTAACATAGCCTCTACTGCGACTAATCCAAAAGACTCAGGCTCTGTTGATGGCACAACAGCTATGTCAACAGCTTTCCAAATTCTGTCCATTTGATTATTAAATGGTATAAAAAGTACGTTATTATCAAGTTTTTTTTCTTTTATTATTGTTTTTAAATCATCAATATAAAATTCCTGATTTTCTACTGATGACCCAATAAATAAAACTTTATATAGCTTTTTATCTAATCCTTCAATAGCATTTAATACTAATTTATGCCCTTTTAGTCTATTAATTCTTCCAACCAAAGCAATTACAATTTCTTCTTTAACTTTAAAACAATCCCTTCTAATTAAATTAATTTCATCATAAGAAATGTCTTCTTTAGGCATTTCTAAACCATTATGAATAATACAAAAACTATTATAATTTACAACATTATTGAATGAGTTCCAGAAATCAGCTGTTGCGTTTGAATTGTAAATAGTAAAAAAATTACTTTTTCTGTTTAATAGAAATCTAAAAACTTTTGAAACTATTTTTGGTGATTCTACTATTTCATGAACGTGCCAAATATGTTTCATGCCTTTTTTTCTTGCATAAATAAACCCTAATAAAACAGCCAAAGTGTTTGAATAAATCAAATCAAACTGATGTATTTCATTTAAATGATTTAAAATTGAAAAACCTTGCTTTAATTGTTTTAAAAATCCAATAAAACTCTGAGGCTTAAACATTTTTCTGTGTAACTTTATAACAGGGGCTATATGAACCTCAATTTTTTCCTTTTCTAATTCAATTTTCAAAGGTCCTTCATTAGGCAACACAACAATAGGATGAAATTTTTGCTTATTAATGTGTTTCATTAATAATAACAAAGTTCTATCTGAACCATAAAGTTCAGCAGATTGATGAACAAAAAGTACATTTTTCATTATTTCAAAAATTATGTTTTTTTATTAACCAAAAGTGTATCAAAACTCAACAATCCACCAAGAATAAAAATTACTGCATCAATAGGAATATAAATTCCAGTAATAATCAAAGATGTGAAAACATAAAAAACACCAATACTAACAATAATTCTATCTACAAAATAAGCCTCTTCTGATTTTTTTTTAGTATAAATTTTTAAGTATAATTTGATTAAAAAAATAAAGTATAGAATCAAACCTACAAAACCTGTTTTATACAAAACAAAAACATAGCCATTATGTATTCTTGAAATATACTTCATGTCTTGCTCTCCTACAGGCGCCTTAAATTTTAAATTAATTAAAGATCCATAACCTGTTCCAAAAAAATAACTTGTAGGATTTTCATTCATTAATTCAAGAGCTCTTTTAGCTTCATACCCGCGCCAGTGATCCCATAACTCTTTATGATTTTCCCTATCTATTTTTGTTTCGAAAATTTCTTCTGGAGCAATCTTTATTTTGTATAAAAACGCTTCCACTCCTTTGGCATTTCGGTCAATTTTAACTGAAAATAAATAAGCATATAATAACCCAATCAATAAAAATGCAAATCCTATGAATTTTAAGGTTCCTGTCGTAATTTTAGCATACCCGAGCATTGAAAAACCTACTAAAAAGAAGGCTACCAACATAGTTCTGGAAAAATACAAATAAATCGATAAAAGAAAAACTACAACCAATACATAATACCATCTTCTATCTTCTACAATTGGTTTACCTAAAAAGTGTTTGAAAAACAAAAGAATATATAAAGCAAAAATTTCAATGAAATTATCCAATCCAAAATCACCTCTTAATTCATGTATCGAATTAGATCTAAAATCTCCTAGTATAAATATTCCAAATAAATGTAAAAAAGCAGTAAAAGCAGCAATAAAAACAATTGCTTTTAAGAAAAGAAACATATCGTTTTGCTTCTTAATTAAGACGTAGCTTAAGACCAGAACAACGATAGGTTTTAAAAAATAAGTAATATCTTTAATCGTGGCAGACAGCGGATAAAAATCTAGTAAATATCCTAGAAACCCAACAAGAAAAATGGATAATAAAGGAAGAATTGTTTTAAAAAAACGTAAAGAAATACTAGTCTTACTAATAAAAACGACTGTAACTAAACTAACAAACTGAATAGCAAAATTTAACTTGTAAGAAGGCAAATAAAGTTCGCACAACAAAACAAGTGTAAATAACGTTATTGGGATGTGTTTTTTTGCAATCAAATTCTAGTATTTAGCTCCCAAATATAAAGCTATTTCACAAAATATATTGCTAAAAATTATACAATTACTTTTTAAGATATATATTTGTAGCTATTAAATTTTTAACCCGAGATGAAAAAAGCGTTAATTACCGGAATTAATGGGCAGGATGGTTCGTATTTGGCCGAGTTATTATTAGAAAAAGGATACGAAGTTCACGGAATCATAAGAAGAAGTTCTACTTTTAATACCGAAAGAATTGAGCATTTATATATAGAGTCTCTAATCAGAGACTTACATAAAGATAAAAAAATCAACCTTCATTATGGCGACATGACTGATTCAACAAGTCTAATTCGCTTAGTGCAACAAATAAAACCAGACGAAATTTACAATTTGGCAGCACAATCGCATGTAAAAGTGTCTTTTGATATGCCAGAATATACCGCAGAAACCGATGCGGTTGGTACGTTACGTTTGTTAGAAGCCATCAGAATTTGTGGGTTAACCGAAACAACAAAAATTTACCAAGCTTCTACTTCTGAATTATACGGAAAAGTGCAAGAAGTACCTCAAAAAGAGACTACTCCTTTTTACCCACGCTCTCCTTATGGTGTAGCTAAAATTTATGCATTTTGGATTACCAAAAATTACCGTGAATCTTACGGGATGTTCGCTGTAAACGGAATTTTATTCAACCACGAATCAGAGCGTAGAGGGGAAACTTTCGTTACAAGAAAAATCACGCTTTCAGCTTCAAGAATTAAACACGGATTACAAGAGAAATTATATTTAGGAAACCTTAATGCTATGCGTGATTGGGGTTATGCTAAAGATTACGTAGAATGTATGTGGTTAATGCTACAACAACAACAACCAGAAGATTATGTAATTGCAACAGGGGTTCAATATTCGGTGCGTTACTTCTGTGAACTAGCTTTTAGAGAAGCTGGAATTGAGCTAGAATGGCAAGGTGAAAATGAAAATGAAAAAGGAATTTGCAAAGCTACTGGAAAAGTAATTATTGAAGTTGATCCTAACTATTACAGACCTGCTGAAGTAGAAAGTTTATTAGGAGATCCTACAAAAGCAAGAACGCAATTGGGTTGGAATCCAAGTCGTACTTCTATCGAAGAACTAGTTAAAATCATGATGCAACACGATTTAAACTATGTAGTTCGTTTTAAAGACAGAGATTCATTGAAAAGATACGAATAACTAAAATTTCCATATGAAAATATTAGTTACAGGCGGTAATGGCATGGTGGGCAGAAATATTTTGGAACATCCAAAAGCAAATCAGCACATCTTATTATCACCATCAAGTGCTGAACTGAATTTACGAGATTATAACGCAGTTGATGCTTATCTAAAAAAACACCAACCTGATTTTATTATCCATTCCGCAGGTTTAGTTGGCGGAATTCAAGCCAACATGGCAAGACCTGTAGATTTCCTAGTTTTCAATTTAGACATGGGAAGAAACATAATCATGGCGGCTAAAGAAAACGGAATCAAAGGATTTATGAATATGGCCAGTTCTTGTATGTATCCGCGTGAAGCACAAAATCCATTGCAAGAAGAATTAATTTTAAAAGGTGAATTAGAACCTACAAATGAAGGGTATGCTATTGCAAAAGTTGTCGCTACTCGTTTGTGCGAATACATAGTTAAAGAAAATCCAAAATTGCAATACAAAACTGTTATTCCATGCAATTTATATGGAAAATACGATAAGTTTTCACCTGAACATTCACACATGGTTCCGGCAGTAATAAAGAAAATTTATGAAGCCAAACAAAACAACGCTACTGAAATTGATATTTGGGGCGATGGTTTAGCCAGAAGAGAATTCATGTACACAGGAGATTTGGCCGACTTTGTATTTTATGCTTTAGAAAAATTTGACCAAATGCCACAAAACATCAACGTGGGATTAGGATTTGATTATACCATAAATGAATACTATCAAACTATTGCTAACGTAATTGGATTTGAAGGAAAATTTGTTCACGATTTGTCTAAACCAATCGGAATGAAACAAAAATTAATTGATGATACGAAACTAAGACAATTTGGTTGGCAACATCAAACCTCCTTAGAAGAAGGAATTAAAAAAACAGTTGAATACTTTAAAACATCGGTTTTACATGATTAAATATCCATTAGCATCCTCAACTTGGGATGAAAAAGAAATAGAAGCCATCAATGGTGTTATCGCAAAAGATATGTACACTATGGGCGAAGGCGTAAAACAATTTGAAGACGATTTTGCAAAATTTGTCAATTCAAAATACGCGGTTATGGTAAATTCGGGCTCATCTGCTAATTTAATTGCAGTTGCCGCAATGTTTTATACTAAAAATCCAAAATTAAAAAGAGGCGACGAAGTTATTGTACCAGCCGTTTCTTGGTCAACCACTTATTATCCACTATACCAATATGGATTAAAATTGAAGTTTGTAGATGTAGATTTACACACGTTAAATTTCGACTTAGACCAATTGAAACTAGCCGTTTCCGATAACACAAAAATAATTTTAGCGGTAAATCTTTTGGGTAACCCAAATAATTTTGATGCTATAAAAGAAATCATTGGTTCTAGAGACATTATCTTAATGGAAGATAACTGTGAATCGATGGGGGCTGAATTCAAAGGAAAACAAACGGGAACTTTTGGTTTAGTTGGCACTTTTTCTACTTTCTTTTCGCATCACATGGCTACCATGGAAGGTGGTTTAATTGTAACCGATGACGAAGAAATGTATCATGTAATGGTTTGCTTAAGAGCGCATGGCTGGACACGTCATTTACCAAAAGAAAATAAAATTTCTAACAAAAGTGATAATTGGTTCGAAGAATCATTCCGTTTTTTATTACCAGGTTACAATGTGCGACCTGTTGAAATGAGTGGTGTAATTGGTGTGGAACAATTAAAAAAATTACCTTCCTTCTTAGACCAAAGAAGAAAAAATGCTGAATTATTTGTTTCTTTATTTAGAGATAATAAAGATTTCTATATTCAAAAAGACATCGACAACAGCAGTTGGTTTGGATTTAGTTTTATCATTAAACCCGAATCAACACTAAATCGTTTAGATATTGTAAAAGCGTTAGAAGAAAATCACATCGATTGTCGTCCAATTGTTACAGGAGATTTTACTAAAAACGAAGTATTAAAATACTTTGATTGTGAAATTTTTGGTGAAATGAAAAACGCACAATACTTAGACAAAAAAGGTTTCTTTGTTGGAAATCACCAAATTGATTTAACGGAAGAAATTAAGCATTTACATCGAGTGTTAACCTCTTTGTAATTAAAATTTTTACTCATGAAACAATTTACTTTGGTTAAAACCAATTTCAATCACCATGTTTCTATGGACTTGTATTATGAGTTTGAAGCTAGAATTATAAATAAACCCAACTGGGAAATAATAAATGGAGTGGGAAGCATTCAAGCGCGAGTGCTTCGCCAACTTCTTAAGTTTATTCCGCCGATTCAACTACCCATTAAAAAGCATAAAAACTATGTGGTAATTGGGTATCAAAAAGAAAAGTTTTTTCCTTATTTTCATTTCAATGCCGATTTAAAAGTGCTTTGGATGTATGATGCCTGGGAACCTTTGTTTGATGAGATTGAAAAAACCATAAGAGCTTATAAAATTAATTTGGTTTTCACAGCAAGTAAGCAATCGGCAGATTATTTCAACACTTTAAATATTCCAAATTTTCAATCACATTGGATACCAGAAGGAATTGATGTTACCCAATATCAATTTATTCCCTACCATGAAAGAACTACCGATATATTACAACTAGGTAGAAAATGGAATGAATATCACGAAAAAATTAAAATCGTTGAAAACGATTTAGTTTACCAATACGAAAAAAAAGCGGGACAAATTATTTTTCCAACCCGCGAAGAATTTTTGTTTGGTTTAGCCAATTCTAAAATTTCAATTTGTGTTCCTTCCAATATTACACATCCAAAAGTTACTGGTTATATTTCAACTATTACCAATCGTTTTTTACAATCGATGGCGTCTAGATGTTTAATTTTAGGCAAACTACCATACGATATGCTTCATTTGTTTGATTACAATCCGATAATTGAAATTGACGAAGAAAATCCTGTGACACAAATCGAAACGATTTTAGCTAATTTTGATACGTATATCCCACTTATAGAAAAAAATTATGAAGTTGTAAAAAACTTCCACAATTGGGACAATAGAGTTACTCAAATTGAAAATTTTATTCTCAATTCTAAATAGGAAAACGCTTGCAAAAATCGAAACTTCTTTTCAATTCAATCGCTGCGATAGGACAAGTTCTGGTCGTGGGAATTGTTTATTTGCTTTTGTATCGTTACTTATTGGTTAAATTAGGAATTGAATTGCTTGGGGTTTGGTCTTTAATCATTGCCTCAACTTCGCTAGCTTTAATTGCTAATTTTGGCATTAGCACAAGTATCGTTAAATTTGTAGCTACCTATCATACCCGAAACGATTTTGAAAGTTTAAAAAAACTCATTTTTACTGCTTCCGTTTTTATAATAGTTACCTATTCCATTATTTCGGTTATCATCTTAATTGCAGGCACTTATATTTTACCTCATTTTATTGAAGCTCAATATCTACCAATAGCATTAGAAATATTACCATTTTCATTAATCAGTTTAGTTATTAATGCCTTAGGAGGAGTTATTAGCAGCTGTTTAGATGGAATTCAGAAAAATTATATCAAAAGTTATATTGTTAGCTTTACTTCTATTTTACTTTTTGCCTTAAGTGTTTTACTAACACCAAAATTTGGATTAAAAGGGTTAATTTTTGCCCAAATTGTTCAAGCTGCAGTAGTCTTACTAACTTCAATATACTTTTTATCTAAATACATAAAAGGGATTTTTACCTTCCAATGGAATTGGTCTAAAAGTTTATTCAAAGAAATCATTGATTATGGTTTAAAAATGCAAGCTTTATCGTTTATGCAAATGTCATTTGAACCTATAACTAAAGCGTTTTTAAGTAAATATGGTGGGTTAGCCATGGTAGGTTATTATGAAATGGCAAGTCGATTGGTTACGCAATTACGTGGTCTAATTGTAAGTGCGAACCAAGTTATTATTCCTGTGGTAGCCGAAGCAAAAGAAACCGATGAAAGTTATGTTAAAGAACTATACGTCAAAACGTTTTCAATAGTACTGCTTTTTGATATTGTTTTAATTACAGGCATTATTATAACAGCTCCAATCGTTTCATTTTTGTGGATTGGTGAAATCGTTCCTTTTTTCTTGTTTGCAGTAGTTTTAAACAGCATTGTAGCCTTTGTTAATATTTGCAGCAATCCTGCTTATTTTAGTTACTTAGGAGAAGGCAAATTGAATTGGTTGATGTATTCATATTTAGCCATTACGATTATCAATCCAATATTAGGCTATTTTCTAGGTGTTCATTTTGGTGGTTATGGCGTTATATTAGGTTGGAACGTTGCTTTTTTAATAGGTTCATTATTAGTTTTGTTTTCTTACCAACAAGAAAACAACATTTCATGGAAGAGCTTACTTTCAAAAAATGATGTATTCTTTGTAATTTCGGCAATTGGTTCAAGCTTTTTTGGATATTTTACCATAATTAGTTGGTTTAATGGTACTTTAAATTACTTATTTATCTGTATTTTTGTTTTATGTCTTATCTTTTTTGTCTTTTCATTTTTCAAGAATTATCATTTGAAAAGTGTAATCGAAAAAGTAATGCAATTATTTACAAAAAATAAATGAGTACAACCCCATTTTTTAGCATCGTTACCGCTTCTTATAATAGCGAAAAAACCATTACAGATACCATTACATCTGTATTAAATTTAGATTTTAAAGATTTCGAATACATTATTATAGATGGTAATTCATCTGATGGTACTTTGGAAATTATAAAATCATTTGTTCCCAAATTTGAAGCTAAAGGAATTTCCTATAAATTTATCTCCGAAAAAGATAAAGGAATTTACGACGCCTGGAACAAAGGAATACAGCTAAGTTCGGGTAATTGGATTAGTTTTTTGGGATCTGATGATTCTTATTTACATAACGCATTGCAATTATACTTTAATGAGATTAATAAAAACGAAGTAATTAATTACATTTCTTCACAAGTTAATTTAACTAATGATAAAGGTGAAATACTTTCTGTTTTTGGTAAAAAATACAAGTGGAAGAATGTAATAACCGATATTAATATCGCTCAAGTTGGTTCTTTTCACAAAAGAGAATTGTTTGAAAAAGTTGGTGTTTTTAGTACGGAATATAAAATTGTAGGTGATTTAGATTTTTACATTCGCTGCAAAGAAGAAATTCGTCCTGAGTATTTTAAAACAATCACTGCAAACATGCAAAATGGCGGTGTAAGTAATCAAATATATACAGCTTTAAAAGAAGCATTACAAGTAAAACTTAAATATGGTTATACCTCAAAATGGTTTTCTTACTATAAGTTTTACAGTTCTTTAATTAAATGCTACATCAAAATAATGTTAAACAAAAAATAGGAACCATTAGGTTCCTATTTTTTTATATTTAAATCAAATTTATTTTTGATAAAATTTTTCTAATTCATTTCTCAAATGTAAAGTACCTCCAATAATTGGATCAAAAGGAGCATCTTTTTTCCCAACTGTTTTGGCAACAGTATTAACTGTATCTAAAACAACTTGATCATTTGGATAAAAATATTTGAAAAATGTTGCAGCATCACATTCAAATGACTTGCCATTATATTCCATTTTAAATTTGTTAAATTTGACTTCTTTAAGATCTTTATTTGATCCAATATCAAATCTAAAATTTAATGGCATAGCATCGTCTGGTAATAAAAATTCAATGTTTTGAGGCTCGTTACTTCCTTTTAATTTGAATTCTACCATTTGTTCCCCTGTAAAACTCTCAGTACCATCTTCATTGTAGAAAAGTTGGAAAGCATCATCTTTGTCAACTAAAGCATTAAAAGAAACTTTAAAACCAGCCCCTGTAGCTTTTGAACTTTCTGTTTTTCCCGTTGAATTTGCATCTGAATTAGAATTTTCTTTATCAACTTTACAACCAATTAACACAAAAAATAAAAGTGCTAATGAAATATACTTTGTCTTCATTTTTAAAAAATTTTATGCAAAGATATTTTTTTTTCTATTTAAACATTAACTTTGAAAAGATTTTTTTCCTTTTTTTAGAAAAAAAATTCTTTATTAAAATTTAATACTTAATTATGGATAAAAAGTTATTCTTTAAAAACTATTCTGTTTTATTGTTCTCCTTTATTATTAGCATGGCTACTTATGGTTTTGCATTAACAAATTACAGCTTAACCGTTGATAGTGAGTCACCTGCTTTTTCTGATTACTCTATGGGTTTAGGCAGATGGGGAACTAATTTAATTAGATATAGAATTTTTGAAGGCCATTTACCTTATTTCACTTTGTTATTGGGGTTAATTTTTTTAAGCTTAACTGCTGTGGAACTTTCAAAAATTTTTAAACTAAAAGGGATATCTAGTTTTATCTTTTGTGCTTTATTTCTAACTCTACCTCAACATGCTTACCAATTAGCATTTACTATGCAGGCAGATGCAGTTCCTATTGGCTTTTTCTTCTCGATTTTAGGAGTAACCTTATTCATAAAAAATATTGACAACATTAAAAAACCTATTTCGTTAGTATTACTTATAATTTCGAGTTTGTTCATTTTGTTTGGTATTGCTGTCTATCAAGCATTAATTTTCATGCCAGTAGTTACATACCTTGTTTATTTTTTTATAAATCTATCTAATCCTGATTTTAAATTTAAAACAGAAATTATAAAATTATTAAAATTTGCTGTTTTAATGATTATATCTATCATTCTCTATTATATATCAGTTAAAATGTTTTGTCCTCCAGTCGAAGGAGGCTATCTTTCATCATATACATCTGGAAATACAAATGACAGATTTGTTGATTTTTATAATTTATGGGTAGACAATATAAGAGGGAATTTCTATTATGGTAACAAAACTTTTGTTTTTTCTTCATTGGCTTGTATCGCTCTAATTACGAGTATTATTATTGAAAAAAAGAATATTTTGTTAAAAATACTATGTTTGTTAGCTTTATTTATTTTACCTTTTTTTATATCTTTTTTTATTACTAACGGTTCTCACCCACCAAGACTTTATGTGAGTTCTGGAATTATTTACGCTTTCATAATTACTTATACTATTAAAGTATTTAAAAAAGAATATTTTCAACCACTTTTATTTGGTGTGTTATTAATTATCATAGCAAACATTTATTTTATTACAAATCTTTTCTATTCTAATTATAAAATATTTCATCATGATTTAGAAGTGGCTAAAAAAATTGACAATACAATTTTAAACAAATACCCTGAATTTAACCCAAATCTTCATTACGTCTATTTTTACGGTTCTTTACCACAATCAAACCATGATAAGTTAAAAATTCCTAATTCAGATGTTTTTGGTGGTTCATTATTCTGTTGGGATGGTGGAAATAACTGGAGAATAATTAATTTTTTTAGATATAATGACGTTGCTTATTACAAATTTTTAGATAATAAAGAAGCTTTTGATGAGGTAAAAGATTCTATTCCGTCTATGCCTATTTGGCCAAGCCCAGAATCGGTAAAAAAAATAAACAATGTGGTGGTAGTCAAAATTGGTGATACAAAAGGAACACCATTACCTTTTGAATAAAATAATTTTTTTATGGAAAACCCTATTATTGGTATTGTATTACCTTGTTACAATGAGGAATTAGTGTTGGAAGAAACTACTACAAGAATTCAAGAAATAATTTCTAATTTAATTGTAAAAAATCTTATTTCTAATAAGAGTTTTGCTGTTTTTGTAGATGATGGCAGTAAGGATAAAACCTGGGAGATCATAGAAAAAAACTCTTCGAAACATACAAACATTAAAGGATTAAAACTAGCAGGCAATGTTGGACATCAAAATGCGCTTCTTGCTGGGTTACTAACATATAAAGAAGAAACTGATGCTTTAATCTCTATTGACGCTGATTTACAAGATGATATTTCAGTAATAGAGGAAATGATCTTAAAATTTATTTCAGGTATTGATGTGGTTTATGCTGTTAGGAAAGAGAGAAAAACAGATTCTTTTTTCAAAAGAAATTCTGCTCTTTTTTTCTATAAACTAATGAAAAAAATGAAAGTAAATATTATACATAACCATGCTGATTATAGATTGTGTAGTAAACGAGTTTTAGATTCATTAAGTGAATTTAATGAAGTTAATTTGTTTTTGAGAGGAATAATTCCATCTATTGGATACAACAAAGATTATGTGTATTACAACAGATTAGAAAGATTTGCTGGAGAATCTAAATATCCATTAAAAAAGATGTTGTCTTTCGCTTGGAATGGAATTACTTCTTTTAGTAATTATCCCTTGAAAATTGTAACTATCACTGGTTTTGCAATATTTATTATATGTATTCTATTAACTGGATATGCTTTATTATCTCTTTATTCAGAAAACATTGTACCAGGTTGGCTTTCTACTGTTTTGCCAATGTATTTCTTAGGAGGAGTGCAATTGTTTTGTTTTGGAATTTTAGGAGAGTATATAGGTAAAATATACTTAGAGGTTAAGAAAAGACCTAGATATTTTATAGATAAAAAAACAAAATAACTTTTTTTTAAACGAAAACAGACACGGTTTTACCTTCAATAAAATCTAAATATATTTCTGAATTGGGACTATTTATATTCTTCCTAGAACTCAATTGCAATAACAAAACAACAAGAGTTACTGAAAACAATTGTAAAATAATGCCCAAAATAATCAATGTTAAACTTGATGCCCAACCAGGAATCGCATTATCGGTAAATAATTTTTGGTATAATATATATAAAACAGAAATCGTACAAATGCCTATTCCATACAATGAATATCTAAGAATACGGATGGATAAAAAATCAAAATAAACCGAAATAGAACTTAATCCGTAAACTATTAAACTATTAAAATTCATTTTTGAAACACCTTTGTAACGCTTTCCTCTGTCGAGTAAAACTTTTTCAAACGGAATTTTAGACTGAATGATTCCACCTGAATAATGATTCCAAATGTTGTTTTGATGGACTACTTTTGAAAGTAACTTTTTTGGAATTACACTGAAATTTCCAAAGCTTATCTTTTGTCCTGTTAAGAAGTAAAATAGATATTTATAAAAGAAATATCCTATTTTAAAAAATGTAGATTCTTGACGTTTTTTTCGTTGGGCGAAAATGATTTTCTTTTCTTGTTCTTGTTCCGCTTTGTTGATTAATTCTTTTATGTCTTGAGGTTTATCTTCTCCGTCACTATCCATCACCACAACAAAATCATAATCGAAAACTTCATTATAAATATATTGCAACCCAACAGCAATAGCTCTTTGATGTCCAATGTTTATTTTTAAATTTAAAACCGTAGCAGGTATATTCTTGTAATCAAAGTCTTCTGAAATATCCTCAGTAGAACCATCATTTACGGCTACTATAAAAAAATCGTAAGCACTAAAATTTTGCTTTAAAAAACTTATCTCTTGAACCAAAACAGCAAAACTTTCCCAATCGTTATAAATGGGTGTTAAGCAATAGATGTTTTTCTTTTGATTCATGTTTAATAAATTACTCTTCCTCTATATACCTCATCTACATTAACTATAGGAGGTACATTTTTTAAAACAACATTTCCTGTTGCAAAAATAGTTCCTTCTATTTTTTGAATTGGATACACAAACATATCATTTGAACCTCTTTGATATACTTTTATATTTTCAACCTGTAAGTTTTCGCCATAAAAACGACCATCTCCAAAGTAAAAATTTAATAACATTTCGGTGCAATGTCCATTAATATAAAAGTTAGAAACATTATTGCTTTCCACAACTAACTGTCCGTTATTAACTGTAATATGGAAATCACCAGTTCCAGCACCATCTCCATCATCTCCAATAGAAAATAAACGAATAATTGGAGAATGTAATATCCCGTCTGATGCAATCTTTTGTTCCGTTTTACAATGTAATTCTAACTCTTGAACTAAAGGTAAAATAGTTCCATCAGGAATGGTAATATAAACAGTCGTTTGTCCGTAATCCCTAGCAATATTACAAGAAGAATTGTCTTTAATCACCAGCATATTTCCTTCTAGCTTAACATCTAAGTTGTCAATGATATTTTCTGATGTTTTTATTTTAACTTCATAATTAGGTCCTTCTTTAACAACTAACCCAACACCATCATATACTTTTATTTTAGAAAAACCTTCAAAAGGAAATGTTTGCGTAATTTGATTGCCATTTCCTTTAAAACAATCTTCGGAAATACCACAGCTTGTTACCAAAATTAGGCAACACAAAGTAACTATATGTAAAATAAATTTTCTCATCTTATAATCGTACTCCTAGGGTAGCTTCTATTGCTTCAGCTCTTCCGCCGTGGGTTTTTAATCCAACTCCTGTAAAGAAGTTTTTGTAAAGATAATATTTTGCTCCGATTCTTTGATAAATATCAATTTCATAATCAAATGGCTTATAAACATAATAACCAAGTTGTGTTTCAATGGAAAGTTTATTAATGAATAATTCATGCCCAACAAACAATCCAACTCTTTTATAATCGGTATCAGAAGCAGCATATGATTCATGACCTTGAGGAAAAGCCACCGAAACAAAATCAATATAATCTTTCAAATATCTTGAAAAGAAAACATCGGTTCCTAATTGTAAAGCACTTTTTCTTCCTATTCTTTTATCGGCATATAAACCGATGTGATAAAATTGACGTTGTCCTAAATTTGGAACTGGTCCTTCTGAAATACCCGTTCTAAAAGCAACGTTATACTTAATTCGTTCTTTATACGTTGATGATGCTGGTAAAGAATCCTTGATGTATTCTTGATTTTCGCCTAAATTATAGTTTAATCCAACGTTTAATGCAATGGTGTTAATTCCGCTATTTGGGGCTTTGAATCTTCCGTTTGAAAAATGCGTTAGCATAAATCCTGCTTGAAAACCAATTCGATTGAAAAGATTTTCTTTTTTATACTGCAACATAAAGTAGGTGTTATCCATTACTTTCGTTCCAAAAGCGTTATTTTTATTGTTGGTTTCCTTATCATAAGGATTCGATGTCATTCCAATTCCTTGTGAAATTCGAAACATTAAATTTCTATTAAAAAAGTAAAAATTATAATGTAATCCTAAAGCAACATTATACCCTAAATATTGATTTTTAAAGTCTAAATAATGAAATGAAATTCCATAATCGGGATAATTATAAACTTGCTCCCATTCTTTTTTACCAAAAGTTTTCCAGTTGTAACTTACTAAAAATCCATCCGGATGACCTGAAATCAAATGTCCAACATCTTCTGAATGTTTTATAATATTCCCTCTAAAAAGTTGAACATCAAAATAACCCGATGATTTCTCTTGAGAAAAAGATAATGAAACAGAAAAGCAGATAAAAAGTAGGGCTTTTTTCATTAATTCAAATGGTTTAAACTTACGGTTAAACTTTCTTTCCAATTTTTAATTTCAACTCCAAAAACCTTTTTTATCTTCGTTTTATCCAAAACACTATAAGCAGGTCTTTTAGCAGGCGTTGGATAGGAATCTGTTGGAATAGGCTTCAAATCAATCTCTATTCCTTTTTGATGGAATATTGTTGCCGCAAAATCGTACCAAGAACAAACGCCTTCGTTTGAAAAATTATAGATCCCGAAAACTTCGTGTGACTCAGTCTGACAAGATGTAATTATTTTTAGTAAAAACTCAGCTAAATCAACTGCATTTGTAGGTGTTCCAATTTGGTCGTTCACAACAGATAAAGTGTCTCGTTCTGAAGCCAATCGTAACATGGTTTTCATAAAATTATTTGCAAATTGAGAATACACCCAAGAAGTTCTTACAATGAAATGTTTTTCCCAATTCCTTTTAATAGCGAGTTCTCCATCTAATTTCGTTTGTCCGTAAATACTTTTCGGATTTGGAACATCGGTTTCTAAATAAGGAACTTTTGAAGTACCATCAAAAATAAAATCTGTAGAAATATGAACTAAAATAGTATCGAATTCTTTACAAACTTTGGCTAAATTTTCAGGACCAACAGCGTTAATTAAATGCGCTTTATCCGATTCACTTTCAGCTTTATCAACAGCAGTATAAGCGGCTGTATTGATACAAAAATGAGGTTGGTGTTTTGCAAAAACGGCTTTACAATTTTCAATATTAGTAATATCCATTTCTTGAAAATCGGTATATACAAACTGAATATTTGGATATTTATTAGCAATAAACTGTATCGATTGTCCTAATTGACCGTTAGCTCCCGTTACTAATACTACCATACTTTCTTAGTGTTTTCAAGATTAGGTAATATTTGATCTTTGTCGGAAATTATCAATTCATTCAAAGGAAAATTCCAATTGATATTAACGGTTGGGTCATTGTAAATTAATCCGCCCTCGCTTTCTTTATTATAAAAATTATCGCATTTATAAAAGAAAGTTGCTGTTTCAGATAACACTAAAAAACCATGTGCAAAACCTCTTGGAACAAAAAACTGTTTTTGATTTTCACCCGAAAGTAAAACAGTTTCATATTGTCCATAAGTTGGTGATTCGGGACGCAAATCTACAGCTACATCCAAAACTTCACCTTGTAAAACACGAACTAGTTTGGCTTGCGCATGTTCGCCACATTGATAATGCAAACCTCTCAAAACACCTTTAGTTGAAAACGATTGATTGTCTTGAACAAAAGTTACTTTATGCCCTACTCCATCTTGAAAAGTCTTTTCATTAAAACTTTCCATGAAGTAACCACGTTCGTCTTTAAATATTTTGGGTTCCAGGATAAAACATCCTTTTAGTTTGGTCTCTATAAATGTCATATTCTACATAATGTGCCAATTTTTAATATGTCAATGAGTCCTTTTTGTTCACATTAGCATATTATCACATTGACAAATTGACTAATTAAATTAGGCTTATTAAATGTTTTCCATAACCGCTTTTTAATAACGGTTCGGCCAATGCTTTTAGCTGATTCGCATCGATGAAGCCCATTTTGTATGCCGCTTCTTCAATGGCTCCAATTTTTAATCCTTGACGTTCTTCAATAACTTCAACAAATTGACCAGCTTGCATTAACGATTGGAACGTTCCTGTATCTAACCAAGCAGTTCCCCTATCTAAAATACTTACTTGTAATTTACCTCGGTTTAAATATTCTTTATTCACATCGGTAATTTCTAGTTCGCCTCGGTGACTTGGTTTTATATTAGCTGCAATATCTAAAACATCATTATCGTAGAAATAAATTCCTGGAACAGCATAATTAGATTTAGGTTGGGCTGGTTTTTCTTCAATAGACAACACCTTTCCAGCTGCATCAAAATCAACTACACCATAACGCTCTGGGTCATGAACATGGTAGGCGTAAATGATTCCACCATTTGGATTACTATTCGCTTGAAGTAACTCGGCCAAACCAGTTCCGTAGAAAATATTATCTCCTAAAATCAGAGCTACTTTGTCGTTTCCAACAAAATCTTTTCCAATGATAAACGCTTCTGCTAATCCGTTAGGATGTTCTTGAACAGCGTATTCAAATCGACAGCCTAATTTACTTCCATCGCCTAATAATTGACGAAATAAAGGTAAATCATGAGGTGTTGAAATAATTAATATTTCACTAATTCCTGCCCACATCAAAGTTGATAATGGATAGTAAATCATGGGTTTATCGTAAATTGGCATCAACTGCTTACTAACCGCCAATGTTAACGGATGTAAACGTGTGCCTGAACCTCCAGCTAATATAATTCCTTTCATTAGTTGTTATATTTTTGTAAATACCATTCGATGGTTTTCTTAATACCTGATTCGAAATTTTCATCAGCTTTCCAGCCTAATTCGGTTTCAATTTTGGTGGCATCAATAGCATAACGTAAATCATGACCAGGTCTATCTTTCACAAATGTAATTTGATCTTGATATTTTCCTTCTGATTTTGGTTGTAATTCATTCAAAATTGAACAAACAGTGTCAACTATATATAAATTATTACGTTCGTTTCTTCCTCCAATGTTGTAGGTTTCTCCAGCTTTTCCGGTTTTAAACGCTAATTCAATTCCTTTGCAATGATCTAAAACATATAACCAATCGCGTACGTTTTTTCCATCGCCATAAATTGGAATATTTTCGCCAGAAATTGCTTTACGAATAATCGTTGGAATTAACTTTTCATCGTGTTGTTTGGGTCCGTAATTGTTAGAACAATTAGTTGTTACCACATTCATTCCATAGGTATGAAAATAACTTCTCACAATCATATCAGAACCTGCCTTTGAAGCCGAGTAGGGACTATTTGGAGCATACGGAGTCGTTTCTTCAAACAAACCAGTTTCACCTAATGTTCCATAAACCTCATCAGTAGAAACATGGTGAAAACGCGAATTTTCAAATCCAACATTGTATTGATTGGGTGCTGACATCCAAAGTTTTCTTGCGGTATCTAATAAATTAAACGTTCCTAAAACATTGGTTTTAATAAAAGCTTCTGGACCCGAAATAGAGTTATCTACATGACTTTCAGCTGCAAAATGTATTACATCATGAAATTGATATTTTTGGAACAATTGCTCCACAAAATTTCTATCGCAAATATCCCCTTGAACAAAAGTGTATCTTGGGTGATTTTCTACTTCTTTTACATTGTTAAGATTTCCAGCATAAGTAAGTAAATCTAAATTTACTAAATGATAATCTGGATTATTTTCGATAAAATAAGGAACAAAATTAGCTCCAATGAATCCGGCACCGCCAGTTACTAATATGTGTTTCATTACCCTTTAATTCTTGCTAATTGCTTTTTATATAAATTATTAAATGCAAAACCTATTAAATATAAAAATACAAATAAGAAGGGTAAAAGCAGTTTCATTTTGCTGTTAAGTCCTTTTGTATTAAGATTATTTAAAGAGACATTTATTACTTTAACAATTTGTTCGTATTCCCCTTTATTTAGTTTTAAATTTTGAGACTCTTTAATCAATTCATCTTTCTTGTTAATCAATGCTGTAATACTACTATTTTCTGAAATAGTTACATTACTAGCACTTTTAGAATCCGTTAATTTAACTATTAAACCATCGATTTGATTCACTAATGAATCATTAAATTTGATTTTTTCATCAATGTTTTCTTGATGAATTACCTGTTGTTTTTGATAAAATGTGTTTTCTTGATAATATTTTAAGATGGGATCAATGATTTCTTTTTGATTTATCTTTTCAGAAGTAGAAATGGTAATATTATGAGAATAGTAATTTTTACTTGTAAAATCTTCTTTTATAATTTCCTTTAAATTTCCATCTTCTGCCATTAACTTTAATAATTCAAAGTTTGGCTCACTAGAACTAATAAAACCAAAAACTCCATTAAAAGCTTCAACATTAATATTGTTTATTTTTTTATAATCTTTAACCCCAATTGATTTAAAAAAAGCTTCATCTTTTTCTTTTAGGCGTGATTGTAAAAAAGCGGTTTTGGTGTACAAATACTCATTACTTCCAAAATTAGGAATTACCGAAATCTCTTGATTATAGGAAAGTTTTCTGTCCAATAAAAAACCTAATATTATACCTACTACAAAAAGTCCACCTACAATTATTATTTTCTTTTTCAAAAAGAATATAAAATCGAAAACAGAATTAATTATTCCATTAAAAAGGCTCTTAATTCCAGTTCCGATTTGTCCTAAATCGATTTCTTGATCTTGAGAATTTGTACTCATTTAAACTTATTTTACGTTAAAGATTTGTTCTAATATTTTAATCGTTATTAAATACGTAGGTTTTACTCCTGTAGTTCCTAAACCACCTGATGCTAATGTACTTCCTGTTTCTAATGGATTATCAGAAGCATAATAAGCGTATCTAACCTTTACATTAGGATTAATGCTTTTTCTAATTTTTGAAGCCGATTGAATTGCTTTTTGATAATAAGCACCTTCCATTTCTAAACCAATTGCTTCCCAAGTAGATTCATGGAAAAACTTCAACAAATCTCTATTCTGAAGTGATGTTCCTAAAACGGTAATCATTGGTCCTTCAAAAACGGGTATATCATTTCCTTCAAACATAGCTTTAGTTAACTCATTTTCAAACGGATAATTATCCGCTGTTCCTTCATTAACGTGCGCTGTTGGAATCATGATGTCACCTTTTCCTCCTTCTAGAATTCCGGCTTTACCCATGATTGAAACAGACTCTACATTTAAAAACGTTTTGCTTTTCTTTTCAGCTTTGTAGGGTTTTAACAACTCATCAATCGTTTCAAAAGCTTGTTCGCCAAAGGCATAATCCATTACAATAAGAACTGGTTTTTCTTTAGCTAATTTCGAAGTAGCAAAAATGGTTTTTGTTAAATCAATTTTCGCTGTATCAAAAATTTGAACATCAATATTAGTTCCAGATGCATCTGGCAACGAAATCATTCCTTGTTGTAACGCAAAATCTTCCACTTTCTTGCGTAAATCTTTGTTTGCCGAACTACTTAAATCTTCAAATATCTGAAATTCAGGTGTGTTTTTGTATTTTTTTCCTAAAACAGGTTCCGCAAAAATAGAATTCATCACACTGTGCATATTTGCACTAATAATATGAATAGGACGTTCTAATAAATTATTTTTTAATAAAACTTCTTTAATAGTAGTTGCCCAAATGTCGCCATAAATATGATGACCTAATCTTTCTCGTAAAATTGGACTAAAAGTTATCGTTCTTTTGTTGTTGTCAACAACTTCTTCGATAGCTAATTTTCCTAACCAATACACTACATGTAAAAATCTATCCGGTGATTCAGCTGTTGCAAAATCGTCATAAATGTCTTGTACTTCTGCGAACGTTCTTCCCAATACATTTGCGGCGTGAGAAATTGCTTTTTCACGTTCCACTAAAGGAAGTTTTTTAGTTTGTTTTACCGCTAATTCTAATTTTTGCCAATCGCGTGAAACCGCTCCTTCATCATCAATTAAAACTCTATCTTTAATTTTGTGTGATTCGATAAAAATAAAGGTCAAATGCGTTAAAATATCGTAAATATCCGAACGTCCTCGTGTGATTTCCACATTCATTTGCTCGTCGTCAATACGGTAACAATTTCTTCTTCTTTTTGGAGGAACAATCGCTTTAAAGTGCGAATTTGAATAGCCTTCATCTGAAGTTAAGTTGATGTAACGGCATTCTTCTATTCCAATTGGTAAACGTTCAATTACGTATAAAAGTCCGTTTAATTCTACTTTTTCTTCGGCAATAGAGCCGTAAATTTCTGGTCGAAGCGCTAATAAGGCTTCTCTTAAAGTTTCTCCTGAAACACCCATTGGTTTATAAAAACCTCTGTTAAATAAATGTCTCATGGTAATGTACAGTCGCTCAATAGCTGCTGAGGACTCTTGCGCTCTAGAACGCGAAATGTTTTTAATGTCTTTCATTAATATTTTGTTTTTCTAACCTGCAAAGTTACGATTTTTATTTTAGTTAGATAATATCAGATTTATTGACGGCTCATTAACACTGATTTTCTCTGAATTATTTCCCGCTTGTTTACTCCATTTTCCGTAAGCATAGGTGTAAAAAAAGTCTCTTTCAACATAATTATATAATACATATGGTTGGTATTTTGTACCTGTTTTATTACTTTCAATTAACAATTTTTCATAGGCCACAAACATTCCTTTTTCAGGAAAAACCAAATCAAATTGCGAAATATTAAAACGATGTTTGATAACCCCTTTTTTCAAGGTAACAATGTAATCTTTAGTTAACAATTCTTCGCCCGGAAATCCGTTTTCATCTACACTATAAAAGTGAAGTTTTATTGTCGCATCATCTATTCGACTATCAGTAAAAATAGTTACTTCTTTTATAAACTTTGTTTTACTGTACGAAGCTTGATAAGGAAAAAACTTCGCTTCGATTTTTGGTCCGTTATCAAACGATTGAAAAATAGCGTTCTTGATATCGCCAATTTCAATTTGCTTGGATTGCTTTTTATTTAAAATCACCACTTCTCTTAAATTGTAAGTGGTAGGTTTTAAAAACACTTCCGAAATTTCACTTCCTTTCAAGGTTTTTCTTTCGTACCCTAAAACCGAAATCACAATGCTTTTTTGTTTTGAAGCTTCTAAAAAAAACGTGCCATCCGCTTCCGAAGTAGTTCCAACAGTTTCATTCTCCACCCAAATGTTCACAAAAGGAATCGGTTCGCCTGAAATACTGTCTTTGACGACGCCACGGATTTGTGCGGAAAGGGAAAATGAGATAAAAAAGAAAAATAAGGTTTTCATTAATTTGTTAGTATAAGGTTTATTGCAGGTGTGTTAACTTTATTATTCCATTCTTTTTTGAAATTAGAAGAATGTCTTTTATGCTTATACCATTTCCCTTTTGAATAAGTAAATGAAATTTCATCAGGTGAATGATTGATTACTAATGATGGTGCGTAGTTTTCTAAACTTACTTTTTGTTTTGTTTTTGTGTCTTTATAAGTAAAGAAATATTTATTCTCTTCAATAATTAACCATTCCAAGCCAATTACCAAGCCACTTTTTGGAAATTCAATGTTATAGTGAGAAACATCTATGGTGTTTTTTTTCATTCCTCCTTTTACCGTAACAATTATGTCTTCATTTATTAAATCTTCGGATGGAATTGAATCATTAAAACCAAAAATTCTTATTTTAATCTTTGCGCCTTTAATATCGCTATTTGAGTAAAAAACAATTTTCTTAACAAATGGAGTTTCCTTATACTTATCGTCATAATTGAATAACTTAGCATAAATCCATGGTTTATTTCCCGATAATTGACTTATATGAACTTTATGAGCATCACCAATTTCTAATTCTTTAGTTTTTTTTTGATTTAAAACCATCACTTCTTTCAACTCAAAAACTTTTGGTTTTAATAAAATGATCTCGCTTTTTGATGATATTTTTTTTGTTTCATAACCCAATGCCGAAAAAACTAACAACTTTTCGTCTTTTATATCCAATGAAAAACTGCCGTTTGTTTCCGAAGTAGTTCCAACAGTTTCATTCTCCACCCAAATATTCACAAAAGGAATCGGTTCACCAGAAATACTGTCTTTGACCACGCCGCGGATTTGTGAAAAAGTAAATTGTGAAACAATCAAAAAAATCCAAATCAGTCTTTTATCTCTCATCTTTATTCTTTTATCTCAAAAAACTGAGCAATCTTTCTATCGTTACTTAACCTTGGTAATTTATTTTGTCCGCCAAGTTTTCCAATGGATTTCATATACTCTTGAAAACCGTTTTTTGGAACTTTTGTAATAACTAGCGTTCGCAAAACATTCCCAACAATCAAATCGTCATAATACACGTTTTGTTTGCGCATGGCAGCATCTATTTTTAGTGCAAAATCTTCTAAATTGATTGGTTCGTTTTCGAATTCAATAAACCATTCATGATACGGTAAGCCCTCGGTTGGAGTTATTTGTGGCGCCACTGTAAATTCATTTACTCGAATATCAGTTCCTTCCATCGCTTCTTTTAACGCGGATTCTACTTCTTTTCCGATAACGTGTTCACCAAAAGCAGAAATATAATGTTTGATTCTTCCTGAAACGATTACTCGATATGGTTTTAAACTCGTAAACTGAATCGTATCACCAATATTATATGACCAAAGTCCAGCATTTGTTGAAATTATTAAAACGTAATTGACTCCTAATTCTACTTCGCCAATCGTATAGCGTTTTGGATTTTCGGTGAAAAATTCGTCAACTTTAATGAATTCATAGAAAATTCCTGAATTCAAAAGTAACAACATTCCGTTGTCTTTCTGAGAATCTTGGTAGGCAAAAAAGCCTTCGGAAGCCGGAAACAATTCAATCGAATCGACTTTTCTTCCAATTAAATTTTCGAATTTCGCTCGATAAGGTTCGTAATTGACACCGCCGTAAATAAACAAATTGAAGTTTTTGAAGATTTCGCCAACGGGTTTGTTTGCTTTTTCCTTTAATTTCTCAAAATACATTTGTACCCAAGACGGAATTCCTGAAATCACGGACATGTCTTCGTTAATAGTTTCGTCTACAATGGCATTGACTTTGGTTTCCCAATCTTCGATGCAATTGGTTTCCCAACTCGGCATGCGGTTTTTTTGTAAATATTTCGGAACAAAATGCGCTACAATTCCGGATAACCTTCCGAGTTTGATACCGTTTTTTTCTTCTAAAATAGGACTTCCTTGCAAGAAAATCATTTTTCCTGATACAAAATCTGCTTTTCCAGTTTCGTGTATGTAACTCAAAATTGCATTTCGAGCGGCTTGAATATGAAACGGCATTGATTCTTTTGTCAACGGAATATATTTGGCACCCGAAGTAGTTCCAGAAGTTTTAGCAAAATAAAGCGGTTTTCCTTTCCAAAGTACATTTTCTTCACCTTTTACCACTTTATCTACATAATGTTTCAAACCTTCGTAATCGCGAACGGGAACTTTTTGAACAAAATCAGAATGAGATTTTATCGAACTAAAATCGTGGTCTTTTCCAAATTGCGTTTGAGTTGCTTCTCTGATTAATTCTTCAAAAACTTTTTGTTGGGTTTCAATAGGATTATTAGCCCATTTTTGAGTTTTGGCGTGAATTCTTTTGGCAAATAACTTAGCCGCAAAAGCTTTTACTGACATGTTAATTGAAATTGATAAATTGAGTTGGATCAATTGGGAAACCGTCTTTCCATAATTCAAAATGCAAGGTAGCACCTGAATTTTGAACCGTATTTGCATTTCCAGCAAGAGCGATAACTTCTCCTGATTTCACTGTATTTCCTTGTTTTTTAGTTACCGAAGCTGCATTTTTATACACCGATAAAATATCATCTTTATGACGCACAATCACCACATAACCCGAACTTGGTGTCCAATCCGAAAAAATGATGGTTCCAGCTGCAACAGCTTTGATTGGTGTATTATCGGTAAGTGCAATCGTAACGGCCAAATGTTTATTTCCAACATTATACTTTTGTAAAATACTTCCTTGAGCCGGCGGAAACAATACAAAACTTACTTTAGGTTTTGAAGATTCAAAAACGTTGTATTTATCTTCTTTAATAACTTGTTCCCTTAGTTCTGTTTCTTTATCGGTTGGAGCAAGTTCTGATAAATCCAATTCTGCAGCATCTAAAGCTTTAATAGAATCTTTATTTAACTTCGCATATTCTAAATCGCCTGTAAGCACTTTTTTTATAGATGCGATATAAGCGTTATTGATTTTTACCGATTTTTCAAGAGAATCTGATTTTATTGCCATTTCCAAGGCTTCTTGTTTCAATTTAGTAGAAGCATAGCCTGGAATATACTCGCGAAGTGGTGTAAAAGCAATGATATAAGTAGTAACAAAAATGATTAAAATAGCGCCAACCGTTGCCACCACAAAGACGTTCATTAAATTTAATTTTAATGAAAAAGTTTCTTCAAAAGTATCCTCGTTAAGAATAACTAACCTTCTCTTATTGAATAATTTTCTTAATAAAAGTTGTCTTTTTAGCCTTTTATTAGCCATTTTTAAAACATATTAATTACACAAATATACTAAATACAACGGGTTTCTAATTTCGAATTGTATAATTAATCGTTAAAAAATAATCATTTGTTAATTTCTTTATATCTTTGTACTTTAAAATTTAGAAAAAATGAATGCACTAGCTATATTTTTAGGAGTTGTTGGTCCAACACAAGTTATTCTTATAATCGCTATTATTGTTTTACTTTTTGGTGGTAAGAAAATTCCTGAATTAATGAAAGGAATTGGAACTGGTATCAAAGAGTTCAAAAACGCAGCAAAAGATGACCAACCTGCTAATTCTAAAAAAGAAGAAGAAACGAAAGAAAAAGAATAGTTTTTCTTTTAAATATTTAAAATCCCAAATTCCAACTTTTATTAGTTAGAGTTTGGGATTTTATCTTTTTACTCGATTACAATATCATCGTCAACTGAATTCTCTTTCTCGCTTCGTCAACCTCAACGACTTTTACTTGCACGTGTTGGTGCATTTTTACAACTTCATTTACATCGGAAACATAGCCTTCTTTCAATTGCGAAATGTGAACCAAACCACTTTCTTTGATTCCTAAATCTACAAAACATCCAAAAGCGGTAATGTTATTCACAATTCCGGGTAAAATCATGCCGGTTCTTAAATCTGATATGGAACGCACATTTGGATCGAATTCGAAAATTTTTGCGGCTTTTCTTGGATCTAAACCTGGTTTTTCTAGCTCTTTTAGAATATCTTTTAAAGTTAAAATTCCGATTTCGGCTGTGGTGTAATTTTCAGGTTTTATTTGAGCGATTTTTTCTTTATTAGCGATTAAATCCGTTGTTTTGATACCTAAATCTTTTGCCATTTTTTCTACAATAGGATACGCTTCTGGGTGAACCGCTGAATTATCCAACGGATTTTTTCCATCGCGAATTCTAATGAAAGCTGCTGCTTGTTGATAAGCTTTTTCGCCTAATCGTGGTACTTTTTTCAGCTGCTTTCTATCTTCAAAAGGTCCGTTTTCTGAACGATACGTTACAATATTTTCCGCCATTTTTTCACCAATTCCAGAAACATAACTCAACAACGATTTACTTGCAGTGTTAATATTAATCCCAACAGAATTCACACAACTCATTACTGTGCTATCTAAAGCAGATTGTAATTTGGTTTGATCCACATCGTGCTGATATTGTCCCACACCAATGGATTTCGGATCGATTTTTACCAATTCTGCTAACGGGTCAGAAAGTCTTCTTCCAATCGAAACCGAACCACGAACGGTTACATCATAATTTGGAAATTCTTCTCTCGCAATTTTACTCGCAGAATAAACCGATGCTCCAGCTTCTGAAACTACAAAAACCTGAACGGGTTTGTCAAAAGCGATTTTTTTAATAAAAAATTCGGTTTCACGAGATGCTGTTCCGTTTCCAATAGAAATAGCTTCAATATTGTACGCATTCACCATCGAACGGATTTTTTTCATCGCCATAGCGGTGTCGTTTTGTGGTGCGTGTGGATAAATGGTTTCGTTGTTTAACAAATCTCCTTTTTCATCCAAACACACGACTTTACAACCAGTTCTATAACCCGGGTCGATGGCTAAAATTCGTTTTTCACCTAATGGTGGCGCTAACAACAACTGACGTAGATTTTCTGAAAATACGTCAATCGCTTTGATATCAGCTTTTGCTTTTGCTTCTTGTAAAGTTTCATTAGAAATAGCAGGTTCTAACAAACGTTTGTAACTGTCTTTTATCGCCAATTCCAAATGTTCGGTTGCATCCGAATTTTTATTTTTGATAATGTTTTCTTCGATAAAATCTAATGCTTCTTCCTTTTCAATTGCGACATTTAATTTTACAAAACCTTCGGCTTCAGCTCGTAACATAGCTAATAAACGATGCGATGGTGCTTTGGAAATCGGTTCTGACCAATCGAAATATTGAGAAAATTTTTGAGCAGCTTCGTCGTCTTTTTTTGTTTTAACAACCTTTGTTGAAATTTCAGCTTTTCTTTGGAACATACGACGTAAATTTTTACGAATAAAGATATTTTCGTTAATCCATTCGGCAATAATATCGCGAGCACCTTGTAAAGCTTCGTCTTCATTTTTTACATTCTCATTCAAATATTTGGAAGCTAAAAACTCAATATCCTCATTTTTTTGACTCATAATGATTTTGGCCAACGGTTCTAATCCGCTTTCACGAGCAACATCGGCTTTGGTTTTTTTCTTCTTTTTATAAGGTAAATAGAAATCTTCCAATTCTTGTAAATCGAAACTGTTTTCAATTTTGGATTTCAATTCGGGTGAAAGTGCATTTTGCTCTTCAATCGATTTTAAAATACTTTCTTTTCGTTTGATGATTTCATCAAATTGCTTGTTTAATTTCGAAATCGCCTCGATTTGTACCTCATCTAAATTTCCAGTTTGATCTTTTCGGTAACGCGAAATAAACGGAATGGTACAATCTTCAGAAAGTAATTTTATAGTAGCTTCAATGCTTTTTGGAGCAATGTTGGTTTGATTTTGAATGAATTGTATGTGGGTCATCGTAAATAAAATTGAATTGCTAAAATACTATCTTTGGACAAAATTATTAGCTTTTGGAAGTACTATTTATTTATTTAATTGTGATTAACAGCCTTTGTTTTTTAACATTTGGTTACGATAAATGGCGAGCTAAAAACAATAAAAGACGAATTTCAGAATTCAAATTACTTTTTTTGACTAGCGTTGGTGGAACTATTGGAGGAATTGTAAGCATGTATCTTTTCAAACACAAAACCAATAAGTTTTCTTTTATATTAGCCTTTTATGCTATTGCAATACTTCAGATTGTTTTATTGTATTTCGGAATTCAAATGTTTAAAAGCTAAACCTATATTTTCAATAACATCCGTTATTAACATACTTTCCTCACTTTGTGTTTGAAGTGTAATATCTGCAGCCAATCCGTGAAGATAAACGCCTAATTTAGCAGCTTCTAAAATTGTATAACCTTGGGCTAAAAACGAAGTAATCATTCCGGTTAACGCATCACCAGAACCACCTTTTGCGAGACCAGAATTTCCAGTAGTGTTTTCAAAATTCTTAATTCCATCCGTGATAAAAGTTTTATGACCTTTTAAAACAATAACACAATTTAATTCTTTAGATTTTTGGATGGCTGTATTTCTTCTTTCTGATTCTGAATCGTGTTCGCCAAATAAACGGTCAAACTCTTTTGGATGTGGTGTTAGCACAAATGAAAAATTAAAATGCTTCCAATCGATTTTGTATTTCGCAATTAAATTCAAAGCATCGGCATCAAAAACAACGGGAAGTTTGTTTTCATATAATTCGTAAATGTATTGCAGGCTGATTTCATCTAAGCCAATTCCAGGACCAATTCCGATAGCATTGTAAGGTGATAAATCGTTCATCACACAAGTATTAGCATACATCGCTTCGGGAATTGAATTGAAAAGAACGCTTTTGTTTTCAGGAGAAAAAGCAACGGTTAACAACCCTACACCTGAACGTAAACAAGCTTTTGAAGCAATAATCGCAGCACCCATTTTATCAGTGCTTCCAGCAATTAACAAAGCATGACCATGTGTTCCTTTGTGAGAATCACATGGTCTTTTTTTATAAGTGTTTTTAATGCAATTCAAATATATTTTAATAACTTCCATTTGAATTGATTTTAAGGTTATTGATTATTTACAAGCGATTTTTTTTACACGATTTCCGTGTCTTCCACCTTCAAATGGGGTATTTAAAAATGTGTCTACCATTTCAATAGCTTGTTGAATAGAAGTATAACGAGCTGGAATACTAATAACATTAGCATCGTTATGTTGGCGTGCTAAAGCAGCAATTTCTTTTGTCCAACAAAGTGCGCAACGAATATCTTGATGTTTGTTAGCAGTCATAGCTATTCCGTTTCCAGAGCCACAAATTACGATTCCTAAATCGGCTTTTTTACTTTCTACATCGTAAGCTACTGGGTGACCGAAATCAGGATAATCTACACTATCAAAAGTATCAGTTCCGTGATTGAAAACGGTATGTCCATTTTCTTCTAAAAATTGAACAATAGCCTTTTTGTAATCTGGACCAGCGTGGTCATTTCCAATTGAAATTTTCATAAGTTGTTGTGTGTTTTGTATATGCAAAATTACTAAAGATAAAGGAGTAATAATAATATGATTTGTATTTTGATATTTTTTTAACCAAATACTTTAAAACCAATGAATTATGTAATAAAGTAAACCAAAAATTACATATTGTTAACTTCTTTACGTAAATCGTTGATAATCAGTTAACCTTAATTTAACAATAATTGTTAACAACTTTGAATAGAAAATAAGAAGTTTTTTTTGGATGTTAATTAAAAAATTGTAATCCAAAACTGGAATTAAAAATCCTAATTTAGTTTCATGAATTTTTAGAAAAGTTATCAATAGAAAAAAATTAGTTTTCAACAGAAATCAACAATTGAAGTTATTTACAAAACAAATATAAAATCAAATTTTAACAACTGTTGATAACTATAAAATAAAGAATTTAGAAGGTCTTATTTTCAGTTCTTTACTAATTTTTTAAATTGTTAATTACGTTGTATAAGTAACAATAACTTTTAAAAACTACTTCTGTAAAAAAACTTATTCCACATATTAACACACTATAATAACCATTATAAATTTAAATTTAATTAAAAATATTTTTTGTTGTTTTTAATATATGTTGAAAACTTTCAGCTTTTAAAAAATTAAACAATTTTTAAATGATCGTCTTCGTTTAGTTTTTTAAGAATTTCTTTTACGGTTGCTTCATCGTTTGGATGTACTTTTAATTTGATACCGCCGTAAGCTATTGTGGCAAAAGGATCGATTCCAACGATGGTTTCGTTTTCAAAAAAATAAGCAATACCTTCTTGTTCTAATAAATTTTTAATAATTAAAGTTTCGTGTTGGTAGTTAAAAACAGCAACGGTTACAAAATTTTCCATCTGAATTAATTTACTCTATAAAGTTACGATAAGTTATTTTTATATTAAAACTGAAATACATTTTCGTTTTACATCGTTGTATTTTGTAACTTTAACCAATAATTGAAAATGATACAATGAGTAAGAAACCAAAAAAATTAGGAAATAAACCAAAAGATTTTACTGCACAAATATTTAAAATACTTTCAAGAGAACCTTCTAAATCTTTTAATTACAAGCAAATAGCTGCTGTTTTAGAGTTAAGCGATACCAAAAGCCGAAATGAAATAATTAGAGATTTAAAAATACTTAAAGCACAAGATAAAATTCACGAAACGGAAATTGGAAAATATCAAATTATTTCCAAAGCCGAATATTACGAAGGAGTTATTGATATGACCTCTCGTAAAACAGGATATTTTGTTTGTGATGAATTAGAAGATGATGTTTTTGTTCCGTTTATTAACTTGAATCATGCTTTAGATGGCGATAAAGTGAAAGCTTATATTTACAATAGAAGAAGTTCACGAAAACCAGAAGCTGAAGTTTTAGAAATTTTAGAACGTAAAAAATCAGAATTTGTTGGGGTTATCGATATTCAAAAAAACTTTGCTTTCGTAACCACTGCCAATGCTAAAATGTATACCGATATTTTCATTCCAAAAAATAAAATTGGTGATGCAGAACATGGTGATGTCGTTTTAGTAACTTTAGAAGATTGGCCAAAAAAAGCCGATTCTCCTTTTGGTTCTGTGATAAAAGTATTAGGAAAACCAGGTGAACACAACACTGAAATTCATGCAATTTTAGCGGAATACGGTTTACCGTATGATTTTCCAATAGAAGTTGAAGCTTATGCGAATAAAATTGATACTTCAATAACCGAAGAAGAAATTAAAAAACGTCGCGATATGCGTGATGTTTTAACGTTTACGATTGACCCGAAAGATGCAAAAGATTTTGATGATGCGTTATCGTTTCAAGTTTTAGAAAATGGAAATTACGAAATTGGAGTTCATATTGCCGATGTTTCACATTATCTTCAAGAAGGAACTATTTTAGATGATGAAGCGTATAAAAGAGCAACTTCTGTGTATTTGGTAGATAGAGTGGTTCCAATGTTACCAGAAGTGTTATCTAACTTTGCTTGTTCGCTTCGACCACATGAAGAGAAATATACGTTTTCAGCGGTTTTTCAACTGAATAATAAAGCAGAAGTGTTAGATGCATGGTTTGGAAGAACAGTAACGTATTCAGATCAACGTTTTGCTTATGAAGAAGCTCAGAGTATCATCGAAACAAAATCAGATGTTATTCCAGCTGAGATTTCATTAACTGGAAGTGAATATATTGTTCCAAAACCAATTGTTGAAGCTACTTTAAAAATGGATGAATTAGCTAAAATTCTTCGAAGAAAAAGAATGGCAGCTGGCGCAATTTCGTTTGATAAAGTAGAAGTAAAATTCAATTTAAATGAAGAGGCTGAACCAATCGGAGTGTACTTCAAACAAAGTAAAGATGCGAATCATTTGATTGAAGAATTCATGTTGTTAGCGAATAGAAAAGTAGCGGAATTCATTGGTAAACAAAAGAAAACCTTTATTTACAGAATTCACGATGAACCTAATGAAGATAAATTAATCAATCTTCAAACTGTGATTGCTAAGTTTGGTTATTCGATAAATTTCAAATCGAAAAAAGATATTTCAAGTTCGTTGAATAATTTACTTTCGGAAGTTGTTGGTAAAAAAGAACAAAATTTGGTTGATACACTTACGATTCGAAGTATGAGTAAAGCTGCTTATTCGACTGAAAATATTGGTCACTACGGATTAGCATTTGATTATTACAGTCATTTTACCTCGCCAATTCGTCGTTATCCTGATGTTATGGCACATCGTTTGTTACAACATTACATAGATGGTGGAAAAAGTGTAAGTGAAGAAGAATACGAAGAAAAATGTCAACATTCTTCTCAAATGGAAGCTTTAGCCGCTCAAGCCGAACGAGATTCTGTGAAATACATGCAAGTAAAATACATGCAAGATCACAAAGATCAAGAGTTTTTAGGTGTAATTTCTGGTGTAACCGAATGGGGAATTTATGTAGAAATCATCGAAAATAAATGCGAAGGAATGGTTCGTATTCGTGAAATAAAAGATGATTATTACACCTTTGATGACAAACAATATGCTTTAGTAGGTGAAGTTTCTAAAAATATTTTACAATTAGGTGACGAAGTTTACGTTAAAGTAAAAAATGCCGATTTAGTGAAAAAACAATTGGATTTTCATTATTTGAGAAAGAGAGAGTAATTATTTTTTTATAAGAATTTAAAAATATTAAAATGAAAAAAATAGTTTATAGTTTACTATTAATTAGTTCAATAGCTTTTGCACAAACCGAAAAAAACGTTGGTGATTTTACTAAAGTAACCGCATTTGATAAAATTGATGTCAACTTAGTGGCTTCATCTGAAAATAAAGTTGTTTTAAAAGGCGCTAATTCGCAAGAAGTAGAATTGGTAAACAAAAATGGCGAATTAAAAATCAGAATGCCTTTAACAAAAATGTTAAGTGGTGATGACGTTTCAGCAACAGTTTATTATAAAAAAATTGATGCTGTAGAAGCTAATGAAGGAAGTAGAATTGCATCCAAAGATGAAATTTCTGCCATTAATTTTGATATCATTTGTAAAGAAGGTTCTGAAATTAAACTTACTAATTTACAAGCCGATAGATTACAAGTTCGTGTTTCGCAAGGAAGTATTGTAACTACAAAAGGAACAGTTAAAAACCAAGATATTGTATCGAATTCAGGTGGAAAATATGATGGTCAAGATTGTAAAACTCAACAAACTGTTGTAACTGTAAATGCTGGTGGAATGGCAAATGTATATGCAACTGATTTTGTGGATGCTAAAACAAGAGCAGGTGGTGAAATCACTATTTATGGGAAACCAAAACAAATTAACGAAAAGAAAATCGCTGGAGGAACTATTGAACAAGCGAAGTAAAGTTAGTCACGGTTTTCAGTCACAGTTTTCAGTTTTTTTTGTAATTTCGTACTATTAACAATTTTTTAGTTTGCAAAACTGCGACTGAGAACCAAGACTGAGACTAAAATTTGCATTTACACGATATACTTACCGCAATTCCTTGGGGACTTTTGTTAGCTTTTTCAATTGGTCCTGGTTTTTTTGTATTACTTGAAACCAGTATTACCAAAGGGTTTAGAGCAGCTTTTGTTTTTGATTTAGGAATTGTTTTTGGTGATATTATCTTTATTTTAATTGCGTATTTAAGTACAAATCAACTTTTAGAACAACTAAAAGATAATCCGACACTTTTTGTTATTGGTGGAATTATTATGTTGGCTTACGGATTGATTTCGTTTATAATGCTAAAAAGAAATTTCCAAAAACAACAAGTAATAGAACAAGACGACGATAACATTCCTAAAAAGAACTATTTCGCTTTATTTTTCAAAGGTTTTTTATTGAATTTCATCAACATTGGAGTTCTAGGTTTTTGGATGATGATTATCATTACTTACGGACCTCAAATGGAAATGAATACTTCTCGAATTTCTGTATTTTTTGCCGCAATTCTTTTCTTTTATTTGTTATTTGATGTGGCTAAAATATTGTTAGCAAAACAACTAAAACACCGATTAACACCAGTAAACATTTACAAAATTAAAAGAGTTATAAGTATTGTAATTTTAATTTTTGGATTGTTTTTTATTCTACAAGGTTTCTTCCCAAAGGAAAAAGAAATGATAACGAATAAGTTATTGCCTGATAATGCAGTTACTGAATAAAATTTCCTAAAAATCATCCAATATAGAAGTCTCTAAGTTTTTTTAAGCTTTTAAATGCATCTTCCGGAATATCTTTAATTAATTTTTCTTAAAAATTAAAACAAAAAAAGAGCTACTATTTCTAGTAACTCTTTAGAGGCATCGCCCCGATTCGATATATCTTTTAATTAATTTTTTCTAAAAATTATCACATAAAAAAACCTCCAAGTTTCCTTGAAGGTTTAGAGGCATCGCCCGGATTCGAACCGGGGTAGACGGTTTTGCAGACCGCTGCCTAGCCGCTCGGCCACGACGCCATTATTTGAACGGACTGCAAATTTACATTTTATTTCCTCTTTTCCAAAAATATTAAGCATTTATTAAGTACAAATATTTAGTTTTAAAGTTTAATTTTGTGCAAAACAAATAGTTGATTAATTATGAAGAATTTACGTTACTTAAAACCCATATTTAGTTTTTTCTTAATCGGTTTATCTATAACCACTATTAGTAGAATTCTTTTGTTTTTTGTGTTCAAAGAACGTGTTGTGGAGAATCCTAACTATGGACAATTGTTTCTAATTGGTCTTCGTTTCGATTTAATTTTAATGTGTTACATCGCATTTTTACCAACGGTTTTAATTTCATTACTTCCCGATTCGGTTTTAAAACACTTCAAAAAGTTCTTTAATATTTACTTTATCTTCTTTTTGTTTTTGTTTCTGTTGATGGAATTATCAACATTAGATTTTATCAATCAATACGATACGCGTCCAAATCGCTTGTTTTTAGATTATCTTATTTATCCTAAAGAAGTAGTAGGAACACTATTAAAAAGTTATTTACCTTCTTTAATCATCACTACTATTTTACTTGGAATTGCTTTGTTTTTTGCTTTTAAACACGGTAAAAAAATATTTTATCCTCAAGAAAGTAACTATAAAACCAAATTACTTTTGTTCTTAGTTGTTGCTTTTTTCTTGTTTTGGGGTGCTCGTGGAAGTTTAACTTCTAAACGTCCTATAAATGCTAGTAATGCCATCTTTTGTTCCGATCAAATGACGAATTCATTAGGATTAAATTCGCTTTACACGGTTGCATTTGCAGCTTATTCGATGAAGAATGAAGGTGATGTTAAGAAATACGGTAAAATGGACGAATTGGAAGCTTATACGCGTGTAAAAAAATACATGGATGTTACCGAATTTATTCCAGGTGAAGTTCCTTTTTTACACCTTCAAAAACCAGATGCTCCACAACCAAAATACAACGTGGTAATCTTTTTACAAGAAAGTCTAGGAGCTGAATATGTGGGATGTTTAAACGGTTTACCTTTAACACCTGAATTAGATAAATTAGCAAAAGAAGGGTTATTATTTACCAATTTATATTGTACCGGAACTCGAAGTGTAAGAGGGATTGAGCAAGTAACCGCTGGATTTTTACCTAATCCATCAGAAAGTATTGTGAAATTAGGTGGTTCACAACAAGGATTTTTTACACTAGCAGATGCTTTTGGTCGTCAAAATTACGATACGAGTTTCATTTATGGTGGAATGGCAAATTTTGATAATATGGCTTCTTTTTTCAATGGAAACGGATTTAAAAACATTATCGATGAAACAGATTTCGATAAAGATGGAAAAAAATACGCTATGAAAGGAACTTGGGGTTATTCAGATGAAGATTTAGCAGTGAAAGCTAATGAATATTATAAAAATCTTGGAAACAAACCTTTTTTTTCTTTGATGTTTTCTACTTCAAATCACGAACCATTTGAATTTCCTGATGGTAGAATTCAACTTTACGAACAACCTAAAAATACAGTTCATAATGCGATGAAATATGCCGATTTTTCAATTGGAAAATTTTTCGAATTAGCCAAAAAAGAAGCCTATTTTAAGAACACAATCTTTGTTGTTATTGCAGATCATAACACTAGAACGTATGGTAAAAATTTAGTCCCTGTAAATAAATTTCATATTCCAGCTTTAATTATTGCGCCAAATGTTGAAAAGGGAATTACCTATGATAATTTAGCAAGTCAAATGGATATTCCATCAACTGTTTTAGCCTTATCAGGTATCACTACTAAAACACCAATGCCAGGTAGAAATTTATTAAAACTACTAAAAGGAACAAAAGGAAGAACCATTATGTTATTCCATGAAACTTACGCTTTTAGGGTAGAAGATGATATTGTTATCTTAAATCCAAATGCAAAACCATTGCAGTTCAAAGTAAAAAGTGACACCGAATTAATTCCAGTTGCTTTGAATGAAGAATTTGCTAAAGACGCACTTGCTCATATTGTGGCATCGAGCAATTTATACAAGAAAAGAGTTTACAAAATAGACTAAAAACAAATGGAAGAGTTAATTTCTAAACTCTTCCATTTCTATTGTAACTGCTTCTACATCACCACCAATAGGAGGATTCAATTTAGAAACCGCTAATTTTATTCGAGAAATCGACGGAATTTCCGCAAAACATCTCGTGATAATGCGTTGGGCAACATGTTCTAATAATTTAGAGCGAATCGCCATTTCTTCCACCACAATTTTGTTTAAATGTACATAATCAACGGTATCAGACAATTCATCAGTTTGAGACGATTTACGTAAATCGGTTTTAATTTCTAAATCTACTCGGTAATCAGAGCCTATTTTTCCTTCCTCAATTAAACAACCGTGGTAAGAAAAAGTTCTAATATTTTGTAATTTAATAGTTCCCATTTTTTCATTTATTATATACCAAATTTACCAATTTTTAGCCATTTTTAAGGTATTAAACCATGAAAGTTTATATATCTTTGCATAAATTTTTGATACTATGTCAACAGAAGAAAAATCATTGAATTTTATAGAACAAATCATTGAAGAAGATTTAAAAAATGGTTTGTCAGCAGATAAATTACGTTTTCGTTTTCCACCAGAACCAAATGGGTATTTGCATGTAGGTCATGCTAGTGCTATTTGTTTAAATTTTGGTTTAGGAATCGATTACAATGCTCCAGTTAACCTTCGTTTCGACGATACTAATCCATCAAAAGAAGAGCAAGAATACGTTGATGCTATTAAGCGCGATGTAGAATGGTTGGGCTACAAATGGGACAAAGAATGTTATGCTTCGGATTATTTTCAACAATTGCATGATTGGGCAGTGGAATTAATCAAAAAAGATAAAGCGTATGTAGATAGCCAAACTTCGGAAGAAATGGCGCAACAAAAAGGTACGCCAACTACTCCTGGAACCGATTCTCCTTACAGAAATCGCTCTATCGAAGAAAATTTAGACTTATTCACACGAATGAAAAACGGAGAATTCGAAAAAGGAACTCACGTTTTACGTGCTAAAATTTCAATGGGAGCCAACAATATGTTGATGCGTGATCCTATCATTTATCGTATCATGCACGCACATCACCACAGAACAGGAAACGATTGGTGTATTTATCCAATGTACGACTGGGCGCATGGCGAAAGTGATTATTTAGAGCAAATTTCGCATTCGTTTTGTACGTTAGAATTCTTACCTCACCGTGAATTATATGATTGGTTTTTAAATCAAATTTATGATCCTACAAAGGTGCGACCAAAGCAAAGAGAATTTGCCCGTAGAAATTTATCACATACCGTAGTTTCTAAACGTAAATTATTACAATTAGTTGAAGAAAAGCATGTTACAGGTTGGGATGACCCAAGAATGTCAACGATTTCTGGAATGAGAAGACGCGGTTACACACCTGCTTCTATCCGAAATTTTGCTAAAACTATCGGAATTGCAAAACGTGATAATTTAATTGATGTTTCGCTTTTAGAATTCTGTGTTCGTGAAGATTTGAACAAGATTGCTCCTCGTGTAATGGCTGTTTTAGATCCTGTGAAATTAGTAATTACGAATTATCCAGAAGGTCAAGAAGAGTGGTTAGAAGCCGAAAATAATCCGGAAGAAGAAGTAATGACGTACAGAAAAGTGCCGTTTTCTAAAGAACTGTATATCGAAAGAGAAGATTTTCAAGAAGAAGCACACAAGAAATTTTTCCGTTTGACATTAGGAACTGAAGTTCGTTTGAAAAATGCGTATATCATTAAAGGTGAGTCAGTTGTGAAAGATGAAAACGGTAATATCACTGAAATTCACGCTACTTACGACGTAGATTCTAAATCAGGAAGCGGAACAGAAGCCAGCCAAAGAAAGGTAAAAGGAACGATTCATTGGGTTTCGATTCCTCATGCAAAAGAAGCGGAAGTTCGTATTTATGATAGATTATTCACAAACGAAAGTCCTGACAAAGACAAAGAAGTTGATTTTAAAGAATTCATCAACCCAAATTCATTAAAAGTAATTAAAGGATTTGTAGAACCAAGTTTGGTTACTTCAAAAGAATTAGATCATTTTCAATTTCAACGTTTAGGTTATTTCTGTGTAGATAGAGATTCAACTCCTGAAAATTTAGTTTTTAACAAAACAGTTGGCTTGAGAGATACTTGGGCAAAAATTTCAGAACAATAAAAATTTCAGAATTTTTGTCAAATCGATCTAAGTCGATTTTTTTAAATAATTTAAACCTGCAAAATTTTCATTGCAGGTTTTTTTATTTAATATAAATTATATTGATTAATAAATTTTATATTATCATATTTTATAATCATTATTAAAAACTATTAAAATTATTTTTTTAATAATTAAAAACTTAAAAAAGTAACTTTCATAAATTAATTGTAAGAAAAAAACTTTTTTAGCTAAAGTGTTTTTACATCTTTACTATTGAAAGTGTCAGAAATCGCTTTATTTTAATTTTTACCTAAAATTGTGGTAATTTTATTCTGATTTTCTCTTCCAGGAATTGCTTTTATAAAATTATCACTGATTTTATAAATTCATAACATTTGGTTATAAAAAAACCACCAATTAAAAATTGATGGTTTTCATTTTTTATTTTAAAAAAAAATCAGTTTCGAAATTATACTTCTTCAGAATCTTCAATTCCATAATTATCATTTGAAGTATCTTTCTTATTTACTTTTTTGGTTTTGTTTGCATTTTTCATTGCTTCACCCACTTGGTTACTTGCTGTAAAACTTGCTACCATGTTGTTCAACATGTCACTACCTGCTTGAGGTGAATTTGGTAATAAAATTAAATTACTGTTGGCATCAGCACCAATGGCTTGTAAAGTATCATAATGTTGTGTCACCACGATTAAAGCGGAAGCTTCTTGCGAATTAATACCTACTTTGTTTAATACATCAACAGATTCCACTAAACCACGAGCAATTTCTCTTCTTTGGTCTGCAATACCTTGACCTTGAAGTCTTTTACTTTCTGCTTCTGCTTTAGCTTTTGCTACAATTCTAATTCTTCCAGCTTCTGCTTCGTATTCTGCTGCTGTTTTTTCACGGTCAGCTGCGTTAATACGGTTCATCGCATTTTTAACTTGAATATCCGGATCAATATCAGTAATTAACGTATTGATGATATCATAACCATAAGTAGTCATCGCCTCGTTTAACTCACGTTTTACTGCTACTGCGATATCATCTTTTCTTTCGAAAACGTCGTCTAATTTTAATTTTGGAACTTCAGCACGCACTACGTCAAACACATAAGACGTAATTTGGTCGTGAGGATACTCTAATTTATAAAACGCTTCGTATGCTTTTTCTTGTAACACTTTGAACTGTACTGAAACTTTCATTTTAACGAATACGTTATCTTTCGTTTTGGTTTCGATGATAACATCTAATTGTTGAATTCTTAAATTAACTCTTCCAGCAATTCTATCCACAACCGGAATTTTTAAATGTAAACCTGAATTTCTCAAGCTAAGAAATTTTCCAAAACGTTCCACAACAACTACAGTTTGCTGTTTCACAGTAAAGAAAGAAGAAAAAAGTACAATTAATCCAACGAAAATAATTGGAAACATGATAAACTCCATAATTTTATAGTTTTAGTTATAATGATTATACGCTTTTTAAAGTAAAAAGTTACAAAAAACCATTTTTTAAGTTTACTTTTGGCGCTTAAATTTTTACAAATGAAGAAATTAGCTTTCATATTCCTTATGATTTCAACAGTTGCTCTAGCGCAACGTGGTAACAAAGACAGTAATCGAATTGGAATTGGAGGGGGTTTAACCCAATTAAATATTTTTACCGATAATTTTACCGTAACACCAGAAAGTGGATGGATCGGAGGTTTAAGTGTTAGAGGAAATTATTACAACAATTGGCAAATGAGTTTTGGTATGTTTTTTACCGATAGTAATTTTTCGATTCCAACACAAAAAGGATTATTACAAACACAAACTAGTTTTAAAATGTCGGCGGTTCAAATTTATATTGTTCCTAGTTATGTGGCAATTGAAGACCATTTGAATTTAGAATTTGGTCCCGTTTTACAAGTAAATGGAAAATTAGGAGTTAATAAAAACGACGAAAACAATTTATTATTAGATCAACCGGGTTTAATTGCTAAAGACATTCTAGATGTTTCAAAATTTAATGCGAACATTTATGTTGGGATTAACGGCGGAATTAAAAACGTAAGAGCAAGAATTGGTTACCAATATGGTTTAACGAATTTCTTCGGCAACTTAAAAAACAATGATAATGTAAAGTTACTTGGCGAAAAAATGAAAGGAAATATAGGTTTGATTAGTGGTCAGATTACGATATATCTTTAAAAAAAACCCTCTGAATTTCAGAGGGTTTCTTTTTTATAAACTAGCAATTGCTTTTTCTATTCTCTTCACTGTTTCGGCTTTCCCTATCATTTCGATAATGTCGAATAAATGTGGTCCTTTTAACGCGCCTACTAAACTCAATCGTAATGGTTGCATTACTTTCCCCATCCCAATTTCGTTAGCTGTCATCCATTCTTTTAATAAGGTTTCGATGTTAGCTGAAGTAAAATCTTCAATCTTTTCTAATTCCGAAATCACTTGTTGCATTAATCCTGGTGTTTCCTCTTTCCAGTTTTTAGCAGCTTTTTCGTCGTATGATGTTGGTGCTTCAAAGAAATAATCCGCTAAATCCCAAAACTCGTTTACGAAATGCGCTCTTTCTTTAATTAAAGCAACCACTTTTGTCAAATCAAGAGAAGTCGAGATTCCTTTCTTATCTAATATTTTTTTAAAGCTATCTGCTAAACTTTCATCTGATTGCTTTTGCAAATATTGATGATTGAACCATTTGTTTTTCTCTGGATCAAACTTCGCTCCTGCTTTGTGAATTCTATTTAAATCGAATTTTTCTATTAATTCTTCCAATGAGAAAATCTCTTGTTCGGTTCCGTCATTCCAACCTAATAAGGCTAAAAAGTTGATAACTGCTTCAGGGAAAAATCCGTTTTCTCTGTAACCAGATGAAATTCCTTCTTCTGTTTTCCATTCTAAAGGAAATACTGGAAATCCCATTTTATCACCATCACGCTTTGATAATTTTCCGTTTCCAATTGGTTTTAAAATCAAAGGTAAATGCGCAAATTCTGGAGCATTCCAACCAAAAGCTTTGTATAACAAATGATGTAAAGGCAAACTTGGCAACCATTCTTCTCCACGAATGACATGTGAAGTTTCCATTAAATGGTCATCTACAATATTTGCTAAATGATAGGTTGGCATTCCATCCGATTTGAATAATACTTTATCATCTAATAAATTCGTATCAAATTTAATATCGCCACGAATGATGTCTTTTAATTCTAAAATTTCATTCACAGGTGTTTTAAAACGGATAACATAATGCTCACCATTTGCAATTCTCTCCTCCACTTTTTCACGTGAAACCGTCAACGAGTTATCCAATTGCTCTCTTACCGAATGATTGTAAATGAATGTTTTACCATTTGCTTCAGCTTCTTTTCGCATCGTATCTAAACTTTCAGCCGTATCAAAAGCATAATATGCCCAACCTGAATTAATCAATTGGTCAGCATATTGTTGATACATCGATTTACGTTCACTTTGACGGTAAGGTCCAAATTTTTCGTTTTTTCCAACGGTTTCGTCTGGCGCAATTCCTAACCATTCTAAAGCTTCAAAAATATAAGCTTCTGCTCCTGGAACAAAACGGGTTTGATCGGTATCTTCAATTCGTAAATAGAAAGTACCACCATGCTTTTTGGCAAATAAATAATTGAATAAAGCGGTACGAACACCACCAATATGCAAAGGTCCAGTCGGACTTGGTGCAAATCTTACTCTAACTTGTTTTGACATTTTATTTTTATTTTTCTTTATTGTCACACTGAGCTTGTCGAAGTGTTGTGCAAAGATACGATTCCAATTTAGAAGTAAGAATTTAGATTTTAGAAAATCATTAGGTTATTAACAATCCAAAGCTGCAAATGTTAAGTTTCACTAAAAACCTATTGACAATTCTAGGAAGATGTTGTATTTTTATCGGTTATAAACAGTATATCAACAATTTTGGAAGCAAAAAGCATTATTTTCGATAAGCTCGAAGGGTTTATCAAGAAGTTTTATACCAATGAACTGATAAAAGGTGTCATTCTTTTCATCGGATTGGGCTTGTTGTATTTCATTTTTACCTTATTGATTGAATACTTTTTATGGTTATCCACTTCAGGAAGAACCATTTTGTTTTGGTTGTTCGTAGGTGTAGAATCGTTTTTATTGATTCGTTTTATCGCTTTTCCGTTGTTCAAATTATTCAAATTACAACAAGGAATCAATTACGAACAAGCGTCAGAAATCATCGGAAATCACTTTTCAGAAGTACAAGACAAGTTGTTGAACTTTTTACAATTGGCAAATCAAAGTCAAACCTCCGAATTATTAGCGGCTTCTATCGAACAAAAAGCAGCTTCGTTACAACCGATTCCGTTTTCAAATGCAGTCAATTTCGCTAAGAATAAAAAGTTTTTGCCTTATGCGATTATCCCAATTCTATTATTGATTTTGTTTTTCGTTACCGGAAATTCCGAAATCATATCGAAAAGTTTTACTCGAGTTGTGAATTATGAAACGAAATTTGCTCCACCAGCTCCTTTTGAATTTGTGGTTTTGAATAAATCGTTAACCGCGCAACAGAATTCCGATTTTGTACTTCAAGTGAAAACGCAAGGAAAAGTAATGCCTGAAAATGTAGCGATTCAAATTGGTGATGAAGAATATTTTTTACAAAGTACAAAACCAGGAGTTTTCGAATATACATTTTCAAAATTATCTAAAGATGTTACTTTTTCACTTTTAGCGAATGGATTAAATTCCAAAGATTATCAGATTAATGTTGTGAATGTTCCCACGATTGCCAACTTTGAAATGGTGTTGCAATATCCTTCTTATTTAGGTAAAAAAGCAGAAGTTATTCAAGGAACAGGAAATGCTGTAGTTCCTGAAGGAACGGTTGTGAATTGGAGAATTAACGCTTTGGCAACCGATAAGGTTAGTTTCAAATCGAATAACCAAGTAAGTGTTTTTGCTAATAAAGAAAATAACTTTTCGCTTTCAAGAAGAATCACAGATAATTTGAGTTACGAAGTAATTACATCGAATAGAAACATCAACGAGTTTGAAAAATTGTCGTATCAAATAGCAACGATTAAAGATCAATATCCAACAATTTCAGTTCAAATTGCGCCTGATTCATTAAAGTTAAAATCAAAAATGATGATTGGGCAAGTTGCCGATGATCATGGTTTATCGAAGTTACAAGTTGTTTTTTATCCGAAAGGAAACCCAAACGCTGTTCGAAAAGCGAATTTAGCTATCAATAAACAAGCCGTTGACCAATTTATTTATTCATTTCCTAATGGTTTATCAATTGAGCAAGGTGTAAATTACGAATATTACTTTGAAGTGTTTGATAATGATGTAGTTAACAATTATAAAAGCACAAAATCATCTGTTTTTCTTCATTATGAGCTTACAGAAGAGCAAAAAGAAGACAAACAACTGCAAGAGCAGAATGAAAACATCAATAGTTTAGAAAAATCGCTTCAAAATCAAGATAAGCAACTTTCTGAATTGGACAAACTGCAAAAGATGAATAAAGAGAAATCGACTTTAGATTTCAAAGATCAAAAGAAAGTGGAAGACTTTATTAATCGTCAAAAACAACAAGACGAAATGATGAAAGAATTCACAAAAAAGTTAACCGAGAATTTGGAAGAGTTCAATCCAAAATCACAAGATAAAGACAAAGAAGAATTATTACGCCGTTTAGAAGAAGCAGAAAAACAAGCTGAGAAAAACGAAAAATTATTGAAAGAGTTAGAAGAACTTTCTAAGAAATTAGAGAAAGATCAATTGTTTGATAAAGCCGATAAGTTAAAACAAAATGCTAAAAGCCAACAACAGAATTTAGAGCAATTAGTTGAATTAACGAAACGTTTTTATGTTGAACAAAAAGCGGAACAAATCGCTGATAAATTAGACAAGCTAGCTGAGAAGGAAGATAAATTAGCGGATGATGCTAAAGAAAATTCAAAGGAAAATCAGGATGCTATCAATAAAGAATTTGAAAACATTCAAAAAGAGCTTCAAGAGTTAGACAAGGAGAATAAAGAATTGAAAGCTCCAATGGACATTCCTAATGATAAGAATGAACAAGAAGATGTGAAGAAAGATATGGAAAAAGCTTCTGAAGAATTGCAAAAGCAAAATCAACAGAAAGCAAAACCAAAGCAAAAATCAGCAGTCGCTAAAATGAAACAGATGAGTCAGAAAATGTCTCAATCTATGCAATCAGGTGACATGGAACAAATGCAAGAAGATGCTAAATTGTTGCGACAAATTTTAGATAATTTATTAGCTTTTTCTTTTGACGAAGAGACTTTAATTAAAACTACGAATACAACACAAACACGTTCTTTGCAATTGAACAAAGTTTTAAAAAAGCAACAAGATTTGAAACTACAATTCAAGCATGTTGACGATAGTTTGTTTGCTGTTGCTTTACGTAATCCAAAAATTACAGAAACCATTCTGAATGAAGTTGGAGAAATCCATTATAATTTAGACAAGACTTTAGAAACGTTAGCAGATAACAACATCCAAAAAGGAGCTTCGCATCAGCAATATGTTTTAACTTCGGCTAACCGTTTGGCTGATTATCTTAGCAATGTGCAAAGTGAAATGAATATGGAAATGCAAGGTCAAGGTTCTGGAAAAGGCAAACCAAAACCTGGTAGTGGTAAAGGTGGAATGCAGCTGCCAGACATCATCAAACAGCAAGAAGGTTTAGGTGAAAAAATGAAAGAAGGAATGAAACCTAGTCAAAAACCTGGAGATAAACCCGGAGATAAGCCAGGCGACAAACTTGGACAAGGAAAACAAAAAGGTCAATCAGGCGAGAACAGAGAAGAAGGAGAAAATGGTTCTGAAGGTGATGCAGGTAAAGTTTTAGAAATTCTTAAAGAGCAAAGACAATTACGTGATGCTTTACAAAAAGCCCTAGAGAAAGAAGGAATGTTGAATCAAGGTATGGGAACATTGAATCAAATGAAGGAATTTGAAAAGCAACTCATTAATAAAGGTTTCAAAAATGAAACGTTGCAAAAGATGTTGAATTTAAAACACGAACTTTTAAAATTAGAAAAAGCCATTCAGCAACAAGGAGAAGATACCAAACGTCAGTCTAAAACTAATGACAAGAACTATAATGGTTCCACTACTCCACTTTCTATGGAATTAAAAGATTATCTGAATAGTGTTGAAATATTAAACAGACAAAGCTTACCTTTGCAACCCAATTTTAACCAGAAGGTTCAAAACTATTTTAAAGGCAATGATTAGTTTTAATTACGAAACAGATTTCGAACTCGAAAACGAAGCACAATACGAAGATTGGATTTCTCGCATTATTGAATCCGAAGGATTTGATGAAGGGGAAATCAACTATATCTTTTGTGATGACGAATACTTACATAAAATTAATGTAGAGTATTTAGATCATGACACTTTAACCGATATTATTAGCTTCGATTACACAGTAGGAAATTTAATACAGGGTGATATTTTCGTTTCTGTTGAACGCGTTAAGGATAATGCTAACGATTTTAATGTTTCTTTTGAGGAAGAATTAAAGCGTGTTCTATCTCATGGAGTTTTACACTACTGCGGATACAAAGATAAATCTCCAAAAGACGAAGCTTTGATGCGTTCGAAAGAAGAAGAAAAAATGCAAATGTTTCACGTGGAACATTAAGCTTATAAACTAGAATTTTTTAAATGTTTCACGTGGAACATAATATTTATAGAAGATGTTTTTAAATCAATATGATGTAATTGTTGTGGGTGCTGGCCACGCCGGTTGTGAAGCTGCTGCTGCTGCTGCCAACATGGGGTGCGCTACGCTTTTGGTAACAATGAATCTTCAAAACATTGCACAGATGTCATGCAATCCTGCTATGGGAGGAATTGCAAAAGGACAAATCGTGCGTGAGATTGATGCCTTGGGTGGATATTCTGGAATTGTTTCAGACAAAACAGCCATTCAATTCAAGATGTTGAATAAATCAAAAGGACCAGCGATGTGGTCGCCAAGAGTACAGTCGGACAGAATGCGTTTTTCGGATGAATGGAGAACTATGTTGGAGAATACTCCGAATTTGGATTTCTACCAAGAGATGGTGGCTGGAATATTATCAGAGAATGGAAAGATTGTAGGCGTGAAAACTTCGCTTGGGGTGGAAATCAAAGCTAAGTCAGTTGTGTTGACAAACGGAACTTTTTTGAATGGTTTGATTCATATTGGAGACAAACAATTCGGTGGAGGTCGCGCTGGAGAAAGTGCTTCATTTGGAATCACAGAAGATTTAGTAAAATTAGGTTTTGAATCAGGTAGAATGAAAACCGGAACACCTCCACGTGTGGATGGTCGTTCTTTAGATTTTTCTAAAATGGTAGAACAACCTGGTGACGAACATCCAGAAAAATTTTCATATTCTAATTTAACAGCTCCATTAAAAACACAGCGTTCTTGTTGGATGTCGTATACTTCATTAGAAGTGCACGATATTTTACGCGAAGGTTTTGATAGAAGTCCAATGTTCAACGGAAGAATCAAAAGTTTAGGTCCGAGATATTGTCCCTCAATCGAAGATAAAATTAATCGTTTTGCAGATAAAGAACGTCATCAATTATTTGTTGAACCAGAAGGTTGGACAACTTGCGAATATTACATCAATGGTTTCTCCACTTCGTTACCAGAAGATATTCAATTCAAAGCATTGCGTTCTGTGGCAGGATTTGAGAATGTGAAATTTTTCAGACCTGGTTATGCTATTGAATACGATTACTTCCCTCCTACGCAATTACAACACACCTTAGAAACTAAATTAGTCGAAGGTTTGTATTTTGCTGGACAAATTAATGGAACAACTGGTTATGAAGAAGCAGCATCTCAAGGTTTAATGGCTGGAATAAATGCAGCTTTAAAAGTTCAGAATAGAGAACCGTTTATCCTTAAAAGAGATGAAGCTTACATCGGAGTTTTAATTGACGACTTAATTACTAAAGGCACAGAAGAACCATATCGTATGTTTACTTCGCGTGCTGAGTACAGAACATTGCTTCGTCAAGATAATGCGGATTTCAGATTAACACCAAAAGCATACGAAATAGGTTTAGCTAAAGAAGAGCGTTTGATTCGTATGGAGCAAAAATTCTCACAATCGGAAGCGATGGTAAATTTCTTTAGGGAAACAAGTCTAAAACCTGAAGAAGCAAATCCGATATTAGAAGCTAAAGGTTCGGCTCCGATGAGTCAGCCTGATAAAATGTTTAAAGTCTTTTCTCGTCCGCAATTGGATTTGGAAGATTTTAGAAAATTTAAAAAAGTAGCTGCTTATATCGAAGAACACGATTTAGATCAAGAAGTGGTTGAGCAAGCCGAAATTCAAGTCAAATATTCAGGTTATATTGAAAAGGAAAAAAACAACGCGGATAAACTAACTCGTTTAGAAGATATGATTATTCCTGATAATTTTAATTTCGATAAAATCCAATCTATTTCAATTGAAGCCAAACAAAAATTAAATAAAATACGACCACGAACTATCGCACAAGCTTCTCGTATTAGTGGAGTTTCGCCAAGTGATATTTCGGTGTTGTTAATATACATGGGAAGATAAGAAAGTGAACAGTGTTCAGTTTTTAGTGTTCAGTAAAAATGTTTCACGTGAAACAACCTTGTCAACCCCATTAAAATAAGCCTTTCGCATAAAAATAAAATAAATGAATTTTTTAGAAGATAAAAGTTTTATTAAAGTTAAAGATTTTTCAGTTTCTGGAGAATCTTTTTCCTTGTTGTTAAATGAGGAATATCAAATTTTAAAAACACATCCGCAACCTACGTTAGATAAATTAGGTTCGTATTACGAATTTGAAGATTATATTTCTCACACCGATGGAAAACGTACGTTATTTGAAAAAATGTATCACTTCATCAAAAGAAAAGCCATTCGCGATAAAGTTAAATTAATTAATTCTTACCAACCAGTTAAAGGAAGAATTTTAGACATCGGAGCCGGAACAGGGGATTTTCTTTTGGAATGTAAAAATCAGAATTGGGAAATCTTAGGAATTGAGCCTAATGATAAAGCAAAAGGAATTGCTGTTGGAAAAGGAATTAAATTTGGTGATACGATTGAAAAGTTAGAAAGTAATTCGTTTGATGTAATTACCATGTGGCACGTTTTAGAACACGTTCCAGATGTCGAACATCAAGTAGCTGAATTGAAACGTTTGTTGAAACCTTCAGGGACAATTATTATCGCTGTTCCAAATTTCAAATCGTACGATGCAAAATATTACAAAGAATTTTGGGCAGCTTATGATGTGCCGAGACATTTGTGGCATTTCTCAAAAACAGCAATCGAAAAATTATTCGATAAACAAAACATGAATTTGGAAGATATTAAACCCATGTGGTTTGATAGTTTTTATGTGTCACTTTTATCTGAAAAATATAAAACTGGAAAAATGAATTTCATTTCCGGATTTTTTATTGGTTTGATCTCAAATGTTTCGGGATTCTTTAAAAAAGAGTTTTCTTCACATATTTACGTGTTAAAAAACAAGTAAAAATCATTTTAAAGCGATTTTAGAAACTTTTTTATTCAATTTGATGTAATTTATTGTCTTTTTTTAGATGATTTGTCTAATTTAAATTATGAAAGTCACTTTTAATAGCTTGAATCTATCATTTTTAAAATATCACATAAGAAATTCTTATAATTGAAAAATAAATAAAAAAGCAACAAATTTGTTACTTTACAACTTATTATTACTTTTACGAAAAATTATTAATTACCAATATACAACCATGAAAAAATTAGTATTGATTTTAGGTGTTGCATTAAGCGTTTTAGCATGTAACAAAACAGAAACAAGTTCAAAAGATTTTAAAACTGCATATATAGATACTGCTGAGTTAATCGAGAAATACGAAAAATTCAAAGATGAAGATGATAAATTCAAAGTGAAGTCGGAAGAATTAGGTCGTCCTCTTGAGGCAAAAGTTAGAGCTTTTCAAGTTGATGCACAGAATTTTCAGAGAAATGCACAAGCTAAAGGTCCACAATGGGCACAACAAATGGGTGCTGCTTTACAACAAAGAGAGCAAGAATTAGGCGTTGAACAAAATGCTTTAATCCAACAATTACAAAAAGAAGGAGCTGTCTTAAAAGATACTTTAATTAGTGAAATGAAAAAATTCATTAAAGATTACGGAAAGAAAAAAGGGTATGATTATATCTACGGTACAGGTGATGCTGCAACAGTTCTTTACGCTAAAGAGGGTTACGATATCACTAAAGAAGTTTTGAAAGAGCTTAATGATACTTATAAAGCGACTAAGAAAGACGATAAAGTAGCTACTAAAGAAGAAGAGAAAAAATAATTTGAAAGTCCTGAGAAATCAGGACTTTTTTATTTCCATCCGTTTCTATATATTTGTTTTTTAAATTTTTACGCCACATGGAACAAGTATCAGCCGCAGCTAATTACACACTCCGATTTATTAATCAAACCAATAAATCTATCTTCCTAACCGGAAAAGCAGGAACCGGAAAAACCACACTTTTAAAGGAAATTATCGCTACGACACATAAAAACACTGTTGTTGTAGCACCTACTGGAATTGCCGCTTTGAATGCAAATGGTGTAACAATTCATTCCATGTTTCAATTGCCTTTTGCTGCCTTTATTCCTGATAATAAGCAACTTCCACATTTTTCTGACACTGTAAAATTCGAAAATCGCGATTCACTTGGACGTCATTTTAAGATGAACAACGTGAAACGTTCTGTAATTAGAAATATGGAATTATTGGTTATCGATGAGGTTTCCATGCTCCGTGCTGATGTGTTGGATGCGATGGATTTCATGATGCGAAAAGTGAGAAGAAATGAAAGACCATTCGGCGGAGTTCAAGTTCTTTTTATAGGAGATTTACTACAATTACCACCAGTGGTGAAAAATGAGGAGTGGGAAATGCTAAAGAATTATTATCGAGGCATGTTCTTTTTTCATTCGCATGTGATACACCAGTTTCCTCCATTGTATATCGAATTAGATAAAATTTTTCGTCAAACCGATGCCGAATTTATTGATGTTTTGAATAATTTACGTCATAATAAAATCACTTCGGAAGATGTGCAACTTCTAAATCAATTTGTACAACCAAATTTTGATCTGAAGAAAAACAAAGGTTTCATTATTTTAACTACACATAATTCCAAAGCTGATACCATAAATGCTCAGTCGTTAAAAGATTTAGAAGGAAAACAATTCACCTATTTACCTGAAATTACGGGAGATTTTCCTGAAAAAATCTATCCATTAGAAGAACAATTGCAGTTAAAAGTCGGAGCGCAAGTCATGTTTATTAAAAACGATTTGAATTTCGAGAAGCAATTCTTCAATGGAAAAATGGGTGTTATCAGTTCTTTAACTGAAAAGGAAATTTTTGTTCATTTTCCCGAAGAAAACAAAACGATTGAAGTCGAACGCTACGAGTGGCAAAATATTCGCTACAAAGTAAACGAAAACACTAAAGAAATCGAAGAAGAAGTCATTGGAACTTTTGTCCACTACCCTATCAAGTTGGCTTGGGCAATTACCGTGCATAAAAGTCAAGGTTTAACTTTTGACAAAGCAGCGCTTGATGTATCGCAAGTTTTTGCGCCTGGACAGGCGTATGTAGCTTTATCGCGTTTGCGTTCGTTAAAAGGGCTTATTTTGCTTTCTCCGTTGCGTATGAATGGCATTTCGAGCGATGAAGAAGTACTCAATTATGCCGAAAATAAAGCTTCCGAAGAAATTTTGCAACATTCATTAGCTAAAGAAACCTTGATTTTTTGGTTAAATACCTTACTTAATTCATTTGATTTCAAAGAATTAGGCCAAGAATGGCGCAATCATTTGTTCAGTTATAATTCTGAAGCACCAAAATCACCAAAAACTAAGCATAACGACTGGGCTAAAATCCAACACGATAAAATCGCCGAAATTCTCGAACCATCTGGGAAATTTATGTCGCAATTGCATAAAATTTTTTCCGATGAAAATTTAGACGTGAATTTCGTTAAAGAACGATGTGATGCGGCTTATCAGTACTTTTTTAAAACGTTAGATACTGTTGCAGAAGAATTATTGTTGAAAATAGAAGAAGTAAAACGCATCAAAAAAGTAAAAGCATTTTATGACGAATTATTGGTTTTAGAAGAACTTCAAATCAAAGCGATTTTACAACTTAAAAAAGCAAAATTATTGACCAATATCATTGTCGAAGGAAAAGAAATTTCAAAGCAAAATTTAATTTCGGAAGAGATGAGTACCTACAAAATTAATAAGTTAGTAGTTGTGGCTGAGCGTTTTAGAACTTCGCATGCTGCTTTAGTAGAAGACGATGAAGACGTTTCCTATTACACCGATACCAAAAAGAAAAAAACAAAAGAACCAAAGAAATCTACTTACGAAGATACTTTAGAATTGTGGAAACAAAACTTATCGATTTACGAAATCGCAAAACAACGAAAACTTACACCACAAACGATTTACAACCATTTTGCCAAGTTAATCCAAATGGAAATCGTGCAACTTTCCGACATTTTACCAGAAGATAAAATATCGGATTTAAGAGCAGCTTTTAAAGATTTTAAAGGTGAAAGCTTAGGCGAATTAAAAGAAATTCACGGCGATCAATTCTCCTGGGATGAATTGCGATTGTATAAAGCGAGTTTAAATAATTAGTCCATCTTTCATTTCAATAATTCGGTCACTTTTTTTTGCAAAATCATCATCATGTGTTACAGCAATGATGGTTTGGCCATAGTTTTGAGTTAATTCTTGAAAAATATCAAAAACAATATTCGTGTTTTTACTATCTAAATTTCCAGTAGGTTCGTCGCCCATGATTAATAATGGGTCGTTTATCAATGCACGAGCAATTGCTACTCGCTGTTGTTGCCCGCCCGAAAGTTTGTTGGCAGGTTTTAAAGCTTGATCTTCTAAGCCAAGAATTTTTAGTTTTTCGTATGCTTTTTCTTCAATTTCTTTTTCGGAATATTTACCAAGTTTAATTGCAGGAATCATAACGTTTTTCAAGCACGTAAATTCAGAAAGTAAGTAATGAAATTGAAAAACAAATCCAATTTTTTCATTTCGAATTGCCGCTAATTTATCGGTAGATAAACCCGTCATTAATTCGTTGTCAATGAATAAATTTCCTTTGTATTCTGTATCCATAGTTGACAAGACATACAACAACGTAGATTTACCACTGCCCGATTTTCCAACCATTGAAAGAAATTCTCCTTTTTGGACTTCAAATGAAATATTTTTCAACACTTGAAATTCAATAGGGTCATAGAAATATTTATCTATATTTTCGGTTTTTAGAATAGTTTGTCGCATAATTTATTTTCTAAAAATGGTGACAGGATCAACTTTTGCGGCTTTTTTAGCCGGAATATAACCTGCGAAAAAAGTAATTACTAGACCAATAACAACGCCTTGCAAATATTTTGTCGGTTCATAATCAATAGGAAAATAACCAATATCACCACCAACATATACTTTTTTCAAGAAAGTTATTAAAACGGTTGCCATAATCATTCCGCCGATAACACCCATGATTCCTATTGTTACCGCTTGTGTCACGAATATTCTAATGACATCTTTTCCTTTAAAACCCATAGCTTTTAAAATAGCGATATCATTAATTTTTTGAGAAACCGTCATGTTTAAAATATTATAAATTCCGAAACCTGCGACTAACAAAATAGTCAGTGAAACAAATGTGATAATCATTTTTCGCATTTTGTTGGCAGCCATTGCGCTTTCGTTTGCTTCTTTCCAGCCTTCTGCTTTATAACCTGTTATATTTGAAATTTTTTCAGCTATTGCTTTTGCTTTTTCTGGATCAACAATATTTACGTTAATATCTGTAATGTAAGACGCTCCTTCTTTCAATAATTGTTGAGAACTGGCTAAATTTACATAGGAATTTGATTTATCAACTTTTGAATTATTGGTTTTAAAAATCCCAACAACTTTATACGTTTTGATGACACTTTTTGAGGAAGTTAAATTGATATTATCGCCAATTTTTGCATTCATTTTTTCTGCAATTCCGCTTCCAATGATAATTCCGTTTGGATTTGATTTTAATAAGTCGAAATTACCTTCAGCCATAAACGATTTGATGTTGTACATCACATTTGCTTCTTCAGGTTTGATGCCAATTGCTAATCCTGAAATTTGTGATTTCCCGTTATTGTAAAAAACATTAACGCTCACTTGAGGAGTCACCACAGTAACTTCGGGCTGTTTTAAAATGGTTTCAGAAATTAACTTCGGATTAATAATTGTATTGTTTGAAGGAACAATTTTTGGGTTAATAATCAAATAATTTTCTTTTGAATTTTTAACTAAAACCTTGCTAATTTCGTCATCTTTATATACTCGAATATGAGATGTTGTTTTAAAAATACTGGCGCTCGAACTCTTATCAAAACCAACTAACATACTATTCATAAAAATATAAATAGACATTCCTAAAACCACACCAGCCGCTGCAACAGCTGTTAATTTTTTGTTGGAAATAATATACGTTTTTGCTATTTCGGTATTGATGTTCATAGCTTATGGTTTTAAAGGCAACAAAACATCTTCTTTAGTGATTCCGTCTAAAATTTCTACATATTCTGTAGAAACTATTCCTGTTTTTACTATAACAGCTTCGTCTTTTCCTTTTACCATTACTTTGTTTCCAAAACCTAGAAAGTTTCTTGGAATTAATAGTGCATTTTTCTTTTCTCCAACTAAAATATTAGCTTCTAATTGCGTTCCATACAGCGAAGTATTTAAAGGTTTATCAAAAATTACTTTACAAATAAACGATTGTGTTTGCTCATCAAAAGCAGCTAATATTTCGCTGATTTTTGCATTATACACTTCGTTTTTATTGGTGTTTAATTGCACAAAAACAGTCTGACCAATTTTTACTTTTCCAATACTATTTTCATCTACATTTAACACGCCTTCTACTTTATTTTCATCTGCGATTACGGCAATCACATCTCCTTTTTTTACATAATCCCCAGAGAATTTAAGCTTTTTAATAATCGTTCCTTTTTGTGGAACAACCAATTTATTATATCCTAGAACTACTTGATTGTTTTTCAATTGATTTTCAGTGTTGATGTAATTTTGTTTGGATTGCTGTAAGACTTGTTGGTATTGTTTTTTTAAAGCATTTAATTGTGATAAGGAATTTTCTGCAGCTAATTGCATGTTTTCATATTCAACTTTGGCAATACTTTGCGAATCGTACAATCTTTTGTAGCGTTCGGCTTGCGTTTTATCTTGCTGATATTTGCTTTCTGCAAACTTAATATTTTGTTGTAATTGTTGTAAAGCTGGAGCATTCTCGGTTAAATTTTCTTTGGAAATAACCACTAAATCTTTAGCTGAAGCGGTATTGTTTTCATTGGTTTTATTGTCAATTGAAGCAATAATTTGGTTTTCAGTTACTTTATTTCCAACATCAAAAGTTGCATTTACTAAAATTCCATCTGTTTGAGCGGTTAAATTATAGGAATTGTCCCATTCTAATTCGCCCGAAGCAAAAACTAATTCTTTAATGTCTTGTACAACAGGCTTTCCTTCTTCTTTTGTTCCACATGAAACCAAAGTAGAAAGTGTTAGTAAAAGAAACAGACTATTTTTCATTTTTAGAATATTTTTAGTTGTTGTTTATCACAATTTTATTTTTTGAGAATCCTATGTTTGCTAAAGCATTTATCATATTTATCTCACTGATTAACAAATCGTTTTGCGAAATTAGAAGTTTATCTAATGGCAAAATTTGTTCTTGATATTGATTGAAGTTTTTTTCAAAAGTGTCTTTTTTTAGCAGATATATTTTTTTGAAATTTTTATATTGCTCAATCGCTTTTTCATATTCAATTTCTAGTTGTTGGTTGGCAAATTCATTTTCTTTTTCGGCATGGTCTGCATTGTTTTTCAATTGATTCAATTGGATTTTTTTATTGTAAACGGTGGCTAATTTTTGCACATTAGTAGGAAAATCCCAAGTAACTTTTAAACCCACATAGTTGAAATTTACCCAATTTGAATTCGCATCAAAATAGTTTACATTACTTAGATTTTGCCAATTAAATGATGAAATAAAAGATAAAACAGGCAATTGTTGCAAATGAGCAATTTTTAAATCTTGTTGCATCATTTGGTATTGTAATTTGTAGTTTTCGCTTTTAAAATTGGAGTTGGTTGCAACCAATTCTTCCCTATTTTCATAATTTGAAAGCTGTTCTGTAAGTTTTAAATCAAATTCATTTTCAAAGAAAAGCGCTAAACTTTGTTTTTGTATTTTTTGGTTTAAGATAAGTTGCGATAATTTATCTTGTAGTGCAATTAAATTAGCTTCTGCTTCATTTACATCTTGTTTTCTTGTAATTCCTTCGTTAAACTTGTTTTGATTGATTAAAACTAAGCTTTCGGCAATTTTGATGTTTTCTTGGAGAATTTTTTTCTGAGCTTCAAACGAAAGTAAGTTAAAATATACACCATTAATTTGATTATAAATGTTTTGCTCGTTGAGTTTGTTTTGATTTTCAACTAATTGTTCGTTGATTTTTGCACTTTTAATCTGGGCAATACTTCCAAAATTTAAAATATCAAATTGAGGTTGTATCGAAAAGGTGCTGGTATATTGTTGTCCCATGGTAACTTCCTTAAAAGTTCCTACAGGTAGTCCAAAGATGGGTCCAGGTAAAAAACTTACCTGTTGTTCAAAATTATTCAGGGATTGAGCGGTTACTGGAATTCTTGGATTTAATATATTTCCTATCGCTGTTTTTTTTGTCAAATTTGCTAATTGTGTTTGTAATGTCGCATTTTGCAAGGCATAATTCTTTTCTTTAGAAAGTTGTAGTACTTCTGGTAATGAATTTACAATTCTTTCTTCTTGTGAAAAACTTGACAATCCACAAAAGATTGAAAAGAACATCAAAAATCCTTTTTTTAAAGGTATAGGAATATTTTCAATTTTTTTCATGGCATTTTCATTTCTGTATTAAAGCCAATAAGTTGTTAATTGTTTTATTGCCTTCTGTAGTGATATCATATTGAAAGTTTGATAATTTCCATTTTAGCATTTGAAAACGAAATGAACCGAGTATAATTGGTAATAAATCTTCGGTTGAAATTTCTGTATTGAATTCGTTGGTTTGTTTTCCTTGTTCAAGTATTTGACCCAACAATTGCATTTTGTTTTGCATCAATTGAAGAATTATCGTTTTAATTTCTTTGGATTCATCCAATAAACCATCTGATAAAACAGCAACAACAAAGTGAGGATTCTTTTTAAAATAGTTGAATTGACTTGTAAAGACTGCTTTGAAATTTTCAGCCGCAGTATTTTGCGGTTTAATTTCTGAGGTTAATCGCTTGTTCATGTTTTGTTTTAATAGCGATAGTAAAGCAATTAAAATTTCTTCTTTCGATTTGAAATGGCGATAAATAGCACTTTCTGAAAAATTCATTTCTGAAGCAACCGTTTTTGTAGTTAAGCCTTTTATTCCTTTTTCAATAAGTATTTTTCCTGAAACCTCAATGATTTCAAGTTGTCTGTTTGATATTTCGTTTGTAATTGTCATAGGTTAGTGAATATTCACACTACAAAGATATGCAAATATTTATTAACTAATAAAAAATCAAATAATTTTAAATTAGTTCAACCAAAAAACCACTAAAACTGCTGGAATAAAGTAAATTACAATCGTTCTTGCACCATCGTAATCTTTTGCTAAACGTTGTCCGAACAAAAGAAAAAGTAACGTAATACAAGACAAAATAGCGCCATAAAATCCTAGACCTCTAATTACTACATCTTGCACTAAATGTTGGATAATTCCAGAAACACATAAAATTCCAGAAACAACCTCTAAAACTAATACAATTCCTAAAGCAAACGGAACTTGTTTAGCAAGAATTGTATTCGCAAAATGACCTGTTAACCATTCTACATTACCTTTCCAATCTTTAATTTTATCATATCCAGATTGTAAAAAAGTGATGGCTAAAAAAGCTAAGACTAAAAGTGGAGCAACTTGTATCATAATTATGCGTTTTTATGGATTAATCGTGTTAGTTTTATAGATAAATCGGTTAGTATGATTTTGCTATTTCCATTTCTTTCAATGTGGTAAATAGCATCTTCTAATTCTTTGTAAATATCTGAAATATTGGCACCATTTACAAACGGAGCAAATTTTTCCAATTCAAATTTTGGTACTTTTGTTTCTAAGAAAACCAAGTCATTCGCTTGATAATTAAGCAGTAAAGCTTGTCTGAAAAAGTGAATGCAATAGTGTAAAAATTGCTTTTGTGTTTCTCTTCCAGTAGATGCAATGTTTTCGCTCCAAGCAATTAAATCGTTAATAGCGGCGGCATTTCCTTTGGCACGAAAAGCACTTCTCACCCATTCCACAAACCATTCGTCAAACGGAAATTCATCGTCTTCTTTTCGTAAAATATGCAAGGCTTTATTATAATTTCCTTCGCTTTGATGCGCGATTTTTTTCGCAACTGTTGGTTCGCAATTTTCACGTGAAACCAAAGCTTCTGCAATTACACTTTCGCTTAAACCAATAAAATCAATCACTTGACAACGTGAAAGAATGGTTTGTAACATATCGCTGGTGCTTTCGGTAATTAAAATGAAAACGGTTTTAGCTGGCGGTTCTTCTAATAATTTCAATAATTTATTGGCTGAAGAACCATTCATTTTATCCGCCATCCAAATGATCATGACTTTGTAACCACCTTCATAAGCTTTTAGCGCTAATTTTTTGTTGATTTCAGTAGCTTCATCAACACCAATTAAACCTTGTTTGTTTTGAATTCCGAGGTTTTTCAACCAATCAAACAAACTTCCATATGGACTTTCAGTTAAAAATTGGCGCCATTCGACCATGAAATTATCACTAACGGCATGACTTTTAACGCTATCGGTTGAAGCAACAGGAAAAACAAAGTGTAAATCGGGATGCGAAAAATGTTCGAATTTTAGGTTACAAGTGGTGTTTTCACCTACATTTTCTCCGCCAACATTGCCACACAAAATATATTGCGCATAGGCAATCGCCATCGGAAGTGTTCCACAACCTTCAGGGCCAACAAACAATTGTGCGTGCGGAATTCTTCCGGCTTCGGCACTCTTAGTTAAGTGATTTTTAATATGTTCCTGTCCTAAAATATCTTTGAAAAGCATGGAACAAACCTAATCAAAAATTACCAAAATTGGTAGAAAAGAAATCAAAAAGTTGGTTTTAGAAGAATTTAAAAAAATGCAAAATATGATATTTGTTATAAAGATTTAAAATACAATAAATTATATTTGCATTCGCTCAAATTAAAATTCGATATAAATGAAAACACTTAACGACTTCAATTTCAATAACAAAAAAGCAATTATTCGAGTAGATTTTAACGTGCCTTTAGATGAAAATTTTAAAGTAACAGATGCTACTAGAATTGAGGCAGCAAAGCCTACAATTGATAAAATTTTGAAAGATGGCGGAAGTGTAATTTTAATGAGTCACTTAGGAAGACCAAAAGGAGTTGAAGCGAAATATTCGTTACAACACATTGTTTCAAAAACGGAAGAAATTTTAGGTCAAAAAGTGCATTTTGCTTCGGATTGTATTGGAGAAATTGCTGAAAATGCAGCAAAAAATCTTAAACCGGGCGAAATTTTATTATTAGAAAACTTACGTTTTTATGCCGAAGAAGAAAAAGGAGATGTTGAATTTTCTAAAAAATTAGCTTCTTTAGGTGATATTTATGTGAACGATGCATTTGGAACAGCGCACAGAGCACATGCTTCAACTACAATTATTGCGCAATTTTTTCATGATGCGAAATGCTTTGGTTATTTGTTAGCTAAAGAAATTGAAAGCATCGAAAAAGTATTGAAAAATTCAGAAAAACCAGTGGTTGCGATTTTAGGAGGAAGTAAAGTTTCTTCAAAAATCACGGTGATTGAAAATATTTTAGATAAAGTAAACCACATGATTATTGGTGGTGGAATGACCTTTACGTTCATTAAAGCTTTGGGTGGAAAAATCGGAAATTCTATTTGCGAAGACGACAAATTAGAATTGGCTATCGAAATTTTAAAACAAGCAAAAGAAAAAGGCGTTCAAATTCACTTACCTGTGGATGTTGTGGCTGCTGATGCTTTTTCAAACGATGCCAATACGCAAGTGGTGGATGTTAAACAAATCCCAGACGGTTGGCAAGGATTGGATGCAGGTCCAAAATCATTAGAAATTATCAAACGAATTATATTAGACTCAAAAACAATTCTTTGGAATGGTCCATTAGGAGTTTTTGAAATGGAAAGTTTTGCTAACGGAACCATTTCGTTAGGAGAATATATTGCAGAATCTACTGCAAATGGTGCTTTTTCACTTGTAGGTGGCGGCGATAGCGTTGCGGCTGTAAAGCAATTTGGATTAGAACCAAAGATGAGTTACGTTTCTACCGGCGGTGGAGCGATGTTAGAAATGCTGGAAGGCAGAACCTTACCTGGAATTGCAGCTATTTTAGATTAAGAATACAATAAAACGTTGGTTATTAAGTTATTAATGATTAACATGCCCCAAAAAAACAAAAAACAGAATGAAAAAAACAATTATTATAACATCCCTTTTTCTGTCGCTTTTTAGCTTTGCGCAGGAAACTGCAGAAAAAGAAAATTTACTTCCGTTGCCTAAAATGTCCTACTTGGATTCATTGAAGACAACGTTTGTAAATCATAGCACGAGTAATTGTATCGATGAAAGATGGTTGACGGAATTAGCGAGCACTGAGTTATCTGACAACATGTTTTCTGATATTGCAGATATTAACATTGATTCAGAAGTAAGTTACGACTTATCTACAGAATTACTAAAAAAGCGTTTGGCAAAAATGGATGCTAAATCGCCTTTCAATATTGAATATAATCCAGCTTTAGAAAATACTATTAAAGCCTTTTTAAAAAATCGACCAAAAGCTTTTGAGCGATTAATGGCGGTATCAGAATATTATTTTCCAATGTTTGAAGAGCATTTAGCAAAATACAACATTCCGTTAGAGTTGAAATATTTGGCTATTGTAGAATCAGCATTAAATCCAAGAGCGAAATCTCGTGTTGGCGCTTCAGGTTTGTGGCAATTTATGTATCCAACAGGAAAACAATACAATTTAGAAGTTACTTCGTATGTAGATGAGCGTTATGATCCGTTAAAAGCGACTGAAGCTGCTTGTCAATATTTATCAAGTTTATACGGAATTTTTGGAGATTGGAGCATGGTTTTAGCAGCATACAATTGTGGACCAGGAAACGTTTCAAAAGCAATTCGTCGTTCGGGTGGAAGTCAAAATTATTGGAACATTCGTAAAAATTTACCAAAAGAAACTGCGAATTACGTTCCAGCCTTTTTAGCTACTTTTTACATTTACGAATTCAAAAAAGAACATGGAATTCAGCCTAAAAAAGCACCGGTTACTTACTTTGAAACCGATACTATTATGGTAAAAAAACAAATGTCGTTCAAACAAATTTCTGATTTATTAGATATTCCTGTTGATCAATTGGAGTTTTTAAATCCGATTTATAAATTAAAAGTTATTCCTTTTGAAGCGGATAAACCTCATTATTTACGTTTACCGAAAAATAAAATGGGAGTTTTTGTTTCGAATGAGGAGAAAATTTACGCGTATTTGAATTATCTGGAAACGTATAAAGAAAAAACAAAAACTGAATTTATTGCTTCAACATCAAAAGATTCAATAGCTTCTGGTATAGATTCGACTTCAACGGTTGTAAACAAGCCTAAATTTGAACGAAAAACACAGTTTCACACCATTAAAAGCGGTGAAAGTTTAGGTAAGATTGCTGATAAATACAATGTTTCTATTTCCGAACTTAAAAAATGGAACAATATAAAAGGAAATAATATTCAGGCAGGAAAAAAATTAAAAATTTATTCCGACAAAAAAATAATTGCTAAAACCGAGTCTAAGTCTAATAACGACGGGACTTATACGGTTAAAAGCGGTGATTCGTTATTCTCGATTTCAAAACAGTTTCCAGGCGTTTCCATTGATGATATTAAAAAATGGAACGATATTAGCGGTGATAATATACAACCTGGAATGAAATTAAAAATTAACGGATAAAATGTAATCTACACCATGAAAAAATTAGCTGTTCTAACGTTTGTTGCCCTATCGTTTTTGTCTTGTAAAGAAACTTCTAAAGAAGAAACCCAAGCCATACTTTCTGAGTCCAACGGAAAAATCAATAATGTTTCGATTATCATTGATGACAATTTGTGGAATGGAGAAATTGGAGATAGTATTCGTAAAAAATTTGCTGCTCCAGTAGATGGTTTACCGCAAGAAGAGCCGTTGTTTACTTTAAATCAATATCCAACAAAAGTTTTTGAAGGATTCGTTCGTAAGAGCCGCAATATTATTGTTGTAAAAAAAGGGAAAGAAGCTGGATTTTCTTCGAACACTAATAAATTTGCTAAACCACAAAATGTGTTTTTTATTTCTGGTACAGATACAGAAGATGTATTAAACGTTCTAGAAGAAAAATCAGCCGAAATTATTAAAACTATTAAAGCTGCTGAGGTTACTGAGAATCAAATTCGAATGAAAAAATCATTGGTTTCAGATGCTCAAGTTCAGAAAATGTTTGGTGTTAGCTTGCAAATTGGTTTTGGTTATAAATACGATATGGTCAAAGACAATTTTATTTGGTTACGAAAAGAATTTAAATCAGGTTATAACAGTATTTTAATTTATCAAGTTCCAATTGAAAAAGTAGAAAAAGATAACAATATCATTGCCAATATTACTGTAATGCGAGATGAAATTGGACAAGCTAATATTCACGGGACATTACCAAACACTTGGATGATTACAGAAGCAGCTTATGCTCCTTATTTGTTTGACGTAACAGTTGCAGGTAAAAAAACGTATTTAACCAAAGGAACTTGGGAATTAAAAAACGATTTCATGGCGGGACCTTTTGTTAATTACGCCATTAAAGACACTAAAAACAATCGTTATTTAATTTTAGAAGGATTCACTTATAATCCGTCAAAATCGAAACGTGATTTGGTTTTCGAATTGGAAGCGATTATTCAATCAGTTAAGTTTTTAAAATAATATCAAGTTCCCTTCATAGGGAACTTCTTTTTTATCATGGAAATAAAATTCAAAATAAAGCGATTTAAAGAACTTTCTACGGTTGAACTATATTCTTTGCTTCAGCTTCGCTCAGAAGTGTTTGTGGTAGAGCAAAATTGCGTTTATCAAGACATTGATGGCAAAGACGAGAAAGCACTTCACGTTTTAGGGTATTATGACGGAGATTTGGCTGCATATTCTCGTTTGTTCAACAAAGGATATTATTTTGAGGAAACTTCGATAGGAAGAGTTGTGGTAAGCCCAAAATACCGTGATAAAAAATTCGGTCACGATTTAATGCGCGTTTCTATTGAAGCAATTAAAGAAAATTTCAACGAAACCGCTATAACCATTTCCGCTCAAGAATATTTAAAAAAATTCTACGAATCGCACGGATTTATCCAAACTAGCGAAATGTATTTGGAAGACGATATTCCTCATATTCAGATGAAGCGTTCTTAGTTTTTAGTCGCAGTTTTCAGTCACAACTCAACCGCTAGTAACACAGATTATAGGTAATTATAATCAAATACGAACTAAGAAATTCCAAGTTCAGAAATGTAGTTTTACTGCGACTGAAAACCTCAACTGCGAACTTATTTAGAGCTTATAACTAACTGTCAACATTACAATTCTTGGTAACGTGTAAGTGGTGGAACTCGAAATCATAAAATCAGAAAATGAGTTGTTGATTTTAGTTCCATTGTTTAAGTAATTCTGTGCCGAAAGTTCAAATCTAAACGGGTTGTTTTTCTTTTGATAACTCAAATACGCATTTGCAATTCTGAAATCAGTCGCAATGTTGTTGCTGTTTTCGTTGAAGGTTACTTCATAATCAGTTTTAAAATTAAAATGTTTCCAAAAATCGATATCAAAATCAAAACCCAATCGATCTGTAGTCAATTTCGAATTCGTTAATCCTGAAAATTGACTAAATGTTTTGTTATAACTTACACTCGCACTTGGCCATTTTTTGTTGGCTGTTCGTAACTTAATTCCAATACTTTGATTGTTTCTATCGTTGGTTATTGTTTGATTATTTACGGTTTGAATGTAGTTGAACCAAGATAAATTAGCATTTAAGCCCAATCTAAATTTGTGGATTTTTTTATCAATATTTCCATAAGCACGATATGTAGTTTCTGGATTATCAGTAATGGTTGGCGTTGTAAATTGATTGATGCCATCTAAACCAATTTCATTACGAATGGTTCTTACTTTTTTGGTAAAACTTGCATTAGCAAACAACATGATGCCGCGATACATACTGGTTTTGGAATAGTTTAAAGTTGCATTATGAAAACGTTCGTTTCGCAACAACGCATTTCCTCTAAAAACCGAATTATAACTTTGTAGCGTATAACGTTCTAACAAACGATTCGCTTCTGGGAATTCATTCACTAAACGGTAATTGAATTTTAAGTTTTCGGATTGATTGAATTCGTATTCGCTTAACCAACTTGGTTGTAAAAACGTGTTGTTTAACGTATAATTGTTTGCAATTTGCTCGGTTTTCAAATGATAGTAATGGGCATAAATGGCAGGTTTGTTCACCCATTTTCCAATTTTAAACTTATATTCTAAACCTAAATACAAATCGTTTAACAAATAATCCATGTCGTTCCCAAAACCATCGGTAGCAAAATCATTGATAGTGCCATCGGTTAGGTATTGTTTTTCGGTGATTTGTAATTGTGTGGTTCCTAAATTATTTCCAACATTGGTATACAAATGATTGTAATTGTTGATAATCCAATAATGTTTAAAAAGCGCATCAAAACTGCTGTTTTTTACTTTTTTTACTTGCTGAATGTTGTAAAACGAATCATTTTCTAACGGAATTAATCCGGTTAAGAATTCAGTATCGGTAAGCCAAGTATTGATGGGTTTTTGGTTATCGTAACTTTGATTAATGACTATAGTGGTCGTATGTTTAGAATTTACTTGTTTGTGCCATTCTAAAAACTGCTTGATTTGAACATTATCAGCTGAATTTAACGTTTCAAAAGAAGTTTGTTGTCCATCGAGTCTTGAATTTAAAACCGAAGTCATATCATTGGCGCTCGATTGAAATTGACCGTTGTAAAACCATTTCTCTTTAGTGTTGGGCGTGTAGTTTAGTTTTACGTTTCCAATGCCTAAAATCGATTTATTTTCACCTTTATTGATGCGTTCTTCTGAAGTGGCGGTTGTGTTTTGAAGATATTCGATAGAACTTTCGGTTAAAGTGCTGGTAAAAAGTTTAGAAAAAATAGCAAAACCTTCTACGTCTAATTTAGAATTGATTTCTTGGCGAAAGTTCAAAGCGCTAAATTGCGATTTGTTTTCAATGACATCCGTGTTGTCGCTAGCAAAGGAATACAAATCAGTCAATTGTTTTCTTCCTGAAATAAAACTACTAGCACCACCTTGAAAGCGCATCATGTCTTGAAAAGAAAAAGTGCGCTTACCAATGTTGTTGAGGTCGCCAATGAAACTCACATTCGTTTTTGGTGCATAATAAAACAAAGCAGCGTGACCTAAATAAAATCCGTTGTCGTTAGCGACTTCAGCCCCTGCATCAACATCGCCAAAAATGAATTTCTTTTTGTCTTCTTTCAGTTTGATGTTCATCGCCAAGTCTTCAGAATCGGAAACTTGTTTTAGAAAACCTACTTCGTTAAAGTTGTCAATTACTTCTACTTTATCAACTGCATCTGCTGGAATATTTTCAACACCTAATTTAGTTCCACCTCCAAAAAATGATTTGTTTTCTACTAAAAACTTGGTTACTTTTTTGCCTTGAACCGTTACGCCACCGTTTTTATCTACTTCAACACCTGGTAGTTTTTCTAATTGTTCTTTGAGTTTTCGTTCGTTTCCATTGGCAAAGGCTTTTACATCATAAATTAACGTATCTTTTTTTACGATAACGGGTTTGTAATCATAGGTAATAACAATTTCCTTGAGTTGTTGCCCTGTTTCCTTAAGTTTAAAGTGATGTTCCTTTTGCGAAAAATTAGCGGGAAGATTTAAAATTTCTTCTTTAAAACCTAAATATGAAACCCTAACTTCATACGGGACATCTTTTTCTAATTCTAATTTATAAAGCCCCAAATGATCGGCAATAGCAAATTTTAATCCTTGTTTTTCAACTAAAGGTTTGGCAATTACATTGGCATTTTGTAATGGGTTTCCTACCGTGTCCTTTACCGTGCCGGTTAGGGTTTGGGAAAATGTAAAAAATGGAAAAAGTAGGAATAAAATTAAGAATTTTGGCATTTAAAAATTAAAAAGTTGGAGGTTTTGAAACAATTTCATTGAATTCTTCTTGTTTGACAACTTTTCCTTCATTAGGTATACCTATAGGGGTATTCTCTTTTTTTAAATCAATTTTAATGACACCATAAGTTGTATTTCTTTCTTGTAATTCCAGTATTAATCCAGGTAAACCATAATATCCTTTAGGTCCAAAATTAAAAGGAATAGATGGACAATACCACGCAATAATAGGGTATTTGAACTCTCCCTTTCTGTTCTTAACTCTTAGTTCAGAGGTAGCTTTATAACATAAATAGGTTCCTATCATTTTAGATTCATTTTCTAATATCCATTCTGTTTTTGCAGAATAATTTATTACATATTTTCCTAAGTGGTTATTAATCTGCTTTATATTATTGTTAGTTTTAATATTTGTGTAATATATCGTTGAAGCTTCGATAAAGGCTTTTGCAAAATTAATATCTTCATTACTTATCATGTCATTCATTGTAAACAGTGAATTTTCACTATTTATAAGCAAAGAGAATGTAATGTTTTTCACTCCTAACCGTGCTTTTTCATAAAAATCTTTTAAAGTTTCAGAATTTGAAAATCCTTCATCAAATCCAAGGTTAACATTGTAGGTAATTTTTCCCGATTTATTTTGTGAAAACAAATGGAAACAAATGAGAATAAAGAATATAGATATTTTTTTCATGTTAATTAATTTATCCTGTGCCATAATCATGGCACAGGAATTAATGTTTTATAATCCTGTACAAGAGGAATATGCAGCCCAAGCAACATTTCCTGCTTGTGTTTCATTTGCACCATTATCAATTGCAGACTGGTAAGTGTCTAAATAAACAGCATAACATGGCTTTAATATAGTGGCATATTCTTTTTCAATTGGTTTAAGTTCTATTTTTTTCTCTTCAATTTCATTTGCCATCCCAGCAAAAGAAAACGCTACAAGTGCTACGGCACTAAAAATCATTTTTTGCATTTTGTTTAAATTTTTAAAATTAATGTTTTGTTTTTGGATATCCAATTCAAATTTTAACATTTAAAAATGCATTTCCAAATGTCGACAATAACGTTTAACAAAATGTATCAAAAAACCATACGTGTTGGTATGGTTAAAGATAACCTCTGCGTTTTACTTCGCGTAAAATGCTTGTATCATCCGTAATATTTAATCCTTTTTTTATTTTTGCAATCCTTTTTTGAATGGCAACTTCAGTTAATGAAAGTGCGTCTGCAATTTCTCTAATTTTATAACCACTGCTTATTAATTTAACAATTTTGCGGTTGGTTTCTTTAGTGAAAATTTCTTCTTCCCACATTTTGTGGGTTTTTTGTAAAACAGATGTGCTTTTGTACTTGTTCCCTTTTACAACATCTTTAATAGCATTCATTAATTCACTGCCACTGACATCGCTTTTAATTACAATAGCATCAGGTTTTACTCGTTGGTCGAGATCCATCACAGTAAAATCTTCTAAATGCGCAGTAAAAAAGAACGATTTACATAAAGGCATTTTTTCTCGAAGAAACAAACAGAGATCACCACCATTAAAAATCTCATATTCAGGATTACCCGGCATTGAATAATCTAATATTGCTAAGTCAAAAGGTTCATCGGCTTCAGTATGCTTTTTAATTGCTAAAATAGCATCAGTACAATTTAAACTTTCTACAATATGAACGTTTTTTTCACTTTCAAAAGCATACGTTAGTATGGTTTTGAGTGAATCAATCATGTTTTGATGGTCATCTGTAATTAAAACTCTCATAATAAATGGCTTATATTGATAAGCAAATTATTAAAAGTTTTTAATAAAAAAAGCACCTTAGTGATTTTTAACATAATGTATATAAAAACCATACTTTATGTTAAAACGTAATTACTTTTTAGTTTGCTCTGTAGGAGTTACCTCATTTTTAGTAATTAAAAGCTCTACTCTTCGGTCTAAAGTACTACCTTTTTTTAAGGATTGCGTATTGCCATATCCTTTATACGTCATACGGGTTTTACTGATGCGTTTCATCAAAAAGTAATTGTATACTCGTTTAGCACGATTGGTAGATAATTCACGTTTTTTGGTGTCGCGATCAATGGCTTCTTTTTGAAAAGTTGGGGTGCAACAAACATGTCCTTGAATTTCGAAATGAATATTTTTGTATTTGTGTAATTCTAAAGCAATTCGGTCTAATTCTTTCTTGGCTTTGTAGGTTAATTGGCTACTGCCTCTTTCAAATAAAACGTGGTCAAGGTATATTCTATCGCCTACAATTCGGTCTTTTTTAATTGTACTGTAAATCCCAGGAATTTTTAAATCTTCAATTACAACAGGTTTGAAGTTTACTACTACGTCTACTCTTCGGTTTTTAGAACGGGCTTCTGGAACATTGGTTTGCATGTCTTCGTCAAGCATGATTCTACCTTTTCCTTCCAACGTAATGATAATTTTACTTTTAATTCCTTTTTCAATCAGTTTATCTTTAACGGTATTAGCTCTATTGGTAGATAAAGTATAATTGTAAGCATCTTTACCACGATCATCACAATAGCCAAAAATTTGAACGGATTCGATGCGCGTAGTATCAATTTTGCTAACGAAAGCTACCACGGCATTCGCTTGCTCTTCTTTTAAATTGTATTTGTCAAATTCAAAGAATATTGAGTGTACTTCCTCATCTTCTTGAGCAAAAGTTACTAATGAAAAAAGTAAAAATAGTAGGGAAAATAAACGTGTCATCTTATTTTTTTAATATTGATTTGTATTGCGTTTGATTATTTAATAAAGCAATGGCTTTTTCAATTTCTAAGTTTTCTTTTGTGTAAAATTGATATAAACCTTCGCGATATTGGTAACGTGTAATTAAATCTTCCTGAATCAGTTTTTTGATTTGGTTCTTGTTTTTGTCCAATTCTATTTCCTGATTTTTCTCTATAGCCAACTCTAATTGTTTGTATTCATTTGAAATTTGAGTGTCTATTTTTTCTTTTTTAGCGGTTTCAAGCACGTTTTTAAGTGCTTTGTTAGTTTCGGTATCTAAACTGATCTTCTCTTGCTTTAAAAACGCTTTAAAAGCAATAAAATCAGCATCTGAAATGGTAGGAATTCCTGAAACGGTTGGGTTTTTAAAATACCATTGCGTAGCAAAGTTAAAAATTGCATCTGTTTTAACTACAGCATCCGTAATGGTTGCCATTTTTGTTTCTTCAATTTCTATATCTGGTAAAACACCACCGCCATCATAAACGGTTCTTCCTGCTTTGGTTTTAAAAGCATTGAATTCATCTTGAGATTTTTTGATAGCTTTTCCGTTTGCGTCTTTTTTAGAATAGTCTAAAGCCTGAATACATCTTCCAGAAGGGGTGTAATATCTTGAAATCGTAACTTTTACTTGTGTTCCGTAAGACAAATCTAGTGGACGTTGTACCAATCCTTTTCCAAAACTTCTAGTTCCTAAAATCACTCCTCTATCCAAATCTTGAATCGCACCCGCAACAATTTCAGAAGCCGAAGCACTTTTTCCATCTACAATAACTGCAATCGGAATTTCTAAATCGATAGGTTCGTTTTTAGTGCGATATTCTAAATTGTGTTTTGGGTTTTTCGATTTTGTCGTAACAATTAACTCGTTTTTAGGTACAAAAAGATTGCAAATGTTTACCGCTTCGTGCAATAAACCACCTGGATTCCCTCTTAAATCTAAAATTATTTTGGTTGCTCCTTGTTTTTTAAGCTCTAACAAAGCGGCTTTGGTTTCAAAGCTCGCTTTTTCAGTGAATTTCGTTAAAACGATATAACCCGTATTGTCTTTTAAAAGCGAGAAAAACGGAACGGCTTTTATTTCAACATCGTCTAAAACAATCGTTGCATTTTGGGTTTTTCCTTGACGAATATATTGAATTTCAACTTTCGTATTTTTTGCACCACGAAACAATTGCGAAGCGTCTTCTTTGTATTCTTTTAGGCTGATATCGCCTATTTGAATTACCTCATCACCTGCTTTTAATCCGGCTTTATCGGCTGGAAACCCTTTGTAAATTTCTTTTAGAAAAACTTTGCCTTCTTTGCGTTGCACCATGGCACCTATGCCTGTGTATTCGCCCGTATTGTTGATTTTGAATTTTAAAACATCTTGTTCGTTGAAGAAAACCGTGTACGGATCTAATTCTTTCAACATGTTTTTTATGGCGTTATCCATCATTTCACCCGGATTGGTTTCGTCCACGTAATTTTGGTTAACGGTTTTGAAAAGTCCAGTAAAGATTTCAATTTGCTTGGCAATTTCAAAAAAGTCGTTCTTGAAACTAACACCCACAAATAAGAAACCCGCTGCCAGAACAGGAATGATTATTTTTCCTCTGAAATATTTTTTCATGTTGAAGTATTGAATTATACCAGTTTACGAAAGTAAAGAATCTTGAGCAAAAATTAAACCAAAAGTGCAATTTACTTCTGCCTTTCGTTGAATTTTTGAAAAAGTTGGATGGTTTTCTCTTCGATTTCTTGATAAGAAAGACGCTCTTTTGTTTGATAAAAAAACATAAACGCATGCGGTTTTTCTAAATAATCAATCAAAAGATGCTTGTTTAAACGATAGGTTTCGCGCAAAACACGCTTGAAATAATTACGGTCGACCGCTTTTTTGAAGTATTTTTTAGAAACGGAAACACCCATTTTAATCAGTTCCGCATTAGGCTCTGTATTTTCAACATAAACCAAACGCAACGGGTATTTTGAAACTGATTTCCCTTCCGAAAACAACAAGTCAATCGTAGTTTTGCTTTTTAATTTTTCGTGTTTGGGATAAGTGAATTTCATGAAGCAAAGTTAGAAAACTTTAAATTAAGATGTGTATTTAAGTTTTAATTCTTCTTTTAGAATCACAAATTTGTAAAAAGTGAAGTTGGAAATTCCAAATAAAATTATGGTTAGTGTTCTTAAAATTTCATCAGGAAAATAATATTTGTTGATTAAAAACACGCCGATTTGAATCACAAATAAAATAGCGCTTATGAATAACCAATACAATCGTTTTTTGTCTTGAAAAAGGAAATTGAAAGTTGCCATTCCGCCAATGAAAGAAGTTAAAAAGCCATTTATAACCCATGGATAAAAATCCATTTTCACTTCTTTTTCTATCAAAAGTAACGCATACAAATAGATAAAAAAGAACGGAATGGAAGCCAACACTATCGCTAACCAATTTTTATTTTCGATACTTTTATAAACGATGATAAAGATTAAAATCCGATAAGCAAGAGAAATGATAGCTCCAATAAAATTAAAAAAAGGCGTATTTTCCCTAAAGAATAAATAGGCAAAAAAGAACAAAATTAAAGCACTAAAATAAAGCGTACTTTTGATTTTGGAAGCAAGAAAATACATCAAAATAAGAATCGGAATTCGAATACTACCTAACAGGAATTCAAGAACGGGAAATGATTTCAGATTTAAAAATGAAAAGGCAACAACCACTAAAATGTATAGTATTGTTAATTGGGATACCGTTTTATTTTTATCTAAGATTTCCACCTTTTATTTTTATACTAATTTACTAATAATCAGTAGTATATTTTTTATTTTGTAGTTTTATTTTTAAGCCTACAAAAATAAGCATAAAAAAAGCTTCCTCAAACCGAAGAAGCTTTTCTAAATACAAAATCCATTCCTTATTCAGATAAAACCGCATTGCTTATAACTAAACTTTCCTGAACATGAGGAGGAACCAGTTGATAAGAACTAAATTCCAATTTGAATTTTGCTTTTCCTTGTGTTAAAGAACGAAGTGTAGAACCATAATCTTTGAGTTCGGCTAGCGGCACTTCGGAAATAATTTTTTGATAATGACCATCGGTATCCATTCCTTGAATGATGGCTCTTCGGGTTTGTAAATCGCCCATGACGTCACCAGTGTAAGCATCTTCGCAAAGTACTTCAAGCTGATAGTAAGGCTCTAAAAGTTGAGGTCTTGCTTCATTAAAAGCTTCTTTAAATGCATGAGAAGCGGCCAATTGGAACGAGATATCATTACTATCTACTGCATGCATTTTACCATCGTAAATACAAACGCGAATGTTTTGACAATTAGAACCCGTTAATGGACCTTCGGTCATGGATTGCATGATTCCTTTTTTAATGGCTGTGGCATATCGATTGTCGATAGCACCACCCACAATACACCAATAGAAGGCAAATTTTCCGCCCCAAGGCAATTCTTCAATTTCTTTGTTTCGAACGTTTACACCTTGTGGTTCTGGCATATCATCGTAATATGGCTCAATAGTTAAATGAACTTCTCCAAATTGCCCAGCACCACCACTTTGTTTTTTATGACGATATTCTGCTTTAGCAGCTTTAGTTATGGTTTCGCGATACGGCACTTTTGGTTCTTCAAAAATAATTTCGATGTTGTTTTCGCTTTCGATACGATGTTTGATTAAATCCAAATGCAATTGCCCTTGACCATACACTATGGTTTGTTTAAGTTCCGAAGATTGCTCTACTTTGAAAGTTAAATCTTCTTCTTCGATTTGATGTAAGGCTTTAATCATTTTTTCCATATCGGCTAGATTAGCAGTTGTAACCGCTTTTCTGATGCGACTTTCTGGAAATTGCATTTTTCTAACTTTTCTTTCCACACCTTTTGCATTCAACGTATTGTTGGAATGTCCGTATTTCAATCGAACGGTAACTCCTAAATCACCAGCGACTAATTTATCAATGGAAGTTCTTTGTTTTCCCTCTGCTACGAATAATTGGGTTAAGCGTTCGGTTTCTCCGTTATCGGCATTTACCAATTCATCACCAGCATTCAATTCGCCCGAAAGCACTTTGAAATAGGAAACCATTCCCACTTGAGGTTCTGAAAGCGTTTTGTAAATGAAAATCGTGGTTTTGTCAGAAGCATCGCATTTTAATTCGCCACCATTTTCTAGTTTTTTTGCTGGTCTATCTGCTGGAGATGGCGCAATATCATCGATGAATCCCATGATTCTTCCACTTCCCATATCTTTTAATCCAGAAGCACAGAAAACAGGAAATATTTGTTGGTTAGCAAGCGCAATAGTTAATCCTTTTGCTAATTCGGTTTCGTCTAAATTTCCTTTTTCGAAGTATTTTTCCATCAAACCTTCTTCGTTTTCTGCAGCCGCTTCTACTAAGGCGTTATGAAGCGCATTTGCTTTTTCTAATTCAGATGTAGGAATAGGCATTTTTTCAGGTTTTCCACCATTTTCTGGGAAAACATACATCGTCATGCGAAGTACATCAATAATACTATTGAATTTTTCACCTGAATTGTAAGGATATTGAATCGGAATCACTTTGTTTCCGAAACGATTCACCGCTTGTTCCAAAGTAGTTTCGAAATCTGCTTTCGGTTGATCCATTTGGTTGATGACAAAAAAAGCAGGTGTTTGATAATTTTGAACGTATTCCCAAACGATTTCCGTTCCCACTTCTACACCAGAAGCCGCATTCAATAGAATTACAGCGGTATCGGAAACTTTAAGGGAAGAAACTACTTCACCAATAAAATCGTCGAAACCCGGAGTGTCAATGATGTTGATTTTGTTGTTGTGCCATTTAACGTGCATTAAGTGGCTGTATAAGGTGTTTTCTCTTTCGTGTTCTAAATCGGTAAAATCCGAAATGGTATTGTGATTTTCTACCGAACCACGGCGTGGAATTGCTCCACTTTCAAATAACATGGTCTCGATAAAAGTGGTCTTTCCTGATCCTGAATGCCCAAGAAATACCACGTTTCTAATGTCTTTGGTTGCAATGCTCATGACTTTATGTGTTTAAATGAATAACTAATTTTAACTGCATTTTTAGCACATTAAAATTACGAAAGACCAAACACGTAAATCATGATAATTATCATCTCAATTATTCAAAATCAACATAAAAAAAGCGACTTGAAAGTCGCTTTAAATTTTATTTTTTCGGAAAAATATTATCTTCTTTATTCACATCTGCCATCATATTTTCTGGGTCAATGGTGATGGATTTAATTTTATCTTTTGGTTTTGCAATTTCAAAAGTGAACGTTGGATAAGCCCAATCCCAACCTTTCAAAACATTTCCTTTAATTCCTGCATATGGATTTGGTTTTTCCCAACGCATTAACGTATTTGGAATGTAGAAGAATTCTTTGGTTCCATCGGTATATTCTACCATAACGTCTAAAGGCATTGGCATTCTGCCTTTTCTTTCAAAAACTACTTTAGTATTGGCTGCATTGGCTTCAGAAACTTCTTTGATGCTGTAGTCAATCGTGTTGGTGGTTAATGTCCAATCTAACAAATACCAATCTAAATTAGCACCTGAAACTTTTTCCGCCACACGCTTAATATCATTTGGAGTTGGGTGCGTGAATTTATAGTCGTTGTAATAACGTTTGATGGTTTTGTTGAGGTTTTCTTGCCCAATTAAATAACCCAATTGTACTAAAAATACTTCTCCTTTACTGTATGCTGAAATTCCGTACGCCATATTGATATCGTAACGGTCAGCGTGTGTAGAAAGCGGTTGTTCTTTACCTGATTTGGCTAAATAAATGTAATTGTTATATGCATCTTCATAAGGAACTTCAGGTTTTTTTGGAGGCAATACCTTGTTCATCGCCAAGTTAGAAATGTATGAAGTAAATCCTTCATCCATCCATTCGTGTTTGGTTTCGTTAGTTGCTAATACAAATTGGAACCAAGAATGCGCCATTTCATGAGCGGTTACACCAACTAAACTTCCAAATGCTCTATTTCCTGTAATTAAAGTACACATGCCATATTCCATTCCACCATCACCGCCTTGGATTACAGAATATTGTTTGTATGGATATTGTCCAACATTTTCATTAAAAAACGCTAATAATTCCGCAGTTTTAGGTTGCATTTTTTTCCAATTTTCTAAATTTTCTTTCTTGTTTTTGTACAAGAAATGCAATTCCACATTATTTGGACCTAAAATCATGTCGTGAATGAACTCGTTATCCGCTCCCCAAGCAAAATCATGTACGTTTGGCGCATAAAAATGCCAAGTCAAAGTTTTGGTTTTCTTTGGATAAACAACTTGCACGCCAGCATCTTGATATCCATGCCCAATTTCGTTTTTGTTTTGTAAATAACCCGTTCCACCAATCGTGTAGGCTTTGTCAATTGTGATTTTTACATCAAAATTTCCCCAAACACCATGAAATTCTCTTGCTATATATGGATTAGCGTGCCATCCTTCAAAATCGTATTCACATAATTTTGGATACCATTGGGTCATTGATAAAGCAACGCCTTCTTCAGACAATCTTCCTGAACGACGAATTTGCAACGGCACTTGTCCATCAAAATCTAATGAAAGAGTTGTTTTTTGTTTAGGTAAAATAGGTTTTACTAAAGTAACTTCTAAAATAGTTCCTACTACTTTTGTGGTTGCAGAAACTCCATCTTGTTTAAAATTAGCGATGTTTAAATACCCAATTTCATTTGGTTTTAAAGTACTAATTCTACTTTCTTTAACCTCTTTTCCTTCTTTTTTGAACGTTTTCACCATTCGCTTATCAGGGTCAGAAATAGCTTGAAGTCTGGCATCCATTTCGCTTTCTGGTTGAAACGCATTGTTGTACAAATGATAGAAAACTTTGTGTAAGGTGTCAGGTGAATTATTTGTGTACACAATTTCCTGTTTTCCTTTGTATTGGAATTTTTTCACATCCATATTCACCTCCATTTTATAGTCAACATGTTGTTGCCAATACCCTGGATTTGGATTGTTTTGTGCCAATGCTAAGATTGGGAAGAGACTTAAAAAAAGAAATTTTTTCATAGTTGCTTTTTAAAAGAAAACCTACAAGGCTTTTGCGACCTTGTAGGAATTATTTAGATTAAATGAATTTACAAATTATTTTTTCGCCATTTTAGCCGCTAAAACTAAAGCGTTGTAAGCGTTTACAATTCTTCCAGATTTAGAAGCGTCTGCAAAGTTTGCTTTATGCTTATCTTCACCAATTGTAACTGTGTTTTTTAATGGTGTTCCGCTTTCCATGATGATTTGCTTTACTTGAACTGCAGTTAAACTTGGATAGTAAGAACGAATTAATGTTGCAACACCAGCTACGTTAGGAGAAGCCATTGAAGTTCCTTGTAAATATTCATACGTATTTAATGGAGTAGTAGCATAAATTTTATCTCCTGGAGCATAAATATCTACATTGTTTTTTCCGTAGTTAGAAAAACTTGCTACCATTTTAGTTCCGTAAGATGGAGAAAGTGCTCCAATGATTAATACGTTTTTAGCGAATTCTGGACTTCCATCGTAAGTGTCGTTTGGATATTTGTTCGTAACATCTAAATCATAAGATTCGTTTCCAGCAGCGATAACTACTAACACATCTTTAGATTCAGCATATTTAATAGCGTCCATAACCCATTCTTTGTGTTGTGAATAGTATTTTCCAAAAGAACCATTGATTACTTTCGCACCATTATCTGCAGCATAGCGAATAGCCAACGCAATATCTTTGTCATATTCGTCTCCATTTGGAACAGCTCTTAACGCCATGATTTCAGCATTATTCGTAACACCATCACCACCTTTATTATTGCCTCTAACTTGCGCTACAATTCCAGCTACGTGCGTTCCGTGTTTTGCTTCTTTTGGTTCTGGACCTACTACGTTGTTGTTTCCGTATTTAGTATCTTTTAAATCATCTGGATTGTCACCAACGATTTTTCTTCCATCAAAATCAACGTTTAAGTTGTAGTTAACTTGTCCGTAGATATAATCTTTGAATTCTTCAATTTGTTTATCAAAATCCGCTTTTGTGCTATTACTTAAAACTTGTGTAAAAACAGCTTTAGCTTGAGATAATGAAGTTTCTGTTGCAGGAATTGCTTTTACTTCTTCTAATGTAAAATCACTCTTTTTGAAATAGCCCACTAAGGCTTTTTCAGCATTTAGAATGAAATCTAATTGTTGTTTTTGAGGTTGAATTCCTTTTAATTCTTCTGCTAATTCTGTTTTTGCTTTGTCATATTCAGGAGTTCCAGGACCTTTTTTAACGATACGTGTCATTTCTAATTGCTCATGAACAGCATTTCCTAAGAAATTCCATCCGTGAATATCGTCGATATAACCGTTTTTGTCATCGTCAATTCCGTTACCTGCAATTTCTTTTGGATTGGTCCAAATAACCGCTTTTAAATCTTCATGGTTGATATCAACACCTGAATCTACGATTCCAACAATGACTTTTTTCCCTTTTTTCCCTTTTAATAATTCAGCGTAAGCCTTATCAACACTCATTCCAGGAAGTGTATCTTTTACTAAATCTAAATGACTCCAACGTTGCAAATCTTTTTCTGCGACTGGAGTAGTTTTTAAGGGTAAGTTATCAATATTTTCAACCGGAGTTGAAACCATTTGCTGAGTTCCGCAGCTTGCTAATGCGAATGCAAAAGCTAAACTTAAATAAAGCGGTCTAAAAATTCTCTTCATTTTTCAATTAATTAATTTCAGTTATTGGACTGAAGTGATTTGTATTTGTTACAATAATATTTCTTTTTAACATTATTTTAAAAGGTCTTCACATCTGAAAACTTCTTTCAAACGCACCCCTTTTTCGGTTCGCTCTACCGTAATAATTTCATTGTGGGCATCATGCTCTAGGAATAAATAATAATTATTATCAGCCGCAGCGTTCATGAATTTTGCTTTTTCATCCAATGTCAACAAAGGTCTAGTGTCGTAACCCATCACATATGGAATTGGAATATGTCCAGCAGTTGCTAGTAAGTCGGCACAAAAAACAATGGTTTTTCCGTTGTAGTTGATGTGCGGTAACATTTGTTTTTCGGTATGACCATCAGCGTAAAATATATCAAAACCTAATTCATTTGAAAACCCAAAATCACTATCAGGACGATTTATGAAATGCAATTGTCCACTTTCTTGCATTGGAAATAAATTCTCGTGTAAGAAAGAGGCTTTTTCACGCGCATTTGGTTCTGTTGCCCATTTCCAATGGTTTTCATTGGTCCAAAATTTGGCATTTTTAAATGCGACTTCGTAACCGGTTTTGTCTTTGTTCCAATTTACACTTCCACCACAATGGTCGAAATGTAAATGCGTCATAAAAACATCCGTTATATCATCGCGATGAAAACCAGCATTTTTTAATGATTTGTCTAAAGAATGATTGCCCCAAAGCGAATAATATCCAAAAAATTTCTCCGATTGTTTGTTTCCCATTCCGGTATCAATCAACGTCAATCGGTTCCCGTCTTCAATTAATAAGCATCTCGCAGCGATATCAATTAGGTTATTTTCGTCGGCCGGATTGGTTTTATTCCAAATGGTTTTAGGCACCACGCCAAACATAGCGCCACCATCTAATTTAAAATTTCCAGCTTCAATAGGATGTAATTTCATGATCAAAACAATTTTCAGCCAAATTACAAAAAATACTATAAATAGAAACTATGAATCTATAAGTTATAAAAATGTTAGCAACTCTTGTGAAAAGCAATTTATGGCTTATCTTTGCGGTTAATTTAGACAAAATCAAAATAAGAATATGATTAAAGTATCTGATACAGCAAGTAAAAAAATCATCGCTATGATGCAAGAAGATGGTTTTGATGCAGCCAAAGATTACGTTCGAGTAGGCGTAAAAAGTGGTGGTTGCTCGGGTTTGTCTTATGATTTAAAATTTGACAAAGAAATAGGAGAAAACGATAAAATATTTGAAGATAATAATGTAAAAATTGCCGTTGAGAAAAAGAGTTTTCTTTATTTGGCAGGAACTATATTAGAGTTTTCAGGTGGTTTAAACGGAAAAGGATTTGTGTTTAACAATCCAAACGCACAAAGAACGTGTGGATGTGGAGAGAGTTTCTCTCTATAAATCAAAAAATATGAGTAAGTATACAGAAGACGACTTAAAAGTCGAATTAGAAAATAAAGAATACGAATACGGATTTTACACCGAATTGGACTCGGAAACGTTTCCTATTGGCTTAAATGAAGACATTGTTCGTGCGATTTCGAAGAAAAAAGAAGAGCCTGAATGGATGACCGAATGGCGTTTGGAAGCTTTTCGCGCTTGGCAAGAAATGGAAGAGCCAGAATGGGCCAACGTAAATTACGAAAAACCCGATTTTCAGGCAATTTCATATTATTCGGCACCTAAAAAAGCGGATCCGAATAAAAAATTAGAAGACGTTGATCCAGAACTTTTGGCGATGTACAAAAAGTTAGGAATTTCGGTTGATGAGCAAAAGAAAATGAATAACGTGGCGATTGATATCGTGGTAGATTCAGTTTCTGTAGCTACGACTTTCAAGAAAACATTAAACGAAAAAGGCATTATTTTCTGTTCGATTTCGGAAGCCATCAAAGAACATCCAGAACTAGTTAGAAAATACATTGGCACAGTTGTTCCGATGAAAGATAATTTTTACGCTGCGTTAAATTCGGCGGTTTTCTCTGATGGAAGTTTCTGTTACATTCCAAAAGGCGTTCGTTGTCCTATGGAATTATCAACGTATTTCCGCATCAATCAAGGAGGAACGGGTCAGTTTGAAAGAACGTTATTGGTGGCTGATGAAGAGAGTTATGTGTCTTATTTAGAAGGATGTACCGCTCCAAGTCGTGATGAAAATCAATTGCACGCAGCCGTTGTAGAATTAATTGCCATGGATGGTGCTGAAATTAAATATTCAACTGTTCAAAACTGGTATCCTGGAAACAAAGAAGGTAAAGGTGGAGTTTACAATTTCGTTACGAAAAGAGGTTTGTGCGAGAAAAACGCAAAAATTTCTTGGACGCAAGTAGAAACAGGTTCGGCGGTAACTTGGAAATATCCTTCTTGTGTGTTGAAAGGCGATAATTCAATTGGAGAGTTTTACTCGATTGCCGTAACTAATAATTTCCAACAAGCCGATACTGGAACAAAGATGATTCATTTGGGAAAAAACACAAAATCGACCATCATTTCTAAAGGAATTTCAGCTGGAAAATCACAAAACAGCTATAGAGGATTAGTACAAATAGGAGCAAGAGCAGAAAACGCTCGTAACTTCTCACAATGTGATTCATTGTTAATGGGAAACAATTGTGGAGCACATACTTTTCCTTACATCGAAAGTAAAAATGCTTCGGCAAAAATTGAACACGAAGCTACGACTTCCAAAATTGGAGAAGACCAAGTGTTCTATTGTAACCAACGCGGAATTCCAACCGAAAAAGCCATTGCTTTAATCGTAAACGGTTTTAGTAGAGAAGTATTGAATAAATTACCAATGGAATTCGCAGTGGAAGCTCAAAAATTATTGGAAATTTCGTTAGAAGGTTCGGTAGGATAGTTTTGTTTCAAGTTTCAGGTTTCAAGTTATACCTGAACAAAAAAACAATTATAAAAGAATTTAAAAATAATTTAATATAAACGTTTCAAGAACAACATTTTACAAACTTGAAACTTTAAACCTGAAACTAAATAAAATGTTACAGATAAAAAACTTACACGCTTCGGTAGAAGACAAAGACATATTAAAAGGAATCAACCTTGAAATTAAAGCAGGAGAAGTGCACGCAATTATGGGACCAAACGGTGCCGGAAAATCAACGTTATCTTCTATCATTGCTGGAAACGAAAATTACGAAGTAACTGAAGGTGAAATCTTTTTAGACGGAGAAGAAATTTCAGAATTAGCTCCAGAAGAACGAGCGCACAAAGGCGTGTTCTTATCGTTCCAATATCCAGTGGAAATTCCAGGTGTTTCGGTAACGAATTTCATCAAAACCGCTATCAACGAAAAGCGCAAAGCGAATGGTGAAGAAGAAATGCCAGCGAATGAAATGCTGAAGAAGATCCGTGAGAAATCAGAATTATTAGAAATGGACAGAAAATTTTTGTCACGTTCTCTAAACGAAGGTTTTTCGGGTGGTGAGAAGAAACGTAACGAAATTTTCCAAATGGCAATGTTAGAACCAAAAATCGCAATTTTGGACGAAACCGATTCAGGTTTAGATATCGATGCGTTGCGAATTGTAGCCAATGGTGTAAACAAATTGAAAAACGAAAACAACGCGGTATTAGTGATTACGCACTATCAACGTTTGTTAGACTATATTGTTCCAGATTTCGTTCACGTTTTAATGGATGGAAAAATCGTAAAAACGGGTGGAGCTGATTTAGCTTTAGAATTAGAAGAAAAAGGATACGATTGGATAAAGAATGAATTGAACTAGAGTTTACAGTCTCAGTCACAGTTATCAGAACACTGCGACTGAACACTGCGACTGAACACTAAATACAATGGAATTAAAAGATAAATTATTAGCTTCCTTCATGGCCTTTGAAGAAAAAATCAAAGACAATGAAGATTTGCACGAAGTTCGAAATCACGCCATAAAAAATTTCGAAAACAAAGGTTTTCCTACTAAAAAAGAGGAAGCTTGGAAATACACGTCGTTAAATGCCATTTTAAAAAATGACTTTTCGGTTTTCCCAAAAAAGGATAACGCCATCGAATTTAAAGATGTAAAAAAGTATTTCTTACACGAAATTGACACCTACAAAGTAGTTTTCATCGACGGAATTTTCAGTTCGTTTTTGTCTTCTACTACACATGATGGTTTAGATGTTTGTTTGATGGCTTCGGCATTGACCAAACCTAAATATAAAATGGTAATTGATACCTATTTTAATCAAATTGCAAGCAAAGAAGAGAGTTTAACTTCTCTAAATACGGCTTTTTCATTGGAAGGTGCGTATATCAATATTCCAAAAAGTAAAGTGGTTGAAAAACCAATCGAAATCATCTATTTCTCAACCGGAAATGAAGCGGCTTTGATGGTACAACCTCGAAACTTAATCATCGTTGGAGAAAACGCTCACGTGCAAATCGTAGAACGTCATCAAAGTTTGAATAGTAATCCGGTTTTAACGAATTCGGTTACCGAAATTTTCGCTCAAAAACGTGCGATTGTAGATTACTACAAAGTACAAAATGATGTACAAACTGCGAATTTGATTGATAATACTTACATTGCCCAAAAGCAAGAGAGTAGAGTAGCGGTGCACACGTTTTCGTTTGGTGGAAACATCACCAGAAATAACTTGAATTTCTATCACCAAGGAGAAAGAATCGATTCCACATTAAAAGGAATTACTATTATTGGCGACAAACAACACGTAGATCATTATACATTGGTGCACCATGCGCAACCAAATTGCGAAAGTCACCAAAACTATAAAACGATTTTACATGATAATTCAACAGGAGTTTTCAATGGGAAAATCTTCGTTGAAAAAGAAGCACAAAAAACCGATGCATTCCAACAAAACAACAACATTTTAATTGGCGATAAAGCGACTATCAACGCAAAACCACAATTGGAAATCTTTGCCGATGATGTAAAATGTTCACACGGTTGTACGATTGGACAATTAGACGAAAGCGCAATGTTTTACATGCAACAACGCGGAATTCCGAAAAAAGAAGCGAAAGCTTTGTTGATGTATGCCTTTACCAGCGAAGTAACGAACAGCATTAAAATACCAGAATTAAAAGCTAAAATTGGTAGAATTATTGCTGATAAATTAGGCGTAAATATGGGATTTGATTTGTAATATCAAACCACAAAGACACTAAGTAATACACTAAGAGCGCAAGGTTTTCTACTTTGTGCTCTTTTTTATTTTTCTATTTTAGAAAATGGATTTGCGTTGTTTTATTCAAACAATTAGGAATTTCCTTATCTTTATTCAAACTTTACTTCATGGAAAAACCACATTTTTCAGAACTACAACTTCAAAAACTTCATCAAAAGGAATTTTTGAACGATAACCATTTGGAAGAAATTGCTAATTATCAAAAGAAAGGTATTTTTTCCTTGCGAAGCGAACTGCTTTTAATGATTTACGTTTCAATAATCCTTTTTACTTCTGGAATTGGAGTAATTGTCTACAACAACATCGATTCTATCGGACATTTAGCGATACTTTCGGCTAATTTTATCTTGATGTTGGTTTGCTTTTATTTCAGTTTTAAAAAAGCAAAAGGATATTTCAATGATGAGGTTTTGTTCGAAAATCCGTTGTATGATTATTTGGTTTTAACCGGAAGTTTGTTGGCGTGTATCTTTTTGGGTTACATCAATTTTCAATATCAAATTTTTGATGATTCGTATGCTTATGTTTCCTTAATTTCAGCCGTCTTATGTTTTGCTGTTGCTTATTATTTCGACAATCGAATTGTACTTTCTATGGCGATTACGAGTTTGGCGGCTTTCATTGGAATCAGCATAACACCAAAAAGTTTGTTTCAAAACGAAGTCTATTCCAATCTAGAATTAACCTATTCGGGATTGATTTTAGGAATACTTTTATTGGTTTGGATGGAATATTCGTTGAAACATAAAATCAAAGCGCATTTTCACTTTGTTTACGCTACGTTTGCTTTGCATTTGTTGGGCGTTTGTATTATTGCTGGCTTACTTTCGGAACATTGGTTTGTTTTTATTCCAATTTTATTAGGGTTTATTTATTATTTCTACCGATTTAGTTATCGCGTTTTTGCTACATCACTTTTCGCTTTTATGTTGTTGTATGGGTATTTCGGAGTGAATATTTTGGGTGGGAGAATTATTTCGTTTATCCATTTTGAATTTATTTACCAACTTCTAACTATGTTAGCTCCATTTTATGTGGTAGCGAGTATTTATCTGTTTATCCGATTAGTCAAACAATTTAATACCAAAAAGAATGCAAGCGTATAATAAATCCGAATTAGAAAACTATTTTTTGGCCGAAGAAGCGAAAAAATTATATCAAAAGAAATTCCTTTCCAAAGAGCAATTGCAAATCATTTTCGCGCAATTAGTCCAATTAAAATCGAATGCTAATATTTTCTTTAGAATTGGTTTCTTTTTCTTAGGAAGTTTCTTGATTTCAACTATTATCAGCGCTTTTGGATTAATTTTATTTCCACTAATTTCAGAGGATTTCGAATTCATTTTCTTCTTTTATGCGATTGTGGCTTACATTGGATTAGAAGTTTTGGTTCGAATGAAGTTTTTTCGACATGGATTAGATGACGCTTTCGTGCTTACTTCTCAAATATCTTTTTCAATTGGTATTGGAATTCTTACAGAAGCCATATTACCCGTTTTAATCACGATGTTGGTTTTAGGGGTGTTTTTCGCTATTCGATTTATCAATACAATTTCGGCTTTAATGGCATTTATTGGATTGGTTGGGATATTTTTCAATTTAATAGTCGAGCATGATGTAATGCCTAAGTTTTATTTGTCTTTTGTCGGATTGATCTTAACAATTTTGGTTTATTTTTTTGTAGTTCAATTAAGTAAAAACCAAAATTATTATCCGTATTTTAAAACGTTCGATACAATCCGAATTGCGAGTTTGCTTTTAGGTTATTTGTCAATGAATTATTTAGTAGTTCGCGAATTATCTCAATCTTTAATGAACTTAGAAATCACTAATAAATCCGATGTTCCGCTTGCATTTGTTTTTTATGGATTGACGTTTTTAATTCCGTTGCTTTATTTCTTTTTGGGAATCAAATGGAAAGATAAATTGGTTTTATACACCGGATTAGCCACTTTAGTATTCGGATTTTACTCCATTCGTCATTATTACTATTTCTTCCCAATAGAATACGTTATGGTAATCAGCGGAATTTTACTTTTTGGATTAGCTTATTTGTTTATCCAACAGCTAAAAAATAAAACCGAAGGTATCACGTTCCAACCCGATAGAGATTCCGATGATTCTTTGTTATTCAACGCTCAAGCTATTTTATCTTTAGCAAATGCTACCACACCAGCCCCAACTCAAACCAATCCAATGGAATTTGGTGGCGGCGGATTTAGTGGCGGCGGAGTAGGAGAGAAGTTTTAATTTGATTTTAACCTTTATTTATTCTAATTATAAACAATGAAATTGTAAATTTGTACTCAAATTGTACAAAAATGTTTGATGTTCAAAAAGTAAGAGCTGATTTTCCCATTTTATCGCAAAAAGTAAATGGAAAACCCTTGGTGTATTTTGATAACGGCGCTACTTCGCAAAAGCCACAAGTGGTTATTGATGCTATTTCAAAATATTACAGCGAAATCAATGCGAATATACATCGTGGTGTGCATACGTTGAGTCAATTGGCTACCGATGCGTATGAAGTATCGAGAAATACGATTCAAAACCACTTAAATGCGAAATACAATCACGAAATCATTTTTACTTCGGGAACTACTTTCGGAATTAACTTGGTGGCGAATGGTTTTGCAAGTTTGCTAAAAGCAGGTGATGAGGTAATGGTTTCGGCTTTGGAACATCATAGTAACATTGTGCCGTGGCAATTTTTATGTGAAAAAACAGGAGCGAAGTTGGTGGTAATTCCAATGAATGAAAAAGGGGAATTAATCCTTTCCGAATTCGATAAATTACTTTCCGAAAAAACGAAAATCGTAACCGTAAATCACATTTCAAATGCGTTAGGAACGGTTAACCCAATTGAATACATCATCAAAAAAGCACATGGAGTAGGAGCAGCTGTTTTAATCGACGGAGCACAAGCAACACCACATTTACGTCCAGATGTACAAGCATTGGAATGTGATTTTTATGTGTTTTCAGGTCATAAAGTCTGCGGACCAACTGGCGTTGGAATTTTGTACGGAAAAGAAGAGTGGTTACGTAAATTGCCACCGTATCAAGGCGGAGGTGAAATGATTGCTGAGGTAACATTCGAAAAAACAACTTACGCAGATTTACCACATAAATTCGAAGCTGGAACTCCTAATATTTCAGGCGGAATTGTTTTAGGAACTGCTATCGATTATATGAATTCGATAGGTTTTGATAACATTGCGGCTTACGAACAAGAATTATTAGATTACGGAACCAAAAGATTACTAGAAATTGAAGGTTTAACGATTTACGGCACAAGTGAAAACAAGGCTTCAGTAATTTCGTTTAATATTGAAGGCATTCATCCGTATGACATTGGCACAATTATAGATAAGTTAGGTATAGCGGTTAGAACTGGTCATCACTGCGCCCAACCTATTATGAATTTTTTCAATATTCCAGGAACGATTAGAGCGAGTTTCGCTTTTTACAATACCAAGGAAGAAATTGATATCTTTGTAGAAGCGGTTAAAAAAGCGCAAATGATGTTATCTTAAAAAGTAAAATTATGAAAATTATGCTTACTATTTTCTTGTCTATTTTCCTTTCAAAAGGTTGTGCGCAAGACCAAGAATTATCTGATGTTAAAGTTGTTTATGGTGCCAATACAAGAGGTTATCACAGAATGATAACAATTGAAAATGGGACATTCTCGTTAGTTAGTCAAAGAGATGGAAAACCTAGTGTTGTCAATTTAACAGATGCACAATGGAAAAAGTTAGCGGAATTATATAGTAAAATAGATTTAAAAACTTTCAACGATTTAGAAGGTCCAACTATGGAGCGTGCGTATGATGGGAAACCTCATGCTGACATGACAATTGTGGTGAAAGATAAAACCTATACAACTAAAGGATTTGATCATACAATTCCGCCTGCTAAAATTAAAGAATTTGTCGATTATATCAATAAAATTGCTGATGATTCTGTTTTTAAAAATCCAATTTTAGGAAGTTATGTTGTAGAAGAATTAGTTGGAGTTAACGTAGTTGAAAAAAACTATTTTATTAGTTTTGATAACGATAAAATTTCTGGCTTTATGGGATGCAATATGTATTCAGGAACGTATAAACTGAATGATGAAAATATAACTATTTCACCCTTGATGGTAACAAAAAAATATTGTGAAAATGAAATGAAAAATGAAGATCTTTGGTTCAAAACTGCTTCTAATGTTTCTCATTTTGAAATGGAAGATAAAACAATTTTTCTTTTAGACAGCAATAATAAAGTAGTTTTGAAAGCAACAAAAAAATAAGAATGACAATTAAAGAAATACAAGACGAAATTGTAGACGAGTTCTCTATGTTTGACGATTGGATGCAACGCTACGAATACATCATCGAATTAGGGAAGTCGCTTCCATTAATCGATGAACAATACAAAGTAGACGAAAACATCATCAAAGGTTGCCAATCAAAAGTTTGGGTTCACGGCGAAGAGCAAGACGGAAAAATCGTTTTTACAGCCGATAGCGATGCGATTTTAACCAAAGGAATTATTGCTATTTTAATTCGTACTTTTTCTAATCAATCACCAAAGGATATTTTAGATGCGAATACCGATTTTATAGATGAAATTGGTTTAAAAGAACATTTATCGCCAACACGTGCAAATGGTTTAGTTTCGATGATAAAACAAATTAAAATGTATGCTTTGGCATTTCAATCGAAGCAATAAACTGAAAAATTTAAACATATAAGCCATATAAGTTTTATAATATGATATACACCACTAAAATTAATATAAGCCATGAAGAATGTAACAAAAACACAATTAAAAGATTTAGTTTATCATGTTAACGGAGCAGCAATAGAAGTTCATAAAAGATTAGGACCAGGATTGCTCGAAACCGTTTATCACCAGTGTCTGATTAAGGAATTAGAATTACGAAATATAAATTCAATTTCAGAATACAATATTCCAATTAATTACAAAGGATTTGAATTGGAATCAAAGTTAAGATGTGATATTTTGGTTGAAGACATTTTAGTAGTTGAATTGAAAGCAGTTGCCGAGATGAATCCAATCTATGAAGCGCAACTTTTAACTTATATGAACTTATTGCAAAAACCAATAGGATTATTAATTAATTTTAATGTAAAGAACATTTATTACGAAGGACAACAAACATATGTAAACGAAATATATAAGACATTATGGGATTAACTTATATGACTTATATGTTTAAAAATAAAAAAAATGGAAGAATTTAACGATACAATCAACTTAGGCGAAAACGTAGTCAAAGTTTTAAAAGGAATTTACGACCCAGAAATTCCAGTAGATATTTACGAATTAGGTTTAATCTACGACGTGATGATTAACGAAGATAACGATGTAAAAATCTTAATGACCTTAACATCACCTAATTGTCCAGTAGCGGAAACGTTACCTCAAGAAGTGGAAGAAAAAGTAAAATCTATAGATGAGGTAAAATCATGTGAAGTAGAAATTACTTTCGACCCACCTTGGAGCAAAGACTTAATGAGCGAAGAAGCTAAATTAGAATTAGGAATGCTTTAAAATAGTAAGCAGTCGCAGTCACAGTTAACAGTGTTTTTACACTTACTTCTGAAAACTGCGACTGAAAACTGCGACTAAAATATGGACGAAATAATAAATAAAGTAGCGCAAAGTTCCTTGATGGTATTCGATTTAGAGGATTACTATCCAGATAATCATGTGGTAGATTTAGATATTTCGCAATGGTTATTAGAAGGGTTTATTTTAAAAGAATCTGATTTTAGAATAAAATTGAAAGAAACAGACTGGTCACAATTTGAAGATAAATATGTGGCTTTGTATTGTTCAACGGATGCTATTTTACCTGCTTGGACATTTGCTTTAGTTTCGGTTTATTTAGCTCCGTATGCTTTAAAGGTTATTCATGGAAATAAAGAACATGCTACAATAGAATGGTATCAGGATATTTTGAGCAAATTGGATTATACTGACTATTTTCAAAAGCCAGTAATTCTTAAAGGTTGTTCTAAAAAATCAGTTCCTAATCAAGTGTATACGTTAGCGATTCAAAAGTTAATGAAAGTTGCTAAAAGCGTAATGTTTGGCGAAGCTTGTTCAGCAGTTCCATTATATAAATCAAAATAAAAAAAGACCTCAATTGAGGTCTTTTTTTATTCGTTTTCAACGGCATCTTTATAATCTGGATATAAAAATTTGTTGTAAGGAAATCTTGTAATGTGAATCTCTCTTACTGCCTCGTATACTTTTTCTCTGAATTCCTCAAAATTTGCCTTTTCAGTAGCTGAAATAAACAACGTGTTTTTATCACCTAATTTGCTCATCCAAGTTCTTTTCCAATCTTCCAAAGTATAATGTTTGGTAGTTTTTTCAACACTTAAATCATTTTCATCAAAATGCTCTGATTTGTATGCGTCGATTTTATTAAAAACCATAATCGTAGGTTTGTCTGCGCTTTTGATATCTTGCAGAATTTGATTTACCGAAGCAATATGGTCTTCAAAGTCAGGATGCGAAATATCTACCACATGAAGCAACAAATCAGCCTCTCTAACTTCATCTAACGTGCTTTTAAACGACTCAACTAATTGTGTTGGTAGTTTTCTAATAAATCCAACCGTATCGCTTAAAAGGAACGGTAAATTCTTTATTACAGTTTTTCGAACAGTAGTGTCAAGGGTTGCGAATAATTTATTTTCTACAAACACATCACTTTTTCCAACAGCATTCATTAAAGTAGATTTTCCAACATTGGTATAACCTACTAAAGCTACACGAACCATGGCACCACGATTACTGCGTTGCGTTGCCATTTGTTTGTCGATTACTTTAATTTTTTCTTTTAGTAAAGAGATTCTATCACGTACAATACGACGGTCGGTTTCAATTTCAGTTTCTCCAGGACCACGCATTCCGATTCCCCCTTTTTGACGTTCTAAGTGGGTCCACATTCCGGTTAAACGAGGTAACAAATATTGGCATTGTGCTAATTCTACTTGTGTTCTGGCATACGAAGTTTCGGCACGTTGCGCGAAGATATCTAAGATAAGATTGGTTCTGTCTAAGACTTTACAATCTAATTCTTTGGTAATATTTTTCGATTGTGAAGGTGTTAATTCGTCATCAAAAATTACAGTTTTAATATCGTTATCTTTAATGAAGTATTTGATTTCTTCTAATTTTCCAGTTCCTACAAATGTTTTAGGATTAGGTTTATCCATTTTTTGTGAAAAACGCTTGATAACGGTTCCACCAGCGGTAAATGTCAAAAACTCCAATTCGTCAAGATATTCGTTTAGTTTATCTTCACTTTGGTTTTGTGTTACTATCCCAACAATAATTGATTTTTCAAAGTCAATAACTTCTTTCTCTAACATAATCGTTCTTTAAGAATACAAAGGTACGAAATAGCAAGCATAAAAAAAGCGACTCGATTAGAGTCGCTTTTATAATTTATTCTTATAACTTATTGAAATAAAATATTATCTATTTGAGCACCTGGTCTAGTTTCTGCATTAGTAGTTGAGGTTGCAGCTACATCATACGCAAAAATAATATGCCCTTGTCCAGACATTCCTGTAAAGGTATGAATACCAGAGTTTGTAAAGCCAGAAGCCCATCCTGTTCCTGTGTGATTAGAGAATGTAAAACTACTAGTGATATCTACAAGGTTAGCAGTAGGGTTAGCACTATTGAAATTTGTAGAGTAATACACTTTCATTATAGGAGTTGATGTTTGAGACATGTAACCATATAAAGTTTTGAATGAAACTTTTGTATGCATGTCAAAATTATATGGCATTACAAAGAAAATTTTAGTTGCCCCTGTACTGTTACCTTTTCTTGCTTGTAAATATTTATTTCCGTTGAAAGAACCCACAAACCAATCGTTAGTACCTACAACTTTTAAATTAAAATAATTAGGAAAAATAGCAGTGTTTGATGCAAAAGATTCAAAGTTTTCGATTGCAGGGTTTAATCTTGGATTAGTTAACTTAACATCATTAAGAGTTCTTAACATTAATTGAAAAGTACCATTATATTTAGTTAAAACACCACGAATTTTACCGTTTTCACTTGGAATTTCTTCTGTCGCAAATGTAGCAAATGCACTATTACGAACAGTTATTGAATTTCCAGATGCATCAATTACGGAATGATTAGTAGCAGTAGCACCCACATAGGATAATGCTTCATCGTGATAAGTGTGTCCTAAAGAAGCATTTGCAAATTGCACCTCATCAAACTCTACTAATTTGTGTAAATAAGTATCATTGATATCAGAAAGTGTAATATGCTGTACTAAAGTTTCTTCATCAACTTTATCGCAACTTCTTAAGATAGCATCTTTATATTCAACACCAGAAATTCTTCCTACACTACCTTCAAAAAGTGAACCAATTTCTAAAGAAGATATTTGACTATCAAAATTATAATAACGATCTTTCATGTTAATAGTTACTTTTCTTCCTGGCTCATATCTAGTGTATAAGTTGTAATCATCAATCGGCATTGTAAATCCTTTTGCTCCGTCAACAGAAACAAATGATATCGATTTGTAAAAATTTCCACCTTCGTCACTAGAAGTAACATAAGCTTCTATGTAATCAGAATCTGGATATTGTTGAACAGTAGTATTAGCTAAAGTTGCAATATCTTGTACAGATTTAGTTGCAGCTATACTAATACAATCATTCGATAAATCAGGTGTTCCATAATCATCGCCATTAACACATCCAACTAAAGATGCTAAAACAGCAGTTGTTAATACTAATTTTAATCTTTTCATAGCTATTAATTTTTAGTGATTTTAACATTGTCAACTTCCCAAGTCATTGAAGCAGAAGAAGTAGATGTATATTTGAATGCTACGTGAACATTTCCACCTACAAAAGAAGAAATGTCAATGTTTCCAGAATTTGTCCATGTATAAGCATTTGAAGAATCTAAGGTAGCAGATAAATTTGTCCATGTTGCAGTATTAGGATCACCACCACTATAATCAGAAGAAATTTTTATTTCTAATACATTTCCAGTAAATTTTGAAGCTGTTTGAAAAGATAAATAGGCAGTAGTTAATTCACTTAAATTAATTTCAGGAGAAATTAACCAATCTTCGTTGGCATTGCTTGTGCCAGCATAACCTGACATTTTAGCACAATTTCCAGGATTTCCATACTGTGTGTCTAATTGCCATTCTTGGGATCCATTCACACTATATTTTGTCCAATCAGCCCAATTAGTTTCAAATCCATCCGTAAAGGCATAGTCATAAACTGTAGGAATAACATAATCATCATCTCCTACACAACTTGTTAATACACTTGTACTAAGTGCTAACAAAAAAATTGTTTTTAAAAAATTTATTTTCATAGTATATTTTTTTAGAAGTTAATGTAGAAGTTAACAAAGAATGTTCTTCCGTATCCGTAAAAATATTTAGATCCAAAAGAAGGAGTTCCGTTAGCTTGATCAGCTTGTAAATCTGGGAAAGTTGCTTTTCTAGATTGTTCAAAACCACCTGTTTTATAAGTAACATCAAAAACGTTGTTTACAGAAGCAAAGAATCCCACTGTATTACGATTTGCTTTACTAATTCTCCACGATTTTCCTCCTGTCAAGTTTACTAATGTAAAGCTATCAAATTTTTCTTGTTTTAAGATATCTCTTACTGATTCAGGAGTAGCTCCAGAGTAATTATCTCCTGTATTACTATCAATACTAAAGTTATCAGTTCTTAAAATGTTAGCAAAATCAATGTAACTGTTAGCTAAGTAATTAACATTTGCTCCAATCCACCAGAAATTAGGATCTCTATATTCTAAACCAAATGAAGCCGCAGTTTGTGGCATACCTGGTTGGTGGTAATTTTTCATGTAAACAGTTCCAAAATCTGTTAAACTTTCATTTCCAGCAGCAGCTAATGCATCATCATTTGTTTTTAATTTAGCATTATCAGAATAGATGTACTGTCCGTAAGAAGCAGCAGCTGTAGCTTTAATAGTAGATGTAATTTGGTATTCTAAACCAAGTTCTGCACCCATGTTTTGTTTGTCAATTCCAGTAACGATTTCACTAACGAAAGTGTCTTCGTCACCACCATCGTCACCACCACCAATTCCTTCTCCGTAGAAGAATGAAATTTCGGTTGCATTTTGAATTTTAGAGTAAAATCCAGTTAAACGAGCTTTGAATTTTGGTGCTCTTAAGATGTAACTTGCATCAGCACTTGTAATGCTTTCGCTTTGTAAGTCTGGAGTAATCATGTTGTTCATTCTAGCATTTGAGAATGAGTTTCTTAAACTTGGTGCTTTTGTTTGATATAAACCATTGAAATCTAAGTAATTTCTACCGTTTAATTTATAAGTTAAACCTCCTTTGAAACCGAAGTTTTCAAATATAATTTTCTCTCCTTTACCATAAGAATTATTTGCATAAATTCCATTTTTGTAAAGACCTTCTCTTTGGTATTCTGATCTAGAGAACGATTGAGCTAAATAAAAATCAGCTTTGTCGTAAGTGAATTTAAATTGAGTAAATCCATCAAATGTTAAAGCATGTAATAAATAATTATACCCATAAGTATCTCCTTCTACAACTTGTCTGTTTGGATTATTTAAGTCAGACTGACTAGCATTTCCTGTATAGAATGGGTCAATATCTAAGAAGTATTGACCTCCTAATAAATCCAATAAGTTTTGGTGATTATGAGAACGTAATTTTCTGAAATTTGCTCCTGCTGTTAAGCTAACATTTTCAGAAATACTTGAATTCAAGATACTGTTAGCACTTAATTGATTGTCATCCGTTCTGTCTTGGTATAAAACGTAAACACTTCTTCCTGCAAAAGCACTATTTTGGTTCGCAATATACATAGCATTCCAGTCAATTTGTGAATTTGATCTAAATCCATTTCCAATTTGAGTTAATTGGTCTGGAGTATAACCTCCTAAATTACTGTAGTAACTTGGTAAGTTTTTATAGTAAGTTGGATCTGGATTGTTTCCTAATTGGTAATCTAATCTAGAGTTTCCAATTTTACCTGTTTGAAAAGCAACATTTGTATTTAAAGTTGTTTTTTCAGTAATTTTCCAGTAGTGAGATAACATTGTAATTGGCTCTTCAACATCTTTATCTCTTGAATTACGTTTTTTGCCATCTTGCCATCCCCAATAAGAATTGTATTTAATTCCCATTAAATCATTTACTTCTTTAGTGTTTGGAGAGTTTTTTCCTCTACTATTTTGAGCATAAATAGCAGTTAAATTCAAACTATGTTTGTCATTAATTTTTTTCTCAACACTAGCAAATAATGAGTTTGCACTATAGTCAGTTCCTTCAAAATAACCTTCTTCTGCCCATCTTCTAGAAGCTGAAACCACAAATGCCCATCCGTCTTTGTTCATACCAGATGCGTGAGTTCCCATCATTCTCCAGCTATAGTTGGTGTTAGTACCCGACATCGAAATTCTTGTTCCAGGACGGTAAAAAGAAGCTCTTGTATTAATTTCTTGAGTTCCTAAAGCACTACCAAATGTGTAATCAGATGGAGCAGAACCCATTGTAAATTCTTGATTTCTTGTTGCATCATTTAAACCACCCCAGTTACTCCATTGTGGTCTTCCATCATATAACTTATTCATAGACAAACCATTAATCATGGTAACTCCATATTCATTATCTAGACCTCTAATTCTAAAACGTGCTAAACCCCAGTTAAATGCTGCAGCTTGTTGATACGTGTCTCTAGTTGCTTGTAAAAGCCCAGAAGTACTTTCAGAACCACTGTTGTCATCTCCTAAATCATTTTCAGTAATTGTTACTAAACTTAATTGTTGTTCAGATGTAATGTCTTCTTCTAGCACAACTACTCCTAAATCAAGAGTTTCGCCATTAGCAGAAGGTTCTAACATAAAAGTTTGTTGCGTGTATCCAGAAGTTTTGATTGTCAACACTTGTTCACCCGTTGGGATAGTTTGAAAAACAAAGTTTCCATCAAAATCAGTCAAAGCAGATTGGTTCGTACTTTGAATGGTTGCAACAACATTTTGTAATGGTTTTTGACTTTTAGCATCGATAACCTTACCTTTTAAGGCTGGATTTTGCTGTGCAAAAACAAAAACAGCTTGCAGCACTAATAACGTGCTCAATACAAGTTTTTTCATAAAGAATATTAAAATTAATACTAATTTAATGTTAAGTAGTTACAAACTTAACAGCCTACAAATGTATAACTTTTAATAATATTATTTACCTTTGGCACCCAATTTGTAATAAACTTGATATTAATATAACATTTGATTTATGAAAATTAAACACCTTTTGGCTGTTTTTACTGTGATTTTGTCTGTAAATAGTGCTGTTTCACAGGATAAAAAATTTAAAGTGCATACCGTGGCATTTTACAATTTTGAGAATTTATTTGATACAATTAATGATCCAGATACTTATGATGAAGAGTATACTCCTGTAAATGGTTGGACAAAAAAGAATTATCAAAAGAAATTAGATAACTTAAGTCGTGTTCTTATCGAATTAGGTACAAGCGAAAGTCAAAAAAATTCTCCAGTAATTATTGGCGCTTGTGAAATTGAAAACAGAAGAGTGCTAGAAGACTTAGTTAAGCATCCTACTTTAATTAATAAAGGATACAAAGTAGTCCATTTTGATTCTCCAGACAAACGTGGAATTGACGTTGGATTTTTATATCAAGAAAAGTATTTTCAGCCAACTAGTTACATAAATGTGCCGTTGTATGTTTATGAAACAGAAACTACTTCTGATAAGAAAAGTACAAAAGAAGAAGAAAAAGAAGTTGAGGAAAATGTAAACTACGATAAAAAAACAAAACGTATTTATACACGTGATCAACTTTTGGTTACTGGTTTATTAGACGGAGAAGAAATTAACGTAATTGTTAACCACTGGCCATCACGTTCTGGTGGAGAGAAAAAAAGTAGCCCATACAGAGAAGCTGCTGGAAGATTGAATAGAAAAATTATGGATTCTATCATCAAAATCAATCCAAAAGCTAAGTTTATTACTATGGGAGATTTAAATGACGGAGCGTACAATAAAAGTGTAAAACAAGGTATTGGTGCTAAACTAAAAAAATCAGAATTAAAAGAACCAAGAGATGTTTATAACCCGTTTGAGCAAATGGCAAAAGACGGACATGCTTCATTGTTTTATAGAGATTCAGGTGATATTTTCGACCAAATCATGGTAAGTCAGCAATTAATTCCAGCTGATAATAACGATTATGGTTCATTCAAATATTGGAAAGCAGGAATTTACAACAAACCTTTCTTAATCCAAAAAACAGGACAATACAAAGGATATCCACTGAGAAATCAAAATGGAGTTCCAGGATTTTCAGATCACTTCCCGGTTTATATTTATCTAGTGAAAGAAGTGAAGTAATTTCAGTCTTAATAATTTAATAAGGTTAGTTTGCAATAAAATGCGGCTAACCTTTTTTCTTTTTAGTAACTTTACGTTTTTAAATTCAAAAAAGATGGCAATAAGAAAACCGTTTAATTTGCAAAAGTGGATTGAAGATAATAAAGGATTATTAAAACCACCTGTAGGTAATAAGAATTTATATGTTGATTCAGATGATTATATTGTAATGATTGTGGGTGGACCCAATGCCCGAAAAGACTATCACTACAATGAAACCGAAGAACTATTTTATCAATTAGAAGGAGAAATTACCGTCTTTATTCAGGAAGATGGTGAAAAGAAAGCCATGAAATTAGGGCCAGGCGACATGTATTTGCATCCTGCCAAAGTACCGCATTCGCCAGCAAGGACAGAAGGTTCAGTAGGTTTGGTAATCGAAAGAAAGCGCGCGGGAAAAGGATTCAATGATGGTTTGTTGTGGTTTTGCGATAATTGCAATCATAAATTACACGAAGTCTATTTCGAATTACACGACATTGAAAAAGACTTTTTACCTCATTTCAGTACGTTCTACAATTCGGAAGAAAAAAGAACATGTAAAAAATGTGGCACTGTAATGGAAACCAATCCTAAGTTTACGACCAAGAAATAGTTAAAAAATAGCTGTGTAACTTGAGAGACACAATTATTAAAATATATTTTTTACATTTGTGAAAATTTAACAAAAACCGAATAAAAAGTTATAAAATGATATCTGAAGCAGCAATTCAATTTGGTATGCAAGAAGCTTTGCAACAATTAGGCATTAAAGAAATTAACGAAGGAACTTCTACTGGAACCAAGTGGTTTTCTAACGGAAAAATTATCGAATCATATTCTCCAGCTACTGGTGAGTTAATTGGAAAAGTAAAATCTTCAACAAAAGAAGATTACGAAACAGCTATGAGTGCTGCAGAAGAAGCGTTCAAAACATGGCGTTTGGTTCCAGCTCCAAAAAGAGGAGAAATCGTGCGTCAAATGGGAGAAGAATTACGTAAAAATAAAGAAGCATTAGGAAAATTAGTGTCTTTTGAAATGGGTAAATCGTATCAAGAAGGTCTTGGAGAAGTTCAGGAAATGATTGACATCTGTGATTTCGCAGTAGGTTTATCACGTCAATTACACGGATTAACAATGCACTCTGAGCGTCCAATGCACAGAATGTATGAGCAATGGCATCCGTTTGGAATTGTTGGAATCATTTCGGCTTTCAACTTCCCAGTAGCGGTTTGGTCTTGGAACACGATGTTAGCTTGGATTTGTGGTGATGTTTGTATTTGGAAACCAAGTTCTAAAACACCTTTATGTGGTGTAGCTTGTCAAAACATCATTCAAACTGTATTAGAAAGAAACAATTTACCAGAAGGAATCAGTTGTTTAGTAGTGGGTAACGAGTCTGGAGATTTAATTAATAATGACAAACGTATTCCATTAGTATCGTTTACAGGTTCTACAAGAATTGGTCGTCACGTATCAAAAACGGTTGCTGAGCGTTTTGGAAACACTATCCTAGAATTAGGTGGAAACAACGCGATTATCGTTTCTAAAGAAGCGGATTTATCAATGGTATTGGTTGGAGCGGTATTTGGAGCGGTAGGAACAGCTGGTCAACGTTGTACTTCAACTCGTAGATTAATTGTTCACGAAAGTGTTTATGATAAAACTTTAGACGTTTTAGCAAAAGCATACGCGCAGTTAAAAATTGGAAATCCATTAGATGCTAACAATCACGTGGGACCACTTATCGATAAAGGTGCGGTTCAAGATTACTTAAACGCTATCGAAAAAGCAAAAGCAGAAGGCGGAAGAGTTATAGTAGAAGGGGGTGTTTTAGAAGGAAAAGGATACGAAAGCGGTTGTTATGTAAAACCATGTATTATCGAAGCTAAAAACGAGTTCGAAATCGTGCAGCACGAAACATTTGCTCCAGTATTATACGTAATGAAATACAGCACAATTGAAGAAGCTATCGAAATGCAAAATGCAGTTCCTCAAGGATTATCTTCTTCTATCTTTACGAACAACATGAGAGAAATGGAATTATTCCTTTCTGCTGCCGGTTCAGATTGTGGTATTGCTAACGTAAACATTGGAACTTCGGGTGCTGAAATTGGTGGTGCTTTTGGTGGAGAAAAAGAAACAGGTGGTGGTCGTGAATCAGGTTCTGATGCATGGAAAGCCTACATGAGAAGACAAACCAACACCATTAACTACGGAACAGCGTTACCATTAGCACAAGGTATTAAGTTTGATTTTTAATTAAGCGAAGAGTGAAAAGTAATTAGTTACTTTTGGATATAGAAAAACCCTGCAATTGCAGGGTTTTTTGTTGGTATTGAATTAATCTATTCTTGTGTATTCAATGAGAATTTCATCATCATTTAACAAAGTTAAGCTTCCGTTTTTTCCAAGTTTATAAATCCAACCAAAAGGTTCTCCTTCAATTTGATAATATTTGAAACCATCTTTTTTAGAAATCAAATTAATTTTCTGTAAAATTCCGTCATCCGTTCTTTTATACAATTTCCCATTTGACATTTTTACAAATTCGAAAAAACCTTCTTCCTTCCTGTCTTTAAAAGGCTGGAATTGCCATTTAAATATTGTTTTTATCTCTTTTAATGAATGAGAAGCTTTAAAATTCTTGTGAGACGTTATTAATTTTGAAATTAATTCTTCATTTGAAAAGGTGTTCTGTAATTTCGAAATAAGGTTGTCATAAATTTTATCCTGATTTAATAAAGAATATCCGTAATAATTTAAACTAATGCTTTCTAATGGATACGCAGGATAGTTTTTCATTATTTGATTAATTACAACTTTATATTTTTCAATAATTGGCCAAAATAGTTTTGCTGAATTTGAATTACTACAATGTGCCATATTCATAACAGGCGCAATTTTATACAATCTAAAGGTGCTTTCATTATGATACTCAAACATTAAAATTGTTCTTATCATTAAACTTGTTGAGATAGAATCCTTTTTTATTAAATCTTTTTCATTCAATAAAACATTTTGATCTATATCTAAAAGTTTATCCCAATAAATACTTACCTCATCAATAGATTTTAAACTTGATATTTCATTTCTATAGGACTCAACTGGTATTTGTGAAAAACAAATTTCTAAAAAGAACAATAAGAATAAAAGATATGTTTTTTTCATGCTTTTTTTGTAAATGTAAGATTTTATTATAAAACCAAAAACCCCACAAATCAAATTTGCAGGGTTTTCTATTATCATTCTGTCAAGCTGAACTTGTTTCAGCTTCTCTTTTTAGATTCTGAAACAAGTTCAGAATGACAAAAAGTATCACTTCGTCTTCTTCACGTATTGTGTTAAAATATAAATATTTTGGTTTTTCAGATAGCTCGGAATTGCATTCCGTGTCCACAATCCATTTCAAAACTAACTACTGAAATAATTTTTACAAAAAAGTTAAACCAATTCTCTTGTTTAAACCAATTTCAAAAATTCGAATTAGGGTAGAAAGTTGAATATTTCCTTTTCCGTTTTCTAATTTTGAGATATAACTTTTTTTTGTTCCTGTTTTTTCGGCCAATTGTTCTTGTGTTAGTTTTGCTTCTTTGCGGGCTTCTTTTAGCATTTCGCTAATAATGAACATTTGAGAGTTTTCTTCATATTTGTTACGGCTTTCGGTTCCTATTTTGCCGTGTTCCACTTCAATTAGCTCGTCAAATGATTTTATGTTTTCGTAATTTTTCATCTTATTTATTTTTTTGTTCAAAATAGTCCTGCATCAATCTTAATGCTTTTTCTAGTTCTCCTTTGGGTGTTTTTTGTGTTTTCTTTTGAAAGCCATTAAATAAAACCACCAATTTACCTTCATCAAAACAGCAAAACAACCTGTAAATATTTGATTTGTGTTCTATTCTTATTTCATAAAGACCATCTGTACCCGTTAAATGTCTTAGGAATTTCTCAGGAACACGATCCACTTGTTTAATTAATTCTAAAACATATAAAATCTTAGTTTTTACCTTTTCATCTTGGTTTTGGTAAAAGCTAATAAAGTGATTTTCATGAAAAATAATTTTTCTAATCATACCGCAAAGTTATCTTAAAAGTTAACATTTTCCAAATTAATTTTCTAATTATGATAATTAGTTGTTGATAATCAAGTAAAAACCCCACAAATCAAATTTGCAGGGTTTTTGTTTTTCTTTGTGGGCACGGAATGCAATCCCGATAGCGCGGAATTACATTCCGTGCCCACAATCCGCTTCAAAACAAAGCTACTAAGATAGTTTTTACAAAAAAGTTACCCGATAGCGCGGAATTACATTCCGTGCCCACAATCTACTTCAAAACAAAGCTACTAAGATAATTTTTACAAAAAAGTTAACCCAAAACTCGTAACCTGAAGATATAAAGTGTAACGCCTCGGTGTAACTCTTTAATGACAAAGATTATCAAAAAAAACTCGGTGTAGCTCGGTGTAAAAAAAATATCCACAACCCGAAATTTTCTACTCAACAACCAACTTACTACTAAAAACCACAGCTTCTCCTTGCTTAACCAAAACCAAATAAACTCCTGCAGGATAAGAACTCACATGCAACTCATTAGTTCCTGAAAAAGAATTCAAAGCCACATTTTGAATCAACCTACCAGTTACATCAAAAATGGCTACAGTAGCATTGTTTATTGTTAAATCGTATTGTAAGGTTACCACATCCTTAGCAGGATTAGGATACATCGTAAAAACATTTTCTTGTTGAAATTCATCAGTACTTAAGGTAGCACAAAGCCCCGTCATTTGGGTAGGAACATAAACTGGATTTCCAACAGTACCATTACCATATTGTCCCACTTGATTATCTCCCCATGCCCAAACCGTGCCATCTGATTTTGTAGCAATGGTAAACTGGTCATTGCCAGCGCCACCTGAAACCACATCAACCCAGTCGGTATCAGTACCCACTTGAACGGGGGTAAATTGATTAGTGGTGTTGCCTATTCCTAATTGTCCAACATCATTAAGTCCCCAAGCCCAAAGGGTACCATCGGGTTTAATTCCAAAGGATACTTTCCATCCAGCAAAAACTTTAGACCAAGTATCAGTGCCTACTTGAGTTGGAGTGTCTCTATAATAGGATGAAGGGAAATTATCGCCTGTTTGGCCATATTCCCCCCCCCCCCAAGACCACAAGGTGCCATCGGTTTTTAAGGCTAAAATATGGGCAGCGCCAACATGAATACTAGCCCAATCGGTATCTGCATTCAATTGAGTGGGAACACTTCGTGCCATAACAGTACTATTACCTAATAAACCTGCAAGATTCAATCCCCATCCCCAAATAGTACCATCATTTTTTAAAACAAAAACAGAGGCACCCAAACTAGTTTCAACATCCACCCAATGATTGTCTGTACCAATTTGAATGGGAGTAAGTTGATTGGCACAACACGTATTATTTCCCATTTCATATTCATCATTTTGTCCCCAGCCCCAAATGGTCCCATCGGTTTTTAAACCAATAGTCATTTCAGATGAAGCGGATATCTTTTGCCAATTAGAAGCTGTACCGATTTGTTGTAAAGTAGGATTTATTGTAGTCGTAGAACCATTACCTAATAGTCCGTACCTTCCATCTCCCATAGCCCATAAAGTACCATTATTTTTAATAATAAAAGTATTGTATGGGCCAGCACTTACTTTCAACCAATCAGTAGATGACCCTATTTGAAAAGAGGAAGAATTTATGGAATTGGTATTTCCTAAGTTTCCAGCATCGCTCTCACCCCAACCCCATAAAGTTCCATTTGATTTAATAGAGACAACATGATAGCTTCCTATCTGAAAACCATCAAAACATTGACCAAAAGTTGAAGCACATACCCATAAAAAGAATAAAGTAATTTTTTTAAGCATAATTCGTTAGTTTAAAAACAGGTACGCTAAAAACGTACCTGTTTAGGGTTATTCTATTTAATAATTAACTTGTTTTGCCATAAGATAGCATCTGCTTGTTTTACAACTAACATATACATACCTGCAGGATAAGAGTCAATCGCTAAAGTGACTTCCTTATCAGCCGAAGATAAGGCTTTTTTAGCAATATTTCTGCCTGTCAAATCATAAATTTCTAAGGTGGCACCCTCTAAATCTAGAGAGTAAGAAAGGGTTACGGCTGTAACAGCTGGATTAGGATACAAACTAAAACTAGTTGGGTTAGAATTAACTTCATTCTTATCTACACTAGCCATTTTTCCAGTAGAATCACATCCTGCAACATCAACATCAAATTTAGTGATACACAATTCATATACTTCTTTGTAAGGCACTGTTCCTTGCAAAATCCAAGTCAATACACCTCCGTTAAAAGGACTTTGTGGAATAACGGTTACTTGAATTACATTTTGTCCTGGTTGTAAGGTAAACGAAGAAGGGAGGAGTACTACTTGATTCGTCTCTTCACTCAATGTCACTTGATAAGGAATTGTCATACCACTATAAATCATTATTTTGCTGTTTTCCAAGTATTTACTCTCTTGTCATTCCGAGCCTGCTAGGAATCTCCTAACCTTAGGCACCTCACTAAACGCAGTTTAGTCAACAACCTGAAACTTGAAACCTAAAACTCGTAACCCGCTACTCAACAACCAACTTACTACTAGAAACCACCGCAGCTCCTTGCTTAATCAAAACCAAATACACCCCAGCAGGATAAGCACTAACATTCAGCTCACTACTTCCTGTAACAGAATTCAAAGCCACATTTTGAATCAACCTACCAGTTACATCAAAAACTTCAAAAGTTGCATTAGCATCAGTTAAATTATAAGCTAAATTTACCACATCTTTTGCAGGATTGGGATACATCGTAAAAACATTTTCTTGTTCAAATTCATCAGTGCTTAAGGTAGCACAAAGCCCCGTCATTAGGGTAGGTACATAAACCGGATTTCCAACGGTACCATTACCATATTGCCCCACTTGATTATCTCCCCATGCCCAAACCGTACCATCTGATTTTGTAGCAATAGTAAACTGGTCATTACCAGCCCCACCTGAAACAACATCAACCCAGTCAGTATCAGTACCCAATTGAACAGGAGTAAATTGGTTAGTAGTATTACCTATTCCTAATTGTCCAACATCATTACGACCCCAAGCCCATAGAGTACCGTCTGGTTTAATCCCAAAGGATACTTTCCAACCAGCAAATACTTTAGACCAAGTATCTGTTCCAACTTGTCTTGGATACGAACGATATAATGAAGGAGACAAACCATCGCCTGTTTGGCCATATTCCCCCCCCCCCCAAGACCACAAGGTGCCATTGGTTTTTAAAGCTAAAATATGAGCAGCTCCTACATGAATACTAGCCCAATCGGTATCCGTATTCAATTGAGTAGGAACACTTCGAGCCATAACGGTATTATCAGCTAATAAACCTCCAAGATTCAATCCCCACCCCCATATAGTACCATCATTTTTTAAAGCAAAAACAGAGGCGCCTCGACTAGTTTCAATATCCACCCAATGATTGGCTGTACCAATTTGAATGGGAGTAAGTTGATTAGCACAACACGTATTATTCCCCATTTCATATTGATCATTTTGCCCCCAGCCCCAAATGGTGCCATCTGTTTTTAATCCAATGGTCATATCGGTCGATGCGGATATTTTTTGCCAATTAGCAGCAGTTCCTATTTGTTGTAACGTTGGATTTGATTGGGTAGTAGAACCATTACCTAAAAGTCCATAACTTCCTTTTCCCATAGCCCATAAGGTACCGTTGCTCTTGATAATAAAAGTATTATTGTCTCCAGCACTTACTTTAGACCAATCTGTTGCAGGAGATAACTGAAAAGGAGTAGGATTTGAAAAAAGGGTATTACTCAATTGTCCTATATCACTTAATCCCCACCCCCATAGAGTGCCATCTGATTTGATAGAAGCAACATGATAGTCGCCAATTTGAAAACCATTATAACATTGACCATAAGTAGAAGCAGATACCCATAAAAAGAATAAAGTAATTTTTTTAAGCATAATTTCTTAGTTTAAAAACAGGTACGCTAAAAGCGTACCTGTTTAGGGTTATTCTATTTAATAATTAACTTGTTTTGCCATAAGATAGCACCTGCTTGTTTTACAACTAACATATAAATACCTGCAGGATAAGAGTCAATCGCTAAAGTGACTTCCTTATCAGCCGAAGATAAGGCTTTTTTAGCAATATTTCTGCCTGTCAAATCATAAATTTCTAAGGTGGCACCCTCTAATTCCATAGTATAAGCAAGCGTCACTTGGGTAGCAGCTGGATTAGGATACATACTAAAACTATTAGTACTTACTAGCTTATCTTCACTTTCGTAATTCATTTTACTTGAAGAGTTACACCATGGGATATCTACTTCAAATACCCGATAGCGCGGAATTGCATTCCGTGCCCACAAGTTCCTTCAAACAAAGCTAGTGAAATATTTATTAAAATGCTAATTATATAAGCATGATCAAAAAGGCCTCGTAGAAAATAGAAAAACCTATAGCGCGGAATTACATTCCGTGCCCCCGCTCCCGCGCGAATCCTTTCGCGTGGTTCATTTCAATCAAAGATAACAAATTGTAACTAAAAAAAGTAAAGTCAACTTTTATAATTAAGTAGTCAAGTTGGTGTTTTCTTTATAGATATAGCACTGTTACAGCACTGATATAACACGGATATAGCATTAAATATTTAAGTTGTCTTAATGGTAACAGAAAGTTATCAAAAACCAAAAACCCCACAAATCAAATTTGCAGGGTTTTATATTATCACATTGCCACATTGGCACATTAAAAACTACTTCGTTTTCTTCACGTATTGCGTCAAAATGTAAATACTTTGGTTTTCCACTCTACCTTCAATAAGGTTTGCGTCGTCCCAAACTAATTTAATGTTGTGCACAGCAGCTCCACGTTTTGCAGTAAAAGTAGCGCCTTTTACATCTAAATCTTTAATCAACACTACCGAGTCGCCATCTTGTAAAATAACGCCGTTACTGTCTTTATGTACAATTTTGTTTTCGTCTTCTTCTGCGCCTTCGCCTGTTGCTTTTGCCCATTCTAAGGCTTCTTCATCTAAGTACATCATGTCAAGCAAATCGTTGTTTTTCAAACGCGCTAACATGCGCCAAGATAAAATTTGAACCGGCAAATGCTCATTCCACATACTTTCAGATAACCCTCTCCAGTCGTTTTCATTCATGGTTTCTAGGTTTTCAATTTGGTCTTTTAAATGTTTCGCAACTAAAACCGAATGTTCTAAGCTTTCCGCAGTGTGAGGTGGCAACGTGTACACAACTAAATCGTGTTCGGTACCACTAATTTCGCAAACTGAACCACTACGGTCTTTCAGTTTTTTTTCTATTACACTCATTTTGAATGGATTTTACGTAAATAAATAATTTGAAGCAAAGGTATAAATTGTAACAAAACAGCATAAAAAAAAGCAACTTTTTTGAGGAGTTGCTTTAAAATAAATTCGAATAATGCTTTACAGATTAAAACTTGCTCCAATAGAGAAATTAAACTGATTGTTGTATTTTTCAAATCCAACTGGGTTGTTATCGTAATGTGCTATTGGAAACTGGATTTCAGAATACAACCCGAAACCATCGGTAATAAAATAGCGAGCGCCTAAATGTGCTCCAAAATTTTTAATTCCGATATTTAATCCAGGATAGATATCCACTTGTTTTTCAATACCAAATACATCGGCAATGTTGGCACTAAAACGGGCTCTAAGATCAAAACGGTCGTCAAAATTTGGTTTTTCGCCTGCAACTTCTTCAATTCCTAATAAATATAATGAGGTAAAACCAAACGACATATTAGTTCCGATTCCTCTATCATACGTAGCAATTACTCCAGTTCCTTTTTCCTGAATGTTGGCACCTACTTGGAATTTTGTATCTCCTTTACCTTTAAAGACTTGCGCATTTGCCATTTGAATTGTAACAAACAAACATATTACTGTCAGAATATTTTTCATAGCTTTCGATTTTTTATTATTATACAAAGATACAATTTTTTAATTTCTTCCGTTTTCGTTAGGATATAACTCAGGTAAAGCATCACTTTGCCAAAATTCTTTCGTGTCGATATCCATAATCGTAAGTTTTCCTTTGAAAGCGGCACCGGTATCTACATTCCACACACAAGCTTTATTAACTGGAATCGTTTCGTTAATTTTGGTAACTGGAGTATGCCCGATATAAATTTCTTTGTAAATAGTTAGCCGATTTGGATAAGTGATGGCATCTTTAGAAAGATTCGGATCAAGAGCTAGGGCGGTTTCCCAAAGGGTTCTGTCCCAATAAAAAAGCGGTTTAAAATATTCGTGTTCTACACCTTTCATATTCGTAAAACCAGCATGAATAAACAATCGGTTTTCAGTATCTAAATAGTAATTTTGAAGCGATTGTAGAAAATGAATATGTTTCTCTTTCGTTTCAGTGTCAATATTTTGATATGATTTTACAGTAGCTTCACCACCGTGTTGAAACCACAATTTTTCATCAATATTTTCGTTATTACCTAATAGCCAGTCTAATAGAAGTTCGTCGTGGTTGCCACGAATAAAAATACAAGGTTGTTTTTTTTGTAATGCAATCAAAAAATCTAAAACGGCTGGCGATTCGCTCCAACCATCTACGAAGTCTCCAAGAAAAATCAAAGTGTCATTTTTAGTAACATTAGCTCTTTCTAAAACTTGGTGAATGGCTTTTAATCCACCATGAATATCTCCTAGTACGAATTTTCTCATAAATAATTCAATTTTTATTCAATTTTTATTCAATTTTTAGAAAAATATGCAGAAAAACTACAGCAATTAATTTTCGTAGTGTATCTAAATTTGTATTTCAAGTTAATAAACCCATTGCAAACAAATAAACAAAACCTTTAAAATCAAAATCTTATGAAAAATTCAGTTAAATTATTCGCTTTAGCATTAGTAGGAATTACTTTTTTCTCATGTACAACCGATGAGTACGATGCTGCACTTGAACAAAGTGTAAAAGTAACAGAAAATATCCAAAATCAACAATTTACAGAAGGAGATGTAGCAGAAACTCAGAATGCTACGATTGCTGAAGATGGAACGCCTATAGTAATAATAATTAGAAAAGATTAATTTTTAAAATATTAAAGAAATGAAAACAATAGTTGTGTTAATAGTAAGCTCTATTTTTTTGTCCACGATGTCAAATAATGTAGAGAACGATTCAATTGAAAAAGTTATGACTTATAAAATTGAAAAAACAGAAAAAATCAAAGTTGAAAGAGCAATTAATTCGCGAACACCTATAATAATTGTAAAAAAAGATTAATAATTATCATTAAATAGTATTTTTGTTTATAAGCAATTTTTTTTAATTGAAACAGGTTATAACTTTATTTAACCCGTTGGGTGAAATTATTTGAAGTAAAATAAATTGAAAAAATGTTGGTCAAGATACTGAAAATCAGTATCTTGAAGTCGCAAAACAACCAACATTTATGACAAATATAGTTAAAAATTATTTTAGAGTATTAGAAGTTATAAGTTCTTTGAATTTTGAGTTGGATTTTAAATCAGGAATTGGCAGAAAGCCAAAAATGTCTGACATAGAAGTAGTTGCCTTGAGTTTGACAGCAGAATTTATGTCAATAGACAGCGAAAATTCACTTTTCAAACAGCTACTACCAGGTGAAATTTCCAATCTAATTGAGCGTAGTCAATTT
>NZ_JMLU01000006.1 GCF_000686885.1 Flavobacterium sasangense DSM 21067 | reverse complement strand
ATACAACTCGATTTATTCCAATCAGCAAATATTAAATTGGAAACGCCAAAAAGAATGAATCAAGTGAATTATAAACCACAGCCGTATGTTTTCAGAAAAGCAAGAAAAAGAATTGAAACTTTATTCTCGCAACTGTGTGACCAATTTTTAATTAGAAGAAATTATGCTAAAACTTTTGAGGGATTTAAAACTCGAATTCTAGCCAAAATAACAGCATTAACTCTAGTTCAATATATCAATAAATTTATCTTTGATAGACCAATAAATAAAATCAAAAATCAATTAATTTAATTTCACCCAACGGGTTAAGATATTATTTTCATACATGAAAATTAGTTCAAATCAGAGAATAAAAAATGCTTCAATTTTGAAGCTTTTTTTTATTAAAACGAATAAACTAATCCCACACCGAGTATTTGCTTAAGCTGAACTTTTGGTCCTTTAATCACTTGAACTCCGTTTACTTCCTCTTTTGATTTAATATCGTCATCATAAACGATATGTGTTCCTATATTCGCTTTTACATACTGATTTACGGTCATATCTAATTGCAGTTGCCAGTCAACATCAATATTTCCAAAATTATTAATATAATCTGTGTATAATGCGATTCTGTGTTCTAACATAATGTTTTTATATACTTCTGTTTTCCATTGGTTTGTAACTAAGATTCCGGTTTCATTTCTTATGTTTTTACCTTCCTTAATAAGATTGCCAAATTCATCATAAATAGCTTTTTCAACTCCAAAAGCACCTTGATTTGCTAACCTTTGATCGAAAACCATAGTTGTTTTCTGCGTTAAAGGAGAAAGATATAGGTTAAGATTCAAATCTTTTCTTGAATATTCCGCTCCAATACCTAAGAATGTATAAGCAGGTGCAAATGGCTTTGAAATAGCTAAATCAGTATTTGGGTAGGCATAACCATTTGCGAACTGTGTGTTAAAATTAAATTTACCAGCATAATACCAATTCGAAATAGTGTCTGTTCGATATCCAAATGTAGAGTTTATTTGTAATTGGTCATCTGTTTTTCTAACATCTTGTTTTTCTTGTTTGTTTATTCCGTAGCGCGCAATTAATTCGTTTTTCCAATGAATGTTTTCTTTAACATACGTACGAATAAACTGTCCTTTTAGAAGTCCCGAAACAGAATTATTTCCTCCAGCATTCCAGTTTACAAAAGTTATCTGTGAAATGTCTAAACCTACTTTATTTTCTTTTTTCCAATATGAAATTGAATCTGGTAATTTAGTTCTAATAATTTGCGCTGAAGATTGTAAACAAAAAACCAATAGCCCAAATAGGTAAACTTTTTTAAACATCTGAATAAGTATTAAATAATTGTTTTAAATGATTAACGTCGATTTTGCAAAGTTGTTGTAACTCAAAAACTGTTCCATGCTCTATAAATGAATCAGGAATTCCTAAATTTATGATTGATTTATTTAGATTATTCGTCGCAATAATTGCACTGATTTGTTCTCCAAAACCACCTGTAATTATGCCATCTTCGATAGTAATAATCTGTTCGTGAGAATTTATAATGGATTTAACAGTATCAATATCTAATGGCTTTATAAATGGAAAATGATAATGTGAATATAGTTTCGAATTTTCAACATCTTTCAAGGCTTTAGTTACATTATTACCAATAGTTCCCGTAGATAAAATCGCAACTTTACTTCCTTTTTGAAGTTCTTTTATCTTTCCGATTTCCATTTTCTCAAAAGGTTGTTCCCAATTCACATTTTCGCCTCTTCCTCTCGGATAGCGAATGGCGATAGGATGATTTAAACCTTTTGAAGCCGTAAACATAATATTTCGCAATTCGATTTCGTCTTTTGGAGCGGCAATAATCATATTCGGAATGCAATTCAAATACGCAATATCAAATACGCCATGATGCGTTGCACCATCTTCACCCACTAATCCAGCTCTGTCTAAACAAAAAATAACCGGTAAATTTTGCAAAGCCACATCGTGAATCACTTGGTCATAAGCGCGTTGTAAAAAAGTGGAGTAAATATTACAAAAAACTACCATTCCTTGTGTTGCCATTCCAGCAGCCAAGGTAACGGCGTGTTGTTCAGCTATTCCTACGTCAATTGCACGTTTTGGAAAAGCTTCCATCATATAGGTCATGGAACTTCCTGTAGGCATGGCCGGAGTAATTCCAATGATTTTTTCGTTTTGTTTTGCTAATTCTACCAAAGTATGTCCGAAAACATCTTGAAATTTTGGAGGTAAATGCGATTCGTCTTTCGGATGGATTTTTCCAGTTTCAGCATCAAACTTTCCTGGTGCGTGATATTTTACTTGATCTTCTTCCGCCAATTGCAATCCTTTGCCTTTGGTAGTTATCACATGCAAGAATTTCGGACCTTTTACTGATTTTAGTCGTTCTAATTCCGAAATCAATTTAGGTAAATCATGACCATCAATCGGACCTGAATAATCAAAATTCAAAGATTTGATGATGTTGTTTTGCTTTGGGTTTTTTCCTTCTTTTACAGCGGTTAAATAATCTTTCAAAGCGCCAATACTGGGGTCAATTCCAATCGCATTATCATTTAAAATCACCAACAAATTAGCAACGGTAACTCCCGCATGATTTAAGCCTTCAAAAGCCATTCCGCTTGCAATCGAAGCGTCACCAATTACTGCAATATGTTGCTTGTCAACTTCTCCTTTTAACTGTGAAGCCAACGCCATTCCTAAAGCAGCTGAAATCGAAGTGGAAGAATGTCCAACGCCAAACGTATCATAAATACTTTCACTTCGTTTAGGAAAACCTGAAATTCCGTTTAATTCTCTATTCGTGTGGAAAATGTTGCGTCTTTCGGTTAAGATTTTGTGTCCGTAAGCTTGATGACCTACATCCCAAACTAGTAAATCTTCTGGTGTGTTGAAAACATAATGCAATGCAATCGTTAATTCTACAACGCCTAAACTCGCGCCCAAATGCCCTTCTTTCTTGGAAACAATATCAATGATAAAGTCTCTCAATTCTTTGGCCAATTGAGGTAATTGATTTTCAGGAAGTTTCCTTAAATCGGTTGGGTTGTTAATTTTTGAAAGCAAATTTTCCATCACAGCACAAAAGTAAGAATTGGTTGTTGTATTTTTGTACTTATGGAGAATATTTTTACCGACGCCTTTTTTATGAAGAAAGCCTTACAAGAAGCCGAAATTGCTTTTGAAAAAGGTGAAATTCCAGTGGGAGCTGTTATTGTGATAGATAATCGCGTCATTGCAAGAACACATAATTTAACAGAATTGCTTCATGATGTCACCGCTCATGCCGAAATGCAAGCCATAACCAGCGCTGCGAATTTCATCGGAGGAAAATATTTGAAAGATTGCACTTTATATGTGACTTTAGAACCTTGTCAAATGTGCGCCGGCGCTTTGTATTGGTCGCAAATTTCAAAAATTGTTTTTGGTGCTTCCGATGAAAATCGTGGTTTTCAAAAAATGGGAACTCAATTACACCCGAAAACTCAAGTAATTTCAGGTGTTTTAGAAAAAGAGTGTAGTGATTTGATGAAGGCTTTTTTTAAAAATAAGCGATAAATTTTTGTAAGGATTTTATTCAAAAAATATTTTTATATTTACATAAGAATTTGCATGGTTTTTGTTATTGCTAATTTGAGAACAAAAACAAACTAACTCTCTAATCTCCTTCCAAATGAAAACAACTCGTTTTTTACAATTGATATTTGTATTGATTGTAGCTTTGTCGTGCTCTAAAAGCGCTAAAGATTTCAATTCTGATTTCTCTCAGTTCAAAGCGTATATTCTCAACTTTAGTTCGGGATTGGTCTCGGCAAACAGCGACATTAGAGTAGTTTTAGCTTTTGACAAAAAAGAATGGACAGCCAACGAAGAGTTAGATGAAAATCTGTTTACCATTAGCCCAAGTGTTGATGGAAAAGTAGTGGCGCTTTCTAATAATACCATCGCTTTTATTCCAGAAAAAAAATTAGATCAAAACAAAGAATATCAAGTTACACTGCATTTGTCGGAATTAACTAATGTTCCAAGCAAATTAAAAGATTTCAACTTCACTATTAAAACCATAAAGCAAGATTTTATGGTAACCACCAATGATTTACAATCGTATAGTAAAGATTACCAATATTTAAACGGAGTAATCACATCGAGTGATGATTTGGATTTTGAAACCGCTAAAAAACTTATTTCTGTTAATCAAGAAGATAAATCGGTTAAGGTTAAGTTTGTCAAAGAATTAAGCAATAAAAAGGAATACAAGTTTGTAATCGACAGCATTAAAAGACAAGTTGAAGACAGTAAAATTAAAATTTCATGGGATGGAACTCCATTTGATATCGATCAAAAAGGCGAAATGCTTTACGATATCCCTGGAAAAAGTAATTTTAAAATAGTTTCGGCTGAAGTTGAGAAAGACAATAATCAAGTCTTATTATTAAACTTTTCTGATCCTTTAAATAGAGATCAAGATTTTTCTGGTTTAGTGCAAGTTGAATCGGCTCTTAATTTACGTTTTGCAACAGCAGGAAATTTATTGAAAGTGTTTTTCAACGAACCTTTAAAAGGCGAACTTTTAGTAGAAGTTTTTCAAGGAATTGAAAGCGAAGACGGCTATAAAATGAAACAAAACTTCTCCGAAAAAGTTACTTTCGAACAAGTAAAACCTGGAGTTCGTTTCATAAAAAGCGGAACCATTTTGCCAAGTTCTAACAACTTAAAAATCAATTTTGAATCAGTGAATCTGAGTGCGGTTGATGTTAAAGTGTACCAAATTTACAAAAACAACATTCTTCAATTCTTGCAAGATAATGAACTAAATGGAAGTCAAAATCTAAGAAAAGTAGCGCAGCCAATCGTTAAAAAAACGATTGCACTAAATAAAAACAAATTACAAAATTCCAGTAAATGGAATGCGTACGCGATTGATTTATCTAAAATAATTACACCAAATCCAGGCGCAATTTATCGTGTTGAAATATCGTATAAACGTAAATATTCGCTTTATAAATGTACTTCGGCTTACGTTGACGAAGGAAATGAAGAAGAGGAAGAACAAGACGATGAAGTAAGAAGTAGTCAAGATTATTACGACGATTACTATTACGAAGGCTATGATTGGTACGAAAGAGAAGATCCATGTACCGATTCGTACTATTACAACAACACCATTTTTACAAATGTTATCGCTTCTGATTTAGGAGTTATAGCAAAACGTGGCGGAAACGGTTCGTATGTTTTTGCCGTGAACAATATTGTTTCTACGCAACCTGTTGCATCAGCTAAAATTGAATTGTATAATTTCCAACAACAACTTTTAGGAACTATCACAACCGATAGCGAAGGAATAGCAAAAACCGAGTTGAAAAAATATGCCTTTTTTGCGATTGTTACCAAAGACAAAAACACCACTTATGTAAAGCTAGATGAAGGGCAATCCTTGTCGGTAAGTAATTTTGATGTAGGTGGCGAAGAATTACAAAAAGGCTTAAAAGGTTTTATTTATGGTGAAAGAGGCGTTTGGCGTCCAGGCGATACTTTGCATTTGGCTTTTATGTTGAATGATGTGGAAAGCAAATTAGAAAAATCGCACCCAATTACTTTTAAGTTAAGCGATCCGCAAGGAAAAATGCGTTACCAAATGGTTCAAAAATATAACAGTTTAAACCATTATAAATTCAAATTAGCCACAAAAGACAGCGATCCAACAGGAAATTGGGAAGTGAAAATTTCGGTTGGTGGCGTACATTTTTACAAAAGCATTAAGATTGAAACGATCAAACCAAACCGTTTAAAAATCAAGAACAGTTTTGCTGATAAACAACTTTCGGGCAATAGATTAAACGGTGGCGAAGTCGAAGTAGCTTGGTTACATGGAGCGGTTGCGAAAAATTTGAAAGTAGAAATGCAAGCTAAATTTCTAGAACAACAAACTGTTTTCAAAAAATATGAAAAATATGATTTTGATGACGAAGTACGTAAATTCTACACCGAAGAAGTAAACGTTTTTTCAGGAAAAGTTAATGATTTAGGAAAAGCTAAAGTTGCGATTCAACCTAAAATCACAAGTCAAGCGCCAGGAAAACTGAAAATGGTTTTTCAAACAAAAGCCTTTGAAAATGGAGGTGATTTTAGTACTGATGTGGCGACAGTAACGTTTTCACCATTTAAAACTTACGTTGGAATAAAAGCTCCAGAACCAAACAAATACGGCTTATTGGAAACCGATAGAGTAAATCGCTATGATATCGTGACTTTAGATGAATTAGGTAAACCAAAATCGGTTAAAAATTTAGAAGTTCGTGTCTATAAAGTCGAATGGCGTTGGTGGTGGAATTCTGACGGAGATGATTTATCACAATACAATTCTTCGGAAGTAACAACCGCTTATAGAAACTACGTGGTTTCAACTGATACCTCAGGAAAAGCAAGCGTTCAATTTAAAATTCCAGAAGCCGATTGGGGAAGATATTTAATTCGTGTTGAAGATACGAATGATGGTCACGCAACGAGTTTAACTTCTTATATCGATTGGCCATATTGGTCAGGAAAATCGCGTCAAGGAAGTAGCGAAACGGCAAATATGTTGGTGTTTACAACTAATAAAGAGAAATACAATGTTGGAGAAAACGCAATCGTTTCTTTCCCGTCAAGTGAAGGAGGAAGAGCTTTAATTTCGATTGAAAATGGTTCGAAAGTCATCAAAACACTTTGGGCAACCACTAAAAAAGGCGAAACGCAAGTGGAAGTTCCTATCACAGGTGATATGGCGCCAAATGTATATTTTCATATTTCGTTGTTAAAACCACACGCTTCTACGATAAACGATACGCCAATTAGAATGTACGGAATTTTACCAGTAGAAGTCATTAATAAAAATACTGTTTTAGAGCCAGAAGTATCAATTCCTGCGGTATTAAAACCAGAACAAAAAACTATCGTAAAAGTTAGTGAAAAATCAGGCAAAGAAATGACCTACACCATTGCAATTGTAGATGATGGTTTGTTAGATTTAACCCGATTTAAAACTCCAAATGCGTGGGAAAAATTCTATTCAAGACAAGCGCTTGGCGTAAAAACTTGGGATGTTTATGATGATGTTATTGGTGCTTATGGTGGAAAAATCAATCAAATTTTCAGTATTGGTGGTGACCAAGATTTAGCGGGTGGAAATGCGAAAAAAGCCAATCGATTTAAACCCGTTGTCATTTATTTAGGACCATTCAAATTGGAAAAAGGTCAAACCAAATCGCATACGATTACATTGCCAAATTACGTTGGTTCTGTACGAACAATGGTTGTAGCGGGTGATGCAAAAACAAGTGCTTACGGAAGTGTTGAAAAAACATCTTTTGTGAGAAAACCTGTTATGGTGTTAGCTTCAGTACCAAGAAAAATTTCTCCAAACGAAAGAATAATGTTGCCTGTAACTGTTTTCGCAATGGAAAACCAAGTGAAAAACGTTAATGTGCAATTAAAAACAAATAACGGAGTACGAATTATCGGAAATGCAACTCAAAATGTAAGTTTCAGTTCGCCAGATGAAAAAGTAGTCTACTTTAATTTAGAAGTTGGAAGCGCAACAGGTATCGGAAAAATAGAAGTCATTGCCACATCAGGAAAAGAAAAATCGACCTATGCTGTGGAAGTTGATATTACGAATCCAAATCCAGTTACCAATGATTACGTAGACATGGTAATTCCGGCAAACGGCTCCAAAACAATTAATTGGAAAACGTTTGGAGTTGCAGGAAGTAACAAAGCAAGATTAGAAGTTTCGTCTTTTCCAACCATTAATTTCAATGGACGATTGAGTTATTTGATTCAATATCCACATGGTTGTGTGGAGCAAACGACATCGGCTGTATTTCCACAATTATATTTGGCTGATATTATGGATGTTGATGCGAACAAAAAAGCAGAAATTCAACGAAATATCAATGCTGGAATTCAAAAATTAGGCAATTTCCAACTATCAAATGGTGGATTAAGTTATTGGCAAGGAAATAATTATGTAGATGATTGGGCAACTTCTTATGCGGGACATTTCTTAATTGAAGCTGAGAAAAAAGGCTATGTTTTACCAATCGGATTTAAAAATAAATGGATATCGTTCCAACAATCCGAAGCTAAAAAATGGCGATTCAACGCACAGTATCGTAACGATTTTGCACAAGCGTATCGTTTATATACGCTAGCATTAGCAGGTTCAGCCGATATGGGTTCAATGAACAGATTAAGAGAAACCACTGGAATCTCAAACGAATCTAAATTGCGATTAGCAGCCGCTTATGCTTTAGCTGGTCAAAAGAAAGCCGCGTTATCTTTGATAGGAACAACAACTACGCAAGAAGATAAACGATATGCAGATTATTACTATGGTTCGGAAGAAAGAAATAGAGCTATGGTTTTAGAAACGTACATTTTGGTAGATAACAAAACGAAAGCGTATGAAATGGCAAACAAATTAGCTAAAGATTTATCGTCTAATCGTTATATGAGTACGCAAACAACAGCTTTTGGATTGTATGCGATGTCAAAATTTGCTCTTAAAAACGGAGGAAAAGGTGTTAATATGACGTATTCAGTAGCTGGAAAATCAGATACAGTGAGTTCTAAAAAATCATTTGTGGATAGAAATTTAGTAGTAAAACAAGGTTCTAATTCAGTAACGATTCAGAATAAAAACAGCGGAACACTTTATGTTCGTGTATTAAATAGTGGCATTTTACCTGTTGGACAAGAAAAAGAAATTCAGAAAAACTTCTCAACATCAGTAGTTTATAAAGATAGAAAAGGTAATACCTTGAACTTGAGTTCTGTAAAACAAGGAACCGAAATTGTAGCTCAGGTAACTATTAGAAATCAATCGGATGAAACATTAGAAAATGTAGCTCTTTCGCAAATTGTTCCTTCTGGATTTGAAATTATGAATTCACGTTATACCGATTTTGGAAGTTATGCCGAAAACAAAGCCGATTACATTGATATTCGCGATGATAGAACACAATTCTATTTCGGAATTAGAGCTGGTGAAACCAAAACGTTTACCATGTTGTTAAATGCCACTTACTTAGGAAAATATTATTTCCCAGGAGTGCAATGTGAGGCGATGTACGACAATAATTATTTGGCAAGAACCAAAGGACAATGGGTGCAAATAGTGAAAGAGTAAGTTGGTTTACTCGATTAAAAACTAAAATTAGGAATAATAAAATTAAAACTGCCATAAGCTTATTGCTTGTGGTGGTTTACTATTTTTCACTCCCAAGACAACTATTCGAAAACAACTATTCGACCGTAATTGAAAGTCAAGATGGGCAACTTTTAGGAGCTAAAATCGCTTCCGATGGTCAATGGCGTTTTCCAGAAAGTGATAGTGTGCCACATAAATTTCAAAAATGTATTGTTGCTTTTGAAGACCAACATTTTTATAAGCATTTTGGGTTTAACCCGATTTCCATGTATCATGCTTTTAAGCAAAATCGAAAAGCAAATCGTGTGGTTCGTGGTGGAAGTACATTAACCCAACAAGTGATTCGTTTGCACCGAAAAGGAAAGTCGCGTTCCTATTTTGAAAAAGTAATCGAAATGATTCTCGCAACCCGATTAGAATTTCGCCATTCGAAAGATAAAATTTTAGAACTGTATTGTGCTCATGCGCCTTTTGGAAGTAATGTAGTAGGGTTAGAAATGGCATCTTGGAAATATTTCGGGTTACAGCCGCATCAATTATCATGGGCGGAAGCAGCTACTTTAGCGGTTTTACCTAATGCGCCAAGTTTAATTTATCCAGGAAAAAATCAGGAGCGATTATTAGCAAAACGTAATCGATTGCTAAAGAAATTATACAATGATAAAGTCATTGATAAAGCAACTTACGAATTATCATTGCAAGAAAGTTTGCCTCAAAAACCGTTTGATGTGCCACAAATCGCGCCTCATTTGGTTCAAAAAGTAGCAAAGGAACATCCAGCTGAAAAAATAAAAACCACCATTCAATTGGATTTGCAAGAACGCACGAACGAAATTGTAAAACAATATTATAACTATTACAAGCAAAATCAAGTGTATAATATTTCTGTTTTGGTGGTTGATGTAAAAACGCGTAACGTAATTACATATGTTGGAAACAGTCCAACCGACAAAGAACATCAAAAAGATGTCGATGTCATTGAAGCGCCACGAAGTACAGGCAGTATTTTGAAACCGTATTTGTACGCCGCCATGCTGAATGATGGTTATATTTTGCCACAAACTTTGGTTCCTGATGTTCCAACCCAAATTTCAGGGTATTCGCCTCAGAATTTTAATTTAACTTATGATGGCGCTGTTCCTGCGAGTAGAGCTTTGGCGCGTTCATTGAATATTCCGTCGGTTTTGATGTTGCAAGATTATTCTGTGAATCAGTTTTATGAAAAATTGCAACAATTGAAGTTGCGAAATGTGAATCGTCAGCCTTCAAATTACGGCTTATCCTTGATTTTAGGAGGAGCGGAATCGAATTTATGGGATTTGTGTAAAGCCTATGCTTATATGTCTTCCACGCTAACGTATTTCAATCAAAACGATGCTAAATATCGAAAAAATGAAATGCAAAATTTGAATTACGATGCTAATTTTCAACCTGATTTTGGCAGTAGTTCGCGTCAGAAAAACATTTTTGGTGCTGGCGCTATTTGGCAAACATTCAATGCGATGAAAGAAGTCAACCGACCTGAAGGTGATGAAGCTTGGAAATTCTACGATTCTTCATTAGAAATCGCATGGAAAACAGGAACAAGTTTTGGAAGTAGAGATGCTTGGGCAATTGGTGTAACTAAAGATTACGTAGTAGGAATTTGGGTTGGAAATGCTACAGGTGAAGGAAGACCATTATTAACTGGAGTTGATAGTGCAGCTCCGATTTTATTTGATGTTTTCAGATTATTGCCAAAATCGAAATGGTTTGAAATGCCCTATAACGATTTAGATCCTGTTGAAGTTTGTGAGCTATCGGGTTATTTAGCGCAAGACCATTGTCCGAAAACAAAACAATGGATTCCAAAAACAGCGAAAAAAACGGATAATTGTCCGTATCATAAAATCATTCATTTAGATAAAAGCCAGCAATTTAGAGTGAATAGTAATTGCGAAAGTGTTGATGAAATGGTGGTTAAATCTTGGTTTGTTTTGCCTCCGGTTATGGAATGGTATTATAAAAGTAAGAATGTAAACTATCAAAATTTACCGCCTTTTAGAAGCGATTGCGTTGATGCTTTACAAGACAAACGTATGGATTTTATCTATCCAAAAGCTAACACTAAAATCATATTAACTAAAGATTTTGAAAGTAAAGTGCAGCCGACTATCATCAAAGTAGCACATTCTAATTCAGATGCGGAGTTATTCTGGTATTTAGATGATAAGTATGTAGGAAATACAAAAACCTTTCATGAGAAACCTATTTTTGCTACAACTGGATTTCATGTTATTACTGTGGTAGATGAATTTGGTAACGAAATCAGGCGAAAAGTTCAATTTGAAAGTGAATAAAATCAAAAAAACCGCCAATCTTTCGAAAGGCGGTTTTTTAATTTATTTAATTTCATTTCCTTCTTTGTCAAAGAAATGGTATTCTAGATACGTGTAAGCGTCACGAGGTATAATTTTCACCCATTTCTTATGCTCGAAAAACCATTTCGAACGTAAGGATGGAAAACCTTTAGTAAGGTATGCTGCCACAAATGGGTGTACGTTAAGTACAACTTTTTTATGGTCTTTTATAATGCGTTCAAGGTCAGACGCTATTTTGTCGATAATTAAAATTGGAGCTTCAATTTCCCCATTTTCATTGTTTGGGTCTTCTTCTCTTGTTTTAATATTAACTTCTGGTCTAACTCTTTGTCTAGTAATTTGAATTAATCCAAATTTGCTAGGAGGCAAGATTTTATGCTTGGCCTTATCGTCACTCATTTCTTCTCTTAAGAAGTCGTACAATACTTTGCGGTTTTCTGGATTTTGCATATCAATGAAATCCACCACAATAATTCCGCCCATGTCTCTAAGTCTTAACTGACGTGCAATTTCAGCTGCAGCAATCATATTAACTTCTAGAGCAGTATCTTCTTGGCTAGTTGCTTTGCTTGAACGATTTCCACTGTTCACGTCAATAACGTGTAAAGCTTCGGTATGTTCAATAATCAAATAAGCACCTTTGCTCATGGAAACTGTTTTTCCAAAAGACGTTTTTATTTGTCGTTCAATATTGTATTTCTCAAAAAGAGGCAGTTCCTTAGACTGATAGTGTTTTACGATAGACACTTTGTCGGGAGCTATTTCTTGCAAATACTCCTTCGTTTCAAGATACAAATCTTCATCATCAACATGAATACCAGTGAAGGTGTCATTAAATACATCTCTTAAGATAGAAGAAGCTTTGTTAAGTTCTCCTAATACTTTTGATGGATGATGTGCAGTTTGTAATCTTCTGCTCATTGCTGACCAACGGTCGAGCAGTGTTTGTAAATCTTTATCAAGTTCGGCTACTTTTTTGCCTTCGGCTACTGTTCGCACAATGACACCGAATCCTTTTGGTTTGATAGATTGAACCAATCGTTTTAATCTGTCTTTTTCTTCTCTCGATTCTATTTTTTGTGAAACGGAAACTCGGTCTGAAAAAGGAACTAAAACCACATATCTTCCAGCTAAAGAAATCTCAGAACTAATTCTAGGACCTTTAGTCGAAATAGGCTCTTTCACCACTTGAACTAAAACGGATTGATTGGCGCTAAGAATATCGGTTATAGTGCCATCTTTATCAATTTCAGCTTCAAAAGGAAAATTTTTGAGTGAATAATCTTTTAATTTACCTGCGCTTACAAGTTTAATAAATTTCATCAAAGAAGGTAAGTTAGGACCTAAGTCGTGATAATGCAAAAAAGCATCTTTTTCATGACCTAAATTCACAAAAGCGGCATTTAAACCAGCCACAGGTTTACGGATTTTAGCGATAAAAATATCACCAACCGCAAAATTGCTTTGCTTTTCTTCTTCTTTGTGTAATTCTATTAGTTTTCCATCTTTTAATAAGGCAAAATCTACAGCGTCTGAACCAGATCTAATAATTAACTCTTTGTTCATGCAGTACATTTTTATCCATTCGCCAAAGCGAACAGATGGATTAAACATTTTTTACAGGCAGTTGTACCTGGGAATCAATATTTAAATTGATTCATTTCAATGAACTTTTTTCTAAAAAAGAAAAAGTAGTTTTAAACTACTTTTTCTTTTTATGACGGTTTGCTCTCGCTCTTTTCTTACGTTTGTGAGTTGCTACCTTATGTCTTTTTCTTTTTTTACCACTTGGCATAACATGTTGGTGTTTAGATTAATAAATAGTTTTTATACTGTAACTTCTGTTTTTTCTTTAACGCTTTCTACAAACACTTTAGCAGGTTTAAATGCTGGAATGTTGTGTGCAGGGATTTTAATTGTAGTATTTTTAGAAATGTTTCTTCCTGTTTTTTCAGCTCTTGTTTTGATAATGAAACTTCCAAAACCTCTTAAATAAACATTGTCACCAGTTTCTAACGAGTTTTTCACTTCTTCCATAAAAGTCTCAACTGTTGCTTGAACATCTCCTTTTTCAAGTCCTAATTTTTCTGAAATTTTCGCTACGATATCTGCTTTCGTCATTTTCTTTCGTATTTATATTTTGTGTATTTTTTTGAGTTTGCAAATATAAGAATTAAAAAAACAATAATTCAACCTTAATTGATTAAATTTTAATTACTAAAGATTTATTTTTGTTGTCCCAATATAAAATCATGGAATTTTCTAACTCTTTAATTCATTGGTATTTACAAAACAAGCGCGACTTACCATGGCGAAATACGACCAATCCGTATTGGATTTGGCTCTCAGAAATTATGCTACAACAAACGCGAGTGGCGCAGGGTTTGCCTTATTTTCTGTCTTTTACTGAAGCTTTTCCAACCGTTTTTGACTTAGCTAATGCTGATGAAGAACAAGTCTTAAAATTATGGCAAGGTTTAGGCTACTATTCAAGAGCTAGAAACCTTCATGCAACTGCAAAATACATCGCTTTTGAATTAAATGGCGAATTTCCATCTAATTATAAAGACTTATTAAAATTAAAAGGAGTAGGTGGATATACCGCTGCAGCTATTGCTTCTTTTTCATTCGAAGAGCCTGTTGCGGTGTTAGATGGTAATGTGTTCCGCGTTTTGAGTCGCTATTATAATGTAGCAAGTAATATTTCATTGCCAAAAACTAAAACCGAATTCCAGCAATTAGCACAAGAAGTGTTGGATAAAAACAATCCAGCCATGTTTAACCAAGCAATTATGGAGTTTGGTGCGTTGCAATGTGTTCCGAAAAATCCAAATTGTGAGGCTTGTGTATTAAATTCGAGTTGTGCTGGACTTCAATATAAAAAAGTAAACGAACTTCCGGTTAAAAGTAAGAAAACGAAAGTCACACCACGCTATCTAAATTATCTCATTTTAAAAGATTCGGATTCCAATTTTATCGTTCAAAAGCGTGAAGGAAAAGGAATTTGGGAAAACTTATATGAATTTCCGGTTTTTGAAACCAAAAGGCAATTGTCGGAAAATGAAATTATTGAAGAAGTTTCCAAAATGGAATTCTTTAGTTTGAAGCCTGTTGAGGTTATATCACTTCACAACGATGTTAAACTGCATAAGTTATCGCACCAACATTTGAATATTCGCTTTTTTCAAGTACAATTCGATTCAAAATTACCTGATTCAAAACCAATTACGGAAATTGAAAAACTTCCTTTTCCAATAGTAATTCACAATTTTATCGTTGCAAATTATTGTAATTCACTTTAAATTACTATTTTTGATTAACCCTAATAAACATATAAGCCATGAACGGAACATTAAACAAGGTTATTTTGATAGGTCATTTAGGTGACGAAGTTAAAATGCATTACTTTGAAGGTGGTAATTGTATTGGACGTTTTCCTTTAGCGACAAACGAAGTGTACATCAACAAAACTACTGGAGAAAAAATTACTTCTACAGAATGGCACAACATTGTTGTTCGAAATAAAGCAGCCGAAATTTGCGAAAAATACCTTTCTAAAGGCGATAAAATTTACATTGAAGGCAGAATCAAATCGCGTCAATGGCAAGCAGAAGATGGTGCTACAAAGTACACTACTGAAATTCAGGTAACCGAATTTACATTCTTAACTACCAAAAAAGATACTGATTTAAGTAAGTCATCTTTACCAACAGGTAGTGCTCCTGATGATTTTAATGTTTAACTAAATTGATTTAATTTGGATCCTGATCCGGCCAGTTTTCTTTATTCTATAGACTTTGAATTCCTTTTTGGAATACTTGCAATTGTGGTATTGCTCGCTTGTTCTGCCTTTATTTCGGGCTCAGAAGTGGCACTTTTTTCTTTATCTCAAAAAGATATCGACGATATTTCAAACAAAGATTACAATAGTGGAACGCTAATTTCAAGATTATTAGAAAAGCCTAAAAAATTATTAGCAACCATTCTAGTGGCTAATAATTTTGTAAATATAGCTATTGTTATCATTTTCTCTTCTTTTAGCGGACGTTTATTCAACGGAATTGAGTCTACTATAGTGCGTTTTATTTTAGAAGTGGTAGTAGTTACTTTTTTCATTTTACTTTTTGGAGAAGTTTTACCAAAAATTTATGCCAATCGAAACAATATGGAGTTTGCTAAAAAAGTTGCAATTCCTATTTCTATAATGAATAATATTTTATCTCCGATTAGTGTTCCAATGCGAAACGGAATTCTTTTTATCGAGAAGAAATTGAATGTACAAAAAGGGAATTTTTCGGTTGATCAACTTTCGCAAGCGCTAGAATTAACATCACAAAACGATACTACTGATGGTGAACAAAAAATTTTAGAAGGAATTGTAACTTTTGGAAATACCGAAGTACGCCAAGTAATGAGTCCACGAATTGATGTTTTTGCTTTAAATATCGAAGAAACTTTCGCTCAAGTAATGCCAAAAATAGTTGAGAAAGGCTATTCTCGAATTCCAGTTTACAAAGAAAATATTGATCAAATTGAAGGGATTTTGTTTATTAAAGACTTGATTCCCCATATCGATAGCGAAGATTTTGAATGGACCAAATTATTACGCCAACCATTCTTCGTTCCAGAAAACAAAAAGTTAGATGATTTATTGAAAGATTTCCAAGGCATGAAAAGTCACTTGGCGGTTGTGGTAGACGAATATGGTGGAACATCGGGAATTATTTCATTAGAAGATGTTTTGGAAGAAATTGTAGGCGATATTAGCGACGAATTTGACGATGAAGATTTGATTTATTCTCAAATTGATGATAAGAATTTCCTTTTCGAAGGTAAAATCAGCTTGAAAGATTTTTATCGAATTATTGAAGTAGATGAAAACGAATTTGAAAGTAAAAAAGGTGAAGCTGAGACTTTAGCGGGATTCTTACTTGAGATTTCTGGAAATTTTCCAAAGAAAAGACAGAAAATAACATTCCATAATCTTATTTTTACCATCGAAAATGTAGATAAGAGAAGAATAAAACAAATAAAAGTTACGTTATTGTAATTATGATACAAAATATAGTAAAATTAAGTTGTTTGGGATTGTTTTTAAGTTTGATTTCTTGTGGAGATGAAACCTTACCAAAACCAAAAGGACAATTAAGTTTAGAATATCCAAAAGCGAAATATTCTAAATTAGAATCGAATTGTTCCTTTACTTTTGATAAAAATAATTTAGCTTTAATCAAAGATAAATCATGCGCTTTTGAAATCAATTATCCAAAGATGAAAGCTACGATTTACTTGACTCACAAATCAGTAAACAACGACATAGATAAATTATTACGCGATGCTCAAACACTTACTTACAATCACGTTGTAAAAGCAGATGACATTGTTGAACAGCCTTTTATTAACGACAAGAAAAAGGTTTACGGAATGTTTTACGAAGTAGGAGGTAATGCCGCGACTAATGCGCAATTTTATGCTACCGATAGCACTAAAAACTTTATTGTAGGAAGCGTTTATTTTTATGCAAAACCTAACTTCGATTCCATTTTGCCTGCCGCTCAATATCTAAAAGAAGATATGCGCAGGATAATGGAAACTTTGGAATGGAAATAAAAAAAACGCCCTGAGATAATCAGGGCGTTTTTTATTACATTTTTTTCGATTCCGTAACTTTATAAGAATCACCACCAGCAACACCTTCAATGGTTTTAGTTAGAGATTCTAACGATTGTTTTTCAGCATCGAATTTTACAGTTGCAATTTTAGTGTCAAAATCTACTACCGCTTGCCCAACACCTTCTTGTTCTGCTAATTTGTTTTCAATAGTTTTAGCACAACCCATAGCGCACGTCATTCCGTCGATAGTAAAACTTGCGGTTTGCATTTTAGCTAAATCTGCTTCAGAAACAGTTTCTTTTTTCGTTTCTTCAACTGCAACTTCTTTGTTTTCTTGTTTGCAACTTGCTAATGAAAGTGTCATTACAAGCGCTAAACCAATATTTTTTAAATTTTTCATACTAACAAATGTTAAATTAAAAGTCTCTAAATAAAGACTATGCAAAATTACAAAATTTCATAGTGCTATTTTCAAAATAAAGCCTGAATTTTGACGAACAAAATAGTGCTATGGAAAACAATTCGACAAAATGGTATTTATTAGGTTTTTTAGGTTGCGTTTGGGGAAGTTCCTTCATCTTAATGCAATTGGGATTAAAAGGCGTGAATTCGGTGCAATTGGGAAGTTTGCGAATCCTTTTTGCAGCTATGTTTTTGATTGTTGTTGGATTCAAACAAATTCCTCAAATTCCCTTATATAAATGGAAATTTATTGCGCTAACAGCTTTATGTGGCACCTTTATTCCAGCGTTTTTATTTGCTTTTGCACTTTCAAAAATTGATGGTTCTATTAGTTCGATTTTAAATTCATTAACTCCTTTGAATACTCTTTTAGCTGGATTGCTTTTTTTTGGAATGAGTGTGCAACGTAGTCAAGTTTTTGGAGTTATTATTGGTTTTATCGGTTGTGCTTTGTTAGTGTTATTTGGTGATGGAGAAAACACAACGGAGAATTATTACTATGCGATTTTAATTGTAATTGCTTCGATTTTTTATGGTATCAATGTCAACTTAATTAAAAAATACTTATCTGATTTAAAGCCGTTAACCATTAGTACAGGAAACTTTTTAATTATGTTTTTTCCGGCTTTAATCGTTTTGTATTTCACTGGTTTTTTTGATATCATTCATGAAACTAAAGTGCAAACTTCTTTAGGTTTTATTGCGATTTTAGGAATCGTCGGAACTGGATTTTCAAATATTTTATTCTTTAAATTGATTCAGCTTTCATCACCTGTTTTTGCTTCTTCGGTAACTTATATTATTCCGGTAGTAGCTTTTGTTTTAGGTTATTTATTTATGAATGAAACGCTTTCGGTAATTCAATTATTAGGTGCTTTAGTTGTTTTAGTCGGAGTTTATTTTTCCAGTAAGAAATAAAAAAAAGCGCCCAATTTCTTGAGCGCTTTCTGAATTTCATGTTTTGTTTATTATTTGAAATCAGCATCAGTTACACCTTCGTTAATTTTAACTTCAGTAGTAATTAATTCGATTTCGATACCAACATTCATGATGGTTTTGTATGGGAATTTCAACCCTTTTACATCTTTGTAGTCTTGATAGTAAGTAGTTTGTGTCATTTTTTGACCGCCTTGCTCAACGTCTTTAGCCTCAGCTACTTTAAATCCAGTTTTTACATCATAGTAATAAGTAGATTTTCCGTTTTTAATAGCGTAAGCATCTGCTCCATTAATGTTTTCGATTCCTGTTAAAGTAACGTCTTTGTCTGTCAATAAGGATAATTCTTTAAAATTACCTGCCATATCTTGCATGTCTTTCAAATCTTGGTCTTTGAAATCTTTTCTTTGACCTTGTTGTACCATGTAAGCTTCTTTTTCGTTAACAACTTGTTTCATCATTACCATTCCCATAGCCTTCATTTCAACGCCTAATTTTTTAGGAGCTGTTTTTACTACTAATTCTAAAGGTGTTCCTTGAACAGTTCCGGCAGACATTACGGCTAACGTTTTTACATTTTTAACCGCTTTCTCGCCACCAATAGCATTGATGTAGTTGTTAAGTACAGTTTGAGTTGTTACTCCTGCAGGAATTGGCTTTTTAACTTCTGGTTTTTCTGTTGGATTACCATATTTGTCAAAGTAGAAAATTGGTAATTTTTCTCTTTTACTCATTGTTTCTAAACCAGGTAAAACATCTGCTGCTTTTCCTACGATAACCACTCTTGTTTTATCAGATAAGAAATATTTGTTAGCAGCATTTTTGATATCTTCTGCAGTAACTGCGTTGATGTTTTTGATGTAATTTTCGTAGAAATCTTCAGGTAAACCTTGAGTTTCCTTGTTTAAAGCATAACCTGCAATAGTTGATGGTTTTTCAATTTGCATTACGAAGTTACCTACATATTTTGCTTTTGCATTTCTTAAATCTTCTTCAGAAACTAATTCTGTTTTGATTCTTTTTAACTCATTGAAAAATTCTACAACTGCACTATCCGTTACTGTATTTCTAACTGAAGCACTTGAACGGAATTTGTTGATGTATTTTCCAGCTCCAATTGAAGAGTAAGCTCCGTATGTCCAACCATGTTTTTCACGTAAGTTTAAGAATAATCTTCCTTCACCGCCACCACCTAAAATTTGGTTAGCTAATAAAACTGAAAAATATTCTTTATCTGTCATTTTTAAGTTAGACAAGTTTACTAAAGCGATTTCAGATTGTACTGCATTTGGAGTGTCAATAAAGTTGATTTGGCTATATTGAACGTCTTTAGGATTTGAATAGGTTAACTGTGGAGCAGTAGCCTTTTTCCAAGTTCCAAAAAGTCTTTCTACTTCTTTTTTAACTTCTTTAAAGTTAACATCTCCTACAATTACTAAATAAGCATTTGCTGGAACGAAATACGTGTTATAATTCATAACAACGTCGTCTAATGTTACATTTTTTAAAGTTTCTTCACTAGTGAATTCTCCTTTGTAATGTTCTTTTCCAAACGTTAATACGTTTTCTACTCTACGAGCAATAGCAGTAACGCTTTTTTCATCTGATTTTAAACCTTCGATGATTTTTTCTTTTTCTTTTTCGAATTCTTTTTGGTCAAATAATGGGTTTAATGCACCATCTGCCATTAATTCTAAAATTCTTTTTGAATATCTAGAAAGTCCATTTGCCGAAGCTCCAGAAGCATAAAAGTTGATGTCTGCTCCTAAGAAATCGATTTCTTCGTTATATGCGTCTTTAGTAACAGTTTCTGTTCCGTTACCTAGCATTCCACTTAAAATATCAGAAACTCCTTTTTTATTTCCTTCAGCATAAGGTGGATTATCCAATGTTAGATTGAAAGAAACACGTGGTAATTTGTGATTTTCCACAACTAAAACTTTCAAACCATTTTTAAGTACAAAACTTTGTGGTTTGTTAATATTAATAGTAGGAGCTGGTCCTGCCTTTGGTTGTGGTCTGTCTTGTGCTTGCATAGTTATTGTTAAAAATAAACTGGCTGCTATGTATATAAATTTTTTCATATTCTTCAAATCTTAGTTTTGAGCTTTGTCTTTAGCAGGAACATAATCTAAAATCATTCTTTGGTTTGAGTTTAGATATTTTTTTGCAACATCTCTAATTTCTTCTCTTGTGATAGAACGATAAATATCGATTTCAGTGTTAATTAAATTGATATCACCATACAACATATAGTAAGTAGCTAAATTGTCAGCAATTCCTTCAACAGAAGCATTGTTGCTTACATAGTTGCTTTCAAATTTATTTTGAAGTTTTTGGAAATCTTTTTCAGAAATTAATTCGTTTTGCATTTTTGCGATTTCCTCATCAATTTCTTTTACAAGAGATTCTGTTGTGTTTTGTCCCATTGGTAAACCATAGATTAAATACATTCCGTAATCTTCTTGACTGTAGTTGAAAGCTCCAATTTGTAAAGCCATTTTTTTATCGTCTACAATTTTCTTGTATAATTTCGAACTTTTCCCATCAGAAAGGTAAGAAGAAATCATATCTAATACTCTAGCATCACGAGTTTTCATAGATGGAGTTCTGTAAGATGCTACCACCATTGGAATTTGAATGTTTGGATCTTGCCAAGTTGCTTTAAATTCTTTTGTAATAGGTGCTTCTTCTACTTTAGTTCTAGTTACAGGAGCTCCTTTTGGAATAGCGCTAAAATATTTTTTCACCCATTCTTTTGCTTGCGCTTTGTCAAATTGACCTGCAATTACTAAAACTGCATTGTTTGGCACATAGAATTTTTTGTTGAACGCTAAGAATTCTTCTAAAGTAGCAGCATCTAAATGCTCCATTTCTCCAATGGTTGTCCATTTGTATGGATGTACTTTAAACATATTTTCTTTAACCGCTTTGATTAAATTTCCATAAGGTTGATTGTCAACACGTAATCTTTTCTCTTCTTTAACTACTTCGTTTTGTGTATCAACTCCTTTTTGGTCAATTACTGGATGCATTAATCGTTCTGATTCCATCCAAATAGCTAATTCTAAATTGTTCGAAGGGAAAACTTCGTAATAATACGTTCTGTCGTCAGTAGTATTAGCGTTGTTGTTTCCTCCGTTTGCTGTAACTAATTTAAACCATTCACCTTTACCGATGTTTTTTGTTCCTTCAAATAAAAGGTGTTCAAAAAAGTGAGCAAAACCAGTACGGTTTGGTTGTTCGTCTTTTGCTCCTACATGGTACATTACCGATGTAATTACCACAGGTGCAGAATTATCTTGATGAAGTACAACGTGTAATCCATTGTCTAAATCAAATTCCTCGAATGTTACTTTTTGAGCAGAAGCAGTTCCGCCAAGCATTAGTGCAGTACCCAAAGCCATTAAAGATTTTTTCATACGTTATTAATTTGTTTGATATAATTGTAATAAGACGCAATTTCGGGATTATGTTACAATTAAATAGAGTTTTTATGTAGAAAATTTATTGAAAATACAATTTCTGATTTTTTTATTAAGGAGATAGTTGTTTGGTTTATAAATTATTGTATATTTGCAACCTTAAAATTTTTAACTAAAATCATTGTTATGTACGCAATCGTAGAGATAGCAGGGCAACAATTCAAAGTAAGCAAAGACCAAAAGGTTTATGTTCACCGTTTAGCTTCAGAAGAAGGAACTAAAGTTTCTTTTGACAAAGTTCTTTTATTAGATGAAAACGGAACAGTAACTTTAGGCGCCCCAGCTGTAGAAGGTGCTTCAGTAGAAGCCAAAGTGTTACAACACTTAAAAGGTGATAAAGTAATCGTTTTCAAAAAGAAAAGAAGAAAAGGTTACAAAAAGAAAAATGGTCACAGACAATCTTTCACTCAAATTTTAATTGAAGGAATCGTTGCTGCTGGTGCTAAGAAAAAAGCTGCTAAAAAAGAAGTTGAAGTTGAAGTAACTGAAGCTGCTGAAGAAGTTAAGCCAAAAGCTAAAGCAACAAAAAAACCAAAAACTGAAGAATAACATTTAAAAATATTACGTCATGGCTCACAAGAAAGGTGTCGGTAGTTCGAAGAATGGTAGAGAATCAGAATCGAAACGTTTAGGCGTTAAGATTTATGGTGGTCAAGCTGCTATTGCTGGAAACATCATTGTTAGACAAAGAGGTTCGAAGCACAACCCAGGTGAAAACGTTTACATGGGTAAAGATCATACTTTACATGCTAAAGTTGATGGAGTTGTAAAATTCCAGAAAAAAGGAGAAAACAAATCATTTGTATCTGTAATTCCTTTCGAAGCTTAATAATTTTATTTAGCAACATATTAAAAACCTCTCTTTTTGAGAGGTTTTTTTATTAAAATAAATGTGGTTTGTGTTTGCATATTTAATGCAATTACCTATATTTGCACCCACAATTAAGCATACGCGGGTATGGTGAAATTGGTAGACACGCCAGACTTAGGATCTGGTGCCGCAAGGTGTGAAGGTTCGAGTCCTTTTACCCGCACTTAAAGCTCTAACGAAAGTTGGAGCTTTTTTAATTTATGATATCAAAAAAAAGCCGATTGAATACACAATCGGCTTTTTATTAACCTAACTATAAACTTATTCTTTTATTAATTTTTTTGATTGGCTTATACCGTTACTATCTGTTATTTTTATTAAATACATTCCAGTTTCAAGATTAGTAATATCTAGTTGTTGATTAGAGATTACATCTGAGAATGTTTTTATTAATTGTCCAGTTATTGAATAAATCTCAACATGGGTTACGTCTGCAGAAAGAGCAAAACTGTTTCGTGTTGGATTTGGATATATGTCAATGTTGCTTTTTATCATTTCTAAATCGTTAGAAGATAAAGTTGAAGGTTTATTTCCATATACTCTAAATTGTCCCGGAGTTAAAGCGATCGTTGCTGTTGGACTAGTAATCGTTACAGGTGTGTTATCCATTAAATTATACCAGGTCATTGGATAGGTATATACATCTGTTGGGAAACTAGGGTTTATACTTTGATTTGCTACAGAAAAGTTAGCAATAACAACTACATTACGCAACTGAGTAGTTGGGTAAGCATTGTTATATACATACAATCTTTGACGGATGTTACTTCCATCTGGACTAATTGCAAAGTCAGAACTAAATACTGGTTCAGAAGTTTTTAGGCTAATTAATTTTGACCAATCGCTCAAAATAGCTGTTCTCCTGGTATCCGACAACCAGTTTTGAGTCCATTGCACTTGTTCTTTAGTGTCTAATTTACAATCACCAGGATAGAATGTACCTTCGTCGTTAACAGTTCCATTAGCACAGGTATAAATGGATTGATTGTTGCCTAATTCAGCAAAATGCCAAATCATTTTTGGACCTGGAACTAGTATACTCATAGCTCCTAAAGCCCCCATTCTAGATAATGCATTGGTTAAATTACCATTGACTGGTGAAGTTCCACCGCCATTACCATAAGTTACGGCTTCATACATCATTCTGTCTTTGTCATGACTTTCTGGATATCCAATTAATCTTTTTCCAGTAAATCCGCGACTTGTATGCCCCATTCTAGAAATATTTTGTGTTGAGAATCCCATAGCAAGTTCTTTATATTGCGTATACATTTCTCCCCACATCATAATTCCTTTGCCTTCTCCTAATCTGTAATTTGCCCATTGCTGTTCTTCATTATCAGTTCCTAAATGTTCAAATATTACATAATGGTCATTATCTAAGCTCCAAGAATAATCTGCATACTCTTTTAATACATCTACACGATCTTGTTGGTATGCATTAGTACATGCATCATCTCCTGAATTACAATTTTGGGTAAATCCTTTGGTTAAATCCCAACGGAAACCATCAATTTTATATTCTGTAATCCAATGTTTGATAGTTTGTTTTACATAGTTTTTGGTTAGTGTTGAAGAATGATTAAAATCTTCTCCCACGCTATAACTATGTTTTGCTGTAGTGTTAAAATAAGGATTATCACTAGCTGGCCCACCCCAGCCGTCTCCATCAGGATCGTTCATCCACATTCTTATCATTGGATTTCTTCCAAATGCATGATTGAAAGCAACATCAAGAATAACTGCGATACCATTTTGATGACATAAATCTACCAATTCTTTCAGTTTTTCTGGTGTTCCATAGAATTTATCTAAAGCCATATGAAAAGCGGTATTATAACCCCAACTTTCATTTCCTTCAAATTCCATAATAGGCATTAGCTCAATGGCATTAATCCCTAAATCTTTAAAATACTGAATTTTATCAATTACATCTTGAAAATTTCTATCAGCATCAAAATCACGAATTAATAGTTCGTAAACCACTAACTTATCTTTGTTAGGTTTTATAAAGTTAGTTACTTGCCAGTTGTACGGAGTTGCTCCAGTTTTAAACCAAGTTACTTCTCTTTCCTGTCCAGATGGATATGTAGGTAAATTTGGAAAAGTTGAATTTGAAATCCCTGTATCATCATAAGGAGATAATACTAATGTAGAGCATGGATCTGCAACTTTTACAAATGATGGGGAATTTGCAATAGGAGTTTGATCTACAACCCAATATTGATAGGTATTATTAACTCCAGGAGTTAAACCTGTAAGTTCTAACCAAAATTTACCAGTTATAGGATCTTTTTTCATTGCATAACTAGAATTTGGATTGTAGTTGTTAAAACTACCAGCAACATAGACAAAATCCTTACCAGGTGCTTCTAAAACTAAGGTGGCTCTAGTATTGTCTGAAGTGTTATAGTTGATTCCATTAACTAAATTTGCGGGAATGGCTTGTAAAGTACTTCCAGGATTAATAATTGCTGAAAATCTTCTTGTAATTGTAGAAACTCCTAGAGTTACTTCTAACTCATAACTAGTATTTGTTGTTATATTGGTATGATTAAACGTGTAGCTTGATGTTGTACTTGTATTAATGCTAGTTCCATTTGCTTTTAAGTTGTAAAAAGCATTTCCACCCGTATTGGTTGCAGTAATGTTTAGGTTACCTCCTGAGTTAATAATAGTAGCACTATTATTAGCAGGAGCAGTTAAGTTTACTTGAAAAGTACCTACATTAAAGATGAAATCTCCACAAGATGGAGGTAGTTTTAAAGTTTGACTTCCACTAGCATTTCTGAAAACCATTCCAAGTTTTTTGGCATTAGCTTGTTGAGTAGCATTTAAACCAAAGTAAGTACTAGGAGTTAATGTAATACTCCACGTGCCATTTCCGTTATTAGTCATTAAACCAACGCTATCGTCTTGCCCCCAGTTGCCTATAACGCTAAATCCAAACGCATTACTGTCATCTCCAATTCCTGCATGCATATACACTTTTGCAGGAGAAGTTCCTATTAGATTGCAAGATTGAGCAGCTGTAGAAACAGTAATTGTAATTTGATCTGTTACATTAAAACTACTTGGTGTAATGGTAACCTGAGCTTTGACAATAAAAGCTGTAAATAGTAATAATATTGAAAGTATTTTTTTTCTCATAGCTTGTAAATTGGAAAAAGGGCTGCTTTAAGGCAGCCCTTTTGTATTTAATAATTAAAGAGCGATTAACTCGTAAGTATATCTTCTTGGATTTGATAAGTCTAAGATGACTTTATAGTTTCCAGCAGCGCCAGAGAATGTTAAATCTCCACCATCTACTAAATAACCATCAGCATTTACAGTTCCTAAGTCAAAACCATTGCTCCAAGCATTATTTCCTCTGAATTTGAAATTCCCTGGAACTAAAGCAATACTAGCAATTTCTAATTTTTTAGTTGTTGGATTGTATGTGAAGTCAGTGTCTGAATCCCAACCTGTTGGAGTTGCGGCTCCTATGATACCCCAACTTACAGCAGTTGTTGAGTAAGTCATTCCATCAAGATTTTGAGCTGTAATAGCACCGGTATTTGCTCTTACTCTGTAATAACCTGCTATAGCAGTACAATTTGATTCTCCTGTTTCAGCTAAGATTCCTGAGAAATCACCATTGTCTCCATAATCAGGTCCGCCAGCGGGAGGGAAGTTAAATGTTCCATCAGCACTTTGAGCAACAAATTTAAACTCACCATCTAGCCAAACATATCCTTCAAAGTCAGTTCTTCCAAAATCTGAAGCTGCTATTAGAGGAGCATTTCCAGCATTCCAACCTTGATGATTACCAGCTACGGCAAGTTTTGGTAAATCTGTAGGATATGGAGTTACGGTAATAGTAACAACATTTGAATAAGCAACAACATCGTCGTTTGTTCCTAAAGACGATTTAATTCTTACATCTAAATCTCCAGCTGTATAAGGTACTAAACCAGCTGCTAAGGCAATTGTATTTAAAGACTCATGTGTGTAAGTATAAAAACGACTATTTGTTAAACCACCTGAAGTAATTACTGCAAATTCTGTATCTGCTAAAGAAAATTCAACCTCATAATTTATTTCAGTTTGAACACCATAATCAGCGTGATCCCAAACTAAAGTTGTTACTTCAGCTGATGGAGTACTACGATTTAAAATATATGAACTTCCAGTTAATGGAGTTAATAATTCTGGTCCGCCACTAGGGTTAATAATTGTTTGATCATCATTTTCACATGACACATTTGCTATAAATAAAATTGCTAATACACCTATTTTTAATAAATTTTTCATTTGATATACTTTTTATATTAATAACCTGGGTTTTGTGTTAGATTAGGATTTGCTTGTAATGCTGTTAAAGGAATAGGGAAAACATTATAAGTGCTTGGAATACTAGTGCCTGTTTGAGTATTTCCTTTCCAAGGCCATAAGTAAGATCCTCCAGTAAATTTACCAAAACGGATTAGATCACTTCTTCTGTGTCCTTCTAAGTTAAGTTCTCTAGCTCTTTCGTCAATTAAAAAATCTAGAGTTAATTGACCAGGAGTTATTGTTGATGCATTTGCTCTAGTTCTAACTGCATTAACATAATCAGTTGCTTGATTAATAGTTCCTCCAGAAGCTCCTCTTACAACGCATTCTGCAAACATTAAGTAGGCATCAGCTAATCTGAATAAAGGGAAATCTGTTCCAGAGAATACAGTAGGGGTTGATGCTGAAAAATAATTACTATTTCTAAATTTAACAGATGGATAACCATGTGTCCATTCTTTATAGTCTACCATTTCATATTGATGACCAGAGGTCCAAAACAATTGTGCTCTATCGTCAGTTGAAGTGCCTAAATCACCGAAAAGTCCATACCAAGATTTTGTTGCTCTGTGTCCAGCCCATGCATCATTCCCACCAGGATTTCCAAATGCAATAGTGTTCATAGTAGCACTATTCATACTTCCATTAACAATGTATGTAGTATTACCAAAACTTTGACTTACTAAAGCATCAGCAATTAGAGGGTAGATGATTTCAGGAGAAGTTCTATTGTCTCCTGAAAAGTTACTTACAAAATTTGTAGCAAGTGTATATCCACCTTCATCAATTACCTTTTTAGTATAAGTTAATGCTTCTGTATAGTGAGCAGTTCCTGTATACACTTCTGCGTTCAAGTAAAGTTTAGCTAATAACATTCTTACGACTGCTTTGTTTGCTCTTCCGTAATCGTTAGAAGTAGCGATTGAATTTTCAATAGCTAATAATTCCGATTCAACAAAATCAAATAATTGTTGTCTTGAAGCTTCTGGAAGTGGAGCAGATTGACCTACGTTTGCTTCCGTTACTAAAACTCCTTTTCCAAAACAATCTATCATGTAATAATATGCTAAAGATCGTAAAAAACGAACTTCACTTATTACAGATTGTTTATTAGGTACATCTACATTGTTTAAGACTAATAACAAGTTATTACATTGTGGAACAGTATAGTACACGCGATTATATAAATATCTGAAAAATTTGTTGTTTTCATCCCAATTTGAAGCTGTTGTTAATTGGTCTAAACCATTGTCTCCCCAACGGTTTTTCATTCCGTCAGCTGTAAATTCTTGAAGATTGATAATTCCTCTTAAGAATGGAGATTCTCCTGGGTCATCACTAATATCTGAACTTCCTGGGCCATTAGGACCTGAAAGTGCAAATGAGCCATATAGTTTTGACATAATTCCAGTGATAGCATTAGGGTCTTGTTGTAGCAATTGCTCTAAAGACAATTCTACTCTTGGTTCTGTATTTAAGTCATCGGTACAAGCAGATAACGAAGCAAGTAGCAGTACACTTAAACCAAATAATTTAATTCTTTTCATATTTCTTTTTATTAAAAGTCAAAGTTTAAACCAAATGTGAAACTAGTAGGTCTTGGATAAAAATTATTATCAATTGCACCGAAGTTTTCAGGATCTTGTCCTGTATATTTAGTTAAAATAAAAGGATTGTTTATTGCTCCATAAACTCTCATTGAAGAGTTTTTATAGAATTTGTTAAAACGGTAACCGAGAACAATGTTTTCACAACGTAAGAATGTAGCGTCTTCTAAGAAGTAATCTGAAAATGTTGCATTTCCGTTGTAGTTTTGAAATTGTATATCAGCAGCTCCATTATAAAAATCTAACACGTTCGATAAGCTATTTGAGTTTGTAGGAATAGATCTGTCAACCCAACCAGATGTTAATTTTCTTGCGTTATACACTTGTCCGCCTAATTGTCCTCTAAAACTAGAGCTGAAATCCCATTGTTTGTAGTTGAAGTTAATTCCAAAGCCAAAAGTCCAGTTTGGAGTTACAGCTTTATAATATCTGTCGTCATTAGTAATTACGCCATCAGCATTTCTATCAACAAACGCACCAGGAATAGCAGCGCCATTTCCATCATATAGTTGTTGGAAAACCCAGAAAGAATATGGTTGGAAGCCAACGGCATTTTGCGCAATGTTTACATTTGTTCCTGTAGGTAAACTTCCTCCAGCTGATAAAGTAGTTACATCTTTAAGATCTGTAATTTCTACATAACTGTAAGCTACGTTTGTAGCGATTTCTAAGTTGAAATTATCTGTTTTTACAGGTTTGAAATTTAAGCTTAATTCAAAACCTTTACTTTCGGTACTACCAACATTTTTTATAAAAGTATCAGATAAACCTTGTCCAGGAGGTAAAGGAACTCTTGCTAATAAATCAGTTGTTTCTCTTCTGTAAATATCAAAACTACCTGATAAGAAGTTGTTTTTGAATAAATCAAAATCAATACCTAAGTTATAAGTAGTAGTTTTTTCCCAAGTTAAATCTTCATTAAATACTAAAGCAGAGTAAAGATTTGAATTATCTAAATATTGACTATTATTGCTACCGATTGTAAACAATGGAGTTGATGGGTAAAATCCTACATTTCCTGTAATGTCTTGTTGACCAGTTTTACCAACTCCTAATCTAACTTTAACATCGTTAATGAAATTAATGTTTTTGATAAATTCTTCTTCTTTTAATTTCCACGCTAGAGCTGCAGCTGGAAAATATCCCCATCTTTTGTCTTCTCTAAATAATGAAGAACCATCTGCTCTCAAAGAAAGTGTTACAAGATATTTGTTTGCCAAATCAAAATTTGCTCTTCCAAAGAAAGATTGTAAATTTAATACGTTGTAATATCTGTTATTTGGATTGTTATCATTAGGTAGAATTTCTCTTACACCAGTTGTTTCATTATAACGATAAATTTCTTTATTACCATCGTTTTTAAAATTTTGGTAAGAATAACCTCCTTGAACATCAAATTTTGTTAAAAAGCCATTTAAACTTTTAGTATATACTAAATAAGAATCAAGTGTAGTGTTGGTCATGGTTTGATTTTCCTCGTAGTTTTTACCAGGATTGAAAACATAATCAGCTCCAGAGTTTATTACACGATATGTTGCCATAGCATTATTACTGAATCTTTCTTTGATTTGTGCTTCTGAAGCATCAAGACCTAAGTTTACTACCGCTCTTAATTCTGGTAAGAAATGCATTTTATAGTCAAATTCAATATTTCCAAGGAAACGAACCGCTCTTTCTGGTCTAGTTCTTTGCATTAATAATGCTACTGGATTATATTGTCCACTGATTGTGTTTGTTGGGTTTCCACTGCCGTCAAGAACAAAATCTTGATAATAGCCTCCAAATCTGTTTGTAGATGAGTTATCTCGGATTGGTTTAGTAGGGTCCATGTTAATCGCACCACCTAAAGCACCACCTTCATCAATTGCATTTTTATTAGTAAAAATTCCTTTTGCATTTGCATCAATCTTTAAATGATCACTAAAAACTTTAGGAGTCATTTTTAATGAATAACTCAATCTTTCATAATCATTGGTTTTAACTAAACCTTCATTTTTAGTATATCCAATTGAAGCTCTGAATGGAATTTTGCCATATAAATTAGCTTTTGCACTGAAGTTGTGATCAGTCGAAATAGCAGTTCTGTAGATAGCATCTTGCCAATCCGTGTTGTAAAGTATTCTTCCTTCAATTTCAGGAGTACTAGGGTCATCAGTAGCTGTAGTTGTAGGATCGTCAATTCCAAGGAAATTTGTGTACGATGGGTGATAAGTTTGAATGAAGTTTTTAAATTGTTCTCCATTCATTACATCAATTTTTTTACCTACTTTCCCAATCGTAACATTAGATGAATAGTTAAATTCTGGTGTTCCATTAGTCCCTTTTTTAGTTGTAATTATAATTACACCATTAGAAGCTCTTGATCCATAAATTGCTGTTGCAGAAGCATCTTTTAAAATTGTAAAACTTTCAATGTCGTTTGGATTGATTAAGTTTAATGGGTTACTAACACCAGCTGGAGTTGTATTGTCTACAGGTATCCCATCTATTACTATTAAAGGACTACTATTTGCGTTTAATGATGCACCACCTCTAATTCGGATGTTAGGTGAAGAGTCTGGTTGACCCCCATTATTTGTAATTCTAACACCTGGTGACTTTCCTACAAGTAATTGGTCTGCAGAAATAATAGCACCTTTATTGAAATCTTTAGTTGTAATTGATTGCAAAGATCCGGTGGCATCTTTTTTTGTTGTTGTCCCATACCCAATTACCACAACATCTTTTAATTCTTTTTGATCTTCTTTTAAAGTAATTGTGATAGTTTTCTGATTTTCATAAATTAGTGTTTCATCTGTGAAACCAATATAAGAAAATGAGATCTTTTCTCCTTTTTTGATGTTTGTTAAAGTGAAATTTCCATCAAAGTCGGTAGTAGTTCCATTAGTTGTGCCTGTGACTAATACGTTAACCCCTGGTAATGGCTGGTTGTTAGTGCCATCTAAAACAACTCCTTTGAGAGTGTTTTGTGCCAATAAGCCAAAGGGTAACATCAGTAGCAAAAGCAATAACTTTTTTTGCAGTGTTTTCATACAAATTGTTTAGGTTAAATTGTTTTTTAATCGCTTGTAAATTCACTTCTAATGTTAAATTTATGTAAAAATCTATACAAAAAAAATTGAGTTTTGCGAAAAACCTTTCGAAAACGTTTTCGTGTTGAAAACTTTATGGATTTGAGCTATTTTTTAGCATAATATTGCAAGACCCAAAAAAATAAGTTACATTTATTAAAAAATTATAACCGACTAAAATTCTTATGAGAAGAAAAGTTACTTTAAAGCAAATCGCAAAAGAATTAGATGTATCTATTTCAACTGTTTCAAAATCCCTTCGTGACAGCCCAGAAATCAGCGAAGATACTCGCTTAAAAGTACAAGCTTTTGCTAAATTATACAACTATAAGCCTAATAATATTGCGTTAAGTTTAAAGAATAAGAAAACTAAGACAATTGGTATTATCATTCCTGAGATTGTACATCACTTTTTTGCTACAGTAATTAGCGGAATTGAACAAGTGGCAAACGAATGTGGTTATAACGTTATTGTGTGTTTATCTGACGAGTCTTTCGACAAAGAAGTCATCAATATGGAAATGTTAGCTAATGGCAGTACTGATGGATTTATCATGTCGTTATCAAAAGAAACCCAACAAAAGAAAGATTTTCACCATCTTCAAGAAGTGATTAATCAAGGAATGCCTGTGGTGCTTTTTGATAGAATTTCTAATGATATTTTGTGTGATAAAGTAATTATAGATGACCAATTGGCAGCTTATGAAGCAACTAATTTCTTAATTTCAAAAGGATTGAAGAAAATCGCCTTACTAACTACAGTAGATTACGTTAGTGTTGGGAAATTAAGAACAGATGGTTATCTAAATGTTTTACACGATCACGGAATTGAGGTAGACGAAAGCTTAATAATTCGAATTGAAGATACTGAGCATTGCGATGAAAAAATTAATGAATTATTAGAAAACAAGTCGGTAGATGCTATTTTGGCGGTTAATGAGTTATTTGCTGTAACCGCAATAAAATTAGCGATGGCTAAAGGGATCAAAATTCCAGAAGATTTATCAGTTGTTGCTTTTACGGATGGAATTATCTCTAAATATTCCACTCCAACCATTACCACCATCAGTCAAAATGGTATTAAAATGGGAAGAAAAGCTGCCGAAATGCTAATCAAAAGGTTGGAATTAGAAGATGAAGAAGACGAACATTACAAAACCGAAATCATCGAAACGAATCTAATAATTCGAGAATCTACGAAATCGTGATAGTTGAGTTTAATTTATTGAAAATCAATTAGTTAAAATTTTAATTTACACTATTCGAATAAAAAATATTTGACAAAAAGCGATTATTTATTAAAAATAACCTTTTATATTTGTGAAATCAAAGCTTGTAAGTTCACTTCTAAAAACATAAGTTTTGATAAGTACATAGAACGCTTATCGATTTATTAATCAATAAATTACGATAATGGAAAAGCGTAAATTAGGTTTCTGGGAAATTTGGAACATGAGTTTCGGTTTTTTGGGAATCCAAATGGGTTTTGCCCTACAAAATGCTAACGCAAGTAGAATTCTTCAGCTCTTTGGTGCCGATGTTCATGAGTTGTCATGGTTTTGGATAATTGCTCCTTTAATGGGATTAATTGTACAACCTATAATCGGACATTATAGCGATAACACTTGGTCTAAATTTGGTAGAAGAAAACCTTATTTCTTAGCAGGAGCAATCTTAGCATCAGTTGGTTTAATTTTAATGCCGCAAGCCGAAATTTTCATTGCTTTCATGCCTGCTCTTTGGGTGGGTGCTGGAATGTTGATGATTATGGATGCTTCTTTTAACATTGCAATGGAACCGTTCCGTGCTTTGGTAGGAGATAATTTAAGAGCAGACCAACACACATTAGGTTTCAGTGTTCAAACTGCTTTAATTGGAATAGGTGCCGTGGTAGGATCATGGTTGCCTTATGTTTTAACTAATTGGTTTGGAATTAGTAATCAACCTTCAGAAGCTTCTGCAGTTCCACTAAACTTAATTTATTCTTTTATTATTGGAGCTATTATTTTAGTTGCTTCAATATTAATTACCATTTTCACAACTAAAGAATATTCTCCTGAAGAATTAGAACAATTTAGAGACGAGAAAGAACACAAAGAAGCTATTGGTGAAACCAATGAAGCCAAACTTTCAGATGTTTTTTCAGATTTTGCAAAAATGCCAGAAACGATGCGTCAACTAAGTTGGGTACAATTCTTTTCTTGGTTTGGATTGTTTGGAATGTGGGTTTTTACAACTCCGGCAATTGCCCAACACATTTATGGGTTATCAGTAGGTGATACTAAAAGTCCAGAATTTCAATCTGCTGGAGATTGGGTAGGAATTATTTTCGGAGTTTATAATGCAGTTTCTGCTGTAGTAGCATTTGCGTTGCCTTACATCGCAAAACAAATTGGACGAAGAAAAACACACGCACTTTCTTTAGTTTTAGGTGGAATCGGATTGATTTCTGTTTACTTTATGCCAAATAAAGAAGCTTTAATCTTCTCAATGATTTTAGTCGGATTCGCTTGGGCAAGTATTTTGGCTATGCCTTATGCTATTTTGGCGGGTTCTATTCAACCTAAAAAAATGGGTGTTTACATGGGAATTTTCAACTTCTTTATTGTAATTCCACAAATTATTAATGCTTTAATTGGTGGTCCTTTAGTGAAATACGTTTATAACGATCATGCTATTTATGCTATTGTTATGAGCGGTGTGAGTTTCCTATTGGCTGCCCTTTTGGTATTAAAAGTTAAAGATCAAAAAGATATTTAGACCATGAAAAAAGCATTCATATTCGACCTTGACGGCGTAATTGTTGACACGGCTAAATATCATTTTTTAGCTTGGCAAAAGTTGGCCAACCAATTAGGAATCGAATTTACGCACGAACATAACGAAAGTTTAAAAGGTGTAAGCCGTGTCCGTTCATTAGACATTATTTTAGAATTGGGAAATGTTCAAGCTTCCCAAGAAGATAAAAACAAATGGTTGGTTCAAAAAAATGAAGAATACCTTTCCTATTTAGTAGACATGGACGAAAGCGAAATTCTTCCAGGTGTACTAAAAGTATTGGAATATCTGAAAAGTAAAAACCAATTCATTGCTTTAGGTTCGGCAAGTAAAAACGCGCGTCCTATTTTAGAAAAAACCAATATCATGCACTTTTTTGATGCTATTGTTGACGGGAATGACGTTTCAAACGCAAAACCTGATCCAGAAGTATTTTTAAGAGCAGCACAATTGGTAGTAGTTTTAAATGAAAACGCTATCGTTTTTGAAGATTCAGTAGCGGGAATTCAAGCGGCTAATATTGCCAACATGATAAGTGTAGGAATTGGCGATGCCACCGTCTTACATGAAGCAAAGTACAATTTTAAAGATTTCACTTTTATTGATGAAGCCTTTTTATCGCAATTAATTGGTTAAGAAATTGACTAATTGACACATTAACAAATTGACATATTACAAAAATGAATCAAGATTATATACAACCCGACAATTGGTCGATTATTGAAGAAGGATTTGATGCAGAGCGAGTTAAATCTTCTGAAAGTTTATTTAGTATCGGAAACGGTGCTATGGGGCAACGCGCTAATTTTGAAGAACACTATTCGGGCAAAACGTTTCAAGGAAGCTACATTGCCGGAATTTATTATCCCGATAAAACAAAAGTAGGTTGGTGGAAAAACGGTTATCCTGAATATTTCGCTAAAGTATTAAACGCGCCAAATTGGATTGGAATTGACATTGAAATCAATGGCGAAAATTTAGATTTAGCCAAATGTCAGTCGGTTTCTAATTTCCGTCGTGAATTGAACATGAAAGAAGGAATTTATTATCGTTCTTTTAATGCCACTCTAGCAAATGGAATCGAAATCGCTGTAAAAGTACAACGTTTCTTATCATTAGATTTGGACGAAGTCGGCGTTATCAATTATGAAATAACGGCTTTAAATTCGGATGCAAAAATTGTTTTCAAACCTTATGTTGACGCTGGAGTTCATAACGAAGATGCCAATTGGGAAGAAAAATTTTGGGAACCAATAAGCGTAAAACATTCAGGAAACGAAGCTTTCGTAACGGCTAGAACTTTCAAAACACATTTTACAGCTACAACGTTTATGCAAAATAGTATTTTGTTAGAAGGTTCTAATTTGAGTGTTGCTCCAGTGAGTGTTGAAGAAACGAAAGAAAAGATTCAATTTTGCTATCAAGTTGCGGTTACAAAAGGGCAGTCGACTACTATTCAAAAAATTGGGGGTTACACCGTTTCAATGAATCATGAGGACACGATTTTAGCTGCTAAAAAAAGCATTGCAAAAGCATTAGAAATTGGCGTTGCTCAATTAACTGAAAACCAAAAAGAAGCTTGGGGTAAAATTTGGGAAATGAGCGATATTACTATTGATGGCGATGTAAAAGCCCAACAAGGAATTCGTTTCAATATTTTCCAATTGAATCAAACTTATTTAGGAAAAGATTCCAGATTAAATATTGGTCCAAAAGGATTTACAGGTGAAAAATACGGAGGTTCTACATATTGGGACACCGAAGCCTATTGTATTCCTTTTTATATGGCAACCAAAGACCAACAAGTTGCTAGAAATCTATTAGCTTATCGATACAACCAATTGGACAAAGCCATCGAAAATGCAGAAAAATTAGGTTTCAAAAATGGAGCTGCCTTGTATCCAATGGTAACGATGAACGGAGAAGAATGTCATAATGAATGGGAAATTACTTTCGAGGAAATTCATAGAAATGGTGCCATCGCTTTCGCTATTTTCAACTATTACCGATTTACAGGTGATTATTCCTATATTCCAGAAAAAGGCTTAGAAGTTTTAATCGGAATTGCGCGTTTTTGGCATCAAAGAGCTACTTTTTCAACATATAGAAATCAGTATGTGATTCTTGGTGTTACGGGGCCAAATGAATACGAAAACAACGTAAACAACAATTGGTACACAAATTATATAGCAAAATGGTGTATTGATTACACTGTTGAACAAATCAATAAAATTGAAAACGAATATCCATCGGATTATACCCGAATCATGAATAAAGTGAAATTATCACAAGCCGAAATTTCTGCAATGAAAAAGGTGGCAGATAATATGTATTTTCCTTATTCCGAAGAACACGGTGTATATTTACAGCAAGATGGTTTCTTAGATAAAGAATTGATTACCGTAGCGGATTTAGATAAATCGCAACGACCAATTAATCAAAAATGGTCTTGGGATAGAATTTTACGTTCACCATATATCAAACAAGCCGATACGTTACAAGGATTCTATTTCTTCGAAGATCATTTTACTAAAGAACAATTAGAAAAACATTTCGATTTTTACGAACCGTTTACCGTTCATGAAAGTTCGCTTTCGCCTTGTGTACATTCCATTCAAGCGGCTGTTTTAGGTAGAATGGAACAAGCGTATACGTTTTATTTAAGAACTTCGCGTTTGGACTTAGACGATTACAACAAAGAAGTCGAAGAAGGTTTGCACATTACTTCAATGGCGGGAACTTGGATGAGTATCGTTGAAGGTTTTGGTGGAATGCGTGTTAAAAATAACCAATTGCATTTTGAACCAAAAATTCCAGCACAATGGAAAGGCTATTCTTTCAAAGTGAATTTCAGAAACGCTATTGTAAAAGTAGAAGTAAAACAAGAAGGAACATACGTTTCTATTGAAGGAAATTCAGATGTGGATGTTTTTGTAAACGGAGAATCGCAATTAATAAAATAGTAAGACATGAAATCGCCATTAACAAAAAGTTTGCATAAGCAAACACCTATGATTAAAAAAGGCGATACCATATGTTACCGCTAAAAAATAAAATTTAAACATATGAATAAATATTTTGTTTCAGTATTAGTAATGGTTTTTTCGATTCTTGGGATGAATGCTCAAGAATTAAAATCGCCAAATGGGAATTTCAAGATGATTTTCGCTTTAGAAAATGATGGTACACCAACGTACCAACTTTTCATGAAAAACAAAGAAATCATCAAAAAAAGTAAGTTGGGTTTAGAACTTCAAAAAGATAAAAAGTCGTTATTAAATGACTTTAAATTGGTAAACGAAGTTCGTAACACTTTCGATGAAACTTGGAATACCGTTTGGGGTGAGGAAACCGAAATCCGCAACCATTACAACGAATTAGCGTTAACTCTGAAACAAAACGAAACGGAACGACAAGTAATCATTCGTTTTCGATTATTCAATGATGGTTTAGGTTTCCGTTACGAATTCCCTGAACAAAAAAACCTAACGTATTTTGTAGTAAAAGAAGAACGTACCGAGTTTGCTATGACTGGTGATCACACCGCATTTTGGATTCCTGGTGATTATGATACACAAGAATACGATTTTACAGAAAGTAAGTTGACTGAGATTAGAAAGTTATTCCGAGGTGCTGTTTCTGAGAATGCATCACAAAAACAATTTTCAGATACAGGAGTACAAACTTCTTTGATGTTAAAAACTGCGGACGGAATTTACATCAACATTCACGAAGCGGCATTAATCAATTATTCTTGCATGCATTTGAATCTTGACGATAAAAATTTAGTTTTTCAATCGCATTTAACTCCTGATGCTAAAGGAAATAAAGGACATTTACAAGCGCCATGTGTTTCGCCATGGAGAACGATAATTGCAAGTGCAGATGCTCGTGATATTTTAGCTTCTAGAATGACATTGAATTTAAATGAACCTTGTAAAATAGAAGATACTTCTTGGATTAAACCTGTAAAATACATCGGAGTTTGGTGGGAAATGATTACCGGAAAAAGCTCTTGGGCATACACCGATGAAATTCCATCCGTACAATTAGGAGTAACGGATTTCACCAAAGCTAAACCAAATGGTAAACACGCAGCAAATACCAAACACGTAAAAGAATATATCGATTTTGCTGCTAAACATGGTTTCGATGCGGTTTTAGTAGAAGGTTGGAACGAAGGTTGGGAAGACTGGTTCGGTCACGAAAAAGATTATGTATTCGATTTCGTTACTCCTTACCCTGATTTTGATGTAAAAGGAATTCACGAATATGCGAAATCTAAAGGTGTGAAAATGATTATGCATCACGAAACTTCTGGTTCAACTCGAAATTATGAGCGTCATTTAGACAAAGCATTTCAATTTATGAATGATAATGGATATGATGCTGCTAAAACGGGTTATGTAGGTAACATTTTACCTTTAGGCGAACATCATTATAGTCAATCGATTTTAAATCATTATCAATATGTGATTGAAAAAGCAGTCGATTATAAAATCATGATTAATGCGCATGAAGCGGTTCGTCCAACAGGAATTTGTAGAACGTATCCTAATATGATTGGTAACGAATCAGCTCGTGGAACAGAATTCCAAGCGTTTGGTGGTTCAAAAGCAAATCATACTACTTTATTGCCCTTCACGAGATTACTTGGTGGTCCAATGGATTACACACCAGGAGTTTTTGAAATGGATATTGCCAAATTAAATCCAAACAACAATTCACATGTGAATACAACCTTAGCGAATCAATTGGGATTATATGTGGTAATGTATTCGCCACTTCAAATGGCTGCCGATTTACCAGAAAACTACAATCGATTCTTAGATGCGTTCCAATTCATAAAAGATGTTCCTGTTGAATGGTCAACTTCGAAATATTTAGAAGCTGAGCCAGGTTATTACATCACCATCGCAAGAAAAGATAAAAATTCTAACAATTGGTTCGTTGGAAATTCAAACGGATACAATGCTAGAACATCCACTATTACTTTAGATTTCTTAGAAAAAGGAAAAAAATACGAAGCCATTATTTACGCTGATGCTGCCGATGCGGATTACAAAACGAATCCACAAGCTTACAAAATTTCAAAACAAAAAGTAAACAATAAAACTAAATTGAAATTAAGAACGGCAGCTGGCGGTGGCTACGCTATTAGTATTGTTGAGGTTAAATAATATAAGCTATGAAAAAAATAATTTTCTCTCTAATTACCTTATTCACACTTTCGCTTTCGGCACAAATTGATCGAATGGAACCACCGTTTTGGTACGAAGGAATGAATAAAAGCGAAATTCAAGTATTATTTTACGGAAAGAATATCGCACAAAATTCGGTACAAGTTTCTAATAATGTAATAATTACGAATGTAACTAAAACCGAAAATCCTAATTACCTTTTCGTGACAATTGATACTAAAAATGTAAAAGCACAAGAATTGCAATTTACGTTTACCAATGGTAAAAAATCTTTCAAAAGGAATTTCGAAATCAAAAAAAGAAAACCAAATTCAGCGCTTCGTAAAAGTTTTGATGCTTCTGATGTGATGTATTTATTGATGCCGGATCGTTTTGCAAATGGAAATCCAAATAACGATTCTTCGCCTGAATTACAAGAAAAAGCCAATAGAAGTTTACCAGGAGGAAGACATGGTGGCGATATTCAAGGCATTATCAATAACTTAGATTACATCAAAGAATTAGGAGCAACAGCAATTTGGAGCACACCAATGTGTGAAGATAACGACAAAGGCTATTCCTACCATACTTATGGTCAATCGGATGTGTATAGAATCGATCCGCGTTACGGAACCAATGAAGAATATAAAAAGCTTGCCGATGAAATGCACAAACGCGGCATGAAATTAATCAAAGATTATGTGACGAATCATTGGGGTGCCGAACATTGGATGTTCAAAGATATGCCAACTTACGATTGGTTTCATCAATTTCCAGGTTACAAACAAAGTAACTATCGCATGACCACACAATACGACACAAACGGTTCAAAAATAGACGCTAAATTATGTATGGATGGATGGTTTGTGCCAAGCATGCCCGATTTAAATCAGTCGAATCCTTTGGTGTTGAATTATTTAATTCAAAATGCGATTTGGTGGATAGAATATGCCGATTTAGATGGATTTAGAGTAGATACGTATTCCTACAACGATAAAGAAGGAATCGCAAAATGGACCAAAGCCATAACCGATGAATATCCTTATTTCAATATTGTAGGGGAAGTTTGGATGCACGATCAAGCCCAAATTTCGTATTGGCAAAAAGACAGTCCAATTGCTAAAATTCAAAGTTATAATTCCTACTTACCAAGTGTAATGGATTTTACATTGCATGATGTTTTTGGAAATGTTTTCAATGAGGATAGAGCGGATTGGAGCAACGGAATGATTAAATTTTACGAGAATTTCGTAAACGATTTCTTATATGCCGACCCAAATAATCTATTGATTTTCTTAGAGAATCACGATACTGGGCGTTTTAATCAAATTTATCAAAACGATTTCAAAAAATACCAATTAGGAATGACCCTTATGGCAACCATGAGAGGAATTCCGCAATTGTATTATGGATCTGAAATTGGAATGGCAGGAGACAAAGGAAAAGGAGATGCCGATATTCGTCAAGATTTCCCTGGTGGTTGGAAAGGCGATACTAACAATGCATTTTCTGCTAGTGGAAGAACAGCAGAGCAATCAAAATATTTCAATTTTTCAAAGAAAGTTCTGAATTGGAGAAAAAACAAAGAAGTCATTCATACTGGAAAACTAACGCATTACATTCCTGAAAATAATGTATATGTATATTTCCGTCACAATGACAAAGAAACGGTTATGGTGGTTATCAATAATGCTCCAGATTCTCAGAAATTGAATCTTACTCGTTTTCAGGAAAATATCAAATTGTTTACTTCTGGAAATGATATTCTTTCAGGAAAAACCATCGATTTAAAAACTGAATTAGCGATAGATGGAAAATCGGCAATGATTTTAGAATTGAAATAATGAAACAACTATTACTCTTTATATTATGCTCTTGTTTTGCTTTTTCTCAAAGTAAGATAACATCTTATGCTCTTGAAAATTCAGGAAAATTTGAAGGAAATATAGAAAGAGTAAAAAGTTTTCCATCAAAATATATTGTGCCAAGAACGGTTGATGTTTGGTTACCAAAAACCTATTCTAAAACAAAAAAGTACAATGTTTTGTATATGCATGATGGGCAAATGCTTTTTGATTCAACTAAAACTTGGAACAAACAAGAATGGAAGGTTGATGAAGTGGCATCCCAACTGATGCAAGAAAATAAAGTAAATGATTTTATTGTTGTGGCTATTTGGAACATTCCAAATTTACGTCACATGGATTTGTATCCAAAAAAACCTTACGAATCGCTTTCAAATGAGTTAAAAGAGAAAATTCAAATTGAAGCTAAAAAATCGCAATTTCCATTTGATGACAGCAAAATAAATTCGGATCACTATTTGAAATTTATTGTGGAAGAATTGAAGCCTTACATTGATAAAAAGTATTCGGTTTTTATTACTGCTAATCACACAGCCATTATGGGTTCGAGTATGGGAGGCTTGATTTCGATGTATGCTTTGTGTGAATATCCAAATGTATTTGGAAAAGCAACTTGTTTGTCAACGCATTGGATTGGATTTAGAGAATTTGAAAACAATCCCATTCCGGAATCTTTTTTCGCGTATATGGAAAAGAAATTACCCGAAGCTAAAAATCACAAAATATATTTTGATTATGGTACGGAAACTTTGGATGCTTTCTACTTAAAATACGAATATCGAGTTGATGAAATTTTAAAAGTAAAAGGATATACAGAAGTAGATTCTCAAAATTTAAAGTTTGAAGGTGAAAACCATTCCGAAGCTTCTTGGCAAAAAAGGATTCATATTCCGTTAGAATTTATGTTTGGAAAATAAAACTATAAAAAATGAAAAAAACAATCGTTACTGCATTAGCTGTTTTAACTTTGTTTAGTTGTAAAAACGAAACAGAAAAAACGGCAGAAAATTCAAAAACTGAAATCGCAAAATTTTCTCCTGAAGTAGAAGAAAGTGCTGTTATTTATGAAGTAAATATCCGTCAGTATTCGCCAGAAGGAACTTTTAATGCCTTTACTAAAGACATTCCACAGTTAAAAGAATTGGGAGTAAAAATCATTTGGGTGATGCCAATTTTCCCTATTTCACAAACGAAAAGAAAAGCAACAGGTGGTGATGATAGTAAGTTTGCTTCAGAAATGCCAAAAGAAGAACAACACAAATACTTAGGAAGTTACTACGCGGTTTCCGATTTCAAAAAAGTAAATCCGGAATTTGGAACAATTGAAGATTTCAGAAATTTAGTAAAAACAGCGCATGATAATGGCATGTATGTGATTTTGGATTGGGTACCAAATCACACAGGTTGGGACCACGTTTGGATCAAAGAACATCCAGAATATTACACAAAAAATGCCAAAGGAGAAATCATTGATCCAATCAATCCAGAAACGGGTAAATCTTGGGGTTGGTCTGATGTTGCTGATTTAAATTATGATAATAAAGAACTTCGCAAGGAGATGACTTCTGATATGTTGCATTGGATAAAGAACGAAAATATCGATGGTTTCCGTTGTGATGTGGCAGGAAATGTACCTTTAGATTTTTGGCAACAAGCTATTCCTCAATTAAGAAGAGAGAAAAATATTTTCATGTTGGCAGAAGCTTGGGAGCCAGAATTATTAAAAGATGGTTTGTTTGATATGGCATATGGTTGGGAAGCGCATCATACCATGAATAGAATCGCACAAGGCAAAAATACCGTGAAAGAATGGGATGCATATATTAAAAAGGTAAATAAAGATTATGAAGCGGATGATATTTTGATGAATTTTGTTGACAACCATGATGAGAATTCTTGGAACGGAACGATTAAAGGAAGATTAGGTAAAGGAGAAGAAGCGATGACAGCTTTGTCTTATGTGATGCCAGGAATGCCATTAATTTACAGCGGAAATGAATATGGTTTGAATCACAGTTTGAAATTTTTTGAAAAAGATTCAATTCCAAAAACAAAAGGAAAAGATTGGGAATTAAGAGCAAAATTAGGAAAGCTTAAAGCTGAAAATCCTGCGTTAAACGGAGGGAAAAATAAAGCGAATTATAGCCGAATCAAGACAGATGATGATACGAATGTTTTAGCTTTCACTCGTGAGAAAAACGGTAAAAAAGTAGTTTATATTGCGAATTTTTCAAGCAAACCAATTAATTCAAAAGTAGCGATAAAAGGAGATTTTACTAATTACATGACGGGAAAGCCAATGAGTTTAAAAGATAACGAAGTCATCACGCTACAACCTTTTCAATATTTCATATTAAACAATTAAGAATCCTTATAAAACAATACTTAAAGTCCTATTGCAAGTCGATAGGATTTTTTATTTTGAAATTACCGATATTTGCAAAAACAAATTCATTGAACTCAAATTACGACATCATTATAATCGGCGGAGGTGCTGCCGGATTTTTCACTGCAATTAATATTGTAGAGAAAAATTCAAAATTGAAAGTAGCTATTTTAGAACGTGGAAAAAGCGTTTTAGAAAAAGTGCGTATTTCTGGTGGGGGTCGTTGTAATGTTACCCATGCGTGTTTTGTGCCAAATGAATTGGTTAAATTTTATCCAAGAGGTGAAAAAGAATTAAAAGGACCATTTCATCAATTTTGCTCTGGAGATACTATTGAATGGTTCGAAAAACACGAAGTAGAACTCAAAATCGAAGACGATGGAAGAATGTTTCCCGTTTCTAATTCGTCTCAAACCATAATCGATTGTTTTTTAAAAGCCACTCAAAAATTAAAAATTGATGTTTTAACTGGGCAAAGTGTTCAGGAATTATATCAAGGTGAAAATTATTGGAAAATTTCTACGAATCAAGAGGTTTTTAGTTCCCAAAAAGTGGTAATGACAACAGGAAGTAATCCTAAGATGTGGGAATTACTACAAAATTTGGGGCATTCCATTATTGAACCTGTTCCGTCATTATTTACTTTCAATGTCAAAGATGTTCGAATCAAAGATTTGATGGGACTTTCCACTTTGGCTTCCGTAAAAGTAAAAAAATCAAAATTACAAGCATCTGGACCTTTATTAATTACGCATTGGGGCATGAGCGGCCCTGGAATTTTGCGTCTTTCGGCATGGGGAGCTCGAGAATTAGCAGATAAAAAATATCAATTTGCTATTCAAGTCAATTGGTTAAACGAAATTGATTTTGAAGAAGCCATCGATTTGTTGAAAAATATCAAAGAAGAAAATTCTAAAAAATTAGTTTCAAAATACGCGCATTTCGAATTGCCAAAACGTCTTTGGGAAAATCTTGTAAAAGCAGCAGGAATTACAGAAGAAACCAAATGGGCAGATGTGAATAAGAAACAATTGAATACGTTAGCTGAACAATTAACCAATGGCGAATTTCAAGTTAACGGAAAAAGTACGTTTAAAGAAGAATTCGTTACTGCTGGCGGAATCGACTTAAAAGAAGTGAATTTCAAAACCATGGAAAGCAAAATTTTACCCAATATGTTTTTTGCTGGCGAAATTCTAAATATCGATGCGATTACTGGAGGTTTTAACTTTCAAAATGCTTGGACAGGCGGATTTATTGTGGCTAATGCTATAACATCGATTGAACCATAACAGTATAATTTACCATTTTAATTTTATCCATCAACGATTGCAAAGCATCTTGTTCGGCTAGTTCAGTGCTAGAACCTATTCCGATGATGTTGTACAAGATTTCTTGATATACAATGTGGTTGCTAGAATTTGTAATTTTAATTCGGCTTTCTAGTTTCGTGGAAATTTTACCGTTTACTTGTAAGTTTTCAATTTTTTTACTTTCGATAGTAATGGTAAAATCTTTTTTTGCTTTTCTTGAAGCTAAGGTGAAATAATCAGCAGAAAAAATCTGAAACAATTCGTCTTCTAAGGCATTTAAATTTTTCTTAGATTTATCAATTAAAAATATATCTAATTCAATAACAGGTAATTGTTTTGCAATGGATAGTTCAAACTTTTTAGATTGATAATTTTCAAATATCTTTTGAACCACTCGGTTTTGACTTAAATTTTTAACTAAAGAGTACGTATCTAAAATTGCTGTGATTTTTTCCGAATTGTTTTTACTACAATTTCTCGGAATTACTAATGAAATTGTACCATTGCTTTCTGAAACCAAATCCAAACTTTGTCCTGGTTGCCAAGAATAAGAAATAGAAACAGGAATGTTGCTAAGTGTCTTGTTTTGCGATTTAATGGTTATAGATTCGATGTTGATGTCTTTTGGGTCAGCAGCATGTTTAATGTTCAGTTGTTTTACTGGAAACAATATTTCAATTTGATTTAAATTAGTGAAAATGGTGTTCATCAAAAGACTAACATAGGGCTTTTCTATCTGATTTTCAGTGTAGCGTAAATCTTCGTTTAAAAACTCACTAATATCTTCTAAGGCTAAAATTTGTTGTTTGATCGCTTCAGAAAAATCTTTTTCAGCAGTCAGTTTTTTTGCGTAATCAAATTTGAAAATCGAAGCTTCTAATGCTTTATTAATTCGGGCTTTTCTTAATTGTTGGTGTTTTTGTTTTGATAAACTTAAATAGGTGTAATAATAATTTTCAGTTTCAAAAATATCCACGATATCATAACCTTCTAAAAAAGCAGCACTAGAAACCATGCTGTTCATGCGATAAAACTCATTAAAAGTATCATCATATTGAAAAACGTTTAGCGAATTGTTACTAGAAACGGTAACCGAAATGCTATTTGAAATTTCAGTCAGCGCCATTTTTTGTGCTTTTTCTCTATAATCAGATGATGATTTTGGAGCCATACCAATTCCGATATAATTGAAATTACTCAAAGGAGTTTTGGAAACCCATTCTGGAGCATTTTCAGGAATTGTGGAATTGTTTTTAGAACTTCCACATGAGAAAAAAACAAAAAAACTAGTAAGTAAAACGATATATTTAAGCATTATTCTTCAGGGTTAAAAAGCAAAATTTCGGAAACAATTCGTTTTCTAAAATCGGTTAAAATGTTCTCAGCTAGAGATTGACTGTTAATTTGATCGCTAGTTTGGAAAAGCGCTTGCAAGTTTTTATAGTTCGATTCGTCTCTCATTATTCGGTCAGCAATGGTGCGCGTAGGATAAATCAGTTTATAGTTTGAATTATTATTTCGAGCGTATCGAATTTGTTTTTCATCATTTTTTTGGATGGTTTTTTGCATCAAAATTTTGCCTGTTGTAATTTCAACTAATCGATACGTAATGTTGGATTGTAACGTACTTCTTTTTTCATATTCTTTATACACTACTGATTTTTCAACAAGCGAATCGGAACCATTACGAGCCTTTAATTTTTTTACTTCTAATCCATTAACATCATAACTTCTAACAGGTTCGTCTTGTAACTGATATTGATTAATATGTATTGTTAAAACCGCTTTTGCATTTGTTCTTACATAAAAATTTTCTATATATCGCTTCAATTGTGTGTTGTTTTTGCTTGTCTCCGAAATATTATAATACGGAGAAGAAATGTCATTGCTCCCTTTAATGATTTTTACAAACGGATTTTTACTTGCTAAAATATCTTCAATAACCGCATTTTGAATGTTACTTTCAAAACCACTTGAGTTTCTTCCTCTATATGATTCTACAATAATTGGATATTCTGCACATACTAAAGCATCCGATTTTAACTCATCTGCATTTTTATAACTATCGAATCTTTGAATAATGTCATCCAATCCTAAATAAGCGGTTCTGCATTTTCCCTTCTTCAAATCTTTAATCGCTTTACGATAAATAGGTTCACTAGCAGCTTCACGATGAAGATTTTTTACATCTAAATAGTTGTTGTTGATATTTTTAACTTGCTCAAAAGCCAATTCTGCTTCTTTGAAGTTTTCTTGCATTAAATAATAACTTCCTTCTTTGTAACGCTCGTTTAATGCTTGTTGCAATTTGTTTTTTACGTCTTTATAATTAGCCTCACGAGTGTAAATTTCATTCCATTTATCATAAGCAGGCATGTATTTTTTTTCTCCAAAAAGTTGAATTCCGCTCAAATAGACAGGCTCATTTATGGCAATACTTAGTTGTTTTGGAGTGTCTTTGTAATTAGGGTTAAAACGAGAAATATCATTAAAAACACTTTCAGCTTCTGCGAATTTTTTCTCAGAAAGATATTTGATTCCTAAATCATATTGCCCCATTAAATATTGATCTAAGTTTTTGTTGTAAATCGCTTTCGTTTGTTGATCAATATCAAGATTTTTTGTGAAAGCATTTACTTGATTTACAAAACCATTCAGATTGTAATATTCATTTACAACACCTTCTTTATCTCCTTTTTCGTTTTTTGTGGCAATTGTGAAAGCTGTTTCAGAAATATGCAATTGAGCACTTCTTCTCAATGCGTTTTCAATTTCTGGAAGATTTGGTTTTCGGTATAAAACACCCAAATACAATTCTGAGGCTTGTTTGAAGTTGCCTAATTTTTCCATTTCAGCACCTTTTTTTAAGGTAGAGTTTTTTACACTACAAGAAATTATAAATAAGAATAAGAATACGATTAAATATTTTGGAGTAATGTTTATTTTCATAAATTGGCACGTATTTTGTAAAATGTGTTAAAGTTCAGTTGACAATTTTAAAACAAAAATAACAAACAAACGTTTTTTCGAGTTGTTTTTTTTGTTAATATTGACAAATCTTTCAAATTTAATACCAAAAATGAGTGTTTAACAATAATTATACAAAAATGAGAAAAATTACAAACATGAGAAATACAATTTTAGTAGGTTTATTAGTCCTTGGTGCAGCTTCTTGTAGAAGTAAAAAAGAAGAAAAACCAGTAGATGCTCCAAAAGGAGAAGTTAAAGTAGAAGTTTTATGTAGTGGACCAAAATACTTTACTGATAAAGATTTTTTTAGAGCTAATAGTGTTGGCGAAAGTCCAGATCAAGCAAACTCTAAAAGAATGGCATTAAGTAATGCGCGTTTAGAATTAGCAGGTCAAATAGAAGTAACATTAAAAGCAGTTATTGATAACTACTTTAACGATGTAAATTCTGGTGGAAAACAAGAATATATTGCTAAATATGAAGGGTTAAGCCGTGAGGTAATCAATCAGTCAATTTCTGGAACTAAAACAATTTGTGAGGAATTAACTAAAACAGCTGCAGGTAAATACAAAACATATATTGCAATTGAGTTAAATAACGCTGCTTTATTGAATACTTTAAACAATAGAATTTCTGCTGATGATCGTTTGAAAGTAGATTATAACTACGAAAAATTCAAAGAAACTTTCTATAAAGAAATGGAAGAAATGGGAAATAAATAATCCTTTTCAAAATATAAAAAAAGGCGATTTCAGTTTGAAGTCGCCTTTTTATTTTATAAATGTTGATTATCGATTTAACCAATATATCGTTCCAGTTAAAATTGTTGCAAACCCAACCCAAGACAAATAAGGAATCAATAAATAAGAAGCTCTCTTGTCTATTTGTTTGAAAACAAGATATGTTTCATAAATGATTAACCAAAGTAAAATGATCTCGATAAATGCTAATAAAATATTATTCAGTCCAAAGAACAAATACGACCATAAAGCATTTAAAAGAAGTTGTGCCGTAAAAAACAACAATCCTTTTTTTACCAATTCTTTGTTCGATTCTAACTTATTCCAAACCATTCCTGCAGCAATTCCCATTAGGATGAAAAGCATGGTCCAAACCGGTGCAAAAACCCAATTTGGGGGATTGAAAATTGGTTTTTCAATTGTTGGGTACCAGGTTTTTATACTAGATTGTGTTACATTACTAGATAAGTAACCAACAGCCAAACAAATGGCAACACAGTATATGATTTTAAGATATTTACTCATGTTTTCAATTTTATAGGCAAATTAACGAAATATCAAGGGAACAAATCAATCAAAATCGGTATTTTTGTCAAAATTTTAAGCTATGCTTACCGAAAAAGATTTTATCGCCAACTCATATAATTCTATTGAATCCGCTAGTTTCGAATGGAGCGCGCCTAGTAATATTGCCTTAGTGAAATATTGGGGCAAGAAAGAAAACCAAATTCCAGCGAACCCATCGATAAGTTTTACGTTAAACAATTGTAAAACAATTACGAAGTTGGAAGTAGTTAAAAAATTAGAAAATAATAGTTTTTCATTCGATTTACTTTTTGAAGGAAAACCAAAAGAAGATTTTAAACCAAAAATTCAAAAATTCTTCGAAAGAATCGAAAAATATTGTCCGTTTTTAAAAGAATATCATTTTAAAATCGATACCCAAAATACATTTCCTCACAGTTCGGGAATTGCTTCTTCAGCCTCAGGAATGGCAGCTTTGGCAATGAATATCATGAGTTTGGAAAAAGCAATTAATCCTTCAATTTCTGATGATTATTTTTACTCAAAAGCTTCTTTTTTAGCGAGATTAGGAAGTGGAAGTGCGTGTAGGAGCATCAAAGGCGAAGTAGTAGTTTGGGGTAATCATGCAGAAATTAACGGAAGTTCTGATTTGTTTGGAGTGGAATTTTCAGAAATTCATTCCAACTTCAAAAACTATCAAGACACTATTTTATTAGTGGATAAAGGTGAGAAGCAAGTTTCGAGTACCGTTGGGCACGATTTAATGCACGATCATCCATATGCCGAAAGACGTTTTGCTCAAGCACACGAAAATTTATCCCAAATAAAAGCAATTTTAACTTCCGGAAATGTTGAAGAATTTGTCAAAATTGTAGAAAGTGAAGCTTTGACGTTACACGCGATGATGATGACTTCGATGCCGTATTTTATATTAATGAAGCCCAATACATTGGAGATTATTAATAAAATTTGGAAATTCAGAAATGAAACGCAAATTCCTGTTTGTTTTACGTTAGATGCAGGAGCGAATGTTCATGTTTTGTATCCTGAGAATGTGAAAGAAAACGTGTTGCAATTTATTCAAGATGAATTAGTTGGCTATTGTCAAAATGGGCAGTATATTTGTGACCAAATTGGGAATGGTGCCAAATCAAAATAATTTTGTACATTTACTCATTGTTTACTGAAAAAGAAAACTGAAATTTATGAAAGGACCACTTTTTTACTCAAAAATATTACTTTTCGGAGAATACGGAATTATCCAAGATTCGAAAGGACTTTCAATTCCTTATAATTTTTACAATGGTGCTTTAAAGAACGATGGAAATTCGTCTGAAAGCGCTATTAAATCTAACGAAAGTTTAAAAAAATTCGTTGTTTACTTGGAGCAATTACAAGTTGAACAACCTAAGTTAGTAACTTTCAATTTAGAAGTTTTAAAACAAGATGTAAACAACGGAATGTATTTCGATTCGAGCATTCCACAAGGATATGGAGTAGGAAGTAGTGGTGCTTTAGTAGCAGCTATTTACGATAAATATGCGAATGATAAAATCACGGTTTTAGAGAATTTAACGCGTGAAAAATTATTGCAATTAAAAACGATTTTTTCTCAAATGGAATCGTTTTTCCACGGAAAAAGTTCAGGTTTAGATCCTTTGAACAGTTATTTGAGTATTCCAATTTTAATCAACTCAAAAGATAATATTGAAGCAACTGGAATTCCAACACAAAGCACACAAGGAAAAGGTGCGGTTTTCTTAATTGATTCAGGAATTGTGGGCGAAACAGCTCCGATGGTTTCGATTTTCATGGAAAACTTAAAGGATAATGGTTTCCGTACGATGTTAAAATCACAATTCATAAAATATACCGATGCTTGTGTGGAAAATTTCTTGCACGGCGACGTAAAATCGTTATTAGAAAACACCAAGCAATTATCAAAAGTAGTGTTGAACAACTTCAAACCGATGATTCCAGAGCAATTTCACCAAGTGTGGCAAAAAGGAATCGACACCAACGATTACTATTTGAAATTATGTGGTTCTGGCGGTGGCGGTTATATTTTAGGATTTACACAAGACTTAGATAAAGCAAAAGAATCGTTGAAAGACTATAAATTAGAAGTGGTTTATAATTTTTAATGGAATATTACATTGTTTTTTTAAAGTGTTTTTCTTTAGCTTATTTGTTTTTTTACAACAGTTGGAGTAAAGCCTTTTTTAAAAAAGAAATTTTCAACAATGAATTTTTAAATCCTTTAGAAAGTTCCTATTTTTCTTTTGTGGATAATGGTTTTAAGTATTCTAAAATAATAATTAAATATTGGAGTTTGCTTTCGTTGATTCTTTTGTTTGTTTTACTGAATTATGAATACCTATTACAGCTATTTTTATATCATACGATTGATAAAAACCAAGATGATAATTCTTTTTATTTTTCAAGCTATTTAGAGTTTTTTTTACCGTTCATTTTGCCTTTAGTGGGGTTGTTGTTTTTTATTAAAAGAATTTCAAATAGTTTTATTTGGGTTACAATTCTTTCATTAGTATTTTTAATTCCTTTAAACGAGTTATTGCTTATCGAAGTTTATAAATTAAGATACAATTACTTGATATACGATACCATTCCGAAGGAATTACAAATTAATTTTTGGAATTATTTTACAGATCCATTCGATTATTTGATTCCTTATTTAATTTGTATGATGATTTTGGTCGCAGTTGTTAAATTCATAAAAGAAAAAATAAGCAAAAATGCTCACCCGTAAATCCAAATTAGTCCTTACTAAAATCTTCAGCTTCTTTTCTGTGATTAGAGGATATAATATCTGGGTCGTGGCGTTAGCGCAATATCTTTCAGCAATATTTATTCTTGCTCCCGAGAAACGAGCGTTGGATATTATTCTCGATTGGCGTTTGTTTTTAATCGTTGTTGCTTCTACTTTAACCATTGCTTCAGGTTATATCATCAATAATTTTTACGATGCCAAAAAGGATTTAATCAATCGTCCTAAAAAAGCCATGATTGACCGTTTGGTGAGTCAGGAAACCAAGTTGAAAGTATATTTCGGAATTAATTTCATTGTTGCTTTATTGATGTTTTTCATTTCTTGGCGCGCGGTTTTGTTTTTTTCGACTTACATTTTTCTAATTTGGTTTTATTCGCATAAATTAAAAAAAATGTTCTTGATTGGTAACATCACGGCTGCTGTTTTAGCGGTTTTGCCTTTTTTTGGGATTTTGATGTATTACAAAAACTTTTATCACGTCATTTTTGCTCATGCGACTTTCTTGTTGTTGCTGATTTTAATTCGCGAATTAATCAAAGATTTAGAAAATATTGAAGGCGATTTAATAGCTGATTATAAAACCATTCCTGTTGTCTTTGGAGAGAAAATGGCTAAATCTATTATTTCGGTTTTAACGATTTCTACTTTAATTCCAGTTTATTTTTTAATTGAAGTTTATGATGTAGGTTACATGGATATTTACTTCTATTTAAGTTTGATTGGGTTGTTGTTTTTTGCTTTACTTTTATGGAAAGCAACTTCTAAGACGGAATATCTAAAACTTCATTTTTTATTGAAATTTATTATTGTTTCAGGTGTTTTTTGTATTGTTTTAATCGAACCATCAGTTTTAATTCACGGCAAAAAATTGATTTCCATATATTAGTTATATCTTTGCACAAATTGTTTATAATATGTCACGTCATCAAGATAATGATAAAAGTCGTCCAGGTTCAGGAAGACAAGGAGGTTACAAAAAAGATAGTAATTCAAGAGGAAATGCGCCAATTCGTAAAGCGCCTTCAAAGTTTAAAACGAAACCAGAAGCTGCTAAAGAAGCGCCTAAAGCTCCAAAATCTCCAAAAAAACCATCTAATCCAGATGAAATTCGTCTAAATCGTTATATTTCTAATTCGGGAATGTGTAGCCGAAGAGATGCGGATATTTACATTCAAAGTGGAAATGTAAAGGTAAACGGTGAAGTAATTACCGAAATGGGTTACAAAGTAAAATTAACCGATTCAGTACAGTTTGATGGTGTGAACATTACGCCAGAAAAGAAAGAATATATCTTATTAAATAAGCCAAAAAACTTTTCTACAGCAGGAGATGATTCGCAAGGTTCTGCAAATGTTTTAGATTTAGTTCGAAATGCAACTAAAGCCAAATTGCAACCTGTAGGAAGAATGGATAAAACCACAACCGGTTTGTTGTTGTTTACCAATGATACTGAAATTATCCAAAAATTTACTGCTCCTAACCAGCGTTCATCGAAAGTATATCAAGTTACTTTGGATAAAAACTTAAAATTTGAAGATTTAGAACGTATTCAAAAAGGATTAACGATTGATGACCACAGAGTTTATGTGGAAGAAATCACTTATATCGAAGATCAGCCAAAAAGTGAAATTGGTTTAAAAATGAAAACTTCAAACGTAAAAATCGTTCGTAGAATTTTCGAACATTTAAAATACGATGTTTTAAAAGTGGACCGCGTAACATTTGCTGGTTTAACTAAGAAAAATTTACCAAGAGGCGATTGGAGATTCTTAACGGAACAAGAAATAATCAACCTTAAAAATGCTTAAACGTATTTTTTGAAACACATAGGCACATTGGATTTTTTCTTTGTGCCTTTTTTATTTAGTAATCTTTGCGAACTTTGCGTTTTAATCTTAAACTTTATGCCAAATCAACTACAACAAATCGCCATTAAATGGTTCGATGCTTTCAATACCAAAAACTTAGAGAAATTATTAGAATTATACGACGACGAAGCCCAACATTTCAGTCCGAAATTGAAAATTCGTCAACCCGAAACTAATGGTTTAATCATTGGAAAAGAAGCTATGCGCGTTTGGTGGCAAGACGCTTTTGATAGATTACCAACATTACACTACAAAGTAACCTCATTAACCGCGAACACTGATCGTGTTTTTATGGAATACACACGTCAAGTAGCAGGTGAAGCCGATATGTTAGTAGCTGAAGTTTTAGAAATTAAAGAGGGAAAAATTGTGTTTTCTAGGGTTTATCATGGATAAAAAAAGCGACTTATTTAAGTCGCTTTTTTTTATTCTGAAAATGTATAATCCGCATACACCTGCTCAATCTCAGTAAATACATCCAATAATTGATTGATGCCATCTGTGGTAACCAATTTTTGTTTGTATTCTTTAAAACCGTGAATGCCTTTGAAATAATTGGTATAATGACGACGCATTTCGTTAATACCTAAACGTTCGCCTTTCCATTCGATACTCCAAATCAAGTGGTTTCTTGCGGCTTCAATTCGGTCGTTCATGCTTGGTGGTGCTAGTTTTTTTCCTGTGGCGAAATAATGTTTAATTTCATTAAAAATCCAAGGATAACCAATCGCAGCACGACCAATCATCATGCCATCTAAACCATATTTGTTTTTGTATTCCAATGCTTTTTCAGGTGAATCAATATCACCATTTCCAAAAATTGGCATTGTAATTCTCGGATTATTTTTTACACGTTCGATATGACTCCAATCAGAATGTCCTTTATACATTTGAGCGCGCGTTCTGGCATGAATGGTTAAAGCTTGCACGCCAATATCTTGCAAACGTTCCGCAACTTCATCAATATTAATAGAACTTTCGTCCCAACCCAAACGTGTTTTTACCGTAACAGGTAAACTCGTTCCTTTGATAACGGCTTTGGTTAAACGCACCATCAAATCAACATCTTTCAAAACGCCTGCTCCAGCACCTTTACAAACGACTTTTTTTACAGGGCAACCAAAATTAATATCCACCAAATCAGGTTGAACGGTATCTACGATTTTAGCACTCATTTCCATTGCCTCTTCATCACCACCAAAAATTTGAATTCCAACTGGGCGTTCGTAATCAAAAATATCCAATTTTTGTTTGCTTTTCATCGCATCACGAATCAATCCTTCCGAAGAAATAAATTCAGAATACATCAAATCAGCACCATGTAATTTGCATAAACGACGAAATGGTGGGTCGCTCACATCTTCCATTGGGGCTAATAATAAAGGGAAATCGGGTAGTATGATGTTACCAATTTTAGGCATGGTGCTTCAATTTTTTTGCAAAAATACAAATTTTTGTTGGTTTCAAGTTTAAGGTTTCAAGTTTCAGCCTTATAAATCAAAACTTTGCTTTATATTTGCAGATTAATTGTTCGAAAGAATTGCTATTGAAATTTGAACTTGACATTGAACTTGAAGAATGAAACACATTAGAAATTTCTGCATTATTGCACACATTGACCACGGAAAAAGTACGTTAGCTGACAGATTGTTGAGTGCTACACAAACCGTTTCGGCTCGCGAAGAAAAAGCTCAGTTACTTGATAACATGGACTTAGAGCGCGAACGTGGTATTACCATAAAAAGTCACGCCATTCAAATGGAGTACAAATACAAAGGAGAAGATTATATTTTGAACTTAATCGACACTCCGGGTCACGTGGATTTCTCGTATGAGGTTTCTCGTTCTATTGCGGCTTGTGAAGGAGCTTTGTTGATTGTAGATGCAGCTCAAAGTATTCAGGCACAAACGATTTCGAACTTATATTTGGCGTTAGAAAACGACTTGGAAATTATTCCAGTTTTAAATAAAGTAGATTTACCAAGTGCTAATCCTGAAGAAGTTAGTGATGATATCATTGATTTACTTGGTTGTGATTTAGAAGATATTATTCACGCTTCTGGAAAAACAGGTTTTGGTGTTGAAAATATTTTGGCAGCTATTATTGAGAAAATTCCAGCTCCAAAAGGAGATAAAGATGAACCGCTTCAAGCGTTGATTTTCGATTCACATTACAATCCTTTTAGAGGAATTGAGGTTATTTTCCGTGTTCTTAACGGAGAAATCAAAAAAGGTCAGAAGATTAAATTCATGGCGACTGGAAACGAATATTACGCGGATGAAGTTGGGACATTGAAATTAAATCAAGTTCCAAAAAATGTAATTTCGACGGGAGATGTTGGTTACTTAGTTTCTGGAATTAAAGAAGCTAAAGAAGTAAAAGTAGGAGATACAATTACCGATGCAAAAGAGCCTACTACAAATGCTATTCAAGGATTTGAAGATGTAAAACCAATGGTTTTCGCTGGAATTTATCCTGTAGATACAGAAGATTACGAAGACTTACGTGCTTCGATGGAAAAATTACAGTTGAATGATGCTTCGTTGGTATTTGCTGCGGAAAGTTCGGCTGCTTTAGGATTTGGTTTTCGTTGTGGATTCTTAGGAATGTTACACATGGAAATTATCCAAGAACGTTTAGAGCGTGAGTTTGATATGACGGTTATTACAACGGTTCCTAACGTTTCGTATCATGCGTACACTAAAAAAGAACCGGATACGATCTTAATTGTAAACAATCCATCCGATTTACCAGAACCTTCAAAATTAGATAGAGTAGAAGAGCCATATATCAAAGCTACGATTATCACAAAATCAGATTTCGTAGGAAACGTAATGAGTTTGTGTATCGAAAAACGTGGTTTAATTACAAATCAAACTTATTTAACTACCGAACGTGTGGAATTAAATTTCGATATGCCGTTAGCGGAAATCGTATTTGATTTTTATGATAGATTAAAAACAGTTTCTAAAGGATATGCTTCTTTTGATTACCATCCAATAGGAATGCGCGAATCAAAATTAGTACGTTTAGATGTATTATTAAACGCACAACCAGTAGATGCACTTTCGGCTTTAATTCACGAAAGTAATGCGTACAATATTGGTAAAAAAATGTGTGAGAAGCTAAAAGAATTAATCCCAAGACAACAGTTTGATATTCCAATTCAGGCTGCCATTGGTGCAAAAGTTATCGCTCGTGAAACTATTAAAGCTTTGAGAAAAGACGTAACAGCAAAATGTTATGGTGGAGATATCTCACGTAAACGTAAACTTTTAGAAAAACAGAAAAAAGGTAAAAAACGTATGCGTCAGGTAGGAAACGTAGAAATTCCTCAAGAAGCGTTTATGGCTGTTTTGAAGCTTAACGATTAGATAAAAACTAAATAATTAACTAAAAGTTTGAATATTTAATAATATTCAAACTTTTTTGCATTTAATAATAGTTGGTTTTTCTTTTTTAGTTATATTTATGTCAATGATTTAAACCCCCATAAATCTTGAGAAACTTATTTTTTATATTCGCCTTTTTATATTCAACTTGTTTGTTTTCACAAGGGATAACAGTTGATAATACTACAAATTCACCCGCACAATTAGTTGATTTGTTGTTAGGAAATTCTTGTGTTCAAGTTTCAAATATTTCGGTTTCTTCCACCCAAGCGGTTGCCTATTTTAATCAAAATGGTTCTAGTTTTCCTATTTCGGAAGGAATAATTATTAGAAATGGTGTGGCGACTTTTACACAGGGTCAATATTCTGGTGCTAATTTGAGTAGTTCTGTCACAAATTCAGGGGATGCTTTTTTACAAACTTTAAGTAATACTAATGGCGGAACAAGTTCAATTGTAAATGCCGAATTTTTAGAATTTGATTTTATTCCGCTTTCGAATAGTTTTAGTTTTAATTTCTTGTTTGCTTCTAATGAGTATGGTTTTTATCAATGTGAATTCAGTGATGTTTTTGCTTTTGTTTTAACCGATTTGTCTTCTGGAGTTTCAACAAACCTCGCTGTGATTCCGGGTACAAGTACACCAGTTTCGGTAACTACAATCAGAAATAGTACTTACAACGATCCTTCGAGTCCAAATAATAGTTGCGCTTCTGTAAATCCGACTTTTTTTGGAACATATAATGTTGGAAATCCAACTTCTGCTTTAAATATGAGAGGTCAAACTGTGGTTATGAATGCTTCTTCGGCGGTTATTCCTAATACACCTTACAAAATTCGATTGGTAATCGGGGATTATGCCAATACTGGTTTTGACTCAGCAGTTTTTATAGCGGCGGGAAGTTTTACCACTACTTTAGATTTGGGTCCAGATCAGATTATTTGTTCGGGTGATGAGGTTCTTTTGAATACCAATTTAGATAATACGTTTACTTACACTTGGTACGAAAATGGAAATCCCATTCCAGGGGAAACAAATTCTAATTATACAGTAACTCATGCCGGAACTTACACTGTTGAGGCAATTAGAGGTACTTGTGTAATTACAGATACAATCGTCTTTACCGATTTGGCTGTAACAAATCCGTCTGACTTGCTTACATGTAATACGGGAGCGGCAACATATAATTTTAATCTTACTTCAAATAATGAAGCTGCTTTAGGAATTGATACCACTATTTATGATGTTTTTTACTTTGAAACTCCTGCCGATATTGTTGCTAATAATCCAATTCCTAGTGCGAATTTGACTTCTTACCCAAGTGCAGGTGCTCAAACAATTTACATTAAAATATTTAATACGGTTTCAGGTAATTTCTGTGATGCGGAATATTCTTTTGATTTGATTGTTAACAATGCAGCGGTTGCAACTGCACCTAGCCCAATTTCAGTTTGTGAAGGGCAGGGAAGTACTAATTACACTTTTACTGCTACAACTACAAATGAGGTTTTAAATGGACAATCGCCAGCTAATTATACAGTTACTTATTATAATTCAGTTGGAGAAGCTTCTTCGGGAACAAATCCAATAACTTCTATTACAATTCCAAACGGAACCACTACGGTTACTGTTGGAATCCGAATTCAAGACAATTCTAATCCAATTTGTTTTGATGTTACATCGGTTACGATAACGGTTAATCCGTTACCATTAGTAGATGATATTCCAGATCCAATTGAATGTAGTCAATTTACTTTGCCAACGATTGTGAATGGGACCTATTATCTTTTACCAGGTGGTCCAACAACGCCAGGTCAAGTGCAATTTAATATCGGAGATATTTTAGTTGATGGTGGAACGTATTACATTTTTGCTGGACCAGATGCAAATGGCTGTACTAATGAATCTAGTTTTAATTTAACGTTGATTGACGAGTATGTTCCGCAATTAGATCATTGTGGAAGATTCGTGGTGCCAACTCCTCCTGAAAATATCGGTAATTATTATACACAACCAGGAGGTCCAACAGGTACTGGTGTTATTGTTCCAACAGGAACTGAATATTTGAATACAACAGCTGCGACGATTACCGAGACCTTGTATTATTATGCAGAGGTTAATGGGGTGTTTTGTAGAGATGAGCAATTTATTTTCTTTATACATCCAGTGCCATTGGTAGATGATCCTGCAGATGTTACAACATGTGATTCTTATGTTTTGCCACCATTAACTAATGGAAATTATAACACAGATCCAAATGGAGGAGGAACGGCTTTGAATGCAGGAGATGTTATTAGTGTTGCTGGGCCCAACTTCCCAGGAACCTACTATGTAGTTAATTCTTTAGCGCACACAACAAGTCAAGGTTTGCCAGGAACTTGTATTGAGTCGAATGATATTGTGATTAATTTAGTAGATACTACATTATTTTCTACGGTTTATGCGTGTTCTCAACAAGGGTATGTTCTGCCTCCAGTTACATTTGGAGGTTATTTTACGGGTCCTAATGGGTCAGGTGTTTCGGTAGATCCTAATATTCCAATAACATCAAACCAAGTGGTTTATTATTTTACAAACACCTCTGTTTTGCCTAATTGTACTAGCAATTTAAATTACAATATTGTTATTCATCCCACGCCATTAGTTGACAATATTCCAGATGGACCTCGATGTGGAGAATTTGTTCTACCTGTTTTGTTAAATGGAACTTATTACACATTGTCAGGTGGTCCGACAGCATTTGGACAGCAACAATTATTTGCTGGTGATATTATTGATTTATCTGGAACTCATTTAAATCCTGGAACTTATTATGTTTATAATGAACAAACATTTAATAATCCAGATGGTTCAGTTACATTATGTTCTAATGAAGATTCTTTTACCATAAGTATTAATCCATTTCCTGCTGCAGATAATATTATTGGTAGAACAGAATGTAATCCTTACACGATTCCAGCACCTGTAAACGGAACAATTTATACAGCACCAGGAGGTCCAAGCGGAGGAGGAACAGTTGTGTCTTCTTCTCAAACGTTTGATACCACGCAGACCTTCTATTTGTATAACATTGATACCACAACAGGTTGCGAAATCAATCGTCCTTTTACAATCACTTACAACGGTATTAATTTACCAGATTATCGAGATGAACTACATTGTGAATTTGAAAATTTTCAATTGCCAGCATTAACACATGTGGCGCCGACACCGTTTAATTATACCATTGGTTATTTTTATGATCCAAATGGAGTAAATCCTGTGCCGCCAGGGACCATTTTTAATACACCAAATACGACTACAACAATTTATGTTTACGCAGTAAACGGAGATAGAATTATCTGTACACAAGAAGATAGTTTTAATGTTGTTATTTCTGAAACACCAAATTTAGCTACTTTAGGATTGGTTTTCGATAACGAAGAATGTGGAACTTATGTGTTGCCAACGTTGCCAATAACAACTTATAACATTGGTTATTATTCACAATCGGGAGGTAATCCAGCAGATTTAATTACGAATTTAAATATAACAACTCCTGGAACGTATACCTATTATGTTTATGCTTCAGCAATTGGGAACCCAAATTGTAACGACGAAATTTCGTTCACATTCACAGTTCATCCTCTTTTGAACATAACAATTCAAGGTGGAATTATCTGTGTGGATTCTCAGACAGGTGATGTGTTACGAACCTTTACCATGAATTCAGGTTTAAATCCTGCATTTTTTACCGTGAATTGGTATTTGAATGGAACTTTAATGGGAACCGGTCCAAGTTATACCGCTTCGCAAGCGGGAGTTTATACGGTTGAATTTATTAAACTAACACCTGATGTAGGAGCTAATTGTAATTACAACACAACTACGGTAACTATTGTACAATCGAGTCCGGCTGTAGCTGATTTTACGGTAAGTACTCCGTTTGAAAACAATACTTTCATTACAGTGAATTTAACAGGTGGATTCGGAGATTATTTGTATCAATTGGTTTATCCAGATGGAAGTGTGACCGAATATCAATCGAGTAATGTGTTTGCTAATTTGCCAACAGGCGAATATTATGTGAATATTTATGATATTTTAGGGGGATGTAATCCAACAATTGTAGGTCCAATTTATATTATTAATTATCCTAATTATTTTACACCAAATGCAGATGGAGTCAACGATAATTGGAATATTTGGGATTTAAGCCATCAACCTGATGCAGTGATTAATATTTTTGATCGTTATGGTAAATTCTTGAAACAAATGTCGCCTGCTAGTTCAGGTTGGGATGGAATTTACAATGGTGAAAAGCTACCTTCTACGGATTATTGGTTTACGGTGGAATATTTGCCTCAGAATGGAACGACTAAACAAATTTTTAAAGCTCACTTTTCTTTAAAACGATAATTTATTAACATTAACAATTGACTCATTTCCTTTTTGTGAAAGTTGAAGTAACTTTACAAAATGTATGCTTTAGTTGATTGTAATAACTTTTACGTTTCTTGCGAACGTGTTTTTCAGCCTCAGTTAAATGGCAAACCTGTTGTGGTTTTGTCTAATAATGATGGTTGTATTATTTCGCGTAGTAATGAAGCTAAAGCATTAGGAATTCCTATGGGCGCACCTGAATTTCAATTTCGCGATTTGTTAAAGCAACATGATATTCACGTTTTCTCTTCCAATTATGCGTTGTATGGCGATTTAAGTCATAGAGTGATGAAAATCTTAGAAAATTATACGCCAAATGTTGAGGTGTATAGCATCGACGAGGCTTTTTTGAATTTTTCAGGAATGACAATTCCTGATTTCAATGCTTATGGTGCCGAAATCCAACACAGAATTTTGAAATGGTTAAGTATTCCAATCGGAATTGGTTTTGCGCCTACAAAAGCACTTTCAAAAGTAGCTAATAAAATTGCTAAGAAGTTTCCAGAACGCACAAATGGAATTTATGTTATCGATACCGAGGAAAAACGAATCAAAGCCTTAAAATGGACTAAAATTGAAGATGTTTGGGGTATTGGTTTTCGTTTGACCAAAAAAATGCAAGCGAAAAATATTAAAACGGCATATGATTTTACACTTCCGCATAACGAAGCCTTTATTCGCAAAGAAATGGGTGTTGTAGGAATGCGTTTGAAGTATGAATTGGAAGGGAAGTCAGTTTTAGAAATGGAAGAACCTAAAGCAAAAAAAAATATCGCTGTAACGAGAAGTTTCGAAAAAGATATTACTGATTTTAATGAACTCAAAGAGCGAGTAGTAACTTTTGCCAGTGTTTGTTCTGAGAAATTGCGTAAACAAAATTCCTGTTGCAATGCGGTTACTTTGTATTTGCGAAAAGATCCATTTAACGCTAATGGTGAAAAGTATAGTTTTTATCGCATGCAAACTTTATCTTTCCCTTCCAATACTTCTTTTTCAATTAGTCAAACCGCTATTATGATGTTGAAAGATCTGTATCAAGAAGGAACGGCTTATAAAAAAGCAGGTGTTATAGTTTCAGAGATTGTGCCTTCTTCACAACGCCAATTTAAACTTTTTGACGAAGAGAATCCAAAGTACCAAAAACTTATGGAAGTTATGGATGCGGTTCAGGCGAAAACTGGCGAACGTAAACTTCGATTAGCTTCACAAGATTTAAAACGCACTTGGAAAATGAAACAGAATCATTTATCCAATCGATATACTACGAATTTTAACGAATTACTAGAAGTAAAATGCAAGTAAATTCCAAAATAACTTTCTTCGTTCCTGATTTTGAAAATCCGATCGAAACCTCATTTATTTCGAGTGAAATTAAAGCGGGATTTCCTTCGCCTGCAGCTGATTTTGAAGAATCAAAAGTAAGTTTAGATCATTTGTTGATTAAGAATAAAGAAGCAACCTTTTATGCCAAAGCAAGTGGAAACTCCATGACAGGGGCAGGAATTGATGATGGCGATATTTTAGTAATTGATAGAAGTCTTGAGCCAAGAAATAATGCTGTAGCGGTTTGTTTTATTGACGGTGAGTTTACAGTAAAACGAATCAAGAAAACTGATGAAGCTGTTTTCTTAATGCCCGAAAATCCAAGTTATGCTCCCATTCAAATTAAGCCGCATAACGAATTTATAATTTGGGGCATTGTGACTTACGTTATAAAACAAATTAAATAAAAAAAGGCTATCACGATTTTCGGATAGCCTTTTTTATTATATGAAACTCTTCTTAGAAGTTAGCTCTGTTATCTTTGATCTCTGCTTTATCTTTTAAAGCTGTGTATGCTTTAGAGATAGCGTATGATTGATTTTGAGTTCTATCTTGAGTAATGTAAGTTGTGTAACTTGGTACTTCAGGTGCTTTAGTTACAGCTTTAGCTCTTACCATAAACATACCTGAGTTTCCTTCAATAACTTCAGAAGTTTTACCTGCAGCTAATCCAAAAGCTTTACCTACAACTTTAGGTTCATTGCCGATGTTAGGAATAACTGGCATTTTTAATGAAACTCCCATAGCAGGTTGAACAGAAGCTCCAGAAGCTTTTGCAACTGCTTCTAAAGAAGCACCACTCATTTTTTTCTTAATAATTTCAGCTTTTTTCTGATTTTTAATGATTGGTTCAACTTGTTGTTTTGCTATGTCAATTGGTAATAAACCACTTTCGTTTTTGTCTTTTAATTTTGCAATAACAAAACCTTGAGGAACTTCAAAACGTCTAACATCACCAATTTCTGTATCTTTATTGAATGACCATCTGATGATTTCTCTTTGAGAACCCACTCCTTGAACGTACTCGTCGAATCCTTTTAAGTTGGTAGCTGGTATTACTTCTAATCCTGCTTTTTTAGCTAAAGCTGCAAAATCTGTATTTTCATTAGCATCAGCTTCTAATTGACTTGCTTTTGTGTAAATAGCGTCAATAGTTGTCTCAGATGGTTGAATTTTTTGAGCTACAGTCCCCATTAGAACGGCATCATATTTATCGGTAACTTTGATTACGTGGAAACCAAAATCAGTTTCAACAACACCGATAGAGCCTACAGGATTATTGAATACGAAGTCATTAAATTTAGGTACCATTTGTCCTGGAGTGATATTGTCATATTCACCACCATTATTTTTAGATCCTGGATCGTCTGAGTTTGTCATTGCTAACATAGCAAAGTTTCCTGGATTTGCTTTTGCTTGAGCTAATAAGTCATTTGCTAAAGCTTGAGCTTCTTCTTTTGTTCTGGTTGCAGTAGATTGAGGAGCTCCTTTGTAAGCTAATAAAATATGACTAGCTTTAGCGCTAGCATTTCCTTTTTTAGCAATCATTCTAGAAATACATTGGTGTCCGTTGAAAACGTATGGTCCATAAACACCTCCAACAGGTAAATTGAATAATGCTTCTTGGTAATCAAGAGGTAAATCTTTTTTCGCTAAATAAGTAGAATCAAATTTAATATCTGAATTGGCATTTACAAATTCTCCAACATTTGCAACTGAGTCAAATTTTACTTTAACATCACCAATTGAAGATAACATTGCTTGTTCGTCTTCTTTTGATGGTTTGTTTTCTACTAAAACGAAATCAATACTTGTTGTATTTTCAGATTTGTATTTTTTAGGAGATTTTTTCATAAAGTCGATAATCTCAGCATCAGTAACTTTAACTTGATCATCATTTACAGTTGAAAAAGCAACAGTTACATATTCGAAATCTACTTTGTCGTTTTCTAATTTGTATTGGAATTTACCTTCTGCTTTGGTAGTGTAAACACCAGATTTTATCATAGTGTTGTACATTTGCTCTACAGCATATCTTTCAACATTTTTTTCAAACGCTTTCCATTCTATCCATTGAGATTGGTCTGGAGCATTTTTGATTCCCTTCAAAAATTCTTTGAATTTATTTTCGTCAAATTGACCAGCAGCATTCAAAAATTGAGGATTTTGAGCTAAGTTAGGATTTTGTTTGATAACGTTAATTAATTGTTCGCTACCAATTTTTAAACCTAATTTATCGAATTCTTCTGTAAGGATAATTCTTCTAACTTCTTGTTCCCAAGCGCTATTCATTGCTTGAGTAGTGCTAGTGCCTTGACCTTGTTTTTCAATGTTTGAAACATTTTGCATAAATTCTTGTGCTTCAATGTCTGTTCCGTTAACCGAACCTACATTGTTAGCTCCTGCGCTAAATGTGCCACTTTGAATTACATCTGCTAATACAAATGAAAACAATGCTAAAGCAATGATAATAATTAGGAAGAATGAACGTTGTCTAATTTTAGATAAAACTGCCATTTTTATTTGTGTTTAATTTTTTTCAGAGGGCGAAAATACAATTATCTATTTAATAATAAAATAGTAAAGTCATATTTTACTTCAAATTTTTAAAGATTTTTATCTTTTTTCTTCTTTTACCGAAAAACGAACCAATTCTATTTTTTTATTACTTGCCGAATGGATGATAATTTCAAAATTCTCGATTATGATTTTTTCTTCATTTGTTGGAATTTCCTTTGTGTGATTTACAATGTAACCGCCTAAAGTTGTGTACGAATCCGATTCTGGAATTTGTAAGTTGTACTTTTCATTTAAGAATTCAACTTCTAGTCGGGCAGAGAACAAATATGTGTTTTCTTCTATGATTTCGTCTATTAATTCTTCGTCTAAATCATGTTCGTCTTCAATTTCTCCAAAAAGTTGCTCGATAATATCTTCCACGGTTATGATTCCAGATGTTCCGCCGTATTCATCTAAAACTACTGCAATACTTTTTCTCTTTTTGGTTAGTAAATCTAAAGCATCTTTAATGTAAATTGTTTCTGGAATATATTCAACGGGAATCATTATACTTTTGATGGTTTTTGGTTTTTTAAACAGTTCAAATGAATGCACATAGCCTAAAATATCATCAATAGAATTTTGGTAAATAAGTAATTTTGAGTAGCCTGTTTTAATAAAATTTTCTTTAAGTTCAGCAACCGAATCTAATATATCAACACCGCTAATCTCGGTTCTCGGCGTCATAATATCTCTTGCTTTCAAATCGGAAAACTCAAGTGCATTTTGGAATATTTGAATTTCGGAATCGATTTCATTGTCTTGCGAAACATTGTTCATTTGTTCCGTAATATAGTTTTCTAATTCTACTTTGCTGAAATATTCTTTTACTTGATCGCCTGGTGTTTTAAAAAAGGTTCTTAAGATAATGTCTGAAATCCAAATGATAAATTTTGTTGGCCAAAAGAATAATTGATAAAAGAAATAACTTGGAACGGCAAAAAACTTAATAAAAGAATTGGCATAAATTTGAAAGAAAACTTTTGGTAGAAATTCTGCTGTTAATAAAATGATTGCAGTAGAAATTAACGTTTGAAGCAGTAATCCAATAAATGCTGTAAATTCAAAAAAGCCTTCTAACCAATTGATGATTAAATCTCCAGAATAAATACCATATACTACTAATACTACATTGTTTCCAAGGAGCATTGAAGTTATAAACTGTGAAGGTTTTTCTGTAAGTTTATTGAGGATAGAGGCATTAAAGTTTTGTTGTCTTTTCTCAATAGATAAATATACTTTGTTTGAAGAAACATAAGCGATTTCCATTCCAGAAAAGAAAGCCGAAAGTAGTAAGCAAATTACAATAATGGCTATCTCCATTTAATGTTTATTTTTTTTGGTATTTGTTGTGAAAATGTCTTCTAAAGAAAAACATTCCTACTGAAACACCAGCAATAATTAAACTTAAACCTATGTCACTTAATTCTTTTCCTTCTTGATATTTTCTAAAAGCATCGTATAGAAAGAAAACTGCAAAAATTAAATAGATATATTGGATAAATTTTAAGTATGTCATGGTAAATTAATTTTATCAAATGTAATAAAAAGGAGATTGAAAAACAATTATTTGTCAGTAGTGTTTACTTCGCCACTACTTTGTTGCATGTTAAAAATTTTAAAGTCTTTGCTGAAATCAACACCAGGTCCTTCTAAATAACCTCCTGCTTCGTCTGTGTATTTAAAGTGTTTTTCTGTAAAAAACCATTCGTTTTTTTGATCAAAATACAATTGAGAAGTTTCTAGTTTTTTACCATTTTGAGAGCTAATAATTACATTGCCTTGAAGATCAATGATATTCGTTTTTTTGTAGGAAATGGCGTAGTTTGCAACAACGGTGGTAGTATTTCCTTTATTATCAATTAATGTAACATGGATGCCTTTTGGGAACTCTGTAAATGGATTTGTGATGTTACTGTAATCTAACATTTTTGGACTTTTTAAAATAGATTTAATTTGTCCAGAATCGGTATACTTTAAATTGATGGTGTCGGCTTCTCCAGTAGGTATAAAACTTGTTTCACTAAGTTGTTGTACTTTTTTGATGTCGCTTTCACATGAAAAAAACATAGTCACGATAAAAATCGTGACCATGTTTAGAATATTATTTTTAATGAATAACTTCATTTTACAAATTTGGAACTACAATACTTTCTCCAACCCAACAGTTAAAGGCAACTCTTTGTCCAGCTTTTCCAGATTGGAAAATTTCTGTTTTAGATGGAGCAGCGGCTCTATAACTTGCAGCTGTTTTACTTGCAGTTGCTTTGATTGATGAATCAACTGCTCCTGCTTTATCACAGTATTGAGCAGCTAACCAGTACATAGCTCTTTTTTCAAATTGGTCATTTCCGCAATCATTGATGCTGCTTCCATAAAGTTGAGCAATCAATAAATAGGCTTTACCGAAAGATGGTTTTACAGATAATGCTTTTCTTGCATAAGTACGAGCTTGCACTTTGTTTGATTTGCTATACATTACTGCAATTCTGTAATATACATTTGCTTTTTTAGTATTGTCAGTAAATAAGTTAGCAGCTTGATTAAAATAATCTAAAGCTTTAGTAGTGTTTTTTCTTTGAATTTCCACTACACCTAACTGATACGCAGCGTCAGCACTCGGATTTAATTTATAAAGCGCTTCAGATATTTTTGAGAATATTGGGTCAGAATCACATCCTTTTACATCTAAACGATTTGCGGCTCTTTTTAACCACTCTTCATTCGTTTTGTTTAACTCAAATCCTTTTTGGTAAAATGGAATAAGTTTTTCACAAGTAGATAATTCTAGAACAATATTGTCCATGTCATTTCTAACATTTCCAAAAATTTCTAAACTGTTTTCAATTCTGGTTTTTCTAGCTTTCTCTTTGTCTGTTAAAGCTTGCCCAGCTTCTTCTTTTGTTAAAAAGCTATCATTTTCTTCAGATAATTCTTTTTCTTCCTCATCAAGTTTTTTTGAAATATCGTCATATTTATCAAATACTTGTTGTAATTCTACACCTTTGTTGGCTTTGTGGTTGTTTACTAAAATTTCGAAATAAACATACATCGCTTTTGCATACTTAAAGTTTGCATAGTCAGTTTTGAATGCAACATCTAATAATTGAAATACTTCATCAGTTGTTCCGACTTTGTTTTCAAACAAAACTAAACCTTTTTTCATTTTATTTCCAGCGCCATTTCCAGGAAAATATTGATCGTGCTCATCATATAATTTTAATAAATCACGAACGTATTTTTCTTTATCTTGTGGTGTTGTTGCTTTTTCAATTTTCATTTTAATAGCTAATTCACCATAAGAGTAAATGCTTTTATGGAAAGACGGGCAGTCTTTTCTTAAAGTTGTTAAATAATCATAACTTGCTACATCTTTCGCTTTTACTGAAGTAGCCATTAAGCTTAAAGTTTCAGTACAAGCTTCAGTGTTTTGTGCTTGAACAAAAAAACTAGCTGCTGCTATAAATAGTAAAGTTAATTTCGTTTTCATTTTTTGGGTGCTATAATTGTTAATTTATTTCTCTTTTTCTAAACCATAAATCATTTAACGATAATCCAATGTTAAGGTTAAAATAATTCTCTTGAACTAAGCCTTGTGATGTGGTTCCTTTTTTTCCAAATTCAAAGCCTAAATTAATTTTTGATAATCCAACTGGTAATCCTATTCCAAAAGTCATGCCATAATCGTTTATGCTTTCATTTCTTATAACAAGACCCGTGTTTTCATATCTAAAACCTGCTCTATAAATTACTCTACTGAAATAATTAGAGAAGGAATCGTGTTTAGGTACAAAATATCCACCTAAAGAGATTCTTGTTGAATTTTCAAAGGTTGCATTGTTAATGTCTTTAAATCGATTTCTTAACTTGCTGTTTTCTTGAAATGATATTTCTGCTCCTAAAAACCACTTTTTATCCATACCAATTCCACTACCAAAAGTGTATTTTGCTGGTATTTTCATTTTTTGATCTTCTACAGGTATATCTTGGGTTGGTAAACTAATTATTTCACCTCCATAAATATTATAAAATATTGTAGCAATATTTCTTGAGTTTTCTGAAACTAAAGTAGCTTCAGGACTGTAAACAAAAGAAGAATTAAGTTTTAATTTTTGAGATAAATTTCTTGAATAATAAACCCCTGTGTTAAATGAAAAGCCATTTATGTTGGAATTATTCTTTTCTCGTGTTCTAAGTTGTAGTTCGACAGGTGCATAAATAGTTTCAATAAATTGTGTTTCTACTACTCCAAAATTATAATTAATATTGAAACCGAAACTTAGTTTTTTATTTATTGCATAAGATGAGCCTATAAATAAGCGATTGATGTTTCCATTTCCTGTAGAAATTTTCGTTCTATCTGTGTTATCTACATCATTGTGAGAGTTGCTTTCGATTTTGTAACCCACGGCTGAATAAGGCATTAGTCCAAAAGAAACGCCAAATTTCTTAATTGGTAAGCCAACAGCTAAATAATTTAGATTAGTACGCTTAGCTTTTTCACTATTTCCGTTTGTTTCAAAAGTAGAAAAAGTTGAAGTAGATCCAATTGCGAAAGTACTAAACTTTATTTTTGAGTAAGAAGCTGGATTTAACAAATTGAAATGAATACTATCTGCAACAATTCCAATGCCTCCCATTGATCTAGCGTCTTCTGTACCTTTAAATTTAATTTCGCCAAGACCATAATAAGAATAAGGTGAAGCAGTATTTTCCTGACTCCATGAAACTATCGAAAATAATATACTAGCAAATACTATAAGTTTTTTAATCATTTTTTTCTGTGTATAGTGATAATAAGTTCAAACTCTCTAGTAAGAAATTTGAATTGGCAAATATGGTGCTTTTTAATCTTTTAGCCAAAAATTCTGCGTCTCCTCCTGTTAAAATTATTGTTAAATCTTGATTTTTAAGAGAATATTGTGAAATAAACCCTTCAATTTCAAAGAGAACTCCGTTAATTACACCGCTATGAATGGCACTTTTTGTACTATTTCCAATGATATCAAAATCTTCACTTAAAGATAATAACGGCAATTTTGAAGTGTAATTGTTTAAACTCTTGTATCTAATTTTAATTCCTGGAGATATTGCACCTCCTAAATATTGGTCTTCAGAATTTACAAAATCATAAGTAATACAGGTTCCGGCATCAATAATTAATCTATTTTGATTAGGATGCATCAAGGTAGCGCCAGCGGCTAAAACCATTCGATCTATTCCTAAAGTTTCGGGAGTCGAATATAAATTAGTGAAAGGAAACTTCGATTTGTGTGTGATTATTTCTGTTTCAAACTGGCTTTTGATAAAATTCACCATGTCTTCATCTAGTTTTCCGACCGAAGAAAGTATGATTTTTTGAAGATTAGAATATTTTTTAAAAATATTTTTAAAATTTTTTAGCGCTTCATTTGTTTCAAAAATAAAAAAGTCAACTTGCTTATTGTGTTCAAATACAGCAACTTTAATTCTTGAATTTCCAACATCGATTGTTAAAAGCATGGTTTTGTTTTATGAGGTGCAAATATACAAATTGATTTTTTTTATTATTTGTTTTGGAAAATATAAAAATCGTTCTATATTTGCACCCGCAATCAACAAGCAGTAATGCTCTAAATTGTAAAGGTACCTTAGCTCAGATGGTAGAGCAATGGACTGAAAATCCATGTGTCCCTGGTTCGATCCCTGGAGGTACCACACCATAAAACGTCTTAACTAATTGTAAATCAATGTGTTAAGACGTTTTTGTTTTTAGTAGTGTAAAACATTGTGTAAAACAATTTTCGATTTATTTTCAAAATTGGTAAATACGATTATATACATTGAAACCTTCTTTCAGGTCATATCAGCAGTAAAAAATCCACTTTTTTCAAAACCTCAACTTTATTCATAATATATATTTTATGGATTGAAACGATTTATTCGATTGTTTCAACTTTCAAAAAATAAAGTATATAATGAAAAAAAGAAAACACCTTCAAACGAACTTCTTTAAGTTTATTATTGAGAAATACAATAAAGAACTCCAAGACGAATTGAATGACGAGGAAACAAATGTTTCGGATGACGAACTTATTGACGACATCGACAATATCGAAGCTCCCGAAGAACCTAAAAGAAAATTAAAAGAGGATGACGATTTAGATCTTGACGAATTGATTGAGGAATACAACAAACTCTCCGAAAAATATAAGAATTTGAAAAATGATTATTCACTTTATAGCCGAAGATAAAAAACTTTATGATGTTGAAACCATTACAAGAATCCTAAATGTTTCAAAGTCAAAAGTTCAAAGAGAACTAAAAAAGCAACAACCGGAAATCATAAAATATAAGAATCTGTTTTTATATCCGGAAACTACTTTATTTGAGTTGATGGAAGTTATATTGATTGAAAAATTAAACAAGCAAAATGATTGACTGGAACAAGGTTCGGGATTATCAAGGTAAGATACAGATATACAAAGACAAATTGAATATCGAAAAAGATTTTAAGAAACGAGAAAAGTTAAAATTGAAAATTAAGATTGAGGAATTAAAAGCAAAAATTGAAAAACTAAATTAAAAAATGAGTTCTCACACTCTGGAATAAAAGTGAATCGAAAGCAATAAAAAGCAACACCAATAATTCAGTTTAGGACGGATGTTTTTATCCGTTCTTGGTTGAATTATATATAAAGTTAAAATTGATAATGGTTCTCCTTAAAAAGAATAACGCTCCCAAAACAACCCAAATGATCGAGGACGATATAAGATATAGTTTTTCCAAAATAACCTCCCAAAACGACCCTATTTACTCCATAACCATAAACAACACAGGTTGCAAAACCACCGAAGAGTTGAGGTTCATTTTAACCAATAAATTTTTCAACCGAATTTTCAAGGATTATAAAAACTCATTTGAAAAATTAAATTATCTTTTTGTTATTGAATATCCAACCAAGGTTTCTATGGGAAATCAAATCCCCGATAGTTGTGAGGTTCATACTCATATTGTTTTGGAAACCACCATTACACCTCAACATTTAGAATATTATATCCAAACCACATTTAGAAAACCCGACATTCATATTGAGGACATCACCAAGAGAAATGACAAAAACAATTTTGTAAATTACTTACTCAAACAAAAGGATTTATTTACCATTGACAATTACAACTACAAAATAAGGATGTAAAAAAGGGTTTAACAAAATTGCTAAACCCTTTTAAACCTTGTTGTAATTTCTATTACACATAACCAAAAGATTAAAATTAATCTATTACACTATCTTCCAAGTTGTTCCGTGGTTTTTTAATTTACTCACGTTAAACTTTACTTTTAATCTTCCTTTGTTTATTAAATCCTCAACATACACCGCATCAAAAAAATCGCATTTGTGATTTTTTTGGCTTAATTTGTTTGCTACTGAATTAATACTCCAGCAATCAAACAACATTGTTTGTCCGTCTAATGATACTGATAAATTTATCAGACCATTTTTAACCACTAGTTGTAAATCATATCCGTTATACTTAACAGATTTGTTCCCCGAGATAAATCTCGTTTTAAAAGTTCTTACCCCACCTTCAATAATCCCCAAGTTGTTTTTAAGATTATTGATATACCCGTTTTTTGTTGTTTTGTCCGGTCCCATTATAAAGGACTTAACAACAATTAGACTTTCGTCTATTACTCTTTTTCGTTTTTTCATTCCTCCCGAAATAAAAATCTTTGGATAAGTAGTAAAACCGCCATCGAAAATTGATGCTCCATTCATTTTTTATAGTTATTAATTTATTTATTGTTTCACATTTTATTAAAGCATAGAAATCCACCCTCGCCAAAAGCAAGTTTTTTAATTTTTTATTTGTAAAACTTTGAATTTTAACCTCTAACAGAAATTAATAGAGGTGTGTTTCTGATTTCTTTTGCAAAGATATATTGCACTTTATAATAAAAAAAATCGAAAAAAATTTGGAAATAATCAATCCCAGAATTCATCAAACTTGGTTGAAATGTTAAAGTTTTATTAAGAAAAAACAAGTCCCGAATGACGGGACTTTTCAGTTTAATTTTTTTTCAAAACCTCATCAATTTTTTTGTTCCTAACAAACGATTTTAGTAATTGGTGTATACTATCATATTCATCAATAGAAAATGTAAGGACAGCGTCCAAAACATCAAAATAATAGATCACCTCCCAATTATTGACTAAATCATTTTCAATAGTTCCATTCTCGAAGTTGATTAATAGTTTTTGAGTATCACAATCTGTAAAGATTTTAAGGAGTTGTTGAGGTTTAATTGTTTTGCCTCTTTTGTTGATTTTATATTTGACCCTCATTTTGTATATATAAAAAAGGTTGTCCAAAAGACAACCCAATTTTGCGAAACGTCAAAATTAACCTTTCATTAATTATTATCTGAATAGAAAAAATGTGGAAATTCTTTTTCTAAATCTTTAATAACTTTATCAAACGTTGAAGGGTCTAAATCTTCCAACCTCCAGATATTAGCACTACCAAGTCTGTATCCAAAATCAGGTTCAGCATCAGGCATAGATTTCGGTCTGGATTCTTCATTGATATTTTCATCAGAATATTCATCTAACACAACTCCGTCTTTAATATGCCATGCAGCACTGATAGATTTTCCATAAATATCTGTTTTATATGATTTGATAACCTTACCATTTTTATATTCATCATATTTACTAATACATAAGCATCCACCGTAAGTATTTGTTGAAATATTAAAACCATTTAATTCTTTACCATTATCATAAGTCATTTCTTTAGTGATATAGTATTTACCATTTACTTTTTGCTTTGTCATTTCACTAATTAAATAACCATTTTTATATTCTCTTTTAAGAATAATAGTATCATTTTGATCTTTATCAGCGCAAATCCCTGTAAAATTTTTATTTATCAAACTACCTGATTCATCCATTAAACTATTGCAAGGACAATCTGCAACTTCCTCTGTTTTAGCTTCTGATTCTGATTTTGTTTCTCCATTTTTACCACCGCAAGAGATTGTAAAAATACCTAGCATTATTAATGATGCTACTACTAATTGTTTTTTCATAATTGTTTAGGTTTTATTTATTTGTTTAATATGTAAAAGGTGTGATAAACTGCTCCGTATTGACCATGGAAAACATTAATTATTTTCTTTTTGTCTTTTGAAATATAATATTGTTGAAAACCAAATTCTCCCTCTCGTCTATCATTGTCCCTTGTGTAAACATCATAATCTTTTCTTTTTTCAAGTATTAAATCCTCACACTCATCTTTAGATAAAACTTGTTGCATTTTATTAAGTTCTGATACAACAATTTTGGTATCTGTAATGCTAAAAGAGTAAAATCGGTATTGGCTTGATTTATCACAACTCAAATAATCATTAGTGTTTAAAAAATCATCCAAAGCCGAACATTCGTATTTGGTATAAAGTTTTAGGTTTGGATTTTTTTTAACTTGAGCAAAACTCATTGAAGTTAAAAGGACTAATAAAAATGATAATGTTATTTTTTTCATACAGATAAATTTAATTTTTAACAAAAGTTCTAACTGGTCTTACATATAATTCCCAAGTTTTTTCGGTATCCATAGCGTTTAGATATAGATTGTTGAAATATCTGAAATATGCTTTTTCATATAGATTATCCGATGACCAATAGCATTTACCCTCGGCAAAATTTCCTATTTTTGATCTATTCAAGTAAAGAAGTTTTAAGTCATTCATAGTAGGTAATCTCCAACCTTTTCCGAGATTCACACAAGCTATTTTTGCATCTTCCCAATTTAATTTTCCAATATCACGTGTCATTATTTCAAGGTGTTCAATAATCACCGTTCTACCTACATCATTTGGGGTTAATTTATCAACCATTGGATTGTGTCCATTTGTTTCTTCGACTCCTTGAAAAGCTCCTTCTTTATATTCATCACTCAATTCGGTATCGTTATTTTGAGCGTAAGTGTTTAAGGTTATAAGCAATATGATTGTATAAAAAAATGTTTTTTTCATTTTATTGAATTTTGATATTCTATTTCTAATTTCTGTTTAAAACACAAACTGCACTCTATATAATATTCATAACTTTCTTTTACTCTATTGAAAACTATTGGTGCATCCATTTCACACTTCATAAAGGATAAGTATTCGTATAGACTTCTTTTGGAAATTCCAATTTTATTAGCGAATTCTGATGGTTTTCCGGTTTGTTCTATACAAATTAAATCGTGTATCCTTATTATTACTTTTATATTCAATCAAGTAAAATTTATGCAATACTAGTTTAACACGGTGCGAATACCCTGCACTATGTTAATTTGCATTAACAAACTTAAAAAATAAATCGGTTGTATGCAATACATTTAATACAATCCCTTAAAACAAACGGATTGAAAGTAATTTTCCGATATGGAAAAAAGAGCAAGAAAATCGGAGGTAAATCAAGAAGTTATACTCCTTGGAAAAAGAATTGAAGAGTTGATTAAATCCAAAAAACTAAAGACCCGTGAAGTCGCTCACGATGCCGATATGGACGTGGAAAATTTAAGGAAGTATATTAAAGGAAAGCAAGAAATGAAGATTTCTACAATGTTAAAAATAACAAGAGCTTTGGGGGTTTCGGTTGCCGAGCTGTTTAATTTTGTTTAAGATATAAAACTTGTAATCTCGCTTATTTTTTTACTGATATATTCAAGGTCTCCAACATAACCCCAATTAGATTTGTTCTTTTCAAAACTATTTTGATGTTTTTCTAGTTTTTGATTTAATATCGTTAAATCCTTTTCGATCTTGGTTTTTAATTCGTAGTATTTTGTTGAGGTATCCATTTTATTCTGAAATAAGTTTTTTAATTTTTTGAATCGTTCCGCTACTTTTATCCGTCAGTTTCATAGTCTTTCTAACCGAATATCCTTGTTTTAACAATTTAACAACGTCTTTGTGTTCTGTTAAAAGAGTTTCGGTATCTTTTTTGAATCCTTCTTTTCTGCCAACTTTCCCGCCATTTTTTCTATAACTCTCATAACCCGATTTTATTCTTTGACGGATTTGAGTTTTTTCCATCTCACTTACAGAAGTAAGAATTTGTATTAAAAATTGAGACATCGGGTTGATCTCACATTTATCATTCAATGTTTCGATATTGTGATTTTTAATATAAAGAGAAATACAATTTTCATTAAGCAACTGAATTGTTTTAAGAACTTCGATGGTATTTCTACCTAATCTACTTAATTCCCAACATAGGACTTTATCAATTTTATTCTTTTTGATAAAGTTTATCATTTTCATTAGTTCTGAACGTTCCTCATTTTTTTTACCTCCGGAAATCTTTTCTTCAAAAATAGAAACTACCTCATAATTCATATTTTTTGAGAATTCTAACAATTCTTCTGTTTGTCTTTTGTAATCTTGACTATTTGTTGAAACCCTAGAGTAAATAACCACTTTCATATTGTATCATTTTAATATTTTATATTACAAAGATACGAAAAGTGTATCATTAAACCATAACTTTATTGATTAAAATGATACACTTTGTGGTTTGGTACAATTTTTAACTTAACACCCTTTTTGGGACAGAATTTCAATCAATTGTTCTCTTGATCTATCTCTGTTTGAAATCAAACCTGATAACTTACTTTTATCTTCTTGAGAAATTATAGAATTATGTTCTTTAATTTTATGAAACATATACCATTCAATATAGGAATTGATAAAAGTATTTAATGGGTAAATTAAATCTGTTTCAGAATTTCTTATTTCATCATAAATTTCAAGGTTTGACTTTAAATCAAAATCTTTCAATTTTATACACTTTGCTACTCTAATAAGAGCGGAACGTACCACCATAGTAACGTCTTGTTCTGTAATATACATTTTCATAAATTTTAAATTTCAATAAAATTAAAAAAAATAAGAATATGATGTCAACACGTAAAAACACTTATTTTTTAGAAAATATTCTTAAAGGTTTTATTCAATTTGTCATTTTCTTTATGTACTCTTTCATCCAAAAACTCATTGATATAATGTTGAGTAGTTGATAAGTTTGCATGTCCTAAACTTTTTGAAATGGTATAAATATCTTTATCAGTACTTTCAATCATTAAACTTGTATAGGAATGTCTTGCTAAATGACTAGTGAGAACAACATCTAACTCACATTTTTCTTGTAATTTTTTTAAGTACTTATTATATACCGCTGTTTTAGAAGACATTTGATTAAATTGGTATTTTGATAAAGTATATTTTTCGGAAGTGAAATCTACATCTTTGAAAATCTCATTATCTAATATTGGGAAAATGAACTTTTTAAGGTTCGATTTTGAATATTCTACAATAGTAATTATCAATTTAGTAATTAATAATTCTTTATGTTTATTTAGTGTGTCATACCAGCTTTCTAATTCTTTTATAAACTTCTCATCACCATCAATAAACTTTTGAATATTCCCACTTCTAATCCTTTCGTATTTTTCTTCAATCTCTCTAAAATTCATTGTAAAATTCTCTTCTAGGACATTAAAATTAAACTTGTGATTGATAATATCTAAGCCTCTATTTGGTAAATAATCTGCAATTTTTAAAACAATAATATCATTAAAAGGGATTCTATGCTGTGTTTTTGTTTTTAGTTGATAAAAGTTAATTTCACCATCTTTGATATTTCCCCATCTCAAAGTCATTAAATCACTTACTCGCATACCTTGCGCAAATATTTGAAACAAGAAGTAATTTTTAATATTGTAAAGAGGATCTTTAACTCCAAAAGTTGTTTTGAAAATCTTTTCAATATCAATTCGTTTTAATGTTTTCTTCTCTACAGGTGAATACTTGTTTTTAACTAAAATAAAGGGATTGCTTTTTTGTTGATAGATTCCAAGTTTTACCCCTTGATTATATACACTTTTGAATGTCTTAATATATTTAATGCAACTATTATTTAGAATCCCTTTCTCTTTTAGGTAAGTTTCAAAATCTCTTATGAATAAAGGTGTGATTTCATCAAATAATAAATCAGTTTTACCTTTAGAACTTAAGTAATTGGATAAATGATAAAAACCTGTTTTTTGAGATTTGTACGAACCTAGTCTTTTTCTAGTAATTAAGTGCTCTAATTGATTTTTAAAAAAATTAATAAAGGAAACCTCTTCAATTAAAATCTTTTCGGCTTCAGGTGTTTTGTTTAATTGTTTAAGTTCGTTTATAGTGGTTTCTATTAATGAATTTAACCGCTCGTGATCAGGATGTGTTTTTCTAACTTCTTTTTTATCAGGATTCCAAAACTTTTCTTTTATTTTTTCTCCAAGAGTTTCATATTTGGATTTTCGGTCTGTAGTTATTCTTATTTGAATTGTACCAAAGTCATCAGAAGAATATTTTTTTTTCAAACAAGGAATATAAGTTGTCTTACCCATAAAAGTATAATTTTAAAAAACAAAGATAGTGTAAAACAAGTGTAAAACAAATATAGCCAAAATATGTTTTTACCAAAATTTCAAATCACTAATAATCAATGTATTAAAAAATATATCTTTATTAAAAGGGTTTCTGGAGGTACCACAAAAACCACTCATTTGAGTGGTTTTTTTGTTTTCCCGGTTTGTAAAATAGGATTATAAAATCATTTCTTTATAAGAAAGTACCACTGGATACCCTTTTTCTTTGAAATAATCTTTAGGATTGTCTTTAGAAATTGCCATTACAAAATCGCCACCCCAAGCACCTAAGCTTTTTATTACACCTTTAAAATCTGGAAAAAGTTTTTCTTTAATGGTTTCAATTTCTAAAACATCACTCATTATAATTTCATGTTTTTCCATTTGTTTGGCAAATTCTTTTTCTTCTTTACAATCTATGGTATCGTAAGTTATGGTGTTTATTTTTGATATTACGGCATTTACATGATGGTGTTTCGACATATAATTCGCAATTGCTAATTTGCTGCTTTGCTTCTGATTCAAATACACAAAATGAATGTTTTCTTTGAATGATGGATTGAAATGAATCGCTTTGAAATGCGGTGTTTCATTTTCTAAATGATATACTATTGGCGAATTAGATTTTGCACAAGCAATATCGTAACCACTTCCACCAAAACTTTTTTGTAACAATTCAAAGACATCAATGTTTAGCCAATCGCCAATGCTATTTATTAGAGTAGAAGAAGTGCCTAAACCCCAAAGTCTTGGAAAAGTTAAGTGCGTTTCAATTTCGTAACCGTCTTTTTCTAAAAACGATGCATTTTGAACAAAAGCTTGATGTAAAATTTCGATCAACGTATTTTTTACAGTGAAATTTTTATCAGTAATAATTTTTTGTTCTATTTCTTTGAACAAAATCACATCTTCAAACCAAATACTTTTATCCGAATCAAAACTTGTCCATTTAATTTGGTTGTTATTTCCTGATTTCACGATTAAGCTTTGTCCGAATTTTGTAGGCAATGCTAATGCTTTTGCGCCATCTAAAACAACGTATTCGCCTGTAATGAGTAATTTTCCGTTACTGTAAAAAGTTTGGGTTTCCATTAACTTCTAATTTTTTCCAAATAATCAACCACTAAACTATGCGAAACAGTTGTTTCTTTGAAATAATCTAAAACTTTTTGTTTCTCTTCTTTGGTAGCTTGATGTTGGTTTAAGATATTCATTAAATGCATTTTCATGTGGCCTTGTTGAATTCCTGTGGTCGTTAATGAACGAAGTGCTGCAAAATTTTGCGCTAATCCAGCGGCTGCTACAATTTGCATTAATTCTTCTGCCGATGGTTTTCCTAATAATTCCATTGAGAATTTCACTAATGGATGTAATGAAGTTAAACCACCAACTGTTCCCAATGCTAAAGGAATTTCCATCCAAAAAGTAAAAATATCATTCTCAATTTTTACATGCGATAAACTAGAATATTGTCCCGATTTACTTGCGTAGGCATGAATTCCTGCTTCAACAGCTCTGAAGTCGTTTCCTGTTGCTAATACTACGGCGTCAATTCCGTTCATGATGCCTTTGTTGTGCGTTACGGCACGGAAAGGTTCTACTTCGGCAATTCGAACTGCGGTTGCAAATTTTTGAGCAAATTCAGATGAATCGATGTTTTTATCATCTGAAAGTTGGTTTATCGGACAAGAAACTTCAACACGAACAAGGCAATTTGGTACAAAATTGCTCAGAATACTCATTACAATTTGAATGTTTTTTTCATCCGAAGTAAAATCGGAATATTCCTGCGCTTGATTTTCTAATGTTTTAGCAAATTGCTCTAAACACGTATTAATGAAATTCGCACCCATACTATCTTTGGTATTAAAAGTAGCATGTAATTGGTAATAATTTGGAATTTCATTGGTTTTATTTCTCAACTCGATGTCTAAAATTCCGCCACCACGCTTTTGCATGTTTTTGGTAATTTCTTTTGTGTCCTCGAAGAATATTGGTTTTATTTTATTGAAAAAATCAGTTAGTTTTTCTGAATTTCCATTGAAAAGAAAGTGAACTTGACCAATTTTTTCGGTATTGATAATGGTAGCTTTAAAGCCACCGCGTTCACCCCAAAATTTCGCTGCTTTTGAAGCGGCTGCAACCACGGAACTTTCTTCAATTGCCATAGGAATTGTGTAACTTTTTCCGTTGATGGTAAAGTTTGGCGCTACTCCGTAAGGAAGATAAAAGTTGGTTAAGGTATTTTCAATGAATTCGTCGTGAAGTCTTTGTAAATTTTCGTCGGAATTCCAATATTTAGTGATGCTTTCTTTTGCTTCTTCAGGATTTACGAAATACGTATTTGTAATCCAATTTATTTTTTCTTCTTTAGATAATTTTGAAAAGCCTTTAACATTTTGATTCATAGCGGTGAATTTTTTTTCAAATAGGAGGCAAAGATACTAATTGGATTAATTAGGAAGACTATTTATCCATTTAATTAAAGTGGTTTCAAATAAAATTTTATCAATTGGTTTAATGATAAAATCATTCATCCCAATTTCTAAACATTTTTCTTTTTCGCCCGTAATTATTCCTGCTGTAATGGCAATAATTATTGTATTTGGATTTGTTTTTCTAATTTCAGTTGTTGCTTCATAACCATTCATTATTGGCATTTGAATATCCATGAAAATGATGTCAGGATTGTTTTCTACTGCTAAATCAACGGCTTCTTGACCATTTCTTGCTTCGTAAATGATGCAATTTGGAACTTTGTTCAATATTAATGTTTTGGTCAACAACATGTTTATTTTGTTGTCATCTACAATTAGAATTTTAATTGCGTTATGTAAAACCTCTTCCTTACTATTTGGGATTGATGGTTTGTTTTCTGAATTATTTCGGTTAAAATAATTCTGTAAAGCATCATGTTTTATTGGTTTTATAATGCTTTGTACGTTTTTATTTGTTCCAATTTCATTAAATTTCGAATTAGAATTTTGCATTACAATTATGGATATGTAAGGCAAATCATTTAACTCATTTATGATATTAATTGTTGTTGTTTCAGACAAATATTCTAAATCTAAAAGTAATAAATCGTAATTATTTTTGGAAATAAATGCAGCAATGTTTTCTAGGTTGTTTTGGTAAACATCAGCATTAATAGCAAAGTTTTGTAACATGTTTTTAATTATTGAAGCTACAAGTTCATTATCTTCAATGATTAATGCGTTCTTAAAGTTGTGTTTGTTTGTATTTAAGTGGTTGTTGTAAAATTCTGATTTTAAGTCTAATTCGAAGCTAAAAGTAGAACCTACATTCGGTTCGCTATCAATTTCTAATTTACTATTCATTAATTTAAGAAGGCTGTTGGTTATGGTTAATCCAAGTCCAGTTCCTCCATAATTTCGTGTTGTAGAATTGTCTTCTTGTGTAAAAGCTTCCAAGATTTTTTTCTTGTTTCCTTTTTTAATTCCAATACCGGTATCTTTAACACTAAATTTAATTTTAGACGAGTTATCATTTATGTTGGTCGACGAAACTTCTAGCTCAATTTGCCCTTTTTGAGTAAACTTGACTGCGTTATTAAGAAGATTTTGTAAAATTTGTTTTAATCGCATTTCATCAACCCAAATAGCACAATGTACATTTTTATGAATGTTTACAATGAGTTCAAGGTTTTTTTGATGTGCCATTAATTTCATCATATCAATGCATTGATTTATGATGGAATGTAAACTTGTTTTTTCGTTATTGATAATTAATTTTCCAGCTTCAATTTTTGAAATGTCTAAAATGTCATTAACGACATCTAGTAAAGTAGATGCCGATTGATTAACGGTTTCTAAATGTTGTTTTTGAATTTCTGTTAAATCGGAGTTTAAAAGCAAATTACTAAAGCCAATAATTCCATTTAATGGTGTTCTGATTTCATGACTCATGTTTGCCAAGAATTCTGATTTAGCTTTATTGGAAGATTCGGCTAATTCTTTTGCAATAACGGCTTCTTCGGCAACTTTTCTTTCTGTAATATCAATTAAAACGCCTTCAATGTATGCAACTTCGTTATTAATGATAATGCCTTCACCATATTCTTCAATCCAAACGTAATTGCCATCTTTTCGTCTAATTCTACAGGTAACTTTGTAAGGTTTTCTGTTGTGTAAAGCTTCTTCTATTCTGAATCTTAACTCTTCTTTTTCTTCGGGATGATAAAGGTCGAGTAATGTAACTTTATTACTCATAAAATCATCGCGATGGTATCCTGTTAATTTTTCAATTTCATCGTTTAGATAAACTTTTGTTCGAGCAGTGTCATATTTAACTAAGAAAACAGAAGCAGGAATGTTATTTGCTAACAGTCTAAATTTTTCTTCGCTTTCTGCAATTGCCTTTTCATTGTTGATTCTAATAATTGTTGAAGCAATATTGTTTGCTAATGTAAGTAAAATGCTGATTTCTTCGTCATTCCAAATGCGTTCAGTTTTACAGTCGTCAAAGCCAATAAAGCCTAAAAAAGTATCTTTGTAAAAAAGAGGAATTATTAAGATAGAAACAATATTTTGGTCAATTAAGATATCTTTGAAATTGCTTTCTGGAACATTCTTGGTTAAATTTATGTAAGGTTTCTTATTTAATATAATTTGTATAAAATCTGCAAATTCTTCGTGAGGCATATTTTGAAAAATAGGATTGTCTATCTCTGCTAAATCGGTTTCAGAAACCCATTCGAAACGTTGACTTATTAAATTTGTTTTGATATCATTTTCAAAATAATACAGGCGATCTACTTTTAAAACCTTTCCTATTTGCTCTATTGACGAATCGAATATTTTAGATTTATCTTTGTGAATTAACAAATTGCTGGTTACGTTTGCAATTGCGGTTAAAATTTCATTTTTGTAAATGATTTGGTTTTCAGCATTTTTTCTTTTGGTGGTTTCAATTGCAAGCGCTATTATTTCGGCAACAGTTTTTGAGAAATTAATATCTTCATTTGTCCAATATCTGAGTTCGTGAGTAGCTTCTAAACACAAAATATTGTTTAGTTCACCACCTATGTATATGGGGATATCTAGTAATGATTTAATGTCATACTTTGGAAAATATTCTGTGGTAAATTCTTCCAGGGATTCATCTTTAAACACATTTGAAGCAATAATTATTGGTTGCGATTCAATATTTGAAATGTAGTTGCTAATATTTTTCTTAGGAATTGACAAATCTGCATAATGTTTGTCTTCGCTATGTACATAAATGTTTTTTAAATCAATTTGGTCTTGCTCATAATTCCAAAGCGCCACTCGGTCAATTTTTAATCCGATAGCAGTTTCTTTACAAATATGTTGGATTAAAGCATCTAAATCTTGAAAAGTTAAAAAGTTTAATGTGGATAATTTATTTGAGACATTATTTAATCGACTGATTTCCTCAATTCGCTTGTGTTCTTCAAGTTCTATTAATTTAGCAGTTGTAATATCTCTAATTATACACGAAAATCCAGAGACCATATCATTTTCGTCTCTTTTAATGGTTACTTTTTGAGAAACCCAAATTTCTTCGCCATTCTTTTTAATTATAGGAAATTCTAAAATGTCAAATTCATCGGTTTCAGAAATAGAATCGACATAAAATTTTGACACAGTGCTTTTAAAATCTTCTCTAATGAAATCACTAAAGTGTCTTCCTAAAAGTTCTTCAAGTTTGTAACCTAGTGTTTGAATTGAAAATTTGTTAGCATAAATAATATTTCCATATCTATCGCTTTCATAGATAATGTCTTTAGCATTTTGAATTAAATTGGTATATTTAGTTTCTAAACTAATTTTTGAGGTAACATCTTGTCCTGTTGCTACATAAGTGTTGTTGGTTTGTTTAAAATCGGTCCATTGAATGAATTTGTAATCACCGTTTTTGCATTTTAATTTTCTGAAATAAACAGCATTTGGTTTGAATTTATTTGAATAATCTCCAGATTCAAATTCAGTATCTTCGGTTAAAGACCAAAATGCTTTTCCTAAAACTTCTTCGGGAGTATAACCTAAAATTTTAGTTATGGAATCATTACAATATTGAACGTTGCCTAAATTGTCTGCCGCAATAATTATAGAGTTTGTATTGTTTATAATGTCTTGAGTAAAAATGAGCCTTTCATTTGCTTTAATGTTTCTTATTATTTGCCCTAAATGAATAATCATAATAATAAACAAAGCATTTATAAGTGTTACGATATTTAATGTTTCTTCATTTTTTAAAATGGTAAGAAAGAATAACAGAATAAAGTTAATACCAATAAAAATAATATAGGTTGTAAATCGTTTAAAAATTGCAAAAGCAAAAAATAGCAGTAATAAATATTTTGAAAACAAAAGAAAGTTCATGCTTTCTTTAAAAAAACCATAAATTACAGATAAAAGCAGTAAATAAAAGCAAATTCTAAAAATAGTATAACTGTATCTAGCTATTTCTTTCTTTGATGTTATTATGAAAATGAAAACACAAAAAGCTCCAATGAGAAATTCAAAATAGGAACTAATGCTTTTAGATTCATTAAAAATCAAATAGAACAATTCGGCAACCGGAAAAATCAATCCGAGATACAAAAAATAATATCGATATTGTGCGTTGGAATGATGGTTTATAGTGTTTCTTAAAGTTCGAAAATCAATATTAGACGATTTTAATTGAAAGTTAAAAAACAACCCAAAAACGGTTAGTAATAAAATTAAATAAATAAAAACATATAGACTGGCAACAGCCGAGATGTTGGATAAAAAAAAGAATCCATTTTGTAGAGTTACTGCCATTTAGCGATGTTACTGTTTCAAATATAAATGTAATTAAATATTTTTATAAAATCAAAAAGTTTATTAAATCAAGTTAAAATTATGGTTAATTCATATATTTTCACTAAAATTGGGGTCTTTTAAGAATATATTAATTATGAAAAAAATCAGTTTAACAATACTATTTTTTGTAGTTAGCTCATTATCAGTTGTAGCGCAACAAAAAATTACGTTAGAAGAAATCTGGGGTGGCGCTTTCAGAACAAAAGGAATGGACGCTTTAAGTGCTATGAAAAACACCAACCAATACACGGTGTTAAATTTCGATAGAAATTCTAAAAGTTATCAAATCGATTTATACGATTTTGCTACTTTAGAAAAAGTAAGCACCCTTTTTGATACTAAAAATCATCCTGAAGTAAAATCAATTGATAGCTATTCATTTGATAAAAGCGAGAAAAAGATTTTAATCGCAACTAACTCAAATCCTATTTTCCGTCATTCTTTTACGGCGCAGTATTTTATCTACGATATTCCATCAAAAACGGTAAATAGTTTTACTACAAATGCCATTCAAGAGCCAACATTTAGCGCTGATGGAACCAAAATTGCTTACGCATTTGAAAACAATCTATATGTTCATGATTTATCATCAGGTGTAAAAATTCAAATTACGCAAGATGGCCAAAAAAATAAAATCATTAACGGTATTACAGATTGGGTTTATGAAGAAGAATTTGCCTTCGTAAAAGCGTATGATTGGAATGTAACTGGTACAAAAATCGCTTACATCAAGTTTGATGAAACGGAAGTTCCAGAATTTTCTATGGACATGTATAATGAAGGTTTATATCCAACGCAAACTGTTTTTAAATATCCAAAAGCGGGTGAAAAAAACGCAATTGTTTCGTTGCACATTTTCGATTTAAAATCAGGAACAACAAAGAAAATCAATTTAGGAGATTACAAAGATTTTTATATTCCAAGAATCAAATGGACGAATGATGCTGCTACTTTGAGTGTTCAAGTAATGAATCGTCACCAAAATAATTTAGACTTACATTTTGTAGATGCAAACGCTGGAACAACAAAAATTGTTTTAAACGAAAAAGACGCAGCTTATGTTGATGTTACTGATAACTTAACTTTCTTGAAAGACAATAGTTTTATCTGGACATCAGAAAAAGACGGATTCAATCATATTTACCATTATGATAAATCAGGTAAATTGAAAAAACAAATTACTTCTGGAAAATGGGAAGTAACAAACTATTACGGTTTTGATGAAAAATCAGGAATGGTTTACTACCAATCTGTAGAGAATGGTTCTATCAATAGAGATGTTTACGCAATCAAAGTTGATGGAAAATCAAAAGTAAGATTGTCATCAAAAACAGGAACAAATTCAGCAACTTTTAGTCCAAATTTCCAATTCTTTATCAATACGTATTCAAGTGCAACTTCGGCACCAACTTATACTTTAAATGATTCTAAAACAGGAGCAGTTATTAAAACTATTGTTTCAAATGAAGCTGTTGAACAAAAATTAGCAAAATACGATGTAGCTCCAAAAGAGTTTTTCGTATTAACTACAGAAAAAGGGCATCAATTAAACGCTTGGATGATTAAACCGAAAAATTTTGATGCTACTAAGAAATATCCAGTTTTCATGTTTCAATATTCTGGACCAGGTTCTCAACAAGTAGCGAATACTTGGAACGGAACTAATGATTATTGGTTCATGATGTTAGCGCAACAAGGCTATATCGTAGCTTGTGTAGATGGAAGAGGAACTGGTTTCAAAGGAGCTGCTTTCAAAAAATGTACCCAAAAAGAATTAGGAAAGTTTGAAGTAGAAGATCAAATTGATGCGGCTAAAGTAATCGGAAAATACAACTACGTTGACGCATCTAGAATTGGAATTTTTGGATGGAGTTATGGCGGATTCATGTCGTCTAACTGTTTGTTCCAAGGTGCTGATGTATTCAAAATGGCAATTGCAGTAGCTCCAGTAACTTCTTGGAGATATTATGATAGTATTTATACAGAAAGATACATGCAAACACCACAAGAAAATGCAAGTGGTTATGATAACAATTCACCAATCAATCACGTAAGTAAATTAAAGGGAAACTTCTTGTTAATTCACGGAACAGCTGATGACAACGTTCACGTTCAAAACACTATGAAAATGGTAGAGGCTTTAGTGCAAGCCAACAAACAATTCGATTGGGCAATTTATCCAGATAAAAACCACGGAATTTATGGTGGAAAAACCCGCCTACAATTGTACACTAAAATGACCAATTACATCAAAGAAAAATTATAATAAACCAATAAACTAAAACAAATTATATGGAAAACAATGCTGTAAAAACGGGACATCCTAAAGGGCTGTACTTTTTATTCTTCACAGAAATGTGGGAGCGATTCAGTTATTATGGAATGAGAGCTATCTTTATTCTATTTATGACTAAAGTATTATTAATGAAAGATGCTGATGCTTCTGAAATTTACGGAAGTTATACAGGATTAGTATACTTAACACCCCTTTTAGGAGGTTATTTGTGCGACAAGTTTTTAGGTAATAGAAGAAGTATTGTAATTGGAGGTCTTTTAATGGCAATTGGTCAGTTCTTCATGTTTTTCAGTGCTTCGGTTGGAGCAAATGGAGGTGTTTCGTTAATGTGGATGGGATTAACCGCAATTATCATTGGTAATGGTTTCTTTAAACCAAATATTTCAACCATGGTGGGACAATTATATCCTGCAAACGACAGAAGAATCGACAGTGCATTTACCATTTTCTACATGGGAATTAACTTAGGGGCTTTCTTTTCGCCTTTAGTTTGTGGATCTATGGATTTTAAATGGGGATTTTTAGCAGCCGGAGTAGGAATGTTGATTGGTTTAGTTGCTTTTGTTTTAGGTCAAAAAAAATATTTGGTTTCAGAAGAAGGAAAATCAATTGGATTGCCAGTTAAAAAGTTAGATGTTAAAAGTATCGCTATGATTATTGGTTCAATTGGAATTATTTTCTTTATGTTGAACTTCAAACAAATGTTTAAAAGTGATGTAGATATTATTAGTTACTTCATCTATGGTGCTATGGTGGCAATGCCAATTTTAATTTTTAGTGATAAAAGTTTAACTAAAATTGAAACACAAAGAATTACGGTAATTTTCCTTTTAGCGTTTTTCGTAATTTTCTTCTGGGGTGCTTTCGAGCAAGCAGGAGCTTCATTAACGTTATTTGCAGATAGACAAACAGAGCGAACCATTTTTGGATGGGAGATGCCAGCGTCTTATTTTCAATCAGTAAATCCTTTAGCAGTTATTTCTTTAGCGCCAATTATGACTATCGTTTGGGGATTCTTGTATGCTAGAAAATTAGAGCCATCTTCTCCTAAGAAAATGGCGATTGGACTTGGTTTAGTTGCTTTAGGATATGTAGTAATTGCAATTGCTGTAAAAGGTTTAGGGTTAGGTGAAAAAGTTTCTATGTGGTGGTTAATTGGATTATATGTAATTCATACGATTGGAGAATTATGTTTATCGCCAATTGGTTTATCAATGGTTTCCAAATTAGCTCCTTTACGTTTGTCATCTTTAATGATGGGAACTTGGTTCTTAGCAAATGCGGCTGCAAATAAATTCGCAGGAACATTAAGTGCTTTAATTCCTGGTGGTGAAGACGGAACAGGTGGTGCAACATCTTTCTTAGGATTCCAAATCACGAATTTATATGAGTTCTTCATTTTGTTCATTATCATGTCGGGAGCTGCTGCTGCAATTTTATTTGTATTGAGTTCTTGGTTAGAAAAAAGAATGCACAACGACCACGTAGAAGGCCAACCAGAATAGATTCGAATTTTAAAATATTTTTTATATCTTTCAAACCTACAAGAAACCCTTGTAGGTTTGTTTTTTTAATACAATAAATTATGTGGAAAAGTCATCCTAAAGCATTGCCTTACTTGTTTTTATCTGAAATGTGGGAGCGTTTCGGTTACTATTTAATGATTGGTATTTTTACCCTTTATTTAAAAGATGTCGAAGCCGGATTCGCTATGACCGAGAAAGAAGCATCCGATTTATACGGAACTTTTATCGCTTTAGTCTTCTTAACACCTTTCATTGGTGGTTTAGTTGCTGATAGATATTGGGGTTATAAAAAATCCATTGTTATAGGTGGATTAATGATGGGAGCTGGTTATTTCATGATGGGAATTCATGATGTTACCATGCTTTACATCGCCATGACATTAGTAATTGTAGGTAATGGTTTTTTCAAACCAAATATTTCAACATTATTAGGAAACTTCTATTCAGAGGATAAATATAAAGACAAAAAAGACGAAGGGTACAACATTTTCTACATGGGAATTAACGTTGGAGCTTTCATTTGTAACTTCTTTGGAGCTGCTTTACAAATTTTATTAGGTTGGCAATATGCTTTCATGGCGGCTGGTGTTGGAATGTTTATTGGTGTAATCGTTTTCATTTTAGGAACAAAACATTATGGCGATAAAACAGAAAAAAAAGGAGTACAACCAGGCGATATGCCTTTCTGGAAAATTGTAATGTTTATTTTAGTACCATCTGCAGTTTTTGGAGTTATTGGTTGGTTGTTAAAAGGAGTGACTTCTGAGGCTAATCCAAACGGTTATATTTTTGGTTCGGATAGTACAGATGCTTTTATTTTCGCTTGTATTCCCGTAATTTTCTTCTACGGAAGTTTATATTTTAAAGCCAAAGTAGAAGACAAAAGACCAATCGGTGCTTTGTTAACCATTTTCGCAGTGGTAATTTTATTTTGGGCTGTTTTCAAATTGAATGGTTCAGCTCTAACAACTTGGGCAGATCGTTATACAGATAGAGAAATCACAGGAACCACTCAAACGGTTTTTAATGGATTGAAATTAGCTAAAGAAGTAGAATACAAAAAAGATACCGTTGAATTATACGATTCAAGTTTTCGAATTCAAAAAGTAGATGGCGAAGTTCAAAAAACGGTTGATTATCCAGTTTATTTCAGAAACGTAGCCAAAGATAAATTACCTGAAGAAGGTTCGAAAGTATCGCTTTGGGCAACCAATTTAAGTCAGTCAATCAATCCTGGTTGGGTAATTATTTTAACGCCATTAGTTGTTGCTTTCTTCACGTTTTTAAGAAGCAGAAAGAAAGAACCATCAACACCAACAAAAATTGCGTTCGGATTATTAATTTCCGCTTTATCTGTTTTAGTAATGATTGCTGCCGTAAATATGGGAGCAAACGGAACCGAAAAAGTAAGCGTTTGGTGGTTAGTTGCCAATTATGGTGTTATCACAATTGGAGAATTATTTTTGAGTCCGATGGGATTGTCTGTTGTCTCTAAATTAAGTCCAACGAACATTACTTCTTTAATGATGGGTGGTTGGTTTTTATCTACTTCTATAGGAAATAAATTAAGTGGAGTTTTAGCGAGTCTTTGGGATACCTATGATAACAAACAAGACTTCTTTTGGGTTAACTTCGGATTATTAATGTTTGCAACCATGTTGATGTTTGTTTTATTGAAACAACTTAATAAGGTAATGCAAGAAAAAGGAATTCACTAAGCATGGAAAAAGAAATAACAATTGAAGAAATTCAAAATTTTGAAGGAAAGTATCCAAAACAACTTTGGTATTTATTTACTGTAGAAATGTGGGAGCGCTTCTGTTTTTATGGAATGCGTGGAGTGCTAACTTTTTTTATGGTGGATCAACTTTTATTAAAAGATGACGCTGCCAATTTGCAATATGGCGCCATTCAGGCCTTTGTGTATGCTTTTACATTCATAGGTGGAATATTTGCGGATAAAATTCTAGGTTTCAAAAAATCATTATTCTTTGGGGGAATTGTTATGATTCTTGGGAATTTACTGATTGCATTTGCTCCTCAACAGATGTTTTATTATGGAATAGCTTTTTCAATTATAGGAACAGGTTTTTTCAAGCCTAACATTTCTTCAATGGTTGGGGAATTATACCATGAAAAAGATCCAAGAAGGGATGCAGGATACGGAATGTTCTATGCAGGAATTAATATTGGTGGTTTACTTGGCGGTGCGCTTTGTATTTATTTGGGTAAATATCATTCATGGACGTTATGCTTTTTAGCAGCAGCAATTGTAATGGTAGCAGGTTTAATAACTTTTCTATTAACAAAGAAATACCTTGGGCCAATTGGAGATTCACCATTATTAGCAATGCCAGAATCGAAAAGAAAAATTAGAGAAATTGCTGTTTATGTAGGGTCTCTTTTAAGTATTCCATTCATTTATACTATGGTAATTAATACCGATTACACTGATTATTTCATGTACACAATTGGAATTGTTGCAATTGGTTATTTTGTTTTTGAGTTATTAAAATTAGGTGAAATAAGCTTGCAAAAAAAGTTAATTGCGGCATTTTCATTTATCTTTTTTTACTTCTTATTCAATGCAATTTATGAACAAAGTGGCGGTTCATTATCGCTATTTGCAAAAGATAATTTAAATTCTAATTTGTTAGGTTTTACCATTGATCCTAATGTTGTTAATAATAGTTCAAATACATTTTTTGTTATTGTTTTAAGCCCGCTAATAGGATTGTTATGGTTGTGGTTAGCAAAGAAAAAAATAGAACCTAATACATTAATTAAATTTGGAATTGGCTTTTTATTTCTTTCAGCTTCCTTTTACTTGTTCTACTATACTAAGTTTTTCGCAAATATTGACGGAATGACTTCTTTAAACCTTTTTACGTTTGCTTATTTAGTAACAACAATTGGAGAGCTTTGTTTAGGACCAATAGGGATGTCAATTATCACCAAGTTATCGCCTAAAAAATTGTTCGGAATGATGATGGGATTATGGTTTTTGGCAAGTGCATTTGGTCAATTAGCTGCTGGAAAATTAGGTGCCGCAATATCACAATCTAATGGAGGAACAACTTTAATGTCAAAATTACAATCTTATACAGATGGCTATTATACGTTAGCTATTTATGCTCTGGTTGCTGGGGTATTTTTGATTGCTATTTCGCCAATCATTAAAAAATTAATGCAAGAAGTTAAGTAACAGCTATTTTTGGCATTTTATTTGCTTAATTTTGTTTTATAAATTTATAATATGAAAAAGATTTTAGTTATAGCGTTTTTAACTTTGACGAGTATGTCAATACAAGCACAAGAAGAGTTAACATGGCATACCGATATGTCAAAAGCAGCTGATATTTCTATAAAAGAGAATAAACCAATGTTTTTGTTTTTTACGGGTTCTGATTGGTGTGGATGGTGTATTCGTTTGCAAAAAGAAGTTTTCAAAACTCCAGAATTTATCAAATGGGCAAAAGAAAATGTGGTTTTAGTAGAATTAGATTTTCCCAGAAAAAATGAACAAACAGATGCTGTGAAAATGCAAAATGCACAGCTACAGCAACAATTACAAGTTAGAGGATATCCAACAGTTTGGTTTGTAAGTGCCGCTAAAACAGCTGAAGCTAAAGTTAATTTAACGGCTTTAGGAAGTACAGGTTATGTGGCTGGAGGTCCAAAAGTTTGGATTGATGGAGCTAATCAAATTATCCAAAACAAATAACAATTATTTCAATCTATAAAATCCCTTTTCGGCAATAGCATGAAAAGGGATTTTTTCTTTTCTACAAGTGGCTTCCCAACGTTTAACAATGTTTTTGTAGTTGCTTTTGTCCGCAATAATCACTTTTGGTTTTATTTTATGAATCAATCGTGATAAATTGATTTTAGGATTTTGAGTTAATATGATAATTTCAGGAGGAATAGAAGTTTTGTATATGCCTAAACTATCAACCACCAAAATTCTTTTATTTTGAAATGAAATCGCATTTTGCATCGGGAAAATTCGCAATGAATCGGAGAACGTTCCTCTTGTGTAATGATTTAAAGTCGTGTTGTGATTTTCCGGAATGTCAGTAAATGCAATAACACTATTTTGATTTTTGATTCCAATTAAAGTCGATTTTTCATTAAAAATAACTAATTCACTTCCTTGATTTTCGTTCCATTTTACACTAATATAACTCAATTGAAAAAGTAAAATGCTTGCTAAAATGTATTTTATATTTTTAACTTTTGTGTGATACATCCAATAAATAAAGGCAACGATAACTAAATACATCGAAAAAGTGAGCCAACCCGAAAACGAAATATTCGTGATAATGCCACTTTTAAATTGGGCAATCCAATGAATATAATCGTTCATAAATTGAATGCTGAATTCTAAAATTTTCCCTAAGAAAACTGCAACTATAGGAAGTACATAATTTAGAGGTAAAATCACAATTCCAACAATCAAAACCAAACTTGAAAGTGGAATAATAACTAAATTCGCTAATAAAAATAATAAAGGCAATTGATTGAAATAATACAAACTCAAAGGTAGAACACCAATTTGCGCTGCTAATGAAACTAAAATCGTATCGGTAAAGTAAACTGCTATTTTATTTTCGGAAAAATAGAATTTCTTGTAAAAAGGTTGAAACAAAACGATTGATAAAACGGCTGCATAACTCAATTGAAATCCAATATCAAAAATCGCATTCGGTTTTACCAATAAAATCAAAAAAGCAGAAATAGCTAACGCATTATAAATCGCTTTCGGCTGATTGAAATAATTTCCGATACTAATAAAACTAAACAAAGTCACCGCTCTTGTTACTGATGCTGGCAAACCTGTAAGCAAAGCAAATAACCATAAAATTGCTAAGACAATTAACAATTTAATTTCCGCTCCAAACTTTACTTTCTTCAGAGGTTTCAACAAGAACACAATAAAGAAGTAAATGATAGAAATATGCAATCCCGAAATCGCTAAAATATGAATCACGCCAGCGTTAGAATAATCGGCAATGGTTTCTTTGTCTAATTCTAATCGTTGCCCTAAAATCAAAGCGTCAATTATGGCTTTGGTTTTAGGTTCAAAATGATGAATCTCAAAACTTTTACTGAGATTATTTCTTAAATTTTCAATGTAATAATCTGTGGTTTTATGTCTTTGAATGATTTTAATTTGATTTTCTTGCGTGTAAATTTGATGGAAGACATTCTGCTTTTCTAAATATTTCGAATAATCAAATTGGTACGGATTGAAAGCTTTTGGAATCGGATAAATTGTGCTATTTAGCCAAATTTCATCACCTGAATGTAAGGTCTCAATATTTGATTTCGGAACATAAAGCAACAATTTTCCAGAAGCAATCGAATCATTAAAATGCGAAAGTGAAATGAAATATTTATGGTATTTATCATTCGGTTTTAAAGTTGTGGTAACGATGGCTCTAATCGAATTGGATTCTTCAAATGAATTTTTGGTGTAATGATGTTTCGAATTCAAATCGGAATGAATATAAAAACTCATCATTCCTAAAGTAAAAGCGAGTAGGTAAGTGGTAATTCCGAAAAGAGAATTTTGAAGCAAAGCTTTTTTACTTTTCCAAAAGAGGAAGCTAAAAATTCCCAAATAAGAAAATAGTAAAATTACAAGTGTTTGAAAACTCCACTGCAAGTGAAATGCTGCAATAATTCCTATCGCAAAACTAATGGTAATGGTGAGTAAAGGAAACTTTAATACTTTCAATCACTGTTGTTTTTGAAGTAGTATTTAGTTTTAAGGAGTTGGGACTTCTTAATTCCAAAAATATAAAAAAATCGTTAAGTTTATAATAAATCGATAAGAATATTCTTTATTTTTTGAAAGAATCTAGAATTAGTTCCGCAGTCTTTTTACTTGCGCCTTCGCCACCTAATTTTTGTTTTAAATCGGCATAATTGTTCAATAAAATGCTGCGACTTTCTGAATTCAAAAGTTTATTCAATTCTAATTTTAAATTCTTCGTGTTCAATTCCTCTTGGATTAACTCCTTAACCACTTCTTTATCCATGATTAAATTTACCAATGAAATGTATTTTAAAGTGATGATGCGTTTGGCAATTTGGTATGAAACCCAACTTCCTTTATAACAAACCACTTCAGGAACATTAAACAATGCAGTTTCTAAAGTTGCTGTTCCAGAAGTTACCAAAGCAGCGTGCGAATGACTTAATAAATCGTAAGTTTTGTTCGAAATAAATTTTACATTTTCATTCGTTAAAAACGTCTTGTAAAACTCATATTCCTGACTTGGAGCGCCAGCAATTACGAACTGATAATCCGGAAAATCTTTTACAACCGAAAGCATAATCGAAAGCATTTTAGCAATTTCTTGCTTGCGACTTCCTGGTAATAATGCAATAATTGGTTTGTCTGATAAATGATTTTCTTTTCTAAAAACTTCATCTGAAACTTCCGTTCTACTTGCAATAGCATCAATTAGCGGATGTCCGACAAAATGAACTGGGAAACTATGTTTTTTCTCGTAAAAATCTTTTTCAAAAGGAAGAATTACGTACATAAAATCCACATCTCGTTTAATAGCTTTAATGCGATTTTCTTTCCAAGCCCAAATTTGAGGTGAAATATAGTAATGTGTTGGGATATTTCGCTCTTTTGCCCAAGTAGCAATACGCATATTAAATCCAGGGTAATCTATAAAAATAATCGCATCGGGTTGAAAAGCTTCAATGTCTTTTTTGCAGATTTTGATGTTGTTCAAAATCGTTTTTAGATTCATTACGACTTCAATAAATCCCATAAAAGCCAATTCACGGTAGTGTTTTACTAAAGTTCCGCCCACATTTTGCATCAAATCGCCACCCCAAAAACGGATTTCGGCTGATGGATCTTTTTCATACAAAGCTTTCATAAGGTTAGAACCATGTAAATCGCCCGAAGCTTCTCCTGCTATGATATAATATTTCATTTTCTAATCGTCTAAATTTATAATTCCCAAGAATTTAATTGTTGCATCGCATGATGTGCTGTTAAATCAAATTGCACTGGAACAATCGAAATATAACCATTTTCTAAAGCCCATTCATCCGTATCAGTTCCTTTATCTAAATTGACAAATTTGCCAGTTAACCAATAATATTCTTTTCCTTGTGGATTTGTTCTTTTGTCAAATTCCTCTTGCCACATGGCTTTCGCTTGACGACAAATTTTTACTCCTTTGATATCTTCTTTGCTTAATTTTGGGAAATTAACGTTTAAAATTACCCCTTCTGGTAAACCATTTTTTAAAACTTCTGATGCTATTTGTTTTATATAACTTTTGATGGGTTCAAAATCGGCATCCCAACTATAATCTAACAACGAAAATCCGATAGCAGGAATACCTTCGATTCCAGCTTCTACTGCTGCACTCATAGTTCCCGAATATATGACGTTAATAGAAGAATTAGAACCATGATTAATTCCTGAAACACACAAGTCGGGTTTTCTTTTTAGAATTTCATTCACCGCAATTTTTACACAATCTACGGGAGTTCCGCTACAACTGTATTCTTGTTCAAGGTCTTTGTCTAAATGTACTTTTTCTAATTTTAAAGTGTTGTTTATGGTTATTGCGTGTCCCATTGCGCTTTGTGGACTATCGGGAGCAACAACAACAACTTCTCCCAATTCTTTCATCACTTCAATTAAAGCGCGAATTCCAGGAGCAACAATGCTATCATCGTTAGTTACTAGTATCAGTGGTTTTGACATTTTTTGTACATTTTTTGCTAAATTAAATAATTTATGTCGAAACCTTTTTTTTGAATGCTAAATTTTATGGGTTTAACAAAAAATTATAGTAATTTGCACACTTGTGGCATGATTTTTTGTGTAATTTAGTTGAAAATTTTTCAATGAAACGAATAGTGGAATTTATGAAAAGAAATTATAAGGTTATATTGTTGGTAACTGCTTTATCAGCAATACTGTGGAGTTTTATTCCTAGAGAGAAAACAGAAGATCCAGAAAAAGACAAGCTTTTATTAGAGCTATTGACGTTTGTTTTAGAAAAAGGTCACTATAGTCCAGTTGAGATTAATGATGATTTCTCAAAAAAAGTCTATAAAAAATATTTAGATAATATTGATCCTACAAAACGATTTTTTATTCAAAGTGATATTGATGAGTTTAGTAAGTATGAGACTTCAATTGACGATATGATAAAAAATAAAGATTTGACTTTCTTTAATTTAACAAATGCTCGTTTGTTAAAAAGAATGAGCGAGTCTAGAGAAATATATGAAGATGTTTTAAGTAAACCTTTTGATTTTACTGTTAAGGAAAGTATTAATGTAGATTATGAAAAATTGCCTTTTTCAAAAAATAAGTCGGAGTTAATGGATAGATGGAGAAAACAATTGAAACTGTCAGCTCTTTCTTCTATAACGGATAAAGAACAACTTGAGGAAGATAAAAAGAAAAAGGATAATGCGTATGAGATGAAATCATTTGATGTGATTGAGAAAGAAGTACGCGAAAACTCATTAAAATCATTAAATGAGTATTTTGACTTCATAGAGAAAGAGTTAGAAAGAGACGATTGGTTTGCAATATTTTTAAATTCTATTGTGGAACGCTTTGATCCACATACTTTCTATTTTTCGCCAGATGATAAAGAAAAATTTGATGTAAGCATGAGCGGAACATTCCAAGGAATTGGTGCGCGTTTACAAAAGAAAGAATCTGGAGTTGAAGTTTCAGAATTAATTTCTGGCGGTCCGGCTTGGAGAGGAAAAGAATTAGAAGCGGGTGATTTGATTTTGAAAGTGGCTCAAGGAAAAGAAGAGCCTTTAGATATTGCAGGAATGCGTTTAGATGATGTAGTAAAAAAAATCAAAGGTCCTAAAGGAACTGAAGTTCGTTTAACAGTTAAAAAAGTTGATGGTACTATTAAAGTAATCTCAATTATTAGAGATGAAGTTGAAACAGAAGAAACATTTGCAAAATCAAGTATCGTAGTAAAAGATGGTAAAAAATATGGAATTATTTATTTGCCTAAATTCTATATTAGTTTTGAAAACAAAGAAAATCGTGATGCATTTAAAGATGTAGCGGCTGAGATTGAAAAACTAAAAGCACAAAACATCGATGGTCTTGTTATGGATTTACGCGATAATGGAGGAGGTTCTTTAGAAACGGTTGTTAAAATGGTAGGTTTGTTCATTCCAGATGGTCCAATTGTTCAAGTAAAAGCACCAGGAAGAAATCCTGAAATTTTGCCAGATCCAGATAAAAAAGTACAATATGATGGTCCACTTGTAGTAATGATTAATAATTTCTCTGCTTCGGCCTCTGAAATTTTTGCAGCAGCTATACAAGATTACAAACGTGGAATAGTGGTAGGAAGTAAACATTCTTACGGTAAAGGAACCGTTCAGAATGTAATTGATTTAAATCAGTTTATCAGAGGAAATTCTTATGGTGATTTAGGAGCGTTAAAAACTACTATTCAAAAATTTTATAGAATTAATGGTGGTTCAACGCAACGTGAAGGGGTTAAGAGCGATATTGTTTTCCCAGATCGTTTTTCTTATTTAGATATGGGTGAACGTGATGAAGAAAGCGCATTGCCTTGGGATAAGATTGAACCTGCTAAATACCAACCATTAAATGTTAATTTTGATAATGTTATTGCAAATAGCAAAAAGAGAATAGCTGCTAATCCAACTTTCAATTTAATAGATGAAAATGCTAAGTGGATTTTTGAGCGTAAAGATGAGAATGATTTTAGTTTAAACTTAAATGACTTTAAGAGAGAAATTGCGGCTGCAGATGTTAAGATTAAAAAGTTTAAAGCTATTTCAGATTACAACAATAAATATACTTTTACGTCCTTACCTGATGAAGTTGCTTTGTTTGAAAAAGACACTTTATTAAAACAGAAAAGAGAACGTTGGCACGAAGAATTACAAAAAGATATTTATGTGGAAGAAACTTTAAATGTTATTTCCGATATGAAATTGTTGACTAAAGGAAAAGGATTACCACAAAAAATAAGTATGAATTAAAATAAAAAAAATCCCGATTCAAAGAATCGGGATTTTTTTTATTAATCTAGTTTATCAAGTTTGTTTTGTGCTTTTTCTAAGTCTAATTGAAGTTCTAAAGCTTTGTTTTCTTTTTTAAGAATTTTCTCTCTCCATTTTAACTCTTCTTCAGTGTTTAATTTTCCTTTTCTTCTAAGCTTTTCAAATTTCTCTTTATCTTTTTCTAAATCTTTTTTGTTGTCTTCCATTTTAGATTTAGCTTTTTCTATGTTCTTTTTGGCTTTTTCTCTTTGAGCAATCGCTTTTTGAGCTTGCTTTAATTCTTTTTCTGCCTTTTTCTGAGCTTTTTCTGCTTCTTTCAAAGCTTTTTGACGTTCTTTTTCTGCCTTTTGTTGTTCTTTAATTATTTTTTCTTCTGCTTTTATTCTTTCTTTTTCCGCTTTTTGTTGTTCAAGTAGTAGCTTTTCTTGTTTTACTTTTACACTATCTATTACAGTTTCTTGAGCTAATGTGGCTTGTAAACTAAATAAACCCACTAAAATTAAAAATTTTATTTTCATGATCTTCGATTTTAAAATTATCTTTACAAAGGTAACAAAAACTAAGCCAAATCATGATAAGAACCCTTTATATCCTATTAGTTATCTCACTATTCTCTTGTAAAGAATTTGATGTAAATAATGAGAATTCACTTGAAAACAAGGAAGTTTTAGTAAGTAAAAATGTGATTTCTAGTGATTTTGATTTTCTGCCAACATCAACCACAAGCGATGTTTACAAACGTAATACTTATGCTTTTTCATATTCAGAAGCTCATGAACAAAGCGAATGGGTGGCATATTATTTAGATAGTGATGATGTAAAAACTACTAATTATGATCGGCCTTTTTTCGAACAAGATCCATTAGTAAAAACAGAATCAGCAGATTGGAGAAATTATAAAAAATCGGGTTACGATAAGGGTCACTTGTGTCCAGCTGGAGATAGAAAAGAAACATTAGATGAATATAATGAGACTTTCTTTACTTCTAATATTAGTCCACAAGAGCATGAATTCAATTCGGGTGTTTGGAATCGTTTAGAAGAAAAAGTGAGATATTGGGCTACAAAAAACGATGGATTATATATTGTTACAGGTGGTGTTTTAATTGATAATTTGAAAACAATAGGAAAAGAAAAGGTTTCAGTTCCTAATTATTTTTATAAAGTACTTTTATCTAAAGATGGAACCAAAATGATTGGTTTTTTAGTACCTCATAAAAATTCTAACAATCCTTTGTATGAATTTGTTGTTTCTGTTGATGAAATTGAAAAGATGACTGGAATTGATTTTTATCCAAATTTGCCAGACGAAATTGAAAATAAAATGGAGTCGAAATCTGATTATAAAGATTGGAGTTTCTAATTACCATTCATTTACTTTATTAGCGTCAAGCTTAATAAAGATAAATAGTAAAATGGTAAATGCCCATAAACTCGAACCACCGTATGAGAAAAAGGGAAGTGGTACTCCAATTGTTGGGAATAATTTAATCAACATGGCAATATTTACAAAGAAATGCGTAAATAAATAAGTTGCCACGCAATAGCCATAAACCCTACTAAATTTTGTTTTCTGATTTTCGGCTAAGTAAATTATTCTTAAAAATAAGGCAACAAATAAAAGAATTACCGTAATACTTCCCACAAATCCCCATTCTTCGCCTACTGTGGTAAAGATGTAATCGGTGTGTTGTTCCGGGACGAATCCTCCTTTTGTTTGCGTTCCTTCTAGATAACCTTTTCCAAGTAAACCTCCAGAACCGATGGCAATCATCGACTGATTAAGATTATAACCTTCGCGCTTCATGTCAACATCATCACCAATTAATACATTAATACGGTCTTTTTGATGCGGTTCTAATACTTTATCATAGACATAGCTGACAGAAAATGCAAAACCTGCCATAATCAGGTAAAGTAGTCCATATACGATAGGATTTCTTGATATTTTTCTATTAAATATATAATGAATTACCATTACAACAAATACAATTCCAATCAAATAGAATGGCTCTATTACCAATGATAAAAAGAACAATGCAATAGCAATTATACCTGAGAAAAAGTACCAACTTGGTAATCCTTCACGATTTAAAACAAAGATTAGTGAAATAAAAATCATAGCACTACCAGCATCAGGTTGCATTAATATTAGCAAAACGGGTAACCCTACAATTGCCAAACCTATGATTTGATGTTTGGTGTATTTTAAATTTATTTGCGAATAACTTAAGTATTTTGCTAGCAATAAAGCGGTTGCGGTTTTCACGAATTCTGATGGTTGAAAACCAAATCCTCCAAATTGATACCAGTTAGTTTGTCCTTTTTTAGTAACACCAAAAACAAAAAGTCCAAGTAAAAGTAGAATTCCCACGCCATAAAAAACAAAAGAAAGGCGTTCAAATATCTTTGCATCACTGAATAAAATTACTAGTATCAAAGGAATGGTTAATCCTATAAAAAGCATTTGACGGCCATAGATTTGTGAAATATCAAAAATTGAAGTTTCTTCTAATGGCAAAGAGGCAGAATAAATAGTCATCCAGCCCATAATTACTAAAACTATGTAAAGTAATATGCTGATATAATCAATTCTATTTCCTACACTTTGATTTTTCATTTAGTTTTCTTCCTCTTCTTTTTTGGCGTCGCTTATTTCTACTTTTATTTTATTTAAAGAATCTTGCAGTTTTGTAGGGTCAACTTTTCTTTGAAAGATGATGTTTTCAATTCTTTTATATTCTTCTAATAAACTTCCATTAAGCATGGTGGTTTCTAAATCTTTTCTGGTAATTTTTCCAGTTACATATTTTTCGGCCATTAATGTTGCAATTGGTCCTGCCCATCGGTTACCCCAATATCCATTTTCAACAACTACAGCAATAGCAATTGTTGGATTTTCTTTTGGTGCAAATGCAACAAATATAGAGTGGTCTTTTAATTGATAGGTTTTTCCAGCAACTCTAATTTTATTTTCAGCTGTTCCTGTTTTTCCACAAAGTTCTAATCCTTCTACTTTTAAATTCCAAGCTGTACCTACATTATACACATCTGCTAATCCTTGAATCATCGGTGGGAAATATTGTTTGTCGATGGTAGAATAATGTTTTGTGGTAAATTTTTTGTCTAAAACTTCTCCTTTAATCTTTTTTACAATGTGAGGCGTGTAGTAATATCCTTTATTTGCTACAACTGCCATCATGTTTGCTAATTGTAAGGTTGAAGTAGAAACTTCTCCTTGGCCAATGGAGTTTGAAATAATATACGAACTTCTGATTTTGGCACCATTATACATTCTTTTGTACATTTTAGAATCAGGAACTAATCCTTTTGATCCAATGGGCATATCGGTTCCTAAAAATTGACCTAATCCAAAACTTTTTACGTGGTTAGCCCAATTGTCTACACTATAATATGAATCTTTATATTTTTCAATGGTTCTTTTGTATGTGTTTCCAAAATAACTGTTACATGATTTATAAACACCATTGTTTAATTGTAAGGTGTGTAAACCACAGTGGCATTTCATGAAACGTCCAAAATTAGCTCCATGATTGCAATAAAAAGTCGATTGTTCATCAATTACTTCTTCTTGTAACCCAATCAAACCAGTTATAATTTTAAATGGAGAACCTGGCGGATATGTAGCCTGAAGTCCTCTGTCATATAAAGGCTTAGCAATGGAATCATGATAAAGAGCTGTGTAATTTTTAGAACGTTGTCTTCCTACTAACAATGCAGGGTCATAAGTAGGAGCTGTAACCAAAGCTAAAATTTCGCCTGTTTTAGGTTCAAGAGCTACAATTCCTCCTCTTTTGTTAATCATTAACTCGGTTCCGTATTTCTGAAGCTCGTAATCGATAGTTAAGGTTAAATCTTTTCCTTGTTGTGCAATGGTGTCAAATTGCCCATTTTTATAGGGACCAATAATTTTATTATGCTTGTCGCGAAGTAAATATTTTACTCCTTTAATTCCTCTTAATGTTTCTTCGTATTGTTGCTCAACACCTTGTTTTCCTATTAAGTCACCACTGTTGTAGTATTTGTTCTTCTTTAGAATGGCTTCATTAACTTGTGTTATAAAACCAAAAACGTTTGCCCCAACATTTACTTGATAATCACGAAGCGAACGCTTTTGTGTATAGAATCCTTCGAATTTTCTTTCTTTTTCTTGAAAAGCTGCATATTCTGCTTTGTTTAATTGTGACAAGAATACGGAAGGAAGTCTCGGACTATATACGTTTGCTTTTTCAATTTTTTTGATAAAATACTCTTTGGTAATGTGAAGTAAATTACAAAATTCAGTCGTGTCAATATTTTTTATTTCTCTCGGAACCACCATGATGTCATATGATGGCTGATTGGCAACCAAAAGCTTACCATTACGATCATAGATATAACCTCTCTCTGGGAAATCAAATACTTTTTTAATAGCATTATTTTCCGATTGTAATTTTAAATTCTCATCAATTACTTGAAGATAGAAAATTCGAACAATCAGAAGAAGGGAAGTAATAATGATTACGGCAGGTAAAACAGCTTTTCTCATCGTCTACTCGGCTTAATTATAAAAAGTGTTAGCAAACAAATAATAAACGTAAAAAGCGTACTAAATAGTGTACGAGTAAGTATCGTTAAAATTAAATCAAATCGGTAATATTCAAAAAAGAACATAACAAAATGATGAATAAAAATAGCTAATAGTAATAAAGTAATTCGTTCAGGCGAAATTTTATCAGCAATTTTTACAGTTTGATATTCGTAACTTAATCCAAATGAAAATTTAAAAAGAGTTGGGCGAACATAGGCTAAAATTAAAGATGACATCGTATGAATACCTCCTGAATTGCAAAACATATCTAAAAGAATTCCCATAGCAAAACTTCCAAGTAACAAAACACTTTTATTACTGTTTACAGGATATAGTAGAATAAATAAAACATAAGGATACGGGTTTAAGTAACCAAACAAGTTAATATTGTTAAATATTAAAACCTGAAGGGCTAAGAAAACGACAAATCGGATGCTATTTAAAATACTATTGTTCACTTATTGTTTTGGTGCTGTGGTTGCTGCTTCTAATTGTTGTTTCTCTTTTTTTCTTTTGTTTTCAATAACGTAAACATAGCCTAACGATGTCATGTCATTGAATAAACGAATATTGATAGTGTAATAATTTGTTTTCTTGTCAATGAAAATTTTGTCAATTTTTCCAATTGGAATATTTTCTGGAAAAATGTCTGAATTTCCACCTGTTACGATTGAATCTCCGTGTTTTAAAGATGCTAATCTTGGAACGTCAATTAGTTGTGCAAAACCTACATTTCGTCCATCCCAAATTAAAGATCCAAAGTGATTTGAATTTTTAATTTTAGCATTAATCTTTGATTTCGTATTTAAGACACTTAAAATAGTTGAATAATTTGCAGAAGTCTTTTCTATAATACCAATAATTCCTTTGTCATTCACCACTCCCATATCAACTTCAATTTTTGAATTTTTTCCTGAATTGATGGTGATATAGTTTTCCCTTGTATTAAATGTGTTTTTTACCACTTTGGCTACCACGACATTGTAATTGTTGAGGTCGTTTCTAAATAATGTTTTAGAAGTTAAAATGGTATCTTTTTTGTTGAATAACAATTCCTTAAGCAATGCATTTTCCGAAGCTAAATCTTTGTTTTTTTGCTTTAAACTAAAGTATTCATTTACCTCATTCACTTTTTCATAGTAAGCACCAGTAACAGCGTTAGCCGAATTTACATACTCGCTTCGGTGATAGGAATGCGATTTTACAACCAAAGAAAATGAGATGCCCAAAAGCAGCAAAAACAGCAATCGATGGCTGTTTTTTATGATAAAATTAATTATTTGCTGCATGGACTATTTTTTATTTAATCAGGATTCCTTTGTATTTGTTGATGTTCTTTAAGGTCATTCCCGTTCCTCTTACAACGGCTCTTAAAGGGTCTTCTGCGATGTAAACAGGTAAATCTGTTTTCATTGAAATTCGTTTGTCTAAACCTCTTAACATCGAACCTCCACCTGCTAGGTAAATACCTGTGTTGTAAATATCGGCAGATAATTCAGGTGGCGTTTGTGATAAGGTTTCCATAACCGCATCTTCAATACGTTGAATCGATTTGTCTAATGCTTTTGCAATTTCACGGTACGATACATCAACACGTTTTGGTTTTCCGGTTAATAAGTCTCTTCCGTCAACTGCCATATCTTCTGGTGGGCTGTCTAAATCTTCAGTAGCCGCACCAATTTGAATTTTTACTTTTTCAGCGGTAGTTTCTCCAACAAATAAATTGTGTTGCGTTCTCATGTAGTAAATGATATCATTTGTGAAAACGTCTCCGGCAATTTTTACCGACTTATCACAAACAATTCCGCCTAAAGCAATAACTGCAATTTCTGTTGTACCACCTCCGATATCTACAATCATGTTTCCTTTTGGTTGCATAATATCTAAACCAATACCAATTGCTGCCGCCATAGGTTCATGAATCAAATATACTTCTTTACCGTTAACACGCTCAGCAGATTCTTTTACCGCACGCATTTCCACTTCGGTAATTCCAGATGGAATACAAATTACCATACGAAGTGCTGGCGTAAATAATTTCTTTTTTAAAGCCGGAATACTTTTGATAAACATTTTTATCATTTGTTCCGACGCATCAAAATCAGCAATAACCCCATCTTTCAAAGGACGAATGGTCTTGATATTTTCATGAGTTTTACCTTGCATCATGTTGGCCTCTTTACCTACAGCAATAATTTTGCCAGTAATTCGGTCTCTTGCAACGATAGATGGACTGTCAATCACGACTTTATCGTTGTGAATGATTAGAGTATTTGCGGTACCAAGGTCGATTGCGATATCCTCGGTCATGAAATCAAAAAATCCCATAAGTTTGATAAGGGTTTAGCGTTTTTTGTATAATTGTATTCAACTCGCAAAATTATAAAAATAATCTGGAATAAATACAAATAAAAAGCGCATTAAAATATTTTTTTTAATGCGCTTGTGAAATATGTTTTGTAAGTGAAATTTTAATGTTTGAAATGACGAATTCCAGTGAATACCATTGCCATGTTATTATCGTTACAATAATTGATACTTAACTCATCTTTTATTGAACCTCCTGGCTGAATCACCGCTGTAATTCCAGCTTTGTTTGCAATTTCAACACAGTCTGGGAAAGGGAAGAACGCATCACTTGCCATAACCGCTCCAGTTAAATCAAATTCGAAAGAAGTGGCTTTTTCAATGGCTTGTCTTAAAGCGTCAACTCTTGAAGTTTGTCCGGTTCCAGAAGCACACAATTGTTTGTTTTTTGCAAATACAATTGTGTTTGATTTTGTGTGTTTGCAAATTTTTGAAGCAAATAATAAATCTTCAATTTCTTCTGCTGTTGGAACTGCTGATGTAACCGTTTTTAAATGGTCTTTAGAATCGGTAACATTGTCTTTATCTTGAACTAAAACACCGTTTAAACAAGTACGAACTGTTGTTTGAGGTAATTCAACTTCGTTTAAAATTAAGATAATTCTGTTTTTCTTTTCTTCCAAAATATCTATCGCTTCTTGGTCATAAGACGGAGCAATTACCACTTCGCAGAACAATTGGTTGATTTCGTTAGCCGTAGCCACATCAATTTTTCCATTAGCAATTAAAACTCCTCCGAAGGCAGAAGTTGGGTCACCTGCTAAAGCATCTAAATACGCTTCTTTCATCGTATTTCTGGTCGCTAAACCGCAAGCATTATTGTGTTTTAAAATCGCAAAAGTTGGATTGTCGTTTTTGAATTCGTTCATTAAATTCACAGCCGCATCAACGTCTAGTAAATTGTTGTACGACAATTCTTTTCCGTGAACTTTGGTAAACATTTTATCAAAATCGCCATAGAAAAATCCTTTTTGATGTGGATTTTCGCCATAACGCAATACATTTCCGTTTTGTTCGCTGATTTTTAAAACCGGTTCTTCAAAAACTTGATTGAAGTAGTTAAAAATAGCCGAATCATAATGTGAAGAAACATTAAAAGCTCTTGAAGCTAATAATTTTCTGTTTTCTAAAGTAGTAGCGCCATTGTTTTCGGTATAGAAATTCAAAAATGGTACGTATTGTTCAACTGAAGGGACAATTACCGTGTCTTTGAAGTTTTTAGCAGCTGCTCTAATTAAAGAAATACCACCGATATCAATTTTCTCAATAATATCTTGTTCGCTAGCGCCAGAAGCAACGGTTTTTTCAAACGGATACAAATCCACAATCACTAAATCGATTTGCGGAATGTTGAATTCTTTCATTTGTTCCACATCACCAGCGTGGTCTTGACGGTTTAAAATACCGCCGAAGATTTTTGGATGCAACGTTTTTACTCTTCCGCCTAAAATTTCAGGGAAAGCCGTAATATCTTCTACAGCAACTACTGGAATACCTAAATCTTTAATAAAAGTTTCAGTTCCGCCGGTAGAATAAATGGTTACATTGTTTTGGTGAAGGGCTTTAACAATAGGTTCTAAACCGTTTTTGTCAAATACAGAAATCAATGCCGAAGCAATTTTTTTTGTTGTGTTCATGGTGTTGTGTTGTTGTATCTGAATAGGTCTCAGATAAATGTTGTTGTTTTCGTGGTGCAAAAGTAGTTATACTTCTTAAAATAGTCAAACTTTATTGGAAGGGATTTTTTTAAAAAAAGAAAACCACTAAAAAAGTGGTTTCTTAATTTATTTTTGAAAATATTGCATTGTGAAATCAAGGAGTTGTTTCTTTATCGCAACAATACTATCAATCCCATTAACTTCGTATTTCAATCCATTAAGTTCAATGAAGTATTTGTTTTTTGAGCATGTTATTTTACAAATAATTTTTTTGTTGTTGTCATCAACTAAAATATTGAAACTGTTTTTTTGATCTCTGTATGAAATTCTATCAGAGTCTATTTCTTTTTTATGGATAAGAATTGTCTTAATTGCATGATAAATTTTTAATTCTTCTGCAGTAGTAATGATTACATTTCCATTTTTAGCTTCTTGTTCTATAACTCTTGGTAAAGCATTCTGAATGGCATTTGAGTTTATTAAAGTTCTTAATTTACTTTTTATGGTATCAGTCATTCTTTTACCTTGCATTCTGTTGAAAACTGCTTTTATAAAGTCATCAGAAGGATCTGATAGTTCAGCAGTAAAAGCCTCGTTAAAACCTTGTAAAAAATAAAACTCAGACGCTTCTTCTAATAATTCTTTGATGTCAATATTGTTTTTGTGAAACTTTGAAAGATTTTCGAAAAGAGCATCATTTAATTCTGAAAAGTCTAATACTAAAAATGGTGTAACATTTAAATTTGTTTCTTTGTTTGATTCGTCAGGACAATAGAATCTCCATTCAATTCCGTTAGTTAAAATTCCAATTTTAGAACTTGGTGTATTGATAAAGTATCCGTTTAATTGAGACGCTTCTTTGTCTGTTAGGTTTTTTCCATATTTTTTACATTCAACTAAAATTTCAGGACTTTTACCTTTTATGATTAATCCAAGATCTGCTTTGTCATTTTTTTGTCCCCAGCCTGCATTAAATTCTGTCAACATATCATCATGGTGACTGTATCCTAATATTTCAAATAATGGTTCAATTAGATACATTCTAGTTTGTGCTTCATTTGTGCATTTTTCTTCAAGTCTAGAAAAATCAAATTTTGTTAATGATTTTTTGATAACAGTTACAAATTGTTTGTTGATTGGCATACTGGAATTTTTTATAGTTTGAAACCAAAGTTAATTAATTTTTAAATAAGAAAATACGTATTTCCGTAAAATTGAAAATTAAAGAATTTCTTCAATATAAATAAATTCCCTCCAACTGTAACATTTTCACTCATTGCTCTACTTATTAGTAATAGCTCAGTATTATGCTTTTATATTTACGATTACTTTCAGAAAGTTTCAGTTTTGCCATCAATGCGTTGCGCAACAATAAATTGCGTACACTTTTGTCGTTGTTAGGCGTTACCATTGGTATTTTTTCCATTATTGCGGTGTTGGCTGCGGTAGATTCTATGGATAAAAAAATCAAGGAAGATTTGAGTGATATGGATATGAATACGATTTATTTAATCCGTTTTTCATTCGGCCCATCTGAAGTGCCAAGATGGAAGCGTGAGCAATTTCCAGATGTAACGTATGAAGAATATGAACATTTGAGAAGAAATGTAAAAGGTATTGATAAAATGTCTTTCAATTTGTTTACAAGAAATGAAAGCATAAAATACGATTCTAAAACGGTGAATTCGATTCGTGTAAAACCTTCAACTTCTGAATTTTTTGATATCGAACCTGTTAAAATCGATAAAGGACGTTTGTTTAATGAATCGGAGTCTAATTCGGGTAGCCCAGTTATTGTAATAGGAAGCGAAGTAGCTACTGGATTGTTTGAAAATAGCGATCCTATCGGAAAAAAAGTGCGTCTTTACGGTCAAAAATTTACTGTAATCGGTGTGTTAAAAAAGCAAGGTCAAGGCATGTTTGGCGATAGTAGTGATATTGCTGTGTTTTTTCCGGTAAATTTCTTAAGAAAAATGTATGGAGATAATAGCGATATGTTAACGCCAGCTATTTTAATAAAACCCGAGAAAGGAATTGATATAGCTGAATTTAAAGCTGAATTGGCGCAAAAATTAAGAAGTTTTAGAGGTGTAAAAACAGGTGAAATTGATAATTTCTTCCTTAATGTATTATCAGGTTTTACCGATTTTATTGATAATATCGTAGGACAAATGAATATGATTGGTTGGATTATCAGTGCCTTTTCGCTTTTGGTAGGAGGTTTTGGAATTGCCAACATTATGTTCGTATCGGTAAAAGAACGTACCAACTTAATCGGAATTCAAAAAGCTCTTGGGGCTAAAAATAAATTCATTTTGTTTCAATTTTTGTTTGAAGCTGTTATTTTGTCTTTAATTGGCGGAATCGTAGGAATGTTTTTAGTTTGGATTATTGCCATCGGACTTTCAGCAGCTCTTGATTTTGAATTTGTCTTGAGTGCCGCAAATATGTTATTAGGTTCTGGTTTAGCAGCCTTAATTGGATTGATTTCTGGAATTATTCCTGCAATTTCAGCCTCAAAATTAGACCCTGTAGAAGCTATTAGAAGCGGAATGTAATTTTTAGTATATTTGGCGATTAATATCCCAAATTGAAAAAGCAAATCATTAGTATCTTTTTGCTATTTATGTTGATAGCGCCTGCTGTTGTAACCTATTCTTGGCTTCAACAAAGAAAGCGTGTTGTTAAAAAAGAAGTGAAATGGAAAATGATTGCGGGAATTGATAAAAAGGAATTGGTTCTTCTAAAATTTTCCAAAGCTGAAACAACCAGTAAATTAAAGTGGAAACATTCTAAAGAGTTTGAATTCAACAATCAAATGTATGATGTTGTGGATAAAGTAGTTTCAAAAGACTCTATCAAGTATTGGTGCTGGTGGGATTTTAAAGAAACAAAATTAAACAAACAATTAGACGAACTTTTGGTTGGTGTTTATGAGAACGATTCAGAGTCTGAAGAGAAACAAAATTTAGTTTATAAGTTTTATAAATCGCTTTATTTACAACCTGTTTTTTCATGGTTACCCTTTATAGATAAAAATCATACTATTGTGGTTAATATGTGTGATGATTTTTATCAATCAAAGTCTTTAATTTTAGATTCGCCTCCGCCCAATATTTATTCTTAATTTTTTTAATTAATTTGGAATACTATTACAAAGTAATTCCTCATTAAACACATAGTTAAGTAAGAATAAATAATCCATAAAAATGAAAAAAATTATTTTTTATGCTGTTGTGTTGTTACCTTTTTTAGGGTTTTCGCAAACAGCAAAAGATACCGCTACAACCGAATTAAGCGAAGTGGTAATTTCAAATAAAGTTCCAAAAAAATATACACAATTACCTAATCAAGTTGAGGTAATCACAGCAAAACAAATCGACTTTCAAAACTTTCAAAGTACGGCTGAGATGCTTTCTAATTCAGGAGCCTTATTTGTGCAAAAATCCCAACAAGGCGGTGGAAGTCCTGTGATTAGAGGATTTGAAGCAAGTAGAGTTTTAATCACTGTTGATGGTGTAAGAATGAATAACTTAATATTCAGAGCAGGTCACTTGCAAAATGTAATTACAGTTGACGAAAATATGTTAGAAAATGTGGGTGTTTTCTATGGTCCATCTTCTACGTTATTTGGTAGTGATGCACTCGGTGGTTCAGTTGCAATGACAACTAAGAATGCTAAGTTTTTAAATGAGGTTCACAACAAATTTACTGGAGGGGTTAATACACGTTATAGTAGTGTAAATGAGGAAAAATCGATTGCTCTGAATTTAAATTATGCTACTTCAAAGTTTGCTTCCTTGACTTTCTTTTCATTTAATGATTTTGGAGATTTAAAAATGGGTAAAGAAAGAAATCATAATGGGGATTACTTTGGAGAAAGACCTAATTATGTTTCAACAGTTGGTGGTGTTGACCAATTAAATGTAAATGATGATAAGTACACACAAGTGGGGTCGGCTTACAAACAGTATAATTTCATGCAGAAATTTGCCTACAAAACAAATTCAGGATTTGTACACGGATTAAATCTTCAATATTCGACTACTTCTGATATCAATCGTTATGATAGATTAACAGAAACTGCTGGTTCAGGATTGAAATTTGCACAATGGTATTACGGTCCACAAGATAGATTGTTGGCGGTTTATTCATTACAAAAAGAAAAAGCGTTTTTAAATAGCGATTTAAAAGTTAATGTAGCGTATCAAAATGTAAAAGAAAGTCGTCATAACAGAAGATTTGGGAACTACAATTTACAACACAACGAAGAAAATGTAGACATGTTTTCGGTTTCGTTAGATTTAAATAAAAAATTTACTAAAGGAGAATTGTTTTATGGTTTTGAATCGTATTACGAAACTTTAAAATCAACAGCTTATGCTAAAAATATCAATACAGGAGCTGTAACTGATATCAACACGCGTTATCCAAACGGAGATAACAACATGATGCGTAATGATTTGTATATTTCTTATAACGAAAAAATGTCGGATAAAACATTTTGGAATGTAGGAGCTAGAGCGGGTTATACAACTTTAAAAAGTACTATTGCTGATAATTCGGTATTTTCATTGCCTTTTAACTCAATTTCTCAAGGAAACTTTACTTATAGTGGAACTTTAGGGATTACGCATAATACATCAAAAAACTTTGCTTTAAAAGGAAATATTGCTACTGGATTTAGAGCGCCAAATATTGATGACTTAGCAAAAGTATTTGAATCAAAAGCGGGTTCTTCTTCTTCATTAGGTATTTTAATTGTGCCAAACGAAGATTTAAAACCAGAAAAAACAATTACCGGAGATTTAGGAATTGTAATTCAATCTGATTCTAAGAGAATTAAATTAGAAAGTACGTATTTCTATACAAGAATGTATGATGCCATAGTAACAGATGATTTCACATACAACGGACAAAGCATCGTTAACTACAACGGATTTGATGCACAAGTGAAAGCGAATCAAAATAAAGGAAAGGCTTTTGTAACTGGATTTTCAACTAACGTAAGTGCTTACATCATTTCTGATTTATTATTTAGTGCTAATTTCAATTATACGCTTGGTAGAGTAGTAGAGGATGGTTCACAACGTCCATTAGATCATATTGCGCCTTATTTTGGTAAAGTGGGATTAACGTACACGTACAACAAACTTAACTTAGAAGGTTATATGTTGTATAATGGTAAAAAAGACATTAAAGATTATTCAACAAGTGGTGAAGATAATGCACAATATGCACCAGCTAATGGTATGCCAGCTTGGGAAACTTATAATTTTAAAGCAGGTTTCCAAGTGTTAAAAGGCGGAACTCTTTTTGCTGGAGTAGAAAATATTTTAGATACACAATACAGAGTGTTTGCTTCAGGAATTAACGCTCCTGGAAGAAATATTTATGGTGGAATTAAATACACTTTCTAAGAATATAAAGAACAAAAAAAATCCCGATAGTTTCCTATCGGGATTTTTTTTATCTGATTGGTTGATTTTGAATTAAATCCAAATACAAGTTTATTTTGTTTTTCAACTCTTTTCTGTGAGCGATGAAATCTAAGAAACCGTGCTCTAATAAGAATTCTGACGTTTGGAAACCTTCTGGTAAATCTTTACCGGTTGTGTCTCTTACAATACGTGGTCCTGCGAATCCAATTAAAGCTCCTGGTTCTCCAATATTGATATCACCAAGCATAGCATAAGAAGCTGTTGTTCCACCCGTTGTTGGGTCTGTACATAATGAAATGTATGGAATTCTTTCTTCAGCTAATTGCGCTAATTTTGCCGATGTTTTAGCTAACTGCATCAAAGAGAAAGCTGCTTCCATCATACGTGCTCCACCTGATTTAGAAATCAATACAAACGGAATTTTGTGTTTGATAGAATAGTCGATAGCTCTTGCGATTTTTTCTCCTACTACGGCTCCCATAGAACCACCAATAAAAGCAAAATCCATACAAGAAACTACTAAATCTTTTCCTTTTGATTTTCCTACACCTGTGCGAATAGCATCTTTCAGTTTGGTTTTATCCATAACCTCTTTTAAACGATCGCTATATTTTTTAGTGTCTTCAAATTTTAATGGGTCTTTAGATGTTAAGTTCGCATCTAATTCTTTGAATTCGTTATTGTCGAATAAAATTCCGAAATATTCTTTACTACCAATTCTAACATGAAAATCATCTTCTGGGCTAACCCATAAGTTTCTTGCTAATTCATCAGTATCAACAATTTTTCCTGTTGGTGATTTATACCATAAGCCTTTAGGGACATCTTTTTTGTCCTCAGTAGCTGTTGTAATTCCTTTTTCTTTTCTTTTAAACCAAGCCATAATTTTAATGGATAATGAATAATTGACAATTACATAATTATCAATTATCAAATGTTAATTATAAAGTATTTACGTTATTTAAATCGGCAAAAGCTTGTTCTAAACGTTTGTTGAACGTAACTTCTCCTTCACGAACCCATTTTCTTGGATCGTAGTGTTTTTTATTTGGACTATCAGCTCCGTCAGGACTTCCGATTTGTGTTCTTAAGTAATCAATTTTATTTACCATGTAATCACGAATTCCTTCAGTGAATGCAAATTGTAAATCGGTATCAATATTCATTTTAATAACTCCGTAAGAAATAGCTTCTCTAATTTCTTCTAACGTAGAACCAGAACCGCCATGGAAAACAAAATCAACTGGGTTATTTCCTGTGCTGAATTTATTTTGAACGTATTCTTGTGAGTTTTTAAGAATTTTCGGAGTTAATTTTACATTTCCTGGTTTGTAAACACCGTGAACATTTCCAAAAGAAGCAGCAATTGTAAATCTTGGACTTACTTTCATTAATTCTTCGTAAGCATAAGCTACTTCACTAGGTTGTGTATATAATTTTGAGCTATCTACATCTGAATTATCCACACCATCTTCTTCACCACCTGTAATTCCTAACTCGATTTCTAATGTCATGCCCATTTTGCTCATTCTTTCTAAATATTTTTTAGAAATTTCAATGTTCTCTTCGATTGGTTCTTCAGATAAATCAATCATGTGAGAACTGTATAATGGTTTTCCAGTTTCAGCAAAATGTTTTTCAGAAGCATCTAATAAACCATCAATCCATGGTAAAAGATTTTTGGCACAGTGGTCAGTATGTAAAATTACCGTAGCACCATAAGCTTCTGCTAAAGTATGAATGTGTTTTGCGCCAGCAACTGCTCCTAAAATAGCTGCTTGTTGATTTTCATTTGACAATCCTTTTCCAGCATTAAATTGTGCTCCACCATTAGAAAATTGAATGATTACAGGTGCGTTTAGTTTTGCAGCTGTTTCCAAAACTCCATTAATTGTACTAGATCCTACAACATTAACAGCAGGTAATGCAAATCCTTTTTGTTTTGCATAGTTAAAGATTTCTTGAACTTGATCTCCGGTAGCAACACCAGGTTTAATATTGTGACTCATAGTTGATTGTTTTAATATAGTTGTGCAAAAATAATAATTTAAAAAATTAGAACGGATAATTAATACCAAAATTTAGCACTGTTTTGCTAAAGTTGACTCCTTTCATCCATCGGTCGCCCACTTCTCTTCCTGGGTCATAAGCTTTGTAGCCTAAATCGAAACGGAAAACAAAGAAATCAAAATCGTATCGTAAACCAATACCAGAACCAAAAGCTAAGTCTTCAAAAGAACTAAATCCGTTAAAAGTGTAGTTTTTATCAGTTACGTTATCAAATAGATTCCAAATATTTCCTATGTCGGCAAAGAAAGCACTATAGAAATTTCCTCCCACTCTAAAACGATATTCCAAACTATACGCTAATTTAAAATTGGCCTCGTTAAAATCATTTGTTCCTCCACTTCTTCCAGGTCCAAGACTATACGCTTGCCAACCTCTGTTGTCGTTAGAACCTCCCGAAAAATAACTTCGTGAAAAAGGAATCGATTGCGCATTGCCGTAAGGAACCGCTAATCCTGCAAAGGCGCGCATTGCAAGTGTGTTTTTCTTGCCAAAATCCCAGTGCTTAATAAAATCAACTTCACCTTTTATGTATTGGGAATATTCAATTCCAAACATGGTTTTGTTTCCGTTTGAACTTAAAGGTTCGTTTTTGGTGTTAGCAAATAATGACAATACATTTCCTGCAGACTCTACTTTGGTTCTGATAGAATAAAAATTATTATCTAGTAAATTAGCTTTAGTATTTCTAAAAAAGGTTAGCGCTGAAGAAACAATTAAGTTATTTTCAATTAAACGTTTTCTTCTTTCTCCAATACTTCGAATAGTTTTGTATTCGTTATCACCTGGAGTTAAAGAAGTTGCTAAGTCCTGAACATCTTGAATGAAATTGATGGCGCCCTGTGTCGTTAAATTTCCATTTTCTATATTTAGAGGATCAACATTATAAGTCTGAGCTAAATTATTTAAAGTGTTGTACGAAGAAGAATAAACATTAAAATAATTTTCTGGATTTAAGTTCTTAATAAATTGTATACTCAATAAATCAAATCGAACGGTGTGTTTTTGTTTCGGAGTCCAATTATATCCAAATACTCCAGTTAAATTTTCTTTATCCAATCCAATGTTTCGCTGACTGGTTAAACCGATGTTGGCATTGGTAGTTGGCAACATTTCTTTTTTAATGATATTTCGAGTGTTTACTGGAAAAACAATTCTTGGAAAACTAAGCTTTCCTTCTAAACCATATTCAGAGATATTAAAAAACACATTGTTTGGATTTGCTAAATCTTTTGATGAACCAATGTTTCCTTTTGCTGATAACTCAAATATTTCGGCTCTTTTAAATAAGTTTCGCCAAGTAAAAGACATTCTTCCGCTAATTCCAAATTCTTGAACATCAGATGTGGTAACATCAAGTGATGGCTGCCAAATGTATTTTGGTTTACTCATCAAATAAATGTTAGCAATAAGTGAAGTGTTTGTGCTATCATTTGGATCTTCAATGTACTCGATATTTGGATAGTTAAATACTTTTAAATTGCTTAATGATTTAGAAGTTAACGTTCTGTCATTATCACTAAATAATTTCCCTTTTTCAATAAAAATGGCGTTTGTAATGGCTTTTGGTTTGTATTTTAATTTTCCAGCACTGTAAATATTGAAGTTTTTGTATGTAACACTATCGTTAAATTGATTGCGTTCCTTTTTAGAAGTATTATTGGTAAAAATATTAACCTGACTAATTTTATATACCGAAAAAGGACGTTTGATTAAAGTATCACCATCTTTTACATAACGATCTTCAATTTTTAAATTGATGTCCATTTTTTGAACAGAATCATCAATAATAGCGTCATATTTTACATTACTTTCTTGAAAATGATATACGCCATTATTTCTCAAATATTGGGTAATTCTTTTTCTTTCAGTATCAAAATTATTAAAACTATATTGTTCTCCTTTTTTTATGAAAGATTTTTTTTCTTGAAGCGAATATAAGCTATCAATAACAGGCGTTTCTATGTTTTTTGAAATAGAATCAATAAAATAAGGTTTCCCGGTGTTTACTTTATAAACTACTTTCCCTTTTTTCTTACCTACAGAATCTACTTCCATGGTTACTTTATTTCGAATGTAACCATCGTTGTAATAATAACCACTAAGACGATCTTTTGATCTACCTGCTTTTTTCTCGTCGATAATTACTGGAGCTTCTCCAGTTTCTTTCATGAAGTTGTGTATTCCACTAACAAAAAAAGAGTTTCCTAATCGGGCTACTTGTTTGGCTGATAAAAATTGGTTTAATCGTTTAATTCTATTTGGTTTACGGTTTAACCAAGCTTGGTAAGAAGAATCTGGATTTGGTTTTGCAGTATTATAGAGTAACAAACCAAAAGGGTAATTTAAAAAACGAGTATTGGGTTGTTGAAGCACTAAATTATTAACGCGATCTTCTTTTACCAATTCGTCATTTACGAATACCTCGTTTTTGGTCAATAATTTTTTACTTTCGGGAACTCGCTTAACTTGCGAACACGAATAAATTATTGTTCCGATTACAAATAATAATGTTATTTTTGATAAATTATTTCTCAAAGCACTTTTTAAAAGTTAGTCAAAAATACAATTTTTATGGTTAGTAAAAACCAAATTAAACTAATAACGAGTTTACAACAAAAAAAATATAGAAAACAAGAACAACTTTTCTTTGCCGAAGGCGTAAAGGTAGTTCAAGAATTGTTACATTCTAACTTTGAATTGCAAGATTTGTTTACTACAAAGCAAGATTTTCTTACAGTTCCAAAAAACAAAGTTCATGCCATTTCTGAAGTTGAGTTAAAAAAAATCAGTGCCTTAACGACACCAAATACTTGTTTAGCTGTTTTTAAAATTCCGAAAGTAAAAGAAATGGTTGAAAAAGGACTAATCGTTGCCTTAGACGATGTGCGCGATCCTGGGAATTTGGGAACAATTATTCGTTTATGTGATTGGTTTGGAATTGAAACGTTGTTTTGTTCTGAAGAATCGGTAGATATTTATAATCCTAAAGTAGTACAAGCTACGATGGGTTCTATTAGTAGAGTAAATGTGGTGTATGGAAATTTAGAAACGTTTTTATCACAAACTAAATTACCGGTTTTTGGTACTTTTATGGATGGAAATAACATTTACCAAGAAGAATTACCTAAAGAAGGAATCATTATCATGGGCAATGAAGCCAACGGAATTTCAACTTCGGTTGAAAAATTAGTTTCAGAGCGCATTGCTATTCCAAGATTTGGAAATCTTCAAGTTACAGAAAGTCTTAATGTTGCTACTGCAACCGCAATAATTTTAAGCGAATTTAAACGAAAATAATTTTTTAGTGAAATGCAAAATTGATGAAAAAGCCACGCGTTTTCATTTCTTGAATATTTCCTGTCCAAGGACTTCCTGGGGTGTTATCACGAATTAATTCATCTTTCATACTGAAAACACCTCTTATAGAAGGTGAAAACACGAAATATTCAAAATACAAGTCAATTCCAAATCCTACTTCGTAGAAATTCGACCATTTTGTCATTCGGAATCTATCGTTGTAATTGTCATCTGGAGCTTCGGCGTTACTACCTAAATTTAAGGCAGTAGATATACCACCTACAAGATACGGACGTACATTTCCAGTACGTAAGGCAGAATATTTCAACAAAAATGGAAAGAAAATATAGGTTGATTTTACTTCTCGTAATCGATCAACTGGGTCGGTAATATTAGGGTAAATTAGATTTCTTTGTGTAATGTATAAACCCGGTTCAAAACGGAAATCTAAAAATTCCGTTAATCTTAAATTGCCAATTAATCCCACGTTGAAACCCGTTGAAGATTGAACTTCAATATCTTGAGTAACCGATAAATAATCAAATTTAAAATCTAAACTATTAAATCCTAAATAATAGCCCCAATGAACGCGCTGTTTGTTCCAATTTTCTTTATTGATTATTGGATCTTTACTAAACATGCCTTCTTGGGCAAAGAGTAGGGGTGAAAAAAGTAATAAAAACAGTAACTTCTTCATGTTATTTTTTAGATGCTTGATAAATAGTCGCTACTCCAAAGGTTTGAGGTAAATGCTTCACCTCTATAAACCCAATTTTTCTCAAAATATTGTTTAAGGCTTCTCCAAATGGGAAATTTTGTGCTGAGGTAGACAAATATTGATACGCTTTTTTGTCTTTTGAAAATAATTTACCAATAGTTGGCATGATGAAATTGGTATAAACATAATATCCTTGTTTAAAAGGAAACTGCGTAGGTACCGAAGTTTCTAAAATAATCAATTGGCCGCCTGGTTTTAATGTTCTTAAAATATCGGTTAACCCTTTTTCTAGATTTTCAAAATTACGAACACCATACGCCACGGTAATAGCATCAAAATAATTGTCAGGATATGGAATGTTTTCGCCATCGCCTAACACCATTTGAATTCTAGAATCCAAGTTTTGAGCTGCAATTTTTTTCTTTCCAATGTCAAGCATACCTTGCGAAATATCCAAACCAATAATTTCAGTAGCAGAAGTATTGGCAAATAAAATCGCTAAATCACCCGTGCCAGTTGCAATATCTAAAATAGATTTTGGTTGTTTTGCTGCTACCATTTTTAAGATTTTCTTTTTCCACTTGGCATCAGTTCCAAAAGAAATAACTCGGTTTAAACCATCATAATTTTCAGAAATGGTATCAAACATTTGAGCAACTTGTTCTTTTTTTCCTAATTCAGAATCTTGATATGGCGTAATATTTTTTGACATTTTGCAATTTTTTGGAACACAAAAGTACTGATAAAAAATCAAATACAAGGGCAAAATTCAATTTGAACTTCAAAATTCAAATTAAAGAAATATTTTTTAGAACACAGATTTAAGAAATTTAAAAAATCTGTGAAAATTCCTTAAATCTGCGTCATCCGCGTTCTAAAAAACTATTTTCTAATGTACGTCAAAAAAGTAAAATCGTAATCGTGTTTTTCGTCTTTAGAATGAAATTCTTCGAAGACTAATTCCCATTTATTTGTATCGATTTCGGGAAAAAAAGTATCGGCTTCAATCGTAGTATGCACGCGAGTTAAATCGATTTTATCTGCGATTTCTATAGACTGATTGTAAATTTCGCCTCCGCCAATGATGAAAACTTCTTCATTTTTCGGGCATAAATCAATTGCTTTTTGCAAACTACTCGCTACGAAACAACCTTCTGGAACTTCGTAATCTTTTTGGCGCGTAATGATAATATGTGTTCTATTGGGTAACGGTTTTGGAAAACTTTCAAAAGTCTTTCTTCCCATCACAATATAATGTCCGGAAGTGATTGTTTTAAAACGCTTAAAATCATCTGGCAAATGCCAAACCAATTGATTGTCTTTTCCTAAAGCATTGTTTTCGGATGCGGCTGCGATTATGGTGAGCATGTTTAACGCATTTTAAAAGTTAATGGTTGAGCGTATCTAATAGCTACATTTTCCCCATTCTTACTTCCTGGAATCATTTTGGGTAGTAATTCTATTATTCGAACTCCTTCAAGTTGTAATAAAGGGTGTGCGTTACAAGCATAAATTTCATTTACTTCTCCTTCGCTTGATATGATGAATGTAACATTGGTTTTACCTTGTATATTCTCATTCATTGCTTTTTCAGGATAGTTGAAATTTGCTTTTATGTGTTCAGCCATTGAAACACTAAATGATTTTAATGCTTTTTCTTTGTTGTCTAAAAATTTAGATTTTTTAAAAGCAGGGTATGTGTTTAATTCTGAAATAGCTTGGGGATTATTGTTTTCTTCTTGCATTAACTCGTTATAATATTTCTCTAAATCACTTATTTCGTTCAATTTGAATCGAAAAGATGTATATTCGTTAAAGTATTTTGAGCAATTAGATGGAGGGATATTATTAATAATATTTGAGATAATATCATTGTATTTTTTTGACTTATCATCAATTATTATTACGCTAAATTTACCTTGTTTGTCAATAAAAAAAACACCTTTAATAAATTCTTTTTCTCCTACTTTAATTCCGCTTTTAATAATTTCATAGTTAATCAATTTTTTAATTTTTCTCAAATGATCAACTGCTTGGCTTTTTTGAACACTATCTAATGAATTAAATAATTTAGAATAATCTTGCGCATTTGCAAGACAAGTAAACAAAATAAAAAATATAAACTTTTTCATAAATTAAATTTTAAATCGCCACAACTCCCTTAATATGCGGATGCGGGTCATAGCCTTCTAACGTGAAATCTTCAAATTTGAAATCGAAAATATTTTTAATTTCTGGGTTTAGTTTCATCGTTGGTAAAGGTCGGCACTCGCGAGACAATTGTAATTCTAATTGTTCCATATGGTTGTTGTAAATGTGTGCATCACCAAAGGTGTGGATGAATTCGCCTACTTGTAAATCACAAACTTGAGCAATCATCATTGTAAACAAAGCATAAGATGCAATATTAAACGGAACGCCTAAGAAAATATCAGCACTGCGTTGGTACAACTGGCAACTTAATTTTCCATCCGCCACATAAAACTGAAAAAAGGCATGACATGGAGGTAAAGCCGCTTTTCCATTAGCAACATTTTCCGCAAACGAAACTGAAGTATCTGGTAAAACACTAGGATTCCATGCAGAAACTAACATTCTTCTGCTGTTTGGATTGGTTTTTAGCGTTTCGATTAATTCGGTAATTTGGTCGATTTCTTCGCTGTTCCAATTGCGCCATTGGTGTCCGTAAACCGGACCTAAATCGCCATTTTCATCCGCCCATTCGTCCCAAATTTTCACACCGTTTTCTTGTAAATATTTGATGTTGGTGTCACCATTTAAAAACCACAACAATTCGTAAATAATCGATTTTAAGTGTAATTTTTTAGTGGTTACCATTGGAAAACCTTCGCTTAAATCAAAACGCATTTGGTAACCAAAAACACTTAAGGTTCCAGTTCCGGTACGGTCGCCTTTTTGGTTGCCGTTTGCTAATACGTGTTTTACTAAATCGTGATATTGTTGCATATATAGTAAGTTTAAACCTGACAGGTTTCCAAAACCTGTCAGGTTTTTAATTTAATGATTAAACGCTTCTACGTCTTTTGGGTCGTGTTTATGTTTGAATAAAATTGCAAAAGCAACAGTAATAATTAACGCATAAATTGCAAAAGTTAACCAGATGTTATGCCAATCTTTTCCTGCTGGAGTTGTGAAATAAGTGTCTATTAAAAAACCACTTCCTAAACTCCCTAAAATGGCACCAAATCCATTAGTCATCATCATAAATAAGCCTTGCGCAGATGAACGTATTTTAGAATCGGTTGAGGTTTCTACGAATAATGAACCTGAAATATTAAAGAAATCAAATGCTAATCCGTAAACAATATTCGACATAATAATCATCCATAAACTTCCTGTTGGATCTCCAAAAGCGAAGAATCCGAAACGGAAAACCCAAGCAATTAAACTGAAAAGCATCACTTTTTTGATTCCATATCGTCTCAAGAAAAAAGGAATAGCTAAAATAAATATAGTTTCAGAAATTTGAGAAATTGATAAGACAATATTTGCTGATTTTACAACAAATGTATTCGCATATTCTGGAACGTTTTTGAAATCGTGAATATAAGTTTCGCCATACATGTTTGTTAATTGCAAAGCTGCACCTAAGAACATACTAAATACAAAAAACATCGCCATTTTAGATTGTTTGAATAATTTAAAAGCGTCTAAACCAAAAATTTGCGAGAAGGTTTTGTTAATGCTTTCATCTTTTGTTGGTTCGATTTTTGGCAAGGTGAAAGAGAAAATTCCTAATACAAATGCGAAAAATGAAGCAATATAAAATTGATTACATTCTACTGGCATATTTGTGACTGAAGCAATTGCTTTTCCAATTCCAATTCCAAAAGAGAATGGTGGACTTACATTACTAAAAATATTAGTACACCACATGGCCACAATGAAACCAATAGTTCCCCAAACACGAATAGGTGGGTAATCTTTTACTACATTAAAATTGAATTTTTTTAGAATTGCGTAGGAAAGAGAATTTGACAATGATAAGGTTGGCATGTAAAATATCATTCCAATAAGTAATACCCAAAAGAAAGTCGAAGGACTATCAATAGCTGGTAAGAAAAGTAAAATTATCCCATAAAGTATATGATGAATTCCATATAATTTTTCAAGATTTAGATATTTATCCGCGATGATTCCAGAAATCGGAGGCATTATAATAGAACCAATTCCTAAAGTTGAAAAAACTATTCCAAACTCAGCTCCAGACCATTGTTTAAAACCAAATCCATAACTTGCAAGTGTAGTTAGCCATGCGCCCCATACAAATAATTGTAAGAAACTTACAATCGTTAATTTTAATTTTATATTCATTTTGAAATAGTTTTAAGATTCTTTTTTTGAGATTTCATCTCTTATTTTTGCTGCTTTTTCGTAGTCCTCGTTTTGTACAGCTTCGTCTAATTTTTGGTATAATTCTTTTAGCGAATAACCTGAATAACTATCCGCAGGAACCACTACATCTTCTTGTCCAAAAGTTTCAGGAGTTGAAAGGATGTCGTCGTTTTCTTGGTTTTCGGTATTTTCGGTAGGATTGATGCTTAGGTAAATTCCAGCTTTGTCTAAAATATTTTTGTAAGTAAAAATAGGAGCATTAAAACGCAAAGCTAATGCAATCGCATCTGAAGTACGAGCATCAATAATTTCCTCGATTTTGTCTCTTTCGCAAATAATACTCGAATAGAAAACACCATCTACTAATTTATGAATAATCACTTGCTTTACTACGATGTCAAATCGGTCGGCAAAGTTTTTAAATAAATCGTGTGTAAGTGGGCGAGGCGGTTTAATTTCTTTTTCTAAAGCAATAGCAATCGATTGGGCTTCAAAAGCACCAATAACAATTGGAAGTTTTCTCTCACCATCCACTTCATTTAAGATTAAGGCATAAGCTCCGTTTTGCGTTTGGCTATAGGAAATACCTTTTATAGTTAATTTTACTAAACTCATTTGAAATTGTTAATTATCATTTTTTTGATACTCTGATTCGGATTTTAAATACAATCACAAAGTCAGAAAATGGCTAACAGAAAAACGGTTAGCCATTACTTCGTCAATTCGTTACCACTCGGGTCGCCCCAAAAATAAAAAAAAGAGCTATCTAAACAAAGATAACTCTAATTTTAATTTAATATATTTTTTAAACAACTATTTTATTACGAGTTGCTTGCTTTAAATGCTTTTAATTTTTCAATTAATTGAGGCACTACAGTGAAAGCATCACCTACAACTCCGTAATCAGCAACTTTAAAGAAAGGTGCTTCTGGATCTGTGTTGATTACTACTTTTACTTTTGATGAGTTAATACCTGCAATATGTTGAATTGCTCCAGAAATCCCAACAGCAATGTATAAATTAGAAGCTACTGGTTTTCCAGTTTGTCCTACGTGCTCGCTGTGAGGTCTCCATCCAATATCAGAAACTGGTTTAGAACATGCAGTTGCAGCACCTAAAACAGAAGCTAATTCTTCAATCATTCCCCAGTTTTCTGGACCTTTCATTCCACGACCTGCAGAAACTACGATTTCAGCATCAGCGATAGTTACTTTTCCAGTTACTTTTTCTACGTTTTCAACTTTGATTCCGAAATCCGCATCGTTTAATGAAGGAGCAAAACTTTCTTCAGTCATAGCAGCAGCATTTTCTACTAATCCGAAAGAGTTTTTAGCAATTCCTAAAACTTTTACTGGGGTTGAAATCTCAGTAATATTGAAAGCTTTGTTTGAGAAAGCAGTTCTTTTTACTTGGAAAGGCGAAGTGCTTTCTGGTAAAGCCACTACATTTGATGCATAACCAGCTTCTAGAGCTACCGCTACAAGTGGTGCTAAATATAAACTATCTGTTGATGAAGAAACTAAAACGATTTGAGTTCCTTCTTTTTTAGCTGCTTGAGCAATTACATCTGCGTAAGCTTTAGCACTGAAGTTGTTTAATTTATCGTTAGAAACGTTTAATACTTTGTCTACTCCGTAAGCTGCTAAAGCACTGTTATCAGAGTTGTTGATAGTTACTGCTGTAACTGTTGTTCCCATTGAAGCAGCAACTTTTTTTGCGTAAGAAGCTAATTCAAGTGCTACTTTTTTGATTTTTCCTTCTGCTGATTCAGCATATATTAATATCGACATGATTTTTTAAGTTTAAGAGTTTAAAATGTTTAAAAGTTTAAGTGTTAACTGAACACTAAAAACTGAACACTGATTACTAAATAACCTTAGCTTCGTTGTGTAACAAACTGATTAACTCATCTAAATTATCAGCACTTACTAATTTAACTGCTGATTTTGCAGCTGGTTTTTCAAATTTAACGGCTTTAGTTGCAGAAGCATCTCCTGTTGGCTCTACTAAAGTTAAAGCTTTAGTTCTTGCCATCATGATGCCTCTCATGTTTGGAATACGTAAATCTTTTTCTTCTACTAAACCTTTTTGACCACCAATAATTAATGGTAAACTTGCAGAAACGATTTCTTTTCCACCATCAATTTCTCTAGTTACTTTTGCTTCGTTTCCGTTTACATCAATACCAACACAAGCGTTTACGAAATTGTATCCTAACATAGCAGCCATCATTCCAGGAACCATTCCGCCATTGTAGTCTAATGATTCTTTTCCAGCGATTACTAAATCGTAACCTCCATTTTTAACTACATCAGCTAATTGTTTTGCAACAAACATTCCGTCAGTTGGGTTGGCGTTAATACGAATTGCTTCGTCTGCTCCAATAGCTAATGCTTTTCTTAGGGTTGCTTCAGCGTCAGCTCCACCAACGTTTACAACGGTAACATTTGCTCCTTGTTGCTCTTTAAACCAAATGGCTCTTGTTAAACCAAATTCATCATTAGGATTAATTACAAATTGAACACCATTCGTGTCAAATTCGCTGTCACCATTGACAAAATTAATCTTTGAAGTAGTATCAGGTACGTGACTGATGCAAACTAATATTTTCATTTTTATGTATTTTGTTAGTGAATATTTTCAGTCCCAAAAATACAAAATAATTTCTAAATAAAAACTATGCATGCATAATAAATATGTTTTTCTTAGATAAATTAGCTTTTTTTTACGAATTGTTTAAAATCATGTTTTTATGATCGTCTTAAAATGCATTTTTTTAATACTATAAGGTTGTAGTAGAAAGTAAATTCATTTTTTTTAATAACGAATTGGAATAATTTTATTTTTCTTACTTTTGCCAATCATAATTCAAAGAAATTAATTTCATGAGAACGATACAATTTAGAGAAGCTATTTGTGAAGCTATGAGCGAAGAAATGCGTCGCGACGAATCAATATATTTAATGGGTGAAGAAGTAGCAGAATATAATGGAGCTTACAAAGCTTCAAAAGGAATGCTAGATGAATTTGGACCAAAACGTGTAATTGATACACCAATTGCAGAGTTAGGATTTGCAGGAATCGCTGTAGGTTCGGCTATGAACGGGAATCGCCCTATTGTAGAATTCATGACGTTCAACTTCTCATTAGTAGGAATTGACCAAATTATCAATAACGCAGCAAAAATGCGCCAAATGTCTGCTGGACAATTTCCAATGCCAATGGTATTTAGAGGTCCGACAGCTTCTGCAGGTCAATTAGGTGCTACGCACTCGCAAGCTTTTGAAAACTGGTTTGCTAACACTCCAGGTTTAAAAGTTGTAGTTCCATCAACTGTTTATGATGCCAAAGGTTTATTGAAATCAGCTATTCGTGATAACGATCCAGTTATTTTCATGGAATCAGAGCAAATGTATGGAGATAAAGGGGAAGTGCCAGAAGGAGAATACACTATTCCATTAGGAGTTGCTGATATCAAAAGAGAAGGAACTGATGTAACGATTGTTTCTTTTGGAAAAATTATTAAAGAAGCGCATTTAGCAGCTGACGAATTAGCTAAAGAAGGCATTTCTTGTGAAATCATCGATTTAAGAACGGTTCGTCCTATGGATTATGATGCGATTATTAATTCGGTTAAGAAAACAAATAGATTGGTAGTTTTAGAAGAAGCTTGGCCATTTGCTTCCGTTGCTTCTGAAATCACTTATATGGTGCAAGAAAGAGCATTTGATTACTTAGATGCTCCGGTTCAGAGAATTACAACAGCAGATGCTCCTGCGCCTTATTCGCCAACTTTATTAAAAGAATGGTTGCCAAATTCGCAAGATGTAATTAAGGCAGTAAAAAAAGTTATGTATAAATAACAATTAACTTATTATATTTGAAACTTCATCAGTAACTTTCTGATGAAGTTTTTTTTTCCTATGAAGACAAAAATTGTATTATTCTTTTTATTTCTGAGCTCAATAGTTATTGGGCAAACCAAGGTTGGTGGAAAAGTAACAGACGAGTTTGGCGATCCTGTAGCTTTTGCAAATGTTATTTTTAAAAACTCAAAAGAAGGAGTAATTACAGATGAAAATGGGAATTTTTATTTCGAATCTAAAGAAAATTATTCCACTTTAGTGGTTTCGTATGTAGGATTTGAAAAAAAGGAAATTTCTTTAAAACCAGGTTTAAATACGGGATTAAAAATACAATTAAAGTCGGGAACGGAACTTAAAGAAGTGGTCATTTATACAGGAAAAACTTCTAAAAAGAACAATCCAGCGATTGATATATTGCGAAAAATTTGGGAACGTCGACGTAAAAACGGTCTTAAAATGTTTAAGCAATACCAATATGATAAATACGAAAAAGTGGAGTTTGACTTAAATACCATCGATTCCGCTTTCATGAATAGTAAAGTGTTTAAAGGAATGGAGTTCGTTTTCGATCAAATTGACACTTCAAGTATTTCAGGAAAAACCTATTTGCCAATTTTCATCAATGAAACCTTAAGTGAGGTTTACGGTGATAATAAAGAAAAAAAATATAAAGAGATTACAAAAGCCAACAAAAATTCTGGATTTGGTTCAGGTGATGGTGTAAATACATTCATCAAAGATTTATATGCCGATTTTGATATCTATGATAATTACTTAAAATTCTTCGATAAAGATTTCGTGAGTCCATTATCAAGAACGGGAATAAATGTGTATAACTACGTTTTAAATGATAGTATGTTCATTGATAATAAATGGTGTTATAATATTGTATACTATCCAAGACGTAAAAATGAATTGACGTTTAAAGGTGATTTTTGGGTAAACGACACCACTTTCGCTATCAAAAAAATCAATTTAGAAGCTAGTAAAAGCGCTAATATCAACTGGGTAAAAGAAATTTATATTGAACAAGAGTATGAAGTAATGAACGATTCTGTTTTCTTGTTGAAACGAGATTATATGATGTCTGATTTTAGTTTTTCGAAGAAAGAAGAATCAAAAGGAGTTTACGGAAAAAGAACTACATTGGCTAGAAATCATAAATTCGATATTAAAAAAGAAGATAAATTTTATAAAGAAGAAGTTAATTTCTACGACAACTCTGTATTTAACAAGCCCGATGAGTATTGGGAAGAAAATAGATTTGAAGCTTTAAATAAAAACGAAGCCGGCATCTATAAAATGCTTGATACGCTAAAAGAAGTGCCACGTTTTAAAAGAATTTATAATTTGGCATCAATTCTTGGAAGTGGCTATATTGAAATTCCAAAATTAAAAATGGATTACGGTCCAATATTCTCAACTTTTGGATATAACGATGTTGAAGGACAACGCTTACGAGCTGGCGGAAGAACGTATTTTGGTTCAAACGACACTTGGAGAATTCAAGGCTACACCGCATACGGATTTAAAGATAATAAATTCAAATACGGTATTTCTGGAAAGTGGATGGTAGACAAGAAAAATCGAATTATTCTTTCAGCTGGAAATCGTAGAGATGTTGAACAAATAGGGGTAAGTTTAACTACTTCTAATGATGTTTTGGGAAGAAGTTTTGCATCTTCGTCTTTCTTTTCAAGCGGAACTAACAATAAATTAACATCGGTTAACTTGACTACATTGGGTTTTGAAATTGAACCTGTAAAGAATTTAACTTTTCAAACCAATTTATCGTATCGAACTTTAAAATCAGCCTCTAATCAATTTAGTTTGGATTATTATACCGATGCAACTCAAACAACTACTAAGAGCGAAATCAAACAATCAGAAATTAATTTGGTTGCAGAATACACTCCAGGTAGAAGAACCGTTGGTTATGGTGTAGAGCGTTTAGAAGTAGATAATAATTATGCTAGAATTTTCTTAAGCTATAGTCAAGGGTTAAAAGGGGTTTTAAATAGCGATTTTGATTATCAAAAATTACAATTTTACTATCGTCAACCAGTTCTAGTTGGTGGTTTTGGAAGATTGTTTACTACTTTAGAATTGGGTAAAACATTTGGTCAAGTTCCTTTAGGTTTAATGGGAGTTATTCCAGGAAATCAATCGTATTTTATTATCGATAATACGTATAACTTACTTGATTACTATGATTTTGTGGCAGATCAATATGCTTCGCTTCATTTTGAACATCATTTTAATGGAAGATTATTTTCAAGAGTTCCGTTGTTAAGAAAATTAAATTGGAGAGAGATTGTAGGTATTAAAGGAGTTTACGGAACGGTTTCCGATGAAAATAGATTTATAAACGCTTCAGGTTTAGTGTATCGTGCTCCAGAAGATATTTATTGGGAGTACCATGCGGGAATTGGCAATATTTTCAAAGTATTACGAATCGATTTTGCTTGGCGCGGAAGTTACTTAGACATTCCAGATGCTAATAAATTTACCGTAAAAGCTTCTTTCGGATTCTATTTCTAAAAATGGAAAATGCCATAGCATATTTACTTAAGCAAGATGCTATTTTTGAAAAAATAAGCCAACAATTCGGTTTTCCAATTCAACCAAAAAGACCTCAAGGTTTTCAAACCTTACTTTTATTGATTTTAGAACAACAAGTTTCCGTTGATTCCGCGAAAGCTACTTTTAATAAATTAAAAACAGCTATTCCTAATTTTATACCTGAAAAAGTTGTTGTTTTTTCAGATGAAGATTTTCGTGTTTGTGGCGTAAGTCGTCAAAAAACAAAATACATAAAAGCGCTTGCTGAAGCCGTTTTGTCAAAAGAATTGGATTTGGAAAGTTTGGCTTTCAAAGATGCTGATGTGGTTCGTAAAGAACTCATTAAAATCAAAGGTATCGGTAATTGGACAATTGATATTTACCTGATGTTTTGCCTGAATTCGCTTGATATTATTCCACTTGGTGATATTGCTGTTGTAAATACCATGAAAGAGCTTTTAGATATTCATACGAAAGAAGAAATGGAAAGTTATGCTCAAAAATGGAAACCTTATCGTTCGGTAGCAACCTATTTTTTGTGGCATTATTATCTTGAAAAAAGAGGTAGAAAAATCACATATTAAATCTTTGTAAAATCTATACTTTTTTTGCAAAACTCTTTTGTTTCTAATGTTTTATAGTGGTAACTTTGCACCCGCTTTAAAATATAAGAAAAATGACAGCAGATAAAATTACTACATTTGATGTATTGATTGAGATTCCTAGAGGAAGTAGAAACAAATACGAGTACGATTTTGAATTAAAAAGAATGCGTTTTGACAGAATGTTATTTTCGTCAATGATGTATCCAGCAGATTACGGATTTATTCCAGAAACGTTAGCATTAGATGGAGACCCATTAGATGTTTTAGTTTTAGTAAACGAGCCGACATTCCCAGGTTGTGTGATGGAAGTAAAACCAATCGGTGTTTTCCACATGGCAGATGATAAAGGTCCAGATGAAAAAGTAATTTGTGTGCCCGTTTCTGACCCAATTTGGAACAAATTAAACGATTTGAGTGATGTAAATCCTCACTTAATTAAAGAAATCGAACACTTCTTCCAAGTGTACAAAGACTTAGAAAACAAAAAAGTTGATGTTGAAGGATGGGGAGATGTAAATGAAGCAAAAGAGATTCTTGTGAAATGTACAAACCGTTTCAACGAACTTGAAAATAAACCTGAAGGATTGTTTAGTATTAAATAATCAATTAAATTTTAAATAGAAAGGCAGTATTTTGATAAAAATATTGCCTTTTTTGTTTTATTTTCTTAATATTACCATAAAATAAACTAACAAAATCTAAATTATATTTTATGGAATCAATGATGATCTATGTTCCTATAGTCATGGCACTATTAGGATTGGCATTTATGGCAGCCAAACGCGCTTGGGTTCTTAAACAAGATGCCGGAGATGGTAAAATGAAAGAAATTTCAGATTACATCTACGAAGGAGCCTTAGCATTTTTAAAAGCAGAATATCGATTATTGGCGATATTTGTTCTTATTGCAAGTGTTGTTTTGGCTGGAATTACTTTTATACCTGGAGTTAAAACGCATTTATTAATAGTTGTAGCTTTCATTTTTGGAGCTATTTTTTCTGCTTTAGCTGGAAATATGGGGATGAAAATCGCCACAAAAACAAACGTTAGAACAACGCAAGCCGCTCGTACAAGTTTACCACAAGCATTAAAAGTGTCTTTTGGTGGTGGAACGGTAATGGGATTAGGGGTAGCTGGTTTAGCTGTTTTAGGATTAACAGGTTTCTTTATATTGTTTTTCCATATGTTCATGGATGGCGTTTGGACAGATACAGACGGAATGACAGTTGTTTTAGAAACATTAGCTGGATTTTCATTAGGTGCTGAATCAATCGCATTATTCGCACGTGTAGGAGGTGGAATTTACACCAAAGCTGCCGATGTAGGTGCAGACTTAGTAGGAAAAGTAGAAGCTGGTATTCCAGAAGATGATCCACGTAATCCTGCTACAATTGCTGATAACGTAGGTGATAACGTTGGAGACGTAGCGGGTATGGGTGCCGATTTATTCGGTTCATATGTAGCAACTGTTTTAGCGGCAATGGTTTTAGGAAATTATGTAATTAAAGATATGGGTGGTAAAATCGATGACGCTTTTGGCGGAATTGGACCAATTTTATTACCAATGGCAATCGCAGGTTTCGGAATTTTATTCTCTATCATTGGAACCATGTTAGTGAAAATTTCAAGTGACGATGCTAAAGAAGCTCAAGTGCAAAAAGCACTAAATATAGGAAACTGGGTTTCAATCGTTTTAACTGCGGTTTCTTGTTTCTTCTTAGTAAAATTCATGCTTCCTGAAGTAATGACAATGGAATTCTTCGGTGAAGGAGCACAAGAAATTTCAGCAATGCGTGTTTTCTACGCTACTTTAATCGGTTTATTTGTTGGTGGAGCTATTTCATCAGTTACAGAATATTATACAGGATTAGGTACAAAGCCAGTATTGGCAATTGTACAAAAATCTTCTACTGGAGCAGGAACTAACGTAATCGCTGGTTTAGCAACGGGTATGATTTCAACTTTCCCAACGGTATTATTATTTGGAGCAGCTATTTGGTCAACTTATGCTTTAGCAGGATTTTACGGTGTTGCTTTAGCCGCTTCTGCAATGATGGCTACAACTGCAATGCAATTAGCAATCGACGCGTTTGGGCCAATCTCTGATAACGCAGGTGGAATCGCTGAAATGAGTGAATTACCAAAAGAAGTTCGTACTCGTACAGATATTTTAGACTCAGTGGGTAACACGACGGCTGCAACAGGTAAAGGTTTCGCAATCGCTTCTGCTGCATTAACTTCATTAGCTTTATTTGCTGCTTATGTTACTTTCACGGGAATTGATGGAATTAATATTTTCAAAGCTCCTGTATTAGCAATGTTATTCGTTGGAGGTATGATTCCTGTGGTTTTCTCTGCATTAGCAATGAACTCTGTTGGTAAAGCTGCAATGGATATGGTATACGAAGTACGTCGTCAGTTCAAAGAAATTCCAGGAATTATGGAAGGAACGGGTAAACCAGAATATGGAAAATGTGTTGAAATTTCTACAAAAGCCGCTTTACGCGAAATGATGTTGCCAGGAATTTTAACGATTGGTTTCCCTATTGCAATCGTATTATTAGGAAAATTAGTTTACGCAGATAACAACCAATTAATCGCTGAAATGTTAGGTGGTTATATGGCTGGAGTTACCGTTTCAGGTGTGCTTTGGGCAGTGTTCCAAAACAATGCTGGTGGAGCTTGGGATAACGCTAAAAAATCTTTCGAAGCTGGAGTTGAAATCAACGGAGAAATGACATACAAAGGTTCTGATGCGCACAAAGCAGCGGTAACTGGAGATACAGTTGGAGATCCATTTAAAGATACTTCTGGACCATCAATGAATATCTTAATCAAATTAACATGTTTAATTGGTTTAGTAATCGCTCCAATCTTAGGAGGTCACGGTGCTACAACTGAAAAAGGTGCTTGTTGTGCTAAAACAGAAATGATGTGTTGCGATAAAGGAAAATGCGATATGTCTAAATGTGCAGATATGACAAAAGACGAGTGCGCAAAAATGTGTGAAGCAAATGGATGTTCTAAAGAATGTAAAGAAAAATGTATGGCTATGTATGATGAAAATGGAAAATTCATTGGAGATGAAGGACATGTTCATAGTGCAAGTTGTAACCATGACAAACATCAAGAAATTGTTGATATTAAAGTTAAGAAAGAAAAAGAAGCTAACGGAAAAGTAAAAGCAACGGTTACCATTACAAAAAAAGTAGATGGTAAAGAAACTACTGAAGAAAAAGTTTTCGAAGGAGACGATTTAGAAGTAGAAGCAAAAATTGCTGAACTAGGAAAATAATCTTTTTCAACACAAATAATGAAAACCGTACAGCAATGTGCGGTTTTTTTATTTAATTTTAGCCAAACAAACACAACTCAAATGAAAAAATTATTTTATTTTCTTCTTCTCATATTTGGTTGGACTTTTGGACAAGAATCCATTTCAATTATTCCAAAACCTGAATTTTTAAAAATTAAAAATAATTATTTCAAACTATCAAAAAATACAGAAATTGAATCGAATGTAATTGATAGTTTTGATATTGAATATTTACAAAATTCTATTCTAAATCAAACCGGACTAAAAATACAGTCCAAAAATAAGTCACAAGCAGTATCTAAGATTATTTTAAATTTAAGATACATTGATACAATCTCTACAAGAATTAAAAGTCAATATGAAATTAAAATAGATGAAAATCAAATCAAAATAAACGCAAATAGTTCAGAAGGAATTTTTTATGCTATCCAAAGTCTTTTACAAATAATACCTTTAGAAAAAAATCAAATTATTAAAATTCCTTGCCTACAACTTCAAGATTATGCAAAATACAATTGGCGCGGCATGCATCTCGACATTTGTCGTCATTTTTTTCCAAAGGAATTCATCAAAAAATACATTGATTATTTAGCGATGTACAAAATGAATACCTTTCATTGGCATTTAACCGATGATCAAGGTTGGCGCATCGAAATTAAAAAATATCCCAAATTAACGGAAGTCGGAGCTTGGCGAAATGGCTCTATGATTGGACATTACACCGACCAAACGTTTGATAACATTCGCTATGGCGGATTTTACACGCAAGAAGAAATCAAAGAAATCGTAGCTTACGCAAAAGAACGCCACATCACCATTATTCCTGAAATTGAAATGCCTGGTCATGCTTTAGCAGCTTTAGCATCGTACCCTGAATTTTCTTGTACCGATGGACCATTTGAAGTGGGAAAAACTTGGGGCGTTTTAGAAGATGTTTTTTGTCCAAAAGACGAAACCTTTACTTTTTTAGAAAATATTTTGACAGAAGTTATGGCATTATTTCCTTCTGAATATATTCACATCGGTGGCGATGAATCTCCAAAAGTGCGTTGGAAAAGTTGTCCGCATTGTCAAAAGAGAATCAAAGATGAAAAATTAAAAGACGAACACGAATTACAAAGCTATTTCATCCAAAGAATCGAAAAATTTGTCAACAGTAAAGGGCGAAAAATCATCGGTTGGGACGAAATTTTAGAAGGTGGATTAGCGCCAAACGCAGCAGTAATGAGTTGGCGTGGCACCGAAGGCGGAATTGCAGCTGCTAAACAAAAACATTTCGTAGTCATGTCACCAGGTTCACATTGTTATTTCGACCATTACCAAGGCGAACCTAAAAATGAACCGATTGCTTTTGGCGGTTATACCAATGTGGAAAAAGTGTATTCTTTCAATCCAATTCCAAAAGAACTTTCAGCAGAAGAATCGAAGTATATTTTAGGCGCTCAAGCCAATCTTTGGACGGAATATATCAATACGCCTGAACATGCCGAATATATGATTTTCCCAAGAATAGCAGCGCTTTCCGAAGTGGTTTGGGGAACATCTAATCCGAAAGAATACAAAGAATTCGAAAAAAGATTGATTTCACATTTCGAAATCTATGAGAAAAAAGGAATCAACTACAGCAAAGCCATTTTTGAAGTAACTTCCAAAGTACAACCTGCCAAAAACGGAGTAGCATTCGAATTAAAATCAGCAAATCCAAACGGAATCAAATACACAACCGATGGTTCAGAACCAAATGCGAATTCGATTTCTTATGAAAAACCAATACTAGTTGCTAAAAACCAATCCATAAAAGCTGCTTATTTCGAAAACGGAAAAGCAAAAAGTGCCACTATCGAACAACCATTTTTCATCACTAAATCAACGGGTAAAAAGATTGAATTAGTGCACCAACCACATGAAAATTATGGAATCGGTGGAAGTTTTACTTTGGTAGATGGAATGAAAGGAAACACTTCTAAATTCGGAAGAGATTGGTTAGGTTTCTGGGGAAAAGATATGAATGCCACTATCGATTTAGGAAAAACAGAAATGATTTCAAAAATAAGTATCAACACCCTTTCATCTGAAGGAAGTTGGATTTACTATCCAAAAAGCATCGGAATTTTAGTTTCAAAAGATGGAGAAAATTATATTCCAATTACAATTGTACCTTCTAATGAAATTAAAGAAAAGAAAGGGAAAATTGTGGTAGAATTCGACAAGCAAAATGTTCAATTTATAAAAGTCATTGCAGAAAACAACGGAATCATTTCAGATGGAAATCCAGGTGCAGGTTCCAACAGTTGGTTATTTGTAGACGAAATAAGTGTAGAATAATGACAAACAGAAGAAATTTTTTAAAGACAACCGCATTAGCAACTGCTGGCGTAGCGTTTCAGGCTTTCAATGGGAAATCTGAGGAAACTGAAATCGATATCAATTCAGGAAAAGTAAATAAACCTATCGTACTTTCTACTTGGAATTTCGGTTTACAAGCAAACGAAGCCGCTTGGGAAGTGTTAAAAAACAAAGGTCGCGCTTTAGATGCGGTTGAAGCCGGAGTAAAAATTCCAGAAGGTGATCCAAATGAAAGAAGTGTAGGTTACGGCGGTCGCCCAGATAGAGATGGTCGCGTAACATTAGACGCTTGTATCATGGACGAATTTTCGAATATTGGTTCGGTAGCTTGTTTGGAGCATATTAAACATCCGATTTCTGTTGCAAGAATGGTGATGGAAAAAACGCCTCATGTTATGTTGGTTGGTGATGGCGCTTTGCAGTTTGCCATCTCGCAAGGATTTCTAAAAGAAAATTTATTGTTAGAAGCTTCCGAAAAAGAATGGAAGGAATGGCTAAAAACCAGTGAATATTTACCAAAAGCCAACATCGAAAATCACGATACCATCGGAATGATTGCTTTAGATGCACAAGGAAATTTATCAGGAGCTTGTACTACTAGCGGAATGGCTTTCAAAATGCACGGAAGAGTTGGCGATTCACCAATTATTGGAGCTGGCTTATATGTGGATAACGAAATTGGTGCGGCAACCGCAACAGGTCATGGAGAAGAAGTAATCCGAATTACAGGCTGTCATTTGGTAGTGGAATTAATGCGTCAGGGAAAATCACCACAAAAAGCGTGCGAAGAAGCCGTGATGCGAATTGTAAAATTGACACAAAATCGAGGAAAAAATTTAAAAGATATCCAAGTTGGGTTCATTGCCTTGAATAAAAAAGGAGAATATGGTTCGTATTGTGTGCAAGGCGGCTTCAATTATGCCGTTCACGACGCAACAGGAAATAAATTAATCGATGCGAATTACTTTTTGAAATAGTTTATGAAGTTATTCTTTTTAATATTTGGCTTGATTTTTTTTAGTTGTGAAACTAAAACCAAAGAGAGTATTACTGAAACTAATAAGTTAGAAGAGACTTCAGAAGAAAAACAGAGTTTCTTTGTGGGTGATGTTAACAAGGATAAAGTTCAAGATACCGCATTCGTGAATTTTAATCAACAAAACGAATATGGTGATATGATAATTCGTTTCACAAATAATATTCCTGAAATAGATTTTGGACAAAGTTATGGCGTATCTATTAAAAAAATAGAAGATTTGAATTTTGATGGAGCGAATGAAATTATCATTTTTTCAAGAACTCATGAAGGTTGGTGGAATTCTATTTCTGTTTGGTCTTTTCAAAATGATAAATGGCAAGAAATTCAAAAGACAAAGGGTTTTGTTTCAAATGATAAGGATTTTGAAAATAGAATTGTAAAAGATAAAAATCAATATTATTTAATTGGTGATGATCAATGGAATGAAGATGAAAATGGTAATTTTAAGAAAATCAGAGTAAAAATTCAACAATGAAGAAACTAGAAATCGCTTGTTTTAATCTGGATTCTGCTCTAATAGCTCAAAAAGCAGCAGCCGATAGAGTAGAATTATGCGCAGATATGTCGGTTGGCGGTACAACTCCAATTATCGAAACGATTCAACAAGCTCGCAAAAATCTAAGTATTGATTTATATGTGATGATTCGCCCAAGAGGAGGAAATTTCGTTTTCTCAGAAGCAGAATTTGAACAAATGAAATCGGAAATCGAAATCATTAAAAAATTAGGAGTCAACGGCTTTGTTTTTGGAGTTTTGAAGGATGATAAAACAATTAATATCGAACAAAACAAAGCTTTGGTTGATTTAGCAAAACCATTTCCATGTACGTTTCACAGAGCTTTTGATGCCGTTTCGAATTACGAAAAAGCATTGGAAGATGTCATCTCGTGCGGATTTTCAACTATTCTGACTTCTGGAACTTTTCCAAATGTGATGGAAGGAAAAGAAGTTTTAAGACAATTAGTAATTCAAGCCAATAATCGAATCAAAATCATGCCTGGTGGTGGATTGCGTTCGACTAATATTTCGGAATTAAATGAGATGGTAAATGCGAATTGGTATCACTCATCCGCCATTACGGATGGAAGTGAAACTGCAAATCCAGAAGAAATCATCCAACTAAAGAAAAAGCTACAATCTTAAATGAACTTCTTTAATTTTTAAGCTTTCACTCTAAAAACTTATATGACTCCTATGTTTGCAAAGTTAATTTATAAGTTGTTATGATTTTTAAATTTGCATTAATAAAGTGAAAAGAGATGAGAGTAAGTTAAATGACAAATAGCTCTATGAAGCACATTGAATATAAGAAATTACCTCATTTCTTTTTATCTTTTAGAGTCTGAACAGAATGTAAGGAATTAAGAGAATCTTAATATCCAGAATATCCAATCAGGAGAAAAGACGGAGGAAGATTCATCACTTTATGATTAAATTTTAAACAAAAGTAATGATGAGAAAAGTAGTAAAGCAAGTAGCGGGAATTGACGTTGCACAAAAAGAATTAGTAG
>NZ_JMLU01000005.1 GCF_000686885.1 Flavobacterium sasangense DSM 21067 | reverse complement strand
AGCTTTTACTATTTTTGATAAAAAGAAAAAATGAGTAGAAATTATAAGTTTCATAATTCCGAAGGATTATATTTTGTAAGTTTTGCTGTTGTGGGTTGGCTGGATGTCTTTACAAGAAATGAATACAAAGATTTAGTTTTAGAAAGTTTAGAATTTTGTCAAAAAAACAAAGGAATGGAAATACATGCTTGGTGCATAATGACCAACCATGTTCATTTAATTTTTAGAAGTATAGAAAATCAAAAACCAGAACTTTTATTAGGCGATTTTAAAAGGTTTACAAGTAGAAGCGTTGTCAAAGCCATACAAGAAAACCCAAAAGAAAGCAGAAAAGAATTTTTGTTAGATTATTTTAAAAAAGAAGCTGAAAAAAGTTCAAATACAACTAATTTTCAATTGTTTTGGGTTTACCAAATTAGGCAATATTTTAATGAACGCAAAAACAAGTTATCAACAAGTATTTTGTAAATTACCTAAACTAAAACAAAAGCGTGACAAAATTTTCATTTTGAAAAAAATGTCACAACAAGTGTGGCAAAATTTTTGATTTGAAAAAATTGTCACAGAAAGCGTGACAAAAAAATGGTTTAAAAAAAAGTGTCACACTACATGAAAAACAAAAACAACATTAGAGCATTAACAGGAATGAGTCAAGAAAATTTGGCTTTACTGCTTCAGGTGAGTCGAAGTCAAATTGCTATGTTTGAATCTGGCAAACGCAACTTACCCATCCAAGCGATGGAAAAACTAGCTTTGTTATTAACACTTTCACAAAAAGAAAGCACTACCACCGAAACCAAAAAAGCAACTCGAACTCAAGAACAAGAATTCTTGCAAAATTGTATCGTTAAAAACAAACATCAACAACTTTTAGTAGCACGTAAGATTACTAGCTTTATAAAAAAACAAGAGCGAATAGCTGTTTTAGAAAAGATGAGCAGACTTATCATGCAAGAAGAAAAAAATTTAAAAAACTACGATCTAAGTCTTTTAAAATATAGGACTACAAAAAACCAAACACAACCTAATTTTAATACACAATTAGTTGCTCTTCAACTCAAAAAAAAGGTTTTAGAATATGAAGAGCAATTGATAAAAGAACAACTAAAAGAAACCAATTCTCTACTAACTAAAGATAAAAAAACAAAATAAAACTTTTAAAAGGAGGAAAAAAACGTAAGAAAATGTAGGTTATTATATTTTTAATTAAAGTTTAACTATTGTAGTTAAAGTTGTATTAAAATACTAAATGAAAAAATGATCTGGCATTGGAGTTGCTGATGTAAAAAAAATAACTATAAATTTTTTTATTATGTACTCAGTAACAAATCTTACAACAATTGCCGACTGCGATGTGTTGTTAACCATGGCAAACAAAGAACAAGGAGATTTAACATTCAAAAAACTTTCCGAAGAACGTTTGGTAACCAATTACAGTACCACCTCGGTAGAGATTGATGCCGTGCTACAAGGAGTATTAGCAGAAATTAGTGCTGTTGATACTATTATAGCTGCTTTACCAGAAGGCCCAACAAAAGAAACGGAAGAAAAACGAAAAGTACGTTTAGAGTACAAAAAGTTTTTATTAGAAAACCGAAAAGAAAGCTATGGAGCTGTTGCGCTTTTAGAAAAGCAATTGGACTTAGAACGTGTTAACAAACAATTAGATGAAGTTAATGCTTTTATTGCCGCAATTACCGCCCACAAGGCCACTTTGTAAAACCAACTATAACCGTCATTAACTTGGCGGTTTTTTTATGATGAAATTTCAAACTTTTGTTATAATTTCATCAATATTTGCTAAGTCGTTTGAATATTCTATATTTTTGCATCATTAAATAACACACACAATGAAATCGCTACAAAAAACTCGTTTGCGTAAGCAAACAACCATAAATAAAAAGGCGATTCTATATGTTTCCGCTAAAAAATAAAATCAAAACATATGAAAGTAGCCGTAGTAGGCGCTACCGGAATGGTAGGCGAAATAATGCTTCAAGTATTGGCAGAACGTAATTTTCCTGTAACAGAGTTAATTCCAGTTGCTTCTGAAAAATCAGTAGGAAAAGAAATCGAATGGAAAGGGAACACCTATAAAGTAGTAGGTTTACAAACCGCTGTAGATATGAAACCTGAGATTGCTTTGTTTTCGGCAGGAGGAGAAACTTCTTTAGAATGGGCTCCAAAATTTGCTGCTGCAGGAACAACTGTAATCGATAATTCATCGGCTTGGCGTATGGATGCTACTAAAAAATTAGTCGTTCCAGAAATCAATGCAAACGTTTTAACTAAAGAAGATAAAATTATTGCAAATCCAAACTGTTCAACGATTCAAATGGTAATGGCTTTAGCGCCTTTGCACACAAAATATGATATCAAACGTATTGTTGTTTCAACATATCAATCTATTACAGGAACAGGTGTTAAAGCAGTGCGTCAGTTAGAAAATGAATATGCAGGAATTGAAGGTGAAATGGCATACAAATATCCTATTCACAGAAATGCCATTCCACAATGTGATAGTTTTGAAGCAAACGGCTACACCAAAGAAGAAATGAAATTGGTGCGCGAAACGCAAAAAATCTTAAACGACAAAACCATTGCGGTTACTGCAACTGCCATTCGTATTCCAGTCGTTGGTGGACACAGTGAAGCGGTTAACGTTCAGTTTGAAAACGATTTTGATGTAAACGAAGTACGTCAAATTTTACACAACACGCCTGGTGTAACAGTTCAAGATAATTTAGACACTTACACCTATCCAATGCCAATTTACGCACAAGGAAAAGATGATGTTTTTGTAGGAAGAATCCGAAGAGATGAAAGTCAACCCAACACCATTAACATGTGGATTGTAGCTGACAACTTAAGAAAAGGAGCTGCAACAAACACGATTCAAATTGCGGAATATTTAGTTGCGAATAAATTAGTATAATTTTAGCCACTGATTTCACAGATTAGCACGGATTGAATCCTTTTGAATCCTTTAATCCGTGGCAATAAGAATTCACTTTGAATTAATTTCAAAATACTTGTTTGAAAATAATCTAGAATAAATTTTTAGCCACTGATTACACAGATTAACACGAATTGAATCCTTTTGAATCTTTTAATCCGTGGCAATAAGAATTCACTTTGAATTAATTTCAAAATACTTGGTTGAAAATAATCTAGAATAAATTTTTAGCCACTGATTACATGGATTAGCACGGATTTAATCCTTTTGAATCCTTTAATCCGTGGCTAAAACAAACAACCACGAACTAGCGAATAAGTCATCAAAACTTAAAAATTCGTTAATTCGTGGTTTCTTTTTTTCCTTTCTATCGAAAAAACTATCTTTGTGATTGTGAAAAAGAAGTTACTCTATATCAATCTAGTTTTGATGCTCTCAGTATTATTTGCTGTAAGTTATCAGTCTATTCATACTTTTTCGCACGAACACCATCTTAAAACTGAATGTTGTGATGATTCACATCATTTGACTTTTAAAACTTCTGAAAAAACGTTTACCGAAAGCGAAGATTGTCCTATTTGTGATTTCAAATTTGCGGCTTTCCTTTCACCAGAAGTTTTACACTTTGATTTTATTTCTTCGTTTTACGAAATTCCGTATCAATTCAACAGTAATGAATCTTGCATTACGTTTGAAGGAAATTCGTTCTATCTTCGTGGCCCACCCGTTTTTATGGCTTAAATAATTGCTCCCGAAACTTCGGGATTGTTTTCTAAACAAGGCTTACATTGTTGTATATCAAAATGATGTACAACAAATTGCTGTATTATTTATCAAATAAAAACAAGTTAAAAAATGAAATATCTTTTCAATATACTACTGCTATTGTCTTCAATAGCGGGCTTTTCTCAATTTAAAATTAGCGGGTATGTTACCGATGCCAACAACCAAAAATTATCTGGTGTTATCGTTCATATCGAAGAAAATAATTCGGAAACTACAACCGACGAAAATGGTTTTTATCAATTTTCATCGTTACCAAAAGGAACTAACAAAATTATTTTTCATTTATCGGGTTACGAAACCAAGAGTGAAATCGTTACAAATAACGGAGCCGAAATCAAACTGAACGTAATTCTAACCGAAAAAGAACAACATTTAGAGGAAGTAATTGTTTCTACTTTATACAACAAAATGCAATCGCAAAATGTGATGAAAGTAGAACATGCTTCGGTAAACACTTTAAAAGAAAACGGAGCTACTTCGCTTATTGACGGAATTGCAACGATTCCAGGCGTATCTCAGATTTCAACAGGAAATTCGATTGGAAAACCTGTAATTCGTGGATTGAGCGGAAATCGTGTTTTGGTCTATTCGCAAGGTGTTCGCATGGAAAATCAGCAATTTGGTGAAGAACACGGCTTAGGTTTAAACGCTGCTGGAATTGAAAGCGTGGAAGTCATTAAAGGTCCGGCTTCTTTATTATATGGTTCTGATGCATTGGGCGGTGTTATTTATTTTAATCCTGAAAAATATGCGCCTTTTCAAGAAAAATCAGCCGATTTCGAGCAACAATATTTTACCAATACGCAAGGAACTTCCACTACTTTCGGATTTAAAGCATCGCCATCGAATTTTAAATTTTTGGTTAGAGGAAATTACACGTCGCATGCCGATTACAAAGTTCCGAATGGCGATAGAATCATCAATACGCGTTTCATCGAGAAAGATTTTAAATCGGGAATTGGCTATTCGAATTCAAAAATTTCTACCGATTTTAGATACAATTATAACAACTTAAATTTGGGTTTACCCGAAGAAGATTTAGAAAATTCTGGATTCCGAAATCCACTTTATCCAAAACAAGAAGTGGTTAATCATGTGTTGAGTTTAAACCAAAAAGTGTATTTCAAAAACTCAAAAATAGAAGGTGATTTTGGCTATTCATTAAACGATAGAAAAGAATTAGAAGCACCAGACGAAATTGCGTTATCCATGAAATTGAAAACTGCGAGTTACAATGTGAAATATTTTTTTCCAAAAATGAATCGTTGGGAAAGCATCATTGGAATTCAAGGAATTGACCAAACCAATACTAATTTCGGAGAAGAATTGTTAATTCCAGATGCAAATGTGAAAGATTTTGGTGCTTTTGCTACAACCAATTACACTTGGAACTCCAACATTCTACAAGCGGGAATTCGTTATGATAATAGAAAAATCAACACTTCCACTCACGGAATTGAAGGTGAAGAAGGCTATTTTGAAGCTATTGATAAAAACTTCAATAGTTTCAACGCTTCTTTAGGTTACAAAACCAATTTATCAAGCTATATTTCAACCCGAATTAATATTGCTTCTGGATTTAGAGCTCCGAATTTATCCGAATTAACTTCAAATGGCGTTCACGAAGGAAGTAATCGTTATGAAATTGGTAATTCTGAATTAAAAAACGAACAAAATTTTCAAGTGGATTTGAATTTAGAATACAAAAGCGAACACTTTGAATGGTTCATAAACGGATTTTACAATCACGTAAACAATTACATTTACATTACGCCAACAGGTACCGAAATTGACGGAAATGACGTGTACAATTATGTGCAAAACAATGCTTATTTATTTGGTGGAGAAGCTGGAATTCACTTTCATCCGCATCCGTATGATTGGTTACATTTTACGAGTAGTTTTGAGAGTGTTACAGGAAAACAAGATGATAATTACTTACCATTAATCCCAGCGAATCAATGGAAAAACAACATTCGTATGGAATTTGAATCGTTTAAATATTTCAAAAACGCTTATCTATCCTATTTCTTCAATTACACATTCAAGCAAAGTAATATTAGTGAATTTGAAACTAGAACGCCAGACTACTTGTTGATTAATTTCGCTGTTGGAGGAAAAGTAACAATCGGGAAAACAGCATTCCATTTAAACTTGAATGCTAATAACCTTTTAGACAAAACTTATACGAATCACTTATCAAGATTAAAAGCAGACGGCATTAACAATATGGGTAAAAATGTAATATTGAGTTTAAACTTTGATTTATAATTAACAACTCTTTACAATTCATTTGAATATCTTTGTTATCATCAATAAACACAATATGAAAAAAACAATAACAATATCCGCTATTGTTTGTACACTTGTTATGAACGCACAAACAACTAAAATCAATTATCCCGAAACGAAAAAAATCGACCACATTGACACTTATTTTGGTGAACAAATTAACGATTATTATCGCTGGTTAGAAGACGATAGAAGTCCGGAAACAGAAATGTGGGTAAAAAAACAGAATGTAGTAACAAATGTTTATTTAAATAGAATTCCATACAGAAACCAGCTAAAAGAGCGAATGGAAAAACTATGGAACTACGAAAAAATTGGAGCTCCTTTTAAAGAAGGTGATTATACGTATTATTACAAAAATAATGGCCTTCAAAATCAATCTGTACTTTACAGAAAAGACGCTAGCGGTAAAGAAGAAATCTTTTTAGATCCGAATACCTTTTCAAAAGACGGAACAACTTCGTTAGGCGGAATTAACTTTTCAAAAGACGGAAGCTTAGTTGCGTATTCCATTTCGGAAGGCGGAAGCGATTGGAGAAAAGTAGTTGTAATGGAAGCCAAAACCAAAAAAATTATCGGCGATACAATTGTAGATGTAAAATTCAGTGGTGTTTCTTGGTACAAGAATGAAGGTTTCTATTATTCAAGCTACGACAAACCAGTTGGAAGCGAATTATCAGCAAAAACCGACCAACACAAATTATATTATCACAAATTAAACACTTCGCAAAAAACAGATAAATTGATTTTTGGTGGCGATGTAAAAAGAAGATATGTTGGTGGTGGCGTTTCGGAAGATGAGAAATATTTGTTTATTTCTGCTGCGAATTCGACTTCTGGAAACGAATTATATTATTTAGATTTATCTAAACCTGATAGTAAAATCGTAACGTTAATTGACAATTACGAAAACGACAATGATGTTTTAGACAACAAAGGGTCAAAAATTTATTTGGTTACCAATTACAAAGCACCAAACAAACGCGTGGTGACTTTTGATTTATCAAATCCAGCAAAAGAAAACTGGAAAGATTGCATCGCTGAAACTGAAAATGTATTGTCGCCAAATACTGGTGGTGGTTATATTTTCGCAAGTTATATGAAAGATGCAGTTTCGTTCATCAAACAATACGATTACAACGGAAAATTAGTGCGTGATATTCAATTACCAGGTGTTGGAACAGCGGGTGGTTTTGGTGGAAAAGAAAAAGAAACTACTTTATATTTTTCCTTTACAAATTATGTAACACCAGGAACTACTTATGCTTTTGATCCAAAAACAGGAAAATCAGAAGTATATCAAAAACCTAAAGTAGATTTCAATTCGGCAGATTACGAATCAAAACAAGTGTTTTACACTTCAAAAGATGGCACCAAAATTCCAATGATTATTACGTATAAAAAAGGGACAAAATTAAACGGAAAAAATCCAACTATTTTATATGGTTACGGAGGATTTAATGTTAGTTTAACCCCTTCTTTTAGCATCGCGAATGCCGTTTGGTTAGAAAATGGAGGCATTTACGCTGTTGCGAATTTACGCGGCGGTGGAGAATACGGTAAAAAATGGCACGATGCCGGAACGCAATTGAAAAAGCAAAACGTTTTTGATGATTTCATTGCGGCAGCTGAATATCTAATCAAAGAAAAATATACTTCGTCTGATTATTTAGCGATAAAAGGAGGTTCAAACGGAGGTTTATTAGTTGGTGCGGTAATGACACAACGACCTGATTTAGTAAAAGTAGCGTTACCAGCAGTTGGCGTTTTAGATATGTTACGTTATCATACATTTACAGCTGGTGCAGGATGGGCTTACGATTATGGAACATCGGAACAAAGCAAAGAAATGTTTGAATACATTAAAGGGTATTCACCAGTTCATAACGTAAAAGCAGGTACTAAATATCCAGCAACTATGGTGACTACTGGAGACCATGATGACCGTGTTGTTCCAGCACACAGTTTCAAATTTGCTGCAGAATTACAAGCCAAACAAGCGGGTGATAATCCAGTTTTAATTCGCATTGATGTAAATGCGGGTCACGGAGCTGGAAAATCGGTTGCGGCTACGATTCAAGAAAATGTGGATATGCAAGTCTTTACACTTTATAATATGGGTGTTAAAGAATTAAAATAGAAAAGTTAAAAAACTGATAAAAGAGCCTTCGGGCTCTTTTTTTATGCAATAAAATTTCAAAAAGCGGGTTTTCTATTTTATGAGAATTTCAGTTTTTATATCCATCATTATTGCTTCTATTGGATTACAAAGTTGTAATTCAACCGTAAAAAGCGTGTATCGAGATGACTTTAGAAGTGCTTCAAAACCTGAAATCGAAAAAGTTCAAAAAGAAGTCAATGCCCAAAACAGTAACAAAAGTATTTTATTTCTAACTCAAGTGTACAAGGGAGAAAAAATCATCATTACGCAAAAAGGAAAAACGATTTACTCTGAATATCCCATCACTAATTTAAACAATAGAATTGCTTCTTATTTAAGTTTCAACAACCAACAAGATTTGGTAATTAAAGATATAAGCTCTAAAAAAGAAATCTTAATTCCTACCAAAAAATCAAGCAAACACAAATATGTTTATGTAATGAAAAAAGTAACTAAAGGAAAATTTCAATTCATTATTACCTATAGCAATACACTTAGACCGATAAAATAAAAAAAAACAGCAAAATCATAATGAGGTTTTGCTGTTTCTTGTTTTTCTAAAATTTTTATTCTTTTGGAAGTGGTGCCCCTACCGCGATATCACAACGATGACCTTCTTGACCATGAGGCGGATTCATTCCTGGAGGAGTTGATGTTCCAACAATTGTTGTTGAGCCACTTTTTGAATTAATATTCATCACCGGTTGCTCAATAGGTTTTTGATTTACTACAGGAGTAGTCTTTTGAGATTGAGTGTTTTGTGCTGGTTTTGAATTCAATGGTGCTCCAACAGGTATTTCACAACGATGACCAGGTTGACCATGTGGTGGATTCATTCCTGCTGCCGTTTGTGTTGCTGCTTGAGCGGTTTGTTGTTGTACAGGTTGCACTTGCTGACCTTGATTACCAACTCGCTGTTTCAACCAAGCTTCACCAGAAAAAGGCTGAGCTGGTTGTTGTGTTTCTTCAACTGGTTTAACTTCTTCATCTTTTTTACAAGAAAAAAATAAGATTGAACTTAGAACACTTAGTAATACTATTTTCTTTTTCATCGATTTGCAATTTTAACGTGTTCAAATATAAAACTTTAAATTTTGATTTAGAAAAATAGCTTACATTTTATTACTCAAACAGAAATAATTAGACATAAAAAAACCTCTCATTTCTGAGAGGTTTAGTACCCGGAGTGGGAATCGAACAATCCCCAACATCCTCTTTATTTTCGGGTGTTTCAAATCTTGAGATTTGAATGGTCACCGAATTAGTCCCCTTAAATATGATTTCAATTATATTGAAATAGCATACACAAATATAAGTATTTAATATCAATTTACCCAATAATATAAGGTTCAACTTGTTCAAATTTTAAGCCTGTATATTGGCAAAATTCTTCAATACTTACTAAGCTCTTTTTAGGCTTATTGAGTGACTTTCTTATGTCGTTCAATAGTCTTGAACTTTGACGATTACTTCTTCCTGTTATGAGCTGTATATCTTTTGGATATATGCATGCTCTTTTTAATGGTCGATTCATACTTTAACCTAGCTTTTGAGTTGGCTTTGAGATAGCTTAAAATTACTTAATTCTTGTTTCGGTTTTACGCCGATTGGAGATTTTACTTTAGAGTGAAAAAGGAAATATTTAGACAAAAGTGTTGACTTTGGACATTTTGGACATAGCAGTGTTTTTTGATGGGTTTTGTGTGGGAAATTTGCGGTGTAATTATTTCAGGAAGGGTTGCAACCGAGTTTTGAATGATTAATGAAAGTGAATGAATGTTGAATTAAAATTTTGAAGTTATGGCTAGACAGAAAGGCATAATTAAATTAAAAGGTACTATCGGGGATATTACTTTTTACAAGACGCAGGATGGGCATTTAGCTCGTGAAAAAGGTGGTATTGAAGCAAGTAGAATTGCTAGTGACCCTGCGTTTCAAAGAACGCGTGAGAACGGTTCTGAGTTTGGTAGAGCTGGAAAAGCAGGTAAGCTTTTGAGAACAGCTTTAAGACCATTGTTGTTGAATTCTGCTGATGGTAGAATGGTAAGTCGTTTGACGCAACAAATGGTGAAGGTTATCCAAATGGATGCTGTGAGTGAAAGAGGATTACGAAATGTAATTGATGGTGAAATTGAATTGGTACTTGGTTTCGAATTTAATATTCGTGGGAAATTAGGAACTTCTTTGTTTGCCCCTTTTACAACGGATATTGACCGCGTTGCTGGAACTTTGGATGTTAGTATCCCATCTTTTATTCCTGCGAACATGATTGCTGCTCCTAGTGGAACAACTCACTTTAAGGTGATCTCTGGTGGTGCTGCGATTGACTTTACTGGAGAATCGTATGAAGTGGCTACTTCTGAAACTGCGATTTTACCTTGGGATGCTACAGCTACGACTGTAATTAACTTGAGTAATGCGGTGACTGCGAACTCTACTCACCCACTTGTTTTGGCTCTTGGTGTGGAGTTTTACCAACAAATTAATGGGCAAATGTATCCGTTGAAAAATGGAGCTTTTAACCCGTTATCGATTGTGGCAGTTGATGGAGGTGTTTAATTAGTAGGCAGTCTCAGTCGCAGTTTGCAGTTATGGTGCTGTTTTTGACAAGAACTTATTTCCCTGAAGGAACGAATGGAAAATTGGAATGTGAGGGCAAATTGATTAGTTATACTATTGAATTGCCATGGAAGCGAAATGAGCGAGGGATTTCCTGTATTCCTGAAGGGAAATATTTTATTAGAAAGCGATACAGTGCGAAATACAAATGGCATTTGGAATTGGTAGATGTACCAAATAGAACGTATATTTTGGTACATCCTGCGAATAATGCACAAAAGGAATTGCGTGGTTGTATTGCTCCGGTGACGAAACTTTCTGGACCTGGTTTAGGTTTGCTATCTAGAAAAGCTTTTACGAAGTTGAAAGACTTAGTTTATAAAGCTTTGGACAATGAAGAAAGTGTAGAATTGATTGTACAATAGATCCTTTACAGGATGACAAAAACAAAGATTATGAATGTAGTAGAACGTGCTAAGGCACCCACCCCGAAATTTTTTAAGGTGTTGCGCACCATTGGATTAGCCTTGTTAGCAGTAAGTGGAAGCATTGTAGCTGCTCCAGTAGCTTTACCTGCTGTTGTTGTAACCGTTGCGGGTTATGCTGCCGTTGCAGGTGGTGTTTTATCTGCGGTAAGCCAAATTACTGTTGATACTTCGACAAGCTCAGTACAGGTTAAGGATAATACTATCCTAGGCAACAAAAAAGATGAGGTTAAGCCCGAAACTGACGTTGGAGCGAATGGATAATTCGTTAACTTTGAAGGCAGGAACTTTTGGAGGATTTGCATTGAGTGTTATCCCTAATTTAACCTCAGCAGATGTCTTAAAAACAATAGTTTTAGCCTTTATTGGAGCAGTAGTTAGTTTTGGTGTTACGTTGCTTTTAAAGCAATTGACCTCGAAAAAGAAATAAGCTTAGTTTTGATTGGTAACCTTTACTGAGTATGAGAAAGCCTAGTCGTAATAGATTAGGCTTTTTGTATTTTAATGTTCCTTAGCTTTGTTCTGTTGAGGAACTTAGTACTGAGTTCAGTGAGCTGGGCTAAATTAATTAAAAAAAAATGCAACCTATAAAGCAATAGAGCCAAAAGGTAAATGAATTATTTATTTTTTGAATGGTCTTAATTTCTTAATTTTTGTACCATCCTTGAGAGAAACATTAACGTTATCATCAATCTTTTTATTATCTAAAAATGAGAGTCTTGTTTCGAACTTTTTAATACTCTTTCTTCTTTTTTCTTCTTTTGAAAGAGTTTTAAATTTGTTATTAAAATCTGATTCTATCAATCCTTGAACAACAAAATTATCATTATCAATTATATTTAAAAGTTTGAAATAGTTTTCGAAGTCGTCAAATTCAATATTCAGTAAACTTGCTGCTATGAGATAAGCAGAATATTCTTGATCTTTTTTTTCTTCGATTGACACGAACGTCTTATTTGAGAGTTCTTCTATCATTTCATTAAATAATGAATTCAATAATTCCTTAAGAGTAATCGATGAATGGTGGAATTCATACCAAAAGGCTAATATTTTATTTGCACCGTAAGTAGTATGTAAAAAAGATTTGATATCTAAATATTTTTCTTCATCAGTATTTGTAATGAATTTCAAAGCACTTTGAATACTTTCCAAATTTTTCAAAACGGCTTTTCTTCTATTTTCAACAGGGGTATTATACAATGCTTGAATTAAATATCCCAAACCACTCACATTAATGATATATTCATGAAAATTTTGAGGAACTGAATTTTGAAGTATATCATCGATTAATTGAGGAGAATCTTTCGTCATACCAGCATAATAAATCGCAACATTTTGCCACCAAACATCATTAAAGTTTTTTATAAATTCAGATTTTCCGTTAATGCTATGATTGTAAAACTGATATGCTGTGAAGTACTCTTGAAAAGAAAGGTGTTTAAATTCAATTTCTCCGCGCTCATTTTCGATTAATAGATTGATATCTTGTATTAAGTCGTTTAGCAACTCTGAGACATCATATTTTTGACCGCGTTCTGATGCGAAATCAGATATTAATTTTTCTAAATTATCTTTTGAAATACTCTTTGACCGATTGACGTGCAAATATTCAGCAATAAATGACAATACACTTCTATGGACCCCTACTTTTAATAAATCAAGATGACTTTCATTTATATTTTTGTTCAACAAAACGTCAACGAAATATTTGTATAAATCTGATATTGTTGCAGGAATTTCATAACCATCTTCATCAAAAAGTGAAGTTAACAATGTAAGAGTTAATGGCGTTTTAGGAAGTTTATCTAAAATTCGTGAATCTTTTAAAGACTTAATAAGTCGCTTACCCTTTAGTTCTTCACCATCAAAATATCGATCAATAAATGTTTCAGCTTGTTGAATTGAAATATTAATTATATCAAAGTATCTAAAATTTAGTTGACGACATGTTCCTAACAGTGAATCAGAATTTCTTGATGAACAAAAGATTTGAATTGTTGAATTAGTCATATGAAATGTTTTAACTGCCTCTAACGCTTTATCTTTGTTCTCTTTATCTCCAATTTCATCTAGCGCATCAATAAACAATATAAAATTTTTCTCTTCAAACAATACTTCAGTATCAAAATTTAAATCTTTATAAATTTCATTAGTAAAATATTTGTGAATTGTATTACTAACATCAAAATTGTTATCTTGTAAATCTCTAAACTTGATAATTATAGGATAAAATTCAAAATCATTCCTGATGGAATTTTCATAAATTATATTATTAGCAATTTGTTTAAAAAGTGTTGTTTTCCCTGAACCTGACTCACCAACAATTAGAGAACACTCTTTAACTTTATTTAACTCCTCGACTTCAAACCATTTTCTGCGAAACTGTGCATTAACCTCATCATAATAGTATTCAGCCAATTTCAATTTGATAGTATTTTTTAGAAGTTTCTCTATTTTAGAATCGTTGAGACTAAGTGTCTTAGAAAAGTCATCGTATTTATTTCTGTTTTGAAATAACTCAATGTAATGTTTGTATTTTTTTGAACCTTTAAGCCAAAATCTAGGATAATATTTATCTATAAATTTTACTAATTCATCGTAACTCCAAAAAGATATATTTGCATTGTTATAAAATTCATCCTTAAAAAATTTCTGCTTCGCACCACTATTGACTTTACCATTGGTTACTATTCTAACTTTTGCAATATTAATCTTCCCAAATTTTAAGGACTCGTAAGCATAATCAAAACATTCTTGAACTTGAGCTTTTAACTCTGCATTCATTCTAGATGTTCCAGTTATATCACCTTTTTTAACAACGAAAGCCGTCCATTCATCAATCTCTTCAATTCTGTCAGGTAAAGATGCAATTAAATCTTTTCCATATTCTGGAACATTTCCGCTCTCGTGAGTAATTGTAACATTTTCATAACCCATATAAGGAAGCAAATCTTTTAATATTTCATGTATATCTGTTTCTTTAGAAACACTTTGAAGCTTTGCTATTTTCTCTTTTTCAAGCATTTTTAGATCTTTTGAAATTTAGGATAACTATCTACAAATATATCAATAATTTTATTTGTAAAATTATTTTTGCTAAAGTAGGACTTATTGACAACTAAAATCACATATAGCTTATATATAACTATACAAAGTAGAACCAATGTATAAAATTTTGGTTGTATTTGCTATATTTTTTATTAATATCAAATATATACATCATTTTGATTATCTATCCTTTTTTGAATAAAAAAGCCCAGACTAATTGGTCCAGGCTATCTGTTACTTCATTCTATACCTCATCATAATAGCGTTTTTGAGTTCGTTGATGAGGTGGATGTTTTTGTTGTAGTGGTTTTCCTGTTCTTGCAGCAGCTTTAGTGCTTGCACGTTTTTTTTGTGCAGCAGGTGTTCTTGCATCATACGTGTAGCTCTTGGATTGAACTCTTTTCTGAAGTCATAAAGCGTTATAAATGGAATTACAGAACCTTTAAGATAAGGATACCAGAACTTAGATTTCCATAGGCTCATGGCTATCCAAAAAATGTCCTCTTTTTGAGCTTCGGTTTGAAATACTAAAACAAAGCTGTTTGTAAAAGCTTCATTGCTAGGCTTTCCGCTATTCAGTCCTTTTGATAATACGAAAAAGTGCGGTTTGGCATAGTGCGCCCCAGGTTGGTGGGTTTTAATAAAAATTGTGTCCATAATACAAGGATTTAACAGGTTAACTTCCTTCGTCTTCCTATTTTGGTGCCCGAAATGTGATTGAATACCGAGATGCCCCACACACATTTTTGCAAAAGAAAAAAGGAAAAAAAAGAAAGCCGTCTTGCCTTGTGGAGGGTTTCAAAAAAGCAAGTTTTTCGGATAAAATACTACCCATATGCGTCTGTGGAAACGCTAAGTGGATGTTGTGGTATTGAAAATGTATGGGTGGAGATTTTATCCGGAACCGAAGGCTTGAACTTGCTTTTTTGAATACCCGGAACAAACCTTTGGCTTCTTTTTTATCCTTTTTTTTGTAAAAATGTTTACCCCAAATGTTCTTGTGAACTGGGGTTTTAGGGGTGTTCAATCGGGACTGGTGAACAAGGGTGTGGTTTTCTTTTTTTTTGCTAGACGACCTCGACTACGCTCGGTTTGACAATATGGCTTTGTGAAGATGAGAAAAAAGAAAAACACACTCTTGTGGTAGTTTGATTTTTGAGGATGCTTGATGGTTCAGTTAGCAGTCGCAGTTTTCAGTTAGCAGTTAACGCCTGATGAAAATGGGAAGCATCTTCAAAAAACAATGAAAATTACGTTAGCGGTAGCGTTCCTATTTTTTTTCGGGTGGGTGCGGCTGGGAGCGGATATTTTACATAATAACCCTTATAACTTTCAGGGGGACTGCGTGGGGTGTTGGGAATGAATTATAAGGTTTATTATGTAATAATAGCTTGGGAGTGGTTTTTGTGTGTTTTTAGCGTTTGTTTTTTGGATTGGGTGCAAGTGGATAAAAAAAGGCGGACTGTGCGCGAGGGGTTGGGAAAACAGGGAGCCTTTTTTTATTGACTTACTTTGGGTAAAACAAGTGCTAAAAACACACAAAATACCACTAGTGTGGTGGGGAGCTTTGGACTGGGTGGGCGCAAATAAATTAGCGAAGCGTTCCTATTTAAAACAAAGAAACCAAGAAAGCCATTTGCTTACTATCTAGCCCCGATAGAAGTGATACCGTGTTTAACGGATAGCGGGAAAATGGAAACCAGGGATTTCAAAAACATTCACTTTTATAGATATTAAATTAGATTTCTAAAAGCTCTAAATAATTTAAGAATGTTTTAATTTCACTTTTATATTTTTCTGGAAGTTTTTTGACGTCATTATTTACAAGATATAATACTAAAAAAGAAATATGTTTTCTAAAAAACAAAAACTTATTGTTTGTTTTTTGAAAATCTGGATTGTAATAATCCTTTAAATTATTGCTTTTTAAAACTAAAATATCAAATAATTCATCTATTGTTTTATTTTCAGTTTCAATCCCAATTTTATTTAGTTCTTGGAAAATTGTTTTAGAATCTGTTTTTAAATTAATTATTTCTCCTTTGTCATTTTCAAAACAAATATTATTTAACAGCTTCTTTATATGTTGTTCAAACTGTTCTTCTTTAGAAAGCTTATTATATTGTGCAATTGTCATTATTAATTATTTTTAAAATTAGAAATAAGTAAAATAAAAATTCATCTATTAACCGACTAACCATAACTTCAGTTATATCTTCAGTATTAAATAAATTAATTCCTTCTACCCTATCAGGTTCTGTTTTGGTGTAAACGGATTGTGCATTCGAAGGAACCGATAAAACCAAAAAAACGAATTGAAATACCATCCTAGATTATCAAGAAACCATTTACATTAACAAATGGACTAATTACACTTTCTTGATTAATTGCAGCAATAGTTAAGAAAACGATATGATGTTTGTTTTTATCCATACTCTTTAATTTTTACGTAACCAACCTAAAATAGACGCCTTGTCTAATTCCCATTTGCTATTTACTTGGTTCAAATTGATGGTTTCTCTTGAATTCCCAAAACGTCCTGGATTCTGTTGGATGATTTCGATTTCATCTTCTGTTACTTTGGAAACAATAGCAACGTGACCGTAAGGATTAAAGCTATTGGCATCAAAGATGAGAATGTCATTGATTTTTGGTTTTGTGTTACTTGGATTGGAAAACTGAAGCAAATCTCTATCGGAATTGCGTTCGTTGTCTTTCAGATTTGGATTATAAAAATCTTTTGCGTGACCGAACGTATTTGGCATTTTGTGGTTTAAGTGGTCGTAATAGTAGCGTTTTACAAACTCTACGCATTGGTATTTAAGTCCGTAATTGTAGCCTTCTGCGCTACGATTTCTTCCTAAATTGGTATCTGTACTGCCATTGTAATAGACTGGAATGTTATTAAAACTGTCTATTTTATCCCCTACTTTAGGCTGGTTTAAAATGTGTTTTTTTGTAATGCATTTTAACATTAACACTACAGCTAAACACATCACTGCAATGACTGCAGCTCTTAAAATTCTATTTATTTTCATCTTCTTATTTTTGATTATCAATTGCCTTTTTTAAATTATAATGAAATATGAATTCGTTTTTGTAGTACACTAAATTTCCTTTGTACAAAGTGTTTAATCCCTTTGAATCGGTAATAGCAACAACAGCTTGGTCATATTCTTCCACTCCTTTTCTTTTATGTATTTCAAATTTAACATTAGCCACTCCTTTTACTTCATTATAGCTATTAGAATAGTTCCAATCAAAATAATAAATCGTATGGAATTGGTTTACCTTATCTACTTTAATACTCGTTACACTGCCCATACTGTGTGAGTTTTGAACTAAAATTACATTAGCAAAATCAATATTCCCATTGGACTCTTCCCAAAGTAAATACCTCTCATTCTCATAAGAATAATAACTATCTTCTTTGTTGTTATGACTGCTGTAGGTTACTTGAACCGCTCCGAAAATAGGATTGTCGTCCTGTGCAAAAGTTATTACATGAATTACTAGTGCTATTAAAATGTAAATAGTTTTCATTATAAAATGTTTGTTTTATTATTTGATGAGTAGGTTGGTTTTATTATCAACGAAATATTGAATACTACTATTTTTATAAATTACTTTCCTGTTCCAATTCCCATCATCGTCATATTCATGTATGAAATTGATATCCTCAACTAATCTTTTTGAAGTACCGAATACCATTTGTTCTTTGATGCAGTTGTTGTATTCGTCGAAAAAATACAACCTACAATGCTCTGGTTCTTTTTTATAATTGAAACGTTGCATCTCGATACAATTGCCATTACTATCGAATTTGTGTTCCCAAAATTGTTTAATTCGTTTAAATGGTAATTCAACCTCAACCAAAGTCATTAGTTTGTCATTATCATAATAGTATTCATATCTTTGGTAAGGGCGTTTGTCTTCTTTCCAATATTCCACTATTTTTTTGTCTTTTAGAAGCGTTGTTTTATCATAATATGAAGGTTTGTCGTATAAGAAATGTAGACAAATGGTACTATCGTTATCATAAAAAAAATTCTTTTCTGTATGCTCCACTTCAAAATTATCATTGTAAGAAATGAAAGTTGTTTTCTTTAAAACACCTCCTTTTTCATAGTGATACATTATTTTCTTTTCCAAATAACTGAACATATGATGCATCAGCTTTGCCGTTGGCAATAAATCCATAAAGACTGTTTTCTCTTCATAACCGTTTTTAATTTCATAAAAAAGTAAACCATCTGGGTTGTATTTTTTCACAGAAGTGTATTTTGAATGATAATCAATACCATCTTCAGGTAACCAAATACCTGGGGTTACTTCTTTTGGTTTATATGCTAAATACTCGCAGTTCATACTTAAAATGTTACATGATACACATCAGATTCGTTTCTTGGCATGTTTCTGTACTCAAATGCTCCTTCTTCATCAATAATTTCTACAATATCAAAAGTGGTACAATCGGCTGGTAATCCTTCAAACAATAAGGTAAAATTATGTTGACCAGATGGTCCAATTGGTTGCCATTTGGGATACATTACGATATTGAAATGATGCAGTAATTTGCATTTATGCGAAGTCCCTTTTGGAATTAAATAAATGGTTGGCCATACACGAATGGTATGAAAGTTTGGAATCCCGAACGTATTTGCATGTACAATTACTTGTTTTTCCACTTGTGTATTGTATTGCTCCAGAAGTTCTGGAGCAATATCAATTTTTTCTTCTGTTACTGTTACCATAGTTACTTATAAATTTTACAATTGATTGTAATGCTCTGTATTTTTTGCTATAATATTTCCTTCTACATCCAAGAGAACACCACCCGAAGGAATACTATTTAGTGTTGGTTCTTTGTCTTGTTCAAAATAGTAGGCTTTGTTAGCATTAATGACTAAAGCCACTTTTACGTTTCTATTTTGTTTTTTACTTTCTTTTTGTTGTACCAAAGTGACATGCTCTACCATGATTTGTTCTATTTCCTCTGCTGTTATTTCTACTTCTGCATTTATAACAATCGAAATACCTGGTAATGTATTGGAAACTGGATTGATGTGAACCGGAATTTGTGAAAAACAAGGCGAATTTTCCTGTTTGATAATCACATAAGGAAATCTACCATAATGGGTGGGAAAATTTTGACTAGTGAATTGGTGTTCGGCGGTTTCTTGCCATTCGAAATACGAGCAACGGAAATTGGCTAAATACTCACTTGTTTTGGTATTTAGTTCTGTATTCCATAGCAAAATGTATTTTGCTTGTGTTTGGATGATAAAACTACCTGAAGCCTCTCCGATACTGAAAGCTTTTCCTGTAAATTCCAACTTTTCGTTGAAATACCAGATTTCGTATGGTTTACAATTGGTCCAATCTAAAAGTGTGGTGAGTTGGTCGTGTTGTATTTCTAAAAATACAGGATGTGTTTTATCAAACGTTATATCGCTAAGACTTACGTTTGTTTTTTGGATGATGACGTGTTGCGCACCAAAGATTTTATATTCTTTGTGTGTATTGTTATGAACTGGATTGTGATGTAAGCTTATGAAGTGAATATTAGTTGTTTTCATTTTGATGCGATTTTAAAATAAGGGTTTGATTTACTAACTGAATTGGATTTTGTAATGACACGGATTTTACTGTGCCGTTTTGATGGAATTCAACGAATGAATTGAGGTTCCATTTCCGTTCCAACATTTCTGAAATACACGATTTCAACAAATAAGTTCTAGCTGTTGTCCAGCCTTTTTTTTGTGTTTCCTGATTGAATACTTCGATGAGTTCTTCATCAGAAAGGGAATGGAAATTTGTTTTCCATTGGCTTTGTACTACTGCATAATTTAGCATAACATAACAAATTAAAAATTAAACAAAAGTTGTTATGTCGCATCAAAACGGTAAAAGAATTGTGGTTTCTCAACACATTTGAACGACTGTTCCGCATACTAGGCCACCGTGTCGTGAGTTGATCGGTTGGCTAGCCCGAGGGCTATCTGGATGCTGGACACATAATTAAAGAAAATAAATGAGATATGCAAATTTATTTAAGTACGTGTGTTAACTCTCCGAAAGCTGGAGGATACATAGGTACTTTAGCTTCATCGTTAGTTGTAATATAAATTTCTAACCTTTCGGCTAAAATTCTACAACCATCATTAAAAACTTTAATATTTTCCTCTGTTGGTTCAAAAACTTTTACATAGTCACCTATGTACTTTTGATCTTCAAGCCAAGTTAGTGTGTATAAAAAATATCCTCCTTTCTTTTCTAATTCAGCAAATACGGTTCCTTCATTATTGGCAATTACCAAACCTCTCAATTTTTGACAAAACCGATTGTAGTCTTCAATGTTGGTGAAAAATGAATTAATTAAATTTCTTTCGTTTGACCATTCCATGTTTTTTAAGTTTTAGATTATTATTTAAAAATTTTTAGTTGAATCATTCTTAATTAAACCTTTAATTGGTTTTATTTTTTTGATGGTGAATCACTAAAAAAACTATACAATCCAAGAAATAAAACAAATGGAATAATTACAAACATTGCTATTTTTATTACTTGTATTACTAATCCAATAAATAACATTGTGAGGAACACACTGAAAGGGTCATTACCAAATAATTTCATAATTTCTATATTTTAATTGTTTTATAGTTTATATGAAAAAGATAAAAAGGTAACCCTATTGCTAAAAAAAATTATTCTAGTAGTACAAAACCTGCCCAATAGTAAGGGGAATATTTTTCTTTCATTTTGTTTTGGGCTTCACTGAAAGCTTCTTGTATGGATTTACCACTAAAACATGCTGCATAGAAATTTTCGAATAATTCTGAGGTTTGGGCATCAGGAACTTTCCACAAACTCATGATGATATTTTGAACACCTGCCATTTTAAATGCGCGTTGTAAGCCAAAAACACCTTCGCTACCATTTATTTGACCTAAACCCGTTTCACAAGCACTTAACACTACTAATTTACAATTACTTAAATCTAGATTAGCGATTTCTTTAGCGGTTAAAATACCATCATCTGCATTTGTTTCATTATTGGTTTTTCTCCACGAATTATTTGCTCCAGCAAGTAGTAAACCAGAACGCATCATAGGGTCTTCTGATGCTAAATAGATTCTTTTTTTAGCTTCTACTGGAATGTTTTTATCTAAATCTGATAATTCCTGTTTTGTATTTTCAAAGAAAAAGCCATGAGTTGCTAAATGTAATATGAAAGGATTTGCTTTTCCGCTTAATTGCTTTACACTCTCTTCTGTAGCTGCACTTTCTGTTTTAATTGTAGTTTTGAAGTTATACATAATTGCTTCTTTATTAATCTTATTTACCTCATCATTGGTGCCAGGTAAATAATTAAACTCCAAAATTCCACTTCTGGTTGCTAAATCATTTAATTCGTTTGGATAAGCTTCTTTATAAACCTCAACCTGTTTTTTGTTGTAATTAATTCCACCATATAAAACAATCTCAAAATTATCTTTTTTATTGATGGTTAATGGTTTATAATCTACCAATGTAGTTGTAGTACCTAAAAGAATTAACTTGTACTTTTCGCCCAAAGTTTGATTTGTATTTACAGGTAAGGCTTTAAAATTTATTTGGTGCGCCAAACCCGAAGGAGCTAGATAAATTGTATTACTATTTTTTAATTCTGCTTCTAGTGGTTTGTAAAACAAATCGCTGATTTCTTTATCTGAATATTGCTTATTAATTATTTTGGATTGTATTGAATCGTGCGCTTTGTTGTTTCTTTCTAATAAAACCGCTAGTTGTTTTTCTTCAAACAGACTTACAAACTTTGGAAACTTGCTGTCTTTTTTAATTACAAAAGCACCATACATAGTACTATCAGTCCATTTGTTATTGTAATAATTGAACGAAACTAAGTCTATAACTACATCGTTTGGTTTTAGTTTTTCTTGAATTTGCTTCCAAGTAACCGATAATGATTTTTTTGCCTCTGCAAAAGTAGAAGACAAACGTGTTATTTCTTTTTCGAGACTTTCTGTTTCTGCTTTTAATTGGTCATATGTTGCTGGTTTTTGTGCTGCCGGAAGTTCTTCAATTTTGGTGATATATCTTTTGTTGTCTAGAAATCGTTGGTACTTTTCTTTAAGATTAGTATCCCCGTTTTTTTCAATGGTTGCTTTTATTCGTTGTTGGTTGCGAAGGGATAGGTTCTTAAGAAGAAGTTGGTTTTCGTATATTGCGCTATTGAGCGATGGATATTGGTTTGGGTGATTCTGGACATACGAATAAGTTATGGCTCCTTGCTTTTTATTAACAAAAATATAATTTTGAATTTCGGTTACACTAAAAAAAGAAGTTATCTTTTCTAAAACGTTTTTTTCTCTTTCATGAGCTCTTAATAAATATTCCATTGCCTTTTCGGATAATGAAAATTGATTGTAAAAACTAAATGTATAGTACATTAAATCATCATAAAAAGAGAGTTCACCATCAATTTTATCAGCTAATTCAATAGCTTTTACAAAATATTTTTCTGCATTATTAAAATCATTTTTTTGCTGATACATCAAGCCTATACTTAATAAAAGAGAAGCGTCATTTCGGGGGTTCTGACCTATTTTATCTTTTCTAATTTCATAAGCTAGTAGATAATTTTTTTCTGAATTAACATAATCAACTCTATATTTATATATCAAACCTAAATCAGATAAATCTTTAGAATATGCATATTTTAAGCTATCAAATAAGGGATTTTGTCTTATTAATTGAATCCTTTTTAAAGCAGAATCCAAAGCATTGTTCAAATCTCCAATAGCTAAGTAATAACTACACCAAGAGCGAAAAATCATGTAATGAGATATATCGTTTTTATCATAACTTGATTTCATACTTTGGTATAAAGCATCTGCTTTAGTCAAGTAATAGTAAGCTTTATCATTATTATTCAACTCCAAATAAAAATCTACGATTCTATTTAGAATGTTTAACTGGTCACTAGAATTAATTTTTTCAATCTCAGTAATTGATTGTAGAAAAAAAATTTCTGCGTTATTTAAGTCGCCTTTATTTAAATAATTTTCTGCCAATAACACTAATGATTTTATATACTCAAGACTTTTTTCACCGAAAAAAATTTTATTAATCTTAATAAGTTCTTGTAAATACAATTCAGATAAATCGTATTTTCCTTCAAAACTATAACCAGTGATTAAACCTTGTAAAGCAATCGTATAATTATTTATATTATCAGAATTCAGATTTTTATTTATTGACAATACTTTTTCGAAAAAAAATCTAGACTTTGAATAGTCTGATTGTTGCGAATAAGATATTCCTAAATTTATTAACGATTTAGTGTATTCTTTGCTCGATTCTCCAAAATATTGCTTTTTTAGCTCGAGACTTTCACTATAAAATTCTTGTGATTCTTTAAACTTTTGTTGATTTCCAAATCTCATACCCAAAATGTCTACAACAAAAAAGTAAGCTGAAATTGTTGATTTATCAATATTATTTTTAAGATTAGTATAGGATTCCAAAAGCAATTGATCTGTTTTTTTGTGATTACCTATTTCGTCAAAATAAATTGCAAATGATATCAATGCACTATTATAAATTTGACTATTTACACCCTGATATTTTTTAGTTAACTCACAAACATATGTATATACTTCTTCGGCTTTTTTATAATTTTTATTCTCTTTGTAGAGAACCGCTAAATCCAACAAAAATTTACTGTATTCTGGGTGTTCTATACCATCAATATTTTTTTTTATTTCTATTGCTTTTAGGAAATAATTTTCAGATTTGATAAACTCTTTATCAGAAAATTTTAAATTACCTAGATTCCTATATGTATTTGCTATAATAGCATGATTTTCCCCGAATAGACTTTTTTCTATTTCTAACTCCTGTAAATAATTAATTTCAGCTTTTTTTATATCCCCAATTTTTGAATAAGATAAAGCTAAATGATTTAATAAAATACCAAGATTTGTTTTTGGAATTGAATTATCCTTTTTTAATTTTTCTCCATACAATATAGCTTTATTGTAATTTCCGTTTTGATAATAATATCTAGTACTATCAATTTGCGATCTTGATAATTGAAAAAATAATACAAAAAATATCACCAATTTTAACTTCATATTACCAATTGATTATTTGATTAGTGAAAGATTTAGATGATTTAGAAAAAGCTAATTCACAATAGCTATCTGGATCATTTGGTTTCAATATAACCTTTTTTTCTTCTACCTTATCAAGTTCATAATTATCATCAAAAACATCATACTTCATTGCTATATTTATTGCTGACAAATCATCTTGAACACTTGGAAATAAAATGCATTCAATTTCACCATTATGTAAAAAATTAAATATTCTATTAGCATAAAACGAACTTAAAAAGTAGTCAAAGTGATTATTAGCATCGACATCCTTTGAAAAACAATCCGATAAAAAACAAACGAATAAATCTATATTTTTTTTAATTTCACTATCCTTTTCATTTAGTTTTTTGATATACTCTTGTCTTAGTTCGAAAAAATTCAAATTAAATACTTCATTATAAATAAAAGGAAAATTCTTAAAAATTGGAGAAACTGTCAGCATTCTTTCGTTTTTTAATTTCCACACTGAAACAGTTATTATATCATTGTTTTCAGCTCTAGATTCTTTTAGAGCTGAAATTATATTATCAGTTCCATACAATATTTTTTCTCCAATCAAATTTGCTCTACCGTTTGTTTTTGCGCCTTCGGGTGGATATTTTAATTTTTTAATTTCATTAATTGTTTTCTCGCTTTTATCTTCATTTACCCTTTTATTAATTGTAACTCTTGAAAATGAATGTATTTTTTTCTTAAAAGTTAAATTTGAAATAAATCTAAATTGATTCAATAATATAAATTCTATTTGCTTGGCTGTATTTTCATTGATTGAGTTTTTTTTTAAATATTGTCTCAAGTTTGATATGTAATATTTAATTTCTTGGTGATTGTTCATAAAAATTATTTAACATGATTAACCCATCAAAATTTCAATTCAAAATTCCATTCCACCTTTTGCAGCTTACTTTTAACTTCTTCCAAATTGTTGATTAATTCTTCGAAAGAAGGTTTATTTTCTTCGTAAATCATGTCTTCTTTCATTTTGGTATAATCTGTTTTCCATTCGTCCATTTTACTCTCTATTGGAATTGGATTAAGTGTTTTTGGGTTGTGTAAGTTGTAATCTACATCGCCCACTTTAGAATACTTGTATCGGTGTGCCACTATAGTTTCGTATAATTCTTTGTCGTTTATTGCTTTATCTGCAATTCCGTTTTTCGATAGATGGTATAGGTCATATAAATGACGGCTTAAACGATCTACTCGCATTTTATCTGTTGGGCGGTGAAACTCCTCTTGTAATAAAAACATTTTTTCTAGGAAGGTTCGTTCTGCATTTACTGCAGGTACATGAAACAGAGGCTCTGAAAATTCCCTATCGACAAAAACCTCATCTACTAATGCTCCAAAAGATCTAACCGTGAAAGGTTCTCTTAATGAACGACAACTTACTTCAATTTGAACTCTTGGTAAAATGTATGCTGTATCCGCTGGAATTACATTAGGATAATAGATTTCTAATACTCTAGGGTCTTGGTCACTGTCTTTCGCTTCTATAATTTTAAAGTCAAGATTTTTGTACCCTCTTTTTTCAAATGCTGCTTCTAGCTCTTTAAAAAAAGTTTCAGTTGTATAAATACCCGCTGTTTTTCTTAATTTATCTCTTTGGTTCTTTCCTAACTCACCTTTGAACCCAAAAAACTCTTTATCTATAGCTAAATCAATATCTTCTGAAAATCTATTTATTAGTTTCCAAGCTTTACTTAAAGAAGTTCCTCCTTTGAAAACTAAGTGCTGTGCTATTTCCATTTGAAAGATAATTTCTAATGTGCGACTTACCCACCAATCTTTTTCAACAGCAAAAGGCTTCATACCCATTTGAGTTGCAATAGCGTTAAAAACCGCTTCTTTTTCTGTTCTGCTTACTTTATAGAAATCAATTTTTGCCATTTTCTATTGCTTTTCTCATTATTTTTTGAATCCAAACCGGAGCCAATGCTATATCGTGTAATAAGTCTTTTGTATCTTCTTTTTTCAACAAACCAATAATTTTGATTTCTTCTTCTGTGGTTACCTTACCATTTCCAATTTCTTTCAATGCTTGAATGACTAATCGACTAATTTTTCCTTTTGCCAGTAAGTTTTTAGGTGTAGTTTTTTTAAATCTTATCTTTCTTTTACCTACTTTTATTTCTCTTGGAGAGCCATCTGTAAGTAATACAATATTCATAGGTACTTGTGTACTCAATCCTAGTGCATTAAGTGCATAGCTCCCTGTAGGTATGGTTCTTATTCTGTCTCTTTTAGCAATGGCTTCGGCTACTTCTTCTGCTGAAGGAACTAATGGCCCTATCAATTTGCTGATTTTTGGGCGAACGTAAATACCCTGTGCTACACGAACAATTATTTGTTTATTTTCCAACCTATCCAACGCTTTTCGTACAGCATCGGACGAACCATAATCCATATAATCGTCAGGAATAATCAAAACTCCTTTTGGTTTGCTTTTTATAGATTTTTCTATTTGTTTTTCAACACTTTGAGTCATTTTAAAACTGTATTATTTGTCACAAATATAGCAAAAATTTGTGACAGAAAAATTAAGTTTACTATACTAACGATTTCTTCATTAATCAAAGGCTTGTAACAAAATTATTTTTCTATTTCCTGCCAAATGGCATCTGCTTTTGTTTCGTTATCTGCATGATAATAGGCAATTGCTAGAATTCGTTTTGCTTCGTTTGTATTTTGTTGTTCTTTTGATAATTCTTTTATTTTACCAATAGCAGCTTCTGGATTATCTAACAAATCGAAAACACAAGCAAGATTAACAAATGCCATAGTGTAGTTAGGGTCTAAACTGATTGCTTTTTCAAAGTCTTTTTGAGCCGATTTTAAAAGTTGTACCATTTTGGCTTGGTCAGCTTCAGCACCTCTAGTTCCATTTTGATTTAAACGGCTCGAGTTGTCCAGCTCCAAAGGATATAGAAAACGTTTTGGAAATTTGTGTTCTTCCAATGTTAGCACTTTTAAATCTAAAGCGCTTAACGTTTTAATTACTCCTAAATTATTGTAATTTTCACGTGATGGAAAATAAGTGTTGATTTCTTCCAATAGTTGCATTGCTTCATCATACTTTTTTGCTTCTTTTAACCGAATTGATTTTTGAAAAGCAAGATAGAGCTCACTAGTTTTTTGTTTCACGGCAATTGCCATTTGTTTTCTTTCTGCTTTTGAAGGATAACCCGGATTAATTTCAGGTAATTGATATTGTTTATAGATACCCTCTATAGTTTTTTCATAGCAATCAAAAGGATTGTAGCCTGCAATGGCTGCATAGAAAAACCCTTGATAATCGGCTTGAGTTTCTCTACTTATTTTATCGGACTTAGAAACCATTTTTAGTTTTTGAGCTAATTCAGCATTATTTTTTCTAACTACAAATGCAAAATCAGCACAAAAAGTATGGTCGTTATAGTAATGTGCTAATTCATGACTTAAAACTACGGCTAATGCATTTGTACTATCCTTACCAAAAGAACGACAGAGATCATAAAACTTAACGTCGACCATAATAGTTGGCTGAGGTGAAGTTGTGTACAAAGCTGGTGTTGTTTTGATAGCTTCCTTTTTAAAATAGGCTAATTTTGGAGCTGCTTTAGAATTGCCATAAGCCAATACTAAGTTTTTGAAAACAGATTCAATTTGTTTTTCTGTATAAGTTTGACCCATAGAGAAAAAAGAAATAAAAGCAAGTATTAATGTCGTGCTTAGTTTCAAATTATTTTGAAGATTTCTATTCATTTTCAAAAATGATTTTTTCTAATTCTTCTCTAACTTTATTATCTTTTACTTTTTCTAATTCAAGTGGAATTTCTGTTTTTTGTAATTTATAAAAATCGGATTTATCGTAAAAATACAGTGAACCGTCAGCTGTTGTTAAAATAGATTCTTTACGATTTAAGGCTTTTTTATAAACCGAAAGCGAAATCCCATCAAAAATATATTTATTATTTAATCCCGTTAATTTTTTATATTCTTCTATATATTCGGGGTTGTTATCTCTTTTTAAAGCCTCCTTTAAACCTTCAATTTTTTTACTGTAATCGATATAGTTGATTTTAAATCCTTTTTTGTTGTTTGAATCTGAATATCCTAATGCGCTCTGACTTGACAACACCGAAACAGCTGTGTCTTTAGCTGCTACAGAAGTTGATTTATCCTTAACTATTTCTTGTATTGGGTCTGTCTTGTCTAAATTCTTAACAGAATCCAAAGGTTTTTGATTATCCTTTGGAGTTACAACAAAATCTGTATCAGGTTGCTTTATTTCAGAATTTGAAAAGTAAACCCAAGTACCTACAGCGACAACAAAACAAGAGGCAACAGCATACTTAACCCATGTTAAAGAAATCACTTTAGAAGTAGCGGATTTCTCCGATACTGGAACTAATGATGTTGCAGCAGCGACATGAGAAAAATCGGTTAGTTCTTCATCCCATTGTTTGAATTTTTTTTTTAGGTTTTCTCTTTCGGTCTTTTTAATTGCAGCTTCTAAATCATTTTCAGGAATTTCAAATGTTACTTTTTCATAAGCTTTGGGTAATTCCTCTCTAATGCGTTCGCGTTCTAATTTTGTTATTACACCTTTAACGGTTTTAAAATAGTTAACCTGTTCAATAAACAGTTTACTATTATTCGCTAATAAAATATCAATAGCTTCGTCGCTACCCTCTAAAACATGAAGTTCAGCAAGTTCTTTAATGAAATTAGTATGAATTGATGTGAGATTTTTAATTACTTTCTCTGGATCCTTTAATTGCAATTCATAAACCACTTTGAAAATAGGTTTAGCATCATTTTCGTAAAGTAATATTGATGAGGTAAATGCTTTCCAAAAATCATCATTCAAATTTGATTGATTGAAGTTATTGTCCTTTTCCAAAACTGGAAGCACTAATGATTTTATTATTTGTTCTGATTTCTTCATGTTTAGTTATTCAACTCATTGAACGCTAATTTCTCTAATCTTTTTTGACATCTTGCCTTTTGATTTTTTGTATTATCTGCATTAGAATAACCAAAAGTTTCCGCTAATTCACTCATACTTTTTTTATGATACCAAAACAACGTTAAAAGCTCATAACAATGCCCTCCAGCATCTTTTATTTTTAACAATGCTTTCTCAATTGCTTGAAAATAAGGCTCATTCGTATTATCAATAACATCTAAACTATCTGTAATATTTAGGTAAGATAGCTCTGAATTGTCATCATCATCCTCATTATTTTCAATAAAATCTACTGTAATTTCACTTTTATTAAAGGTGTTGAGTAATTGAAATCTACAAACAGAATTTAGATACGTTTGGAAAGAACAAGTTAATTCAAAATTTCCTTTGGTTATTTTCTCGTACAACACTAAAATAGCATCTTGAAATACGTCTTCTAGTTCGTATTCATTCATTTTAGAAGTCATTTTTTTCATAAAACGAATGCTGTTAGATTTACAATTTTTATAAACGTAACCTAAATTATCGCTATTTTCTTTAATTTTTTTAAGTAACTCTTGGTCTGAATTTTGAGATAAATTGAGAATTTTTGCCATTATAGTTGGTTTAATAAAACTTATAAACGGCTACAATTTAGGAATTTTTATATAAAAAGTCACAATTCTCAACATCTGTTTATTTTTTCCTCCAATTCCAAGGTGCAATCGGATTTCTTTGTTGCCACAAACCTACTTTAGATTTTCTGGCTTGAATTTCCAATTTTGCATAGTCATTATCTGAAGAGTATTTTTTAAAGTGCCAAGCTAATCCATTTTTAATTAACTCTTTGTTGATATTTATGTTATAACAATACACTTCTGCAATCAATCTTTTGTATCGGTCTTTTTTACCATTACTCACTATTTTTACCATTTTACCAAAACAAAGATCAGATGCTTTCCACTTAGCATTTTTTCCATAAGGTTGGTTTTTTTCAGGACAATCAATGTGATTTAAACGAATTGTTATTTCGGAATTGTTATATAATACTTTGAACGTATCTCCATCTTTGATTCCGACAACTTTTGCTTGAAATGTTTTTGGAATTTGCGTTTGGCAGAACGACCAATTATGGGCTAAAATTGTAAAAAAAAGAATTGCTGCTATTTTCATTGTTTTATGAATTGGTTAATTGTATTTACTGTTATATCTGTTGCTTGTTCGCGATGTGAAAATTGGATTTTTCTAGCATTCATTCTTTGTAACCAATCTGTCCAGTAGGCTTTTAAAATTTCGAAATCTTTACCTTTTCCAGTTTTTCGTTCGTTTACTTCGCAAATTAATATTTCGGTATTGGATAAATCTACGTTTACTTTTGGAATGTTTAAGCCTAACATTGAAATCATTTCGTTTGTATTTCCGATGATTAAAGATTTGTATAGTTGAGGTATCAGTTTTGTATCAGCCGCTCTATCTTCAGCTTCTAAATATCCATCTGTAATAATAACAATTTTATTTACGTAGTTATCAAATAGCGTATTCTTTTTAATCCTGCTCTCTAAGTATCTTTTGAAATAAAATACATAATCTGCGCCCAGTGGTTTTTGAATTGCCGAATTGTACATTTTCTCTATCCCCATATTAAATTGGTCTGTTTTATCGGCTGTAAAATACAATCGATTACTTTTTCCTTTATGACTTGACAAATCAAATTGTAGATTATTTGCTATTGCATTAAATTGTCCCTTAGCTTGTTCTACATCCGTTACATCAATTATCAATTTGTCTTTTGAATCCTGTTTTAGCATTGAAACTTCTACAAATGACTTCCAGATGTTTGAAAGTATTATTTTGTCGTTAGCCACTTGATTAGGATTATTAATTTGATCTAAAATTCTTCTTGACAAGTCTGGAACCACAATTACATTTATGCTAGTTTTTGCTGATGGTAACCACTCTAAACATTGTTTGATTTCTTCTTCATTTAAATTGAAAGTACTCAACTTTTTACGTACCTCATCTTGAAATTCAATGGCAATACTTTTATTTCCGTTTTCGTATGTTTCTAACAAATCGAATTTATATTTGTCAAAAATTGATTTTACTTCATTCATATTTGCACTAACTTGAATTTCATCGATAGCAGTATTTAATTTTGACGGCATTGAAATTAGACTTATGAAAAGTATAAAAAATACTATTACTGCGATTAAAATGTAAATGGGTTTTTTACTTTTAACTTTATTCACTCTTCTTGTTTCCATAACTTGATTGATTACGCGTTTAGATTTTCAATTTTTGATTTCATCCAATTTGTTTGTACTCTAATTGCTTCATTATTTAATTTTAAAGCTTCATCCGAATTGAAATTTCCATTAGTAAAATATTGCCAACCTCCCATAAAATCTCCGATTGCTGCTTTTAAAGTTGAAATGTTAATTGGGATGTCTCCAGTTTCATAACCACTTATGTTTTTTTCTTTGTCTTCAATTTTCGCATTGCATGATAAAATATCACTTTCTGCCTTAGCAATTTTCGATAGAATAATGTTTAATTCATTTCTCTTTTCTTGAATTCTATTGCTAATGTTTCCTAGCATTATTTTGGTTTTTTCATTTTCTGTTTTTAAATAGGAATGACTTAACACATAGTTTAATAAGAATCCCCAAATAACATAAACTACAAACCCTAATATCAACACTAAGTAAAAATTAATATCCGAAAATATCATATTGAAATTCCATAGTTCATTCGTTCGACCAGCATTAAACTCATTGTTATGAACTCCTTCGGCAATTTTATAACCGATGAACGCATCGGCAATAAATGTTATAAAGAGCAATACCGAAATCAAACCATATTTTTGTGATTTTCCTTCTTTAACCAATCCTTTATTTTCTTCTAATGCATTGTGAATTAAAAACCCTAATCCTAAAAAAATCACTGGAAAAAGTATTATCAAAGCAAAAACCCCACCACCTCGATTCAAAGCATCTGAAAAAACATTTGCATTTATGAAACCTAAACTTCCTTGCTTTATTCCATAAAAAGAAGAATAACCGGAAGAAGAATAAAAGACAAACAAGTAAAGTGTAAGTAGAATTGTTATGAAAGCTCCAATGATAAAGGAAGTTGTATCACCTAATTCACCTTCACCATTTTTAATATCAATTCTTTCTAATTCAAGTTCTTGAATTTCGTTTTCTTTATCAATTTTGTTTGCGTTGTAAGTAGTGATTTCGGCTTGAAGATCATTTTTTCTGCTTTTTTCCAATATTACTTCTTCTCTCAATCTTGAAATTCTATTTTTAACACCTGTTTCGTCTAACTTTTGGTCTTCTAAAAACTTGTCATATACTTTGTTTAAATAGCCATCGATGCTTTCAGGATTTGATTGTGAATTTGTTGCTGATTGAAAACCATATTGGGTTAATGTAATTTTATCGGAAGTTATACTTTCTTGCATGTCTTTTTGATTTTAATTAATTATCTCACATACGTTTTATTTCCATTGCTATTGATGTAGTAGGTTCCACCTCTAGGACCCGTATAGATAGTTTGTGAACTATACGAAGGTGTTGAGTAAGTTGACGGATAACTTGCAGGCGTCACATAAGTGGAAGTTGAATAACTCGGTGTTGAATAACTTGATCTAGCAGGAGTTGAATAAGTTGGAGTTGTGTAAGGAGAACTTACAGGCTTGTAATATGTATTTGGATACGAAGTACTTCTAGGTAATGTTCCTGCTTTACCTGTATGGGGATTTACATTTCCTCTTGTTGTCCAATTATCATTTACTGTATGATTTTTCTCTGTTCTATAGTGTCCTTGAACATAGGTTCCATTACTTCTGTAATACCCATCAACCCAAACTTGAGATTGTGCAAATGAAAAAGCTGTTGTTAAAAAAAATACGATTAAAAAGAATAAATTTTTCATGATAATAAGTTTTAAAATGTTATTGATAATTTGTTTTATACTTGTTTATATGAAACATTTAAAAAGGTAACCCATCAATTTTTATTTTTTTTTAAAAAACTTAAATAAGAAAATTACATTATTAAAAAAATACAGCATTAAACCTTGTTAATCAATGATTTATAATGTTTTAAAAATTTCAATTATTCAAAAAATATTTTCAATTTTCTACTGTAATTAATCTTGGAGAGATACTCTATGAATTCAGGTAACTCTGATAATTGAAGAAGTCCGTTTGTTTTTTTGGTAATTTGTTTTACTTCAAAATCAGCTATGTGCTTTTTATAATTAACTTCTCCAAGTGTAAACATTATAGCTAATTCAGCTGAAACAAATAATTGATATTCATTTTCAAATTCAAAATTTTCTGGTAAGTACAATGTTATTTTTACTTTTTTACTGGATATATTGTAATCATCTAATTTTATTAAAGATTGTTGTATGATCTTATTGAAAACTTCTGGTATTTGATTGTAATTCTCAGGTGTCACCGGTTTTATAAAAGTTTGAACTGAAAAATGCTCTAATCTAGGTGCGGTATCTCCTAAAGCAACAAGTTTCGGAAATAGTTTTTTGTATCCATAAGCCGAAAAAATAATTTGATGTTTTTGAGATTCTGAAGAATTTTCCAAGAAAAAGCACTCGATTCTTTTTGAAACATAATCTAAATTTTGATCAAAATATTTGATTACTTCATCGGTATTAATACCCAGTTTTACTGCGTAGTAAATAGTTTTTTCATTATCTTGGAACCAGGTCCAAAAGTTTTGGATGGTTTTTAGTTGGCGAGGGTTTAATTCTTTGTTCATTTTGTTTCAAGTTTAAGGTTTCAGGTTGTGGTTTTAAGCTGCGCTTAAAAGTTAGCCTACTTCGTAGGAGATATTTCGACAAGCTCAGTATGACAATTCAATTCTTTAGAAATATTGAAAATTATCTTTTATCCTTGGATTCATTGCTGAAGGTGATTAGGTTGAACATTGACCTCATCCTTGAACGGAGGCGGTTGCCGTAGAGGGCTTCAATTTCGCTGGCGGAGAGGTTTGTGGTGATGTGGGTGATGGATTGATTTTGAACGAAGTCTTCGTAGCGTGAAATGATAATTTCTGCCATGACGTTGAGGTCGTTGCCGTAGTGTTTTATGTTTTGTTCGGCACCTAAATCGTCAAAACAATAGCCGTTTAGACGTGATTGTGTGTGTTCTTTTTGGGTGTAATTTTGGAGTGATTCGAAGCCGTTTTTTGCGAACTCGAATGATATTTCTCTACACGTTTTAATTTTGTAGTCGTGTTTGTGGTAAAAAAATGGTCGAATTAATGCCATAATTGACGTTTTACCGCATCCAATTGGTCCCGACAATAAAATACCTTTCCGAAGGTCTAAATTGAGCTCTAAAGCCATTTTTTCATCTCGAATAGCATAAATTACCAATTTGAGAATGGTTTGGTGGTCGATGGCTTCAATTTTGAAATAACGACCGTAGATGAGTTTGCCCTGGTACTCGATGTAGTTTAAGCACCAGTTGAAGTTATATACCTTGATTCCGTTTTGGATAACGAAAGTGTCTTTGATGGTGTTAAAGTGCTTCTCCATAATTTTTTTGATTTGTTACGTGAAGGTGGTTTGGATTAAGATTTATTGTTTTGGTTTCTGTTCTAACAGAATTATTCGGTTTGTTTCCAAACTTCTTTGTGTTAAGCATCCAATTTCTTGCTGCTGCTTTCCAGTCTTTCATTTTGGTTCTGCCACCAACTAGCCAGCCGTTGCTTTCGAAGTAATTGAAAAAGCGTTGTGCTTCAACTTCGGGAAATTTTTTTTCAAGGAAGTAGATTTGGGTTTCTTCCAAAGTGGGTTTTGGAGGTCTCGACTTCGCTCGACTTGACAAAGGAGCTTCCTCAATCTTTTTCTTTTTTTCGCGCAACTTTTTTTCTTTTTCTTTTTCAATTTTTAAATCCGATTCTTGAACCTCATCAAAAATTGAATTTGTAAAAATTAATTTTTTTTCATTTTTTAAATTTTCTTGCTTAGCTATGTTTATAATGTTTGTATTGTTTATATTGTTTATATAAGGTACATGTTTAGAGCTTGTTTGATGCTTGTTTAGAGCTTGTTTAGTAACCTGTTCATTAACCTGTTCAATGACTTGGTCATTTTTTGACTTGGTTGCACGCTTTTTTAGTTCTTTTTTTGGCACTGGTTTGGTGTAAAAATCCAAGTTGCAGACTTCCAAAATAGAACCTTTAAATGGGTTGAATGATGGTTTATAAATCACGTATTCTCTTTCGGTTAAATCTTTCATGCATTTGTGGTAGGTTGCTGTTGATGCAATTTTGCTAATGCGCATCAACTCATCACGTGAAATACTAATTGGATTTTGAAAGCGGTTTTGGTTCCATAGTTGGAAAATGGCCATGTAGAGGCTTATGTGGGTTGGGTTGAGGTCGTAATCGGCGCTTACTTTTTCGAAGAAGCCGGTTAGGTGTTTTATGTAGTTCATTTTTTGAGTGATTAATAATTAGTGAATAGTGATAAGCGCTGCTTGAACCGTGTTCAAGATTATACCTGCTTTGCAGGACACTTCGACAGGCTCAGTGTGACAATTGCTGTTGTATTGTTGTATTTGTGTGAGATTTACAGGTGCATACTTCGCAAGTGCCGTTGCAGGTGTTTGTGTTTTCCTCCATGTTACTTTTCTAGCATTTTTATGATGTCCTCGTAGTTGTAGTAAATGATTCCTCCGATTCGTTTGTATTTTAGCGTTCCGTTGATGCGGAGGTTTTGTAAGGTACCTGGAGAAATTTTTAGGAGTTCACGAACTTCGGCTGATTTGAGCCATTGTTTCGATGAAGTGTCGGTGTTGTTTGTGTTTTTGATTTCATTCAGAAGTAAATTTCCAAAGTTGAGTAAATCTCGTTTCGTTACAATTTGATGTTGTAATAATTCGATGTTGTCTGTTTCTGGGAACAGGGCTTTGTGATTGAAGTTCATAATGCTATTTTTTGTAGTTATTTGGTACAAAACAATCGCATTTGAAAAAGAAAAGTTCCCAAGTTGGTACCAACTTGGGAACGATTTTTATACTTTTTGAATGAATTTAGTTGTCTTTATTTATAATCGTTTTCGATTTTGGTTTCCAAAACCTTTTGTAAGTGACTTAAAAATCGAGTTTGGTTAGTTTTACGTTTTTTTATATCTCCGAAGCTTCCGTAAACTTTGTCTTCTAATTCAATTTGAAAAGCTTTTTCAAAAACGTGGGTGATTTCTTTAATATCAGCTTCACCATTATCGAAAACTTTAGCTTCATGTAACGCATAAATCAATTCAATTAAATCGACATTTTTAGCTGTCCAATGAAGATTGGAATTGAATTGAATATTCATAATTGAACATGATTTATTTAAATTGTCTATTCTATTTTCAACATGTAAAGCAAGCAATTCGTATGCAATTACTTTTGCTAATAAATAATCATGCGATGTACAAAGTTTCGCATCTTGATTGATAACAATACAATCGTTCAAAATTAAGTCCTTGTATTCTTTTCTAGTGAAGTATAATTCGTCAAATTGAGTTGATTGACTTTTAATGTACTTAATAAATTCTCTATTCTTTCTATGAAATTGATTGATTGAATCCAGTTTTTTCTCGAAATGTTTTACTTTTTTGTTTTTGTCAATCGGCTGGGTAGCAATCAACAATAAAACCTCTTTGTAAAATATAAGTTTAGCGACTATGTTTGGTTTTACTTCTTTAAAAAAAGTGATTTCATCTTGTACCGTTTCAAAGGCATGATTCTTTAACCAATCGGAAAGCTGTTTTAAAATGTCTTCAATAAACATTATTATCTTTTTTGCTTTTTCTATCTCATCGGAATAGGTGTTAAGGATTAAACTTAATTCGTTTTCAAAATCTAATAGGGAGTTGTTTTTTATAGCTGTTATCATAAAAAAAATAGATTTTAGTTTGTCAAAATAAACTAAAATCTATTAAAATATTGCAAAAAAATACTAAAAATATTACAAGAGTCTAAAATTTTTAGTAATTTATTGATTTACTTTGAGTTTGTAAATTTGAGTTGAATTTGGCTTTCAATATTTGCATATCCTCACTAATTTTCTTGTCTAAAATCTTAGCGTAGTGTTGCGTTGTTTTTAAGTTTGTGTGCCCTAACATTTTACTTACTGTTTCAATAGGAACTCCATTACTCAATGTTACAGTTGTTGCAAAAGTGTGTCGCGCTATATGGAATGTTAGTTCTTTGTTGATTCCGCATACATCCGCAATTTCTTTCAGATAGGCATTCATTTTTTGATTGGAGAGAATAGGAAGAATACTACCTGTGTTCAAACAAACTGGATTCTCAGAATATTTATCAATAATCATTTCTGCAACTGGTAACAATGGAATTTTTGAAGCTATATCTGTCTTTTGACGATTTTTAAAAATCCATTTACTACCATCAATCCCAATGCTAATATTCTCCTTTTTAAGTTGCTGCACATCCACATAGGCTAAACCTGTAAAACAACTGAAAACAAAAATGTCTCTTACAAGTTCTAATCTAGGTACTACGAATTGTTTGTTCAACATACTTTCAATTTCAAGCTCGGTTAAATATTCTCTCTCCACAACTTTGAGTTTGGCTTTGTAGTTAGATAGTGGGTCTTTTTCTATCCAACCATTATCAAGACAGATATTGATGATTTTACCGACACTTTTTACATATTTAATAGTCGTATTGTTGTTGCACTTCAAAGTAGATCTCAGATAAAAATCAAATCCGGTCATCATTGCAAAATCTATTTTCTTAACAGGAACATCCGAAACATTATAACTCCCTACAAGATACTTTTCAAAATGTGACAAAGTAGTTTTGAAATTCTTCCAAGTGTTATAGGAATATTCAGTTCCAATAAGTTTATCCATTTTATCGTTGTGCTCTTTAAACACCTTTACAATGGTGATTGCTTTTTCTTCTTTACCAAACAACTTATTCCTTAATGTTTCAAATGTGATAACTTCATTCTCCAGAAGTAGTTGTTTTTGCGCTTCAAACAATTTGTTGCTTAACAATGTTAGATATTCATTCACTGAACGAGCTTCTTCTGAATTTCCTTTCATTTTGCGCATTTCAGTTGACCATTTGGATTTTTCCACTTGTTTTTGTGTAGAAATTTCGAATCGTTTTCCATCTACAGTAACTCTCATGTAAATTGGAATTAGTCCTTTTGAAGTCATTTTAGCGGACTTCAAAATAAATGTTGAAGAGATTTTTGCATTCATAGTCTGGTAACCTTTTGATTAAATAATTTACTAATTCTTTATTATTTAGTCAAGATGTTTAATGATTGAACAGCCTTATTTTATTGGGCTTTTCATCATTTTAGGGGACCAATTTTTGATTTTCAAAATAGGTCACCTAATTGGACACCTTGCGAATGCTATTTCTTGAATAATTTGGATGGGTTGAAAATGAAAAAACCCCTTAAATCGTATTATTTAAGGGGTTTTGTATGATTTTGTAGTTAAAATCGTACCCGGAGTGGGAATCGAACCCACACACCTAAGTACACGAGTTTGAGTCGTGCGCGTCTACCAATTCCGCCATCCGGGCAATGGAAAATGATGGTTATATCATTAAGTGGGTGCAAATGTAAAAAATATTTCTGCAATTCATAAAAAAATAGTTAAAAATATCCTTTCAGAGTTCGATTTTATTTCTAAATTTGCACCTCGTTAACACAACACAACACTAACTAACTACTAAACAATAAATTAACATGCTGTATCAAGAACCAGAAGCAAAAATTTTTGCATGTTCTCAGAGTGTGTATTTAGCCGAACAAATTGCTGAAAAGTATGGCGTTCCGCTAGGTAAGATTACGTTCTCTAAATATAGTGATGGCGAATTTCAGCCTTCTTTTGAAGAATCGATAAGAGGATTGCGCGTATTCCTTGTTTGTTCCACTTTCCCAAGTTCGGACAATTTAATGGAATTATTATTGATGATTGATGCAGCAAAAAGAGCATCAGCCCGTCATATTACAGCGGTTATCCCTTACTTCGGTTGGGCAAGACAAGACAGAAAAGATAAGCCAAGAGTGCCAATTGGAGCTAAATTAGTTGCAAAACTTTTAGAAACTGCTGGAGCAACCCGAATTATGACTATGGATTTACATGCCGATCAAATTCAAGGGTTCTTTGAAAAACCAGTAGATCATTTGTTTGCTTCTACTATCTTTTTGCCTTATGTGAGAAGTTTAAATTTAGAAAATTTAACTATCGCATCTCCAGATATGGGAGGTTCAAAAAGAGCGTATGCATATTCTAAATTTTTAGAATCTGACGTTGTAGTTTGTTACAAGCAAAGAAAAAAAGCGAATGTAATTGACACAATGGAGTTAATCGGAGACGTGAAAGGCAGAAATGTTATTTTAGTTGACGACATGATTGACACCGGAGGAACATTAGCAAAAGCAGCTGATGTAATGATGGAAAAAGGAGCTTTAAGTGTAAGAGCAATCTGTACACACCCAATTTTATCAGGTGAAGCGTACGAAAAAATAGAAAATTCTAAATTATTAGAATTAATTGTTACCGATTCAATTCCGTTAAGAAAAGAATCAAAGAAAATAAGAGTCGTAAGTTGCGCGCCATTATTTGCGGAAGTAATGCATATGGTACAAAACAACAACTCTATCAGTGGTAAATTTTTGATGTAATTATTGGCAATAAGCTCTAAGCAAAAACCTTTGTTACATTCAGCATAAAGCCTAAAGCTTAATGCCTAAAGCAGAATTATTAATAATTATATATATTTTACAATGAAATCAATTACGATTAAAGGATCAGAAAGAGAAAACGTAGGTAAAAAGGCAACTAAAGCCGTACGTGATGCTGGAATGGTTCCTTGCGTTATCTACGGAGGAAATCAACCAGTTCATTTTGTTGCAGACGAAAGAGCATTTAAAGATTTGGTTTACACTCCAAACGCACACACAGTTGTAGTTGAGTTAAACGGAACGTCTTACAATGTTATCATGCAAGACATTCAATTCCACCCAGTTTCTGACAAAATTTTACACATTGACTTCTTCCAATTAAGTGATGACAAAGAGATCATCATGGAAGTACCAGTTAAAGTTACAGGAACTTCTCCAGGGGTATTATTAGGAGGTGTTTTACGTTTAAACCAACGTCGTTTAAAAGTAAAAGCTTTACCTAAATTCTTACCTGACTTCGTTGAAGCTAACATTTCAGAATTACAAATGGGTAATAAATTGTATGTAACTAAATTAGAAACAAACAATTTCAAATTAATGCACCCAGATAATACTGTAGTTTGTCAAGTGAGAATTTCTCGTGCGGCAATGAAAGCAGCTCAAGAAGCAGCAAAAGCAGAAAAAGGAGCAAAAAAGAAAAAATAATTTCTTTTCAATCTATACAAAAGAGCATCAGTTTTTACTGGTGCTTTTTTTATGCTTTTCTGTATCTAAACTTTGCATTACTTTTGCAAAATGAATTGGCTATCAAATCTATTTAAGAAACAAAAACAAGAATGTTTACCCATGAAGAAATTCTTAATTGTAGGGCTAGGAAATATTGGCTCAGAATATGCAAATACACGACACAATATCGGATTTAAAGTTTTAGATTATTTAGCTCACAAGGAAGGAATTTCTTTTCAAACGGTAAAATTGGGTGAAATAGCCGAACTAAAAATTAAAGGAAGAACCTTATTATTACTTAAGCCAAATACCTACATGAATTTGAGTGGGAAAGCGGTAAAATATTGGTTAGAAAAAGAAAATATCGAAAAAGAAAATATGTTGGTCATTACTGACGACTTAAATTTAGCCTTTGGAACTATCCGAATAAGAACCAAAGGAAGCGACGGCGGTCATAACGGACTTAAAAACATTCAATTATTATTAAACTCAACAGAGTATCCTAGATATAGATTTGGGATTAGTGATGCTTTTAAAAAGGGGCAACAAGTTGATTATGTTTTAGGCGAATGGTCAGAAGAAGAAAAAGAAAAACTAAAAGAACGATTAGAAATTAGTTCTGAAATAATAAAATCTTTCGCTTTGGCAGGTTTAAACAACACCATGAATACTTATAATGGAAAATAAAAAAGGGAAGCTTTAAGCTTCCCTTTTTCTATAATTACTAATCCAATTATTGAACTACAATTTTCTTTACTTCTTTTCTAGCACCATCTTGAACTGTTACAAGATAAATTCCAGATTGAACATTATTTAATTGAATAGACTCGTTAAATAAGCCTGAATTGTTATAATTATGAGTGAAAATTTCTCTTCCTCTTAAATCATGTACAACAATTTTAATCTCATTGTTTGAATTTGAAGAAAATTGTACATTAAAGTTTCCACTATTTGGATTAGGGTAAATAACAAAATTATCTAATCCGAAGGATTCACTTGCTAAAACGGCAACTTGTTCAGTACGACATAACTGAATCATAAAAGTGTTAAAAGAAGCAGCACTAACGTTTGAATCTACTACAGTATCTTTAAAATACACTTTCCAAGATCCAGCACTATTATTTCCTGCATAAGCTGCAATATTAGCACTTGAAAAAGGAACAAAAGTACCGCCGTCATTTGTAGTTGCGCAATTAACAGGAGAGCCTGAAACGTCAAACCCTTTGTTCATATTTGCTCCTGTACAAGTAATATTATTATACCAAAGCGCTGTGTTTAAAGATGCTTGCCATGGAGCCATTAATAAGATATTAAATTGGCCAATATTTGGATGCGTTACGTTTGCATAAAAATTAGCATCTGAAATTGTATAAGAATCAGTAATGGTTAATGCAACTCCTGGGTAAGAAGCGTCTGCACTTTCAGTAATTGCTGCATTTAATGTAAAAGGATAATCAGTACAAATATTTTGTGTTTGGTATGTATAATTTCCAACAGCAAATGATTTACTAATATTAAAGAAGATATTTGCACTTGCTTTTACTTTAAATCTACAATCAGCACCCGAAACACCTGCTGGTAAAGTTACTGATTGCGAACCGTCATTAGGAGTTCCTGATAATAAAGTATAAGGGAATGTTAGCCCTCCATCATTTGAAAACAAAATATCTACATTTGCCGCTCCTGCTATAGTTTGGTGTCCAGTTGTAGCACTTGTAGTTCCTGTCCAAGTAACAACATGAGATGAGCCAATAGCATAAACATCTGTATTTGCAGCAGCTGGATATGAAACGGTTAAAGCGTCTTTATTAGCAACGTTAACAACCATATTATCAAACTGTGTTAAACCACCACCACCAACAACTGAATTATCTCTTCCTGTTAATCTGAAGTTAAGTGTTCTTGTAACAGAAGATAAAAATTCAGCAGGAATATTTCCCCCGGCTGTGCTTACTGAACCTCTTAATACAGATTCTAATCTAGGAAAAGTTCTAGATGGAGATGTGCTAGGAGGGTATGATCTGAAAACAGCTCCTGAAGTCTTTGTTGCTGAAGGAACACAATCATTATCTTCAGTTCCATTAAGTAATGAAACTGTACACAAATCTGAGTAGGTTGCAGCCTCATCATATTGTTCCCAACAATAAGTAAAAGTTCCTCCTCCAGTATCTGTCATAGTTCCAGTTAAAGTAAATGGGGTGCTTTTAGGAATTGAATAGTCTGCACCTGCATTAACAACTGGTACTCCATGAGTTAAAGCGGTTTCAACATCACATGTTTTTGTTGCCATATTAGCTTGCACTTGAGCAATACTTGCCGCATGAAAGTAATCGTCAGAGTTGTTTTGAAGATTAAAATTTGTAATTCCAGCGTAAGCCATGATTGTTGAACCTCCTCCTGGTTCATAGTTTACAGAATTGTTCTCTCTTGAGTGTGTAAAAGTGTGATTTGCACCTAATTGATGTCCCATTTCATGCGCTACATAATCAATATCAAATGAGTCACCTGATGGTACGTCATCTGCAGGAGAAGTGAATCCAGAACCTTTATTTTTATCTGTAGTTGATGCAGTATCATCGGTACAAATACATCCAATACATCCTGCGTTACCTCCACCACCAGAAGCTCCAAATAGGTGACCTATATCGTAAGCAGCATTGTTTGCTACTAAAGATGTAGCTGGACCAGTTAAACTAGAACTTAAAGTGTTTTGTAATTCCGCATTCCAAGCACCCGCAGATCCTGTAGCTGCGTCAGAATATGGGTCAGTAGCTGGATTATAATAAATAACATTTGTTGAGTTAGCTACAATGTTCATATGAATAGCTAAATCTCTATTATTAACTCCATTAACACGTGTCATGGTGTTGTTATATGCTGTTAAAACCAATGCGCTTTGTGTAGCATTAGAAGCGCCAAAATAATTAGCATACTCAGCAGTACATGATAAAGCTAAACGAAATGTTCTCAAAACAGGATCGCTTGTCATGGTTGTATTACCGTTTCTTCCTAAATCAGCAATTTGTTGCTCTTCATTAGTAAGGCAAGTAAAAGGTAATTTGTTGTTAACATTTGACTTTTTATAAACAGAAAAAATAGTAGCATCAATATTGTATGGCTCCATAAATTCAGTAGATTTGTTAGCTCTAAAAGTCATTGTTTGAAGAGAGTTAACTCCAAAACTCAAGCGAACTTGAGCAGTTTTATCATCAATACCCAAACCTGCATAGGCACGAATGTTTGGATACTGTGCTTGAAGTTCTGCATCAAAATTAGATGCTTCAAACATTTCAAAGCGTTCTAATTTTCCGTCTGCGTTTGGTAATGCGATTATTACTCCTCTTTTGTCAAGTTCTTTTCTGTCAGGAGCACTTAATAAAGCCTGTTTGATTCCATCAAGATTTAGCTGAAATAATTTAAATTCTAGCGGAAAATTTTCCCTTGTAACACTTTTGTGTTTAACTATACCTTCATTTTTAGGTACTTCTTTCCAAAACTTCTCGGTTTGTGCATTTGAGACAAAACCACAGAACATAGAAAAAGTTAAAATTAGTAATGTTTTTTTCATGATTAGTTAAATTTAATAAATACAAAAATAGATATTTTTTGATTAATAGTTCTAGTTTTTAAAATATTAACAAAATTATTTCTTTTTTTAGTTTAATTAAATTGCTTAATAAATAATTAATTTAAACCTTTTATTCTTTGAGTAAAGTCAAATATCTTTGCAGAAACCATTTTAATTTGAAAACCCACTATTCTGTTTTTGATTTTAACCAATTAAAGCAAACAATCATCACTATTGGTACTTTTGATGGTGTTCATTTGGGACATCAATCTATTTTAAAAAAAGTAGTTGAAGCAAAAGAAAATAATACTTACGAAGCTTCATTACTTACTTTTTTCCCGCATCCAAGAATGGTTTTGCAACAAGATACCTCTATTAAGTTGTTAAATACAATCGATGAAAAAGCAGAATTACTAGATAAGTTCGGCATCGATAACCTTATCATTCATCCTTTTGATGCAGCATTTTCTAATTTATCTGCAGAGGAATTTGTAAAAGAAATCCTGATTGATCGATTAAATATTCATAAAATTATTATTGGTCACGACCATCGCTTTGGAAAAAATAGAACAGCTGACATTAGTGATTTAATTTTATTTGGAAAAAAATATGGTTTTGAAGTGGAGCAAATTAACGCTCATGAAATTGATGAAATAGCTATTAGTTCTACCAAAATACGAAAAGCTTTGATGGAAGGAAACATCAAACTAGCTAATCAATTTTTAGGATATTCTTATTTTATTTCTGGAAAAGTGATTGAGGGAAAAAAAATTGGTAGAACTTTAGGTTTTCCAACCGCTAATATTCAGATTAACGAAAGTTATAAATTGTTGCCTAAAAATGGGGTTTACATAGTGTCTAGTGAAATTAACGATAGTCTGTATTTTGGTATGATGAATATTGGCAAAAATCCAACAATTGGAGAAAATGACCAATCAATTGAAGTTCATTATTTTGATATGAGTGAAAATATCTACAATGAAAAATTAAAAATATCAATCCTAGAACATATTAGAGACGAGCGAAAATTCAATTCGCTTTCAGATTTACAAGCCCAACTTGAAAAGGACAAATTATTTTCACTAAACTACATTCAAAATTTAAAATGAAATTTCTTTTCAAAGCAATCGATAACAGTCCATTAGTCGTTTTCCGAATATTTTTTGGGTTTTTAGTTGCTTGTGAAAGTTTTGGTGCTATTTTTACTGGTTGGGTTAAACGAGTTTTGATTGACCCCGAGTTCACTTTTTCATTTATTGGTTTTGAATGGCTTCAACCTTTGCCAGGATTTGGCATGTATTTATATTTTGCTCTTATGGGAATCTTCGGATTAGCCATAATGGTTGGATATCGATATCGTGTTGCCATTATTGCTTATACCCTTTTGTGGGCTGGTGCTTATTTCATGCAAAAATCATCTTATAACAATCACTATTACTTATTACTTTTAATTAGTTTTTTGATGATTTTTCTTCCCGCAAATCGATATGTTTCGCTTGATGTGAAACAAAATCGAGTTTCAGAGGAAAAAACAATGCCATATTGGATAAATTTACTTTTTATCATTCAAATTTCCATTGTTTACTTTTACGCTTCAATTGCAAAATTTTATCCCGATTGGCTTGACGGAACATTCACAAAAAACTTACTAGCAGGAACTACCACAAGACCATTTTTTTTAGAACTTTTCTCCCAAAAGTGGTTTTATTTATTTATTGCTTATGCTGGAATTTTATTTGATCTTTTGGTAGTACCTTTACTTCTTTTTAAAAAAACTAGAACTTTAGCTTTACTTACATCACTGGTATTTCATATCTTCAATGCGATAACATTGCAAATCGGTATTTTTCCTTTTTTTGCTTTAACTTTTGCTTTGTTTTTTTACGAACCCGAAACTATTCGGAAAATATTCCTTAGAAAGAAGCCAAGTGTTGAAAATGAAAATTTACCTCAAAGTTTCTACAGAAAAAGAATCGTATACGTTTTGATGGTTCCTTATTTAATTATACAACTTTTACTTCCGCTTCGTCATCATTTTATTGAAGGGGATGTACTTTGGACAGAAGAAGGTCATCGGTTGAGCTGGCGCATGATGCTACGCGAGCGAAATGGCTTTATCACAATCCAGATTAAGGATTTAAAAACGGGAAATGTTTCTATTTACGATTACCGAAAAAACCTTACTGATAAACAAGCGCAAAATTTAGCCACTAAACCCGATTTCATTTGGCAATACTGTCAAAGAATCAAAGAAGAATACAAAGGCAAACCCATTGCTATTTACATCGAGTGTAAAAACAGTATTAATAGAAAAGAATATAAAAGTTTAATTGATCCCAATTATGACATGGCAAAAGCCGAATGGGATTATTTTAGACATAACAACTGGATTCTTAATTAGAATTGAAAAAGCATTTTATTGAAATGATTTGGTTAAATAAAAATAATTTCCAATATTTCATATGCGGAATATGTACGGGATATGTACGGGATATGTACGGGATATGTATGGGATATGTACGGGATATAAATGCGACATATACAAGACAAAAAAATCCCGATTTGCATCGGGATTTTTTTTATTTATTCATTTCTGTGAAATACTTGTAGAATAATGGAATGGTTTCGATTCCTTTTAAGTAATTAAAAACCCCAAAATGTTCGTTTGGCGAGTGAATTGCATCGCTATCTAACCCAAATCCCATTAAGATAGTTTTGCTTTTTAATTCCTTTTCAAATAACGCCACAATAGGAATACTTCCACCAGAACGAACCGGAATTGCAGGAACGCCAAATGTTTCGGTATATGCTTTATTCGCAGCTCTATAACCAACGCTATCGATAGGTGTAACATAACCTTGTCCACCGTGATGCGGTTTTACTACCACTTTCACAGATTTAGGTGCGATACTTTCGAAATGTTTTTTGAACAATTCCGTGATTTCTTCCCAATCTTGATTTGGTACTAAACGCATTGAAATTTTAGCATATGCTTTACTTGCGATAACCGTTTTAGCTCCTTCACCTGTGTAGCCACCCCAAATTCCATTAACATCCAAAGTTGGACGAATTGAGTTTCTTTCATTGGTAACATAACCCGTTTCTCCGTGAACATCTTCGATATCTAAAGCTTTTTTGTATTTCTCTAATGAGAAAGGTGCTTTTGCCATCTCAGCTCTTTCAGCAGCAGATAATTCTTCTACTTTATCGTAAAAACCAGGAATAGTAATGTGATTGTTTTCATCATGTAACGAAGCGATCATTTTGGTTAATACATTAATTGGATTCGCTACTGCTCCACCATATAATCCTGAGTGTAAATCTCTGTTTGGTCCAGTAACTTCGACTTCAACATAACTTAAACCCCTCAAACCTGTTGTAATAGATGGTTGTTGGTTAGAAATCATTCCCGTATCTGAAATCAAAATTACATCATTCGCTAATTTCTCTTGATTTCTTTCTACGAACCATCCTAAGCTTTTTGAACCTACTTCTTCTTCCCCTTCAATCATGAATTTTACGTTACATGGCAAGCAATTGTTTTGAATCATGTACTCAAACGCTTTAACGTGCATATACATTTGTCCCTTATCATCACAAGCCCCACGAGCAAAAATAGCTCCTTCTGGGTGAATTTCTGTTGTTTTAATTACAGGTTCAAAAGGTGGCGAAGTCCATAATTCCATTGGATCTGGTGGTTGCACATCATAATGTCCGTACACTAAAACTGTTGGTAAATTTTTATCGATGATTTTTTCTCCGTAAACAATTGGATAACCTGGTGTTTCGCAAAGCTCTACGAAATCGCAACCTGCATTTTCTAAACTTGCTTTAACTGCCTCGGCTGTTAATACTACATCGTGAGCATAAGCGCTATCAGCACTTACTGATGGTATTTTTAAAAGTTCTATTAATTCGTTTAAAAAACGTTCTTTATTTTCTTGAACGTATTGTTTTATATTGTCCATTGTGATTGTTTGATAAAGTTCAAAAATACAAAATTGATTTCAAATGAAATAAAAAAAGCCCAATCTTTAACGATTGGGCTTTTAAAACATATACAGTTATAGACTAAAAAATCAATTTCTTAGAAACTTTTTTACCATTTTCAAGGGTAACTTGAATAAGTAATGGCGCTTTATTTTTTTGTAGCGTGTTAATTTCAAATGTTTCTGCATTAATCTCTTTTTCGTTGATCAATAATTGCCCTAACACATTGTGAATCTGCACACTTTGAATACTTTGATTTGTTGCCTGAACCGTAATTACATCTGAAGACGAAATCAATATATTAGAATCGTTTTCAAAGTCATCGTTACTTAATGTTTCATTTGTGTATCTAATAATAAAACGCTCTGAAAAGATCCCTGCATTAGACGTAAATACATAAGGTGCTGTCGATAAATTATGAATTATATTTAACTGTTTATCTTCTAAATATACTGTTTGCCCTTGAGCAAATATCCCATCAGCTTTTCTTATTGCAATTGTAATGTTACTTGTAGCACCTACACTTAATCCCATAGGAACTCTATCATTCACATCAAATGGAAGACTTCTACCTTGAATTATGAACGGTTCTTTATCAATTAATGAATAGAAACTAATCGTTGTATTTGGTTTATGAATACAATCGTAGAAATGATCCCTTCCATAAGTTGCATTTGAAGCATACCCTAATAAAGTTCTATCGGATTGACCTGTGGTTGTATTAACAACATCTAACCACACTCTGTGTTTTTCCTGGTCTTCAAATGATTCAGCAACAGATGCATTTCTAAAGAAATCACTATTGTTATAATTTGCATACCCTACACCAGTTCTAAAACTATTATTAAAATCGATTGTATTTGGTGTAGAAGCAACATGTAACATATTAACCATAAACCCTTGCCCAGAAGCAATTTTTCCAGCAAAAGTATCAGGATCTGTAGAACCTAAACCATTATATTTGATATAATCTGTTGCAGAATAATTGTATTGATAATTGTTGTAAAATGGATCAGTAATAGATGTTGGTAATAACCCATGTGTCCAAACCCAAACAGCACCTTCAATTTTAGTTTGATTGGCTACTAAAAACTCTTCGGCGTCAATGGCTGAAGGATAAGGGTTTCCAACTAAATTCCAGTTATCATCATATTTGGTTGTAAACACATTATTTGAATTAGCTGGCTCCGCATCATAATCAGCTCCATCAAAAATTCCTCTTTGAATTGGTAAAGTAAATGCTCCGTTATTTGGTTTACCAGAAAAAATAAGATTCATTGCTTGAGCTGTTGTAGCACCATTAGATGCTCTTGCTATATATCCTTGTCCTTTGGTCATGTTACCAGATGCATTTGCCCAGTTTCCTAATGTCCCATTCGCATTTGCTGCTAAAGTATTCCAATAATAGCGGTATGCATTTGGTAAACTTGTCACTGCAAAATTCTCAACAGGTGAACTCCAAAATACATAATCTAAATTGCGAACTTGAGCCGTTCTATTTACTTGAAATTTTGTTCCTGTGTAAACACCATCATTAGTATCAGTCTCGTTTACTTGAATAAATTGTCCGTTATTTTGAATGGTTAAATCTCCATTATGAGTTAATCTATTGTTTACTCTAACATAACCAGCACCATCAATATTTAAAACTCTTCCTGAATTAATTACTAAATTTCCTTCCGCAACTAAATCATTAGAAACACTAGTGTCAAAAGAATTATTTAACACAACATTGTAGAAAACTTCTGTTCCTAATGGTGTAACGTTATTTATTATTTGTGGAGAAGTTCCTGTAAAATAAACTGTTCCATTTCCTTCTGAAAATGCTGCATTTCCAACACTATTTGTCCAATTCCCAAACAAATACAATTGACCATCAGCAGTACCTGCATTACTATCGTCCATGTCTAAAACTCCTGAGGGTAAATCTATAAGTAAATTACCATGCACTTCGAGTTTATTATTAACATTACTAGTTACTTCTACTTTTTCACCTGTAATCGTTAAGTTTTTTGCTTTCGCAATATTTCCATAATAGGCAGCAAAAGGTTCTGTTATATCTACAATTGCCTGTCTATCGAATGTGTTATCGCCAACTAAAACATCTACTGTTTCATCAGGAACTACCAAAGTATCCCAGTTTCCACAATTGAACCAGTTGGTATCTTGTTTACCTGTCCACTTTCCGTTAATATAAGTATTTCCGGCTACCGTTAAAGCAGGGCATACTGTTGACCCTTTATAATCATAACCACCAGCAATGTAGGTTGCGTTTGATATATAAGTATCCCAATTTGCAGAGTTATTTATTAAAGCAATCCAATCAAATCGACCATTTGTTAAAGTTGAAAAATCTGGATTTATAGGGTCATTAAATTTCACTTTAGCGTTCCCTACAACATTAGTAGTATAACATTCTAATCCATCAATAACAGTAGACCATCTAGTGTCTTGTGAAGCTCCTCCAGGTGCTGTATTCCATCCACTTTCAGACCAACCATAAAGAACATTTCCATTGTACGTACTTTGATGACCTGTATCATTAATCCAAGTACCACCTTGCATAATCCAAATATCATCATCTGAATTTAAGCTGAATCCTCCAATTGAAGTACCACTTAATGCCGTTTTATTCCAGTTAGCATCAAGACTTCCACAGGTGTAAATATCAAAATGTGATGGACTTGTTACATTAGCCGTAGTTGACTCAAAAACCACGATGGTACCTTTTGGTAAAACAGATCCTGTTCTAGTAATCGTGACTAAACCTTCTGTACCACCCCAAAGACCCGAAAATTGTCGTTCATAACCGTTATCTGTTAAGAAAATTGTGGTACCCGGCAGAATATCTTCAAAACAAACAAAAGCAATTTGATCGGTTCCAGAACCTATATCTGTATTAACAGCAATAATTGCTAAATCTCCTCTTTGAAGTTGTGTAATAGCGAAAATATCATAAAGATTACTCAATCCGTTAGTTAAGCCAACTGCACTTGCCGTCATTTGATAATTTGTTCCAATAACCGAATGAATAATGTTAGAAAAAGTTGCCACTCCTGCAACAGCATTTACACTCAATGGAGCTCCTGTTATTGTGCCTGTACTATTCAATGTAACAGCTCCAGTAAAATTAAGATCTCTATTACCACAAGCGTCTGTAGCTGTAACAACCACATTAGGCATTGCAACTGTTACCCCAGTAGAAGAAGGTTGAGTTGTAAAACTTAAAGAGGTAGCAAGAACTTCAATAAAATTTACAGCATTGTCTGGTGTTGATGCAACAGGTGCACCTGAGTTTTTGCCAGAACCTGTTGTTAAAAATGTAATATTTGCTTGTGTTATTGAAAAATCAAAGTCGTTACCATCAACTGCTGATGTACCTAATGGGCAAGTTAATGATAATCGCATAGTTAATGTTTTTGAACCATTATCTGGTGCAAGAACTGATATTCCAGAAAAAACAATATTATTTGCGTTTATAGTTCCATTAGCAACGAATGTTGATCCATCAAACAAGGCAACTGACTGTATAGCATGTGTCCAATTAGAAATACTATTTGCTCCTCCTTGCGTAATAGTTAATGCTGTTAATGTTGTTGGTAAATTATCTGCATCCGAAGAAGCTCCTCCATCTCTAATAGTAAAAGACCATGCTTGAACACCATCAGTAACTGTTGAAATAGTTGTCGTATTTACTGTGCTTGAAATAGTTGCAGGTGACGAACCCGCTACAGCAACAATATCAGAATTTTGTGTTGGATTTATAGTTATAGTTACAATTCCAGATGTTGCGCTTGTACCTATTACATTGGTTGCAGAAAAATTAATAGTAAACGTTCCTGTATCTGTAGGCATTCCTGTAATAGCACCAGTAGTTGTATTTAAAGACAAACCAACTGGTAACACACCGCTCGTAATTGCATAACTTGTAGGTGAATTTGTTGAAAGTGTTGACAAATTAAATGTTGTAATTGCCGTACCTGACGTTCCCGAAAAAGAACCATTTGAAACAACCGGAACCCCTATTGTAGTAAAAGTTCTAATCGGGCTATAAGTATAATTTACACCATCAAAAACATAAGCACGGTAGGTATAATTTGTATTTGGGCTTAGGCCAACAATTCCTTCACTATAAGTTCCAGTCCCACCTACTGCAACACCTGAAGTAGTTGTTACACCAATACCTGCATTTGCAGGTAAATTGTTTACTGCAGTTTCAGAATAAACAAATCCCTTTTGAATACTTGCAGGGCAAACACCAAGAGTTGTAACATTACCGTTTAAGGTTGCAGAAACATCTAATACAGCCGTTGCACCACCACCAGAAGTTACCGCTTGTGCTATCGATGCATTACCCGTACCTGTTAATGCTGTTGAAGGCGAATTACTACCCGATGTTGCACTTGCCACAGTAATGGTAGCGTTTCTTGTGCCAGTGGCAGAAGGTGTAAATGTTACCACATAGGTAGCTGTACCACCTGCAACAATTGTAGTGCTCGATAAACCCGAAACCACAAAGTTAGTATTGTGCGTACCACTGCTTACTACGGTTACACCTGCTGCATCTACTGTTCCACTATTAGTAATAGTATAAGTTACCGCTGTTGTAGGTGTACCTACACACGAGCTGCCTAAATTGGTAGTTGCTGGTGTTATGGCAAGGATTGGGGCTGGACCAGCTGAATAAACAGTTGAAGAAAAATCATCTATATACCCTACACCTGTTGTTGTATTTTTAATAGAAATAATAATAGCAGTACTAGCATCATTCACTGTTACAGTATATTCCGTAAATGCTCCAACTGTAGACCCTGCAGTTGCGGTTAATGTAGTAGTAGTTCCTCCAATGGTTTTAGAAACTTGTGTTACTTTATTTGCCCAAAATTTAACAACACCACAAGTATTTAAACTAGGTGTGTTCATAACTCCAGTAGTAGCCTTGATTTGACAACCATAAGTACCAGAATTTTTATTGGTTGTTCTCAATAAAGCATCTACTCCAGTCCATGTACCACTAGATAAAGTTGCAGTAGTAACATATCCAGAAGTAGACAATCCAGACTCAAATCCTTCTGTAATCTGCCCCCAACTCAACAAACTGGTTAAAAACGCTAAAAAGAATAATTTTGTTTTCATAATATTCAAAAATAATTTTTAAAAAAATGGTGCTTTTTGTAGGGGAATTAAAAGCATACAAACATAGTTTATTTTTGAGGGATAAAAAAAAATTTCTGTTATTAAATTGTTATTATTTTTAATATTAAATATTGATAGTTAAGTGTTTGGAAATTAATTTTTTATTTTTATTTTTGAAATTAGTATTAACTTTTAAAAAAATTACGCTATGTCAAATTTATCTGAAAACCGAATTAATGTAGTGATTACACCTGCCGACATTACGGCAATTAACACCAGTGTTAACACAATTTTGTCGAAAATTCCGGCAAACACTACACTAACCGATGAGCAACGCTTGAGCTACAACGCCATTAATGTGGCAAACAAAGTGTTTGCCGAAGATTGCCTAATTGAAGCCCAGCTTAATGGAGCGGGTATTTTGCCAGGCTTTGTTAGCCTGCCCAACATGCAAAACGATTTAACCGTTTTTGACCAACTGGACCAAATGGAAAGTGCCTTGAACAACGCATTGCAACGCATTGCCGACGCCAAACGCATTGCTGGGCACGAGGCATACGGGCAAGCTAACGTTATTTACAACGCTTTTAGAACCGCAAACGACAGCGGCATAGCCAACGCCAAAGCATCGGTAGACAAACTAAAACCCCGATATGAAGCTCAAGGAAACGGCACAGGCAGAAACGCAAACAACACCATCTAACTGCACAAAATTCTTGTTTTTTAAAATCCGACAATGTTTCAAATATTGTCGGATTTTTTTTTGTTCTATGGCTAACATAGTTTTAAACCATATTATATAAAAATTGTTTATTTAGTAATTAAAAATGATAACTAAATAAACATATTTAACATTTAACCTAATATTAATTTTAAATAAATAAACTAAAATTATTATTAAATATTAAAAATAGATAATTAAAAATATATTAATTTTAATAAAAACAACAAAAACTATTATTTAATATAATTTAATATTTATTAAATAATCAAAATCATTAATTTATTAAACAATAATTTAAAATAAAATAGTATTTTTGATGTACTAATGTTAGAAATTCACAAACACAAAAGCCATGAACATCAACATCGGACAACTACTCACCCAACATTTCGAAAAACACCGCACACGCCGTGCTGCACTGGCACGCCACATGGGCATTTTTACATCGGGAATACTACGCTATCAAAAATGTGAAAGCTTGCAAACCAAAACATTGGTAACGCTTTGCACGCACCTAAAACACAATTTTTTTATGGATATTGCACTAATGCTTCCGCCCGAATACACCACCACTACTAACCCATTTGAAGCCAAAAATCAACGCATTGCCGAGCTGGAAGAAGAACTAAAACTGGTTAAAACCGAACGCGACGTGCTGCTAAAAGTGATGGGTAAATGAATTGTGAATTGTATCTAAAGTCCAAAAATGGAAAACTACACGTTTGAAGAAATAAAACACAAACTGGAATATTACTGCTCCTACCAAGACCGTTGCCACAAAGAGGTGGAACAAAAACTCAACAGTTTTACTCTAATTACTGCATTGAAAGAAAAGGTAATTGTGCATTTAATCGAAAATAATTTTATCAACGAAGAACGTTTTGCCAAAAGTTTTGCACGCGGCAAACACAACTACAAAGGCTGGGGTAAAAATCGCATTGTAAACGAATTAAAGTTTAGAAATATCTCTTCGAGAATTATCGAAACGGCTTTAAAGGAAATTCCTGAAGCTACTTATTTAGAGAATTTTCATGCTCTTGCCGAGAAAAATTGGGAAATAATAAAAGAGCCAAAAGGACAAAAACGAAATAAAAAGTTTGTTGATTTTTTACTTCGAAAAGGTTATGAAACGAGTTTGATTTATGAGAAGTTGAATGAGTTGGAAGCTGGAAGTTAGAAGTTATTACACAGAGATTCACAGAGCAACTTAGAGATACACTGAGTTTTAAAAAAAACTTTATAAAGTTCTTTGTAAAACTTAACGAAACTTTAAACCGCAGATTCGCAGATTTTGCATGATGTTGCACGAAGTTTTTACACCGAGCTACACGGAGATTTTTTTGAAGTGGATTGTGTTGAAAAGAGATGCTCAGAGGCGTTTTACTTTTTTGATTTAAAGGAGTTAAAGTGAATTGTTTATAGAAGGAATTGTCCCCTTGAGGGGACTTTAGGGGTGTAGTGATGCTGATTTAACCGCAAAATTCGCAAGGTTTTAAAAATTTACTTTGCGCTACTTTGTGTAACAATAAAACCGCAGATTCGCAGATTTTGCATGATGTTGCACGAAGTTTTTACACCGAGCTACACGGAGATTTTTTTGAAGTGGATTGTGTTGAAAAGAGATGCTCAGAGGCGTTTTACTTTTTTGATTTAAAGGAGTTAAAGTGAATTGTTTATAGAAGGAATTGTCCCCTTGAGGGGACTTTAGGGGTGTAGTGATGCTGATTTAACCGCAAATTTTGGCGGGTTTTAAAAATTTACTTTGCGCTACTTTGTGAAAAACTTTGCCCTACTTTGTGTAACAATAAAACCGTACTTTTGCAAAAAAAATAATCCATGTTAGAAAATAAAGACCAATCAAGAACCAGTTTATCGCAATTAGGCGAATTTGGCTTAATTGAACACTTAACTAAAAACTTTACTATTAATCAAGAATCAACACTAAAAGGAATTGGTGACGATGCTGCGGTATTGAATTTTGGAGATAAAAAAGCCGTAATTTCAACCGATTTATTAGTAGAAGGTGTTCATTTTGATTTGGCTTACATGCCGTTAAAACACTTAGGATACAAAGCAGTCGTTGCCAATGTATCTGATATTTGCGCGATGAACGCAACTCCAACTCAAATTACGGTTTCAGTAGCGGTTTCAAATCGTTTTCCATTGGAAGCTTTGGAAGAATTGTTTGAAGGAATTACGTTAGCTTCTAAAATTTACAATGTCGATGTTATTGGTGGCGATACAACTTCTTCGCAAAAAGGATTAATCATTAGCATTACTGCAATTGGTGAAGCGAATTTAGAAGATATCGTTTACCGAAGTGGAGCGAAAGAAAATGATTTATTAGTGGTTTCAGGTGATATTGGTGCGGCTTATATGGGATTGCAAGTTTTGGAACGCGAAAAACAAGTGTTTCAAGTGAATCCAAACAACCAACCGGTTTTAGACGATTACACGTATTTAATTGAACGTCAATTAAAACCAGAAGCCAGAACTGATATAAAGGAACTTTTAGAAAAATTAGAAGTAAAACCAACTGCCATGATTGATATTTCGGATGGTTTGTCGTCGGAGATTTTGCATTTGTGCAAACAAAGTAATGTAGGTTGTAATTTATACGAAGAGAAAATTCCAGTGGATCCACAATTAATTAATGTGTGTGAAGAATTTAATTTAGACATCACAACTGTAGCATTAAGCGGTGGCGAAGATTACGAATTGCTTTTCACCATTAAAATGGAAGATTTTGATAAAATCAAAGGCAATCCAAATTTCACCGTAATCGGGCATATGGTTGCCACTTCCGAAGGAAATCATTTAATCACAAGAGCGAATACAAAAATTGCATTGAAAGCAAGAGGTTGGAATGCTTTGAGTGAGTAAAAAAATAGAAACGAAGTAACTCAAACGTCACTTCGAGTGATTTTATAAAGTAAAAATACTAATTTTTGCTTTGTAAAATTGTATCGAGAACTGTAGCTAAGATTCGTTTTCATTAGTTCTCGATACATTTTGTATTTGTAAATCTAAGGCTTTCCAAATACAAAACACTCGAAGTGACGAAAGTGGAAAACCGAGAGTTCAGAAAATATAAAACCCCGAATTTCAAATGAAATTCGGGGTTTACTTTTTACTTTGAGCTTTTTACTTTTTACTTCTCAACTACATTTTCATCAACCAGTTTCTCATTGAAACTTCGTTATTGATGATATCACGTAATTCCGAAATCTTCACTCTATCTTGTTGCATAGAATCTCTATGACGAATGGTTACCGTTTCATCTTCTAATGTTTGATGATCAACTGTAATACAGAATGGCGTTCCAAGAGCATCTTGTCTTCTGTAACGTCTTCCAACCGCGTCTTTTTCATCATATGCTACGTTGAAATCCCATTTCAAATCATCGATAATTTTGCGCGCTACCTCTGGTAAACCGTCTTTTTTAACCAATGGTAAAACAGCAGCTTTTGTCGGCGCTAATACTGAAGGTAAACGTAAAACTGTTCTTGTTGAACCATCTTCTAAAACTTCTTCTTGTAACGAGTTTGAGAAAACCGCTAAGAACATTCTATCTAAACCAACCGAAGTTTCCACCACATAAGGCGTGTAATTCGAATTGGTATCGTTATCAAAATATTGTATTTTTTTACCTGAATATTGTTCGTGCGCTTTCAAATCGAAATCGGTTCTTGAGTGAATTCCTTCTAATTCTTTGAATCCGAATGGGAAGTTGAATTCGATATCTGCAGCAGCGTTTGCATAATGTGCTAATTTTTCATGGTCGTGGAATCGATAGTTTTCTTTTCCTAAACCAAGCGATTGATGCCATCTTAAACGCGTTTCTTTCCAGTATTCGTACCATTTCATTTCTTCTCCTGGTTTAACGAAAAACTGCATTTCCATTTGTTCAAATTCTCGCATACGGAAGATAAATTGTCTTGCTACAATCTCGTTTCTAAACGCTTTACCCGTTTGAGCAATTCCAAAAGGAATTTTCATACGTCCGGTTTTTTGCACATTTAAAAAGTTCACGAAAATACCTTGAGCCGTTTCTGGACGAAGGTATAAATCCATCGCATTTTCAGCAGAAGCACCTAATTTAGTTCCGAACATTAAGTTGAATTGCTTAACATCGGTCCAGTTTTTTGAACCACTTTCAGGACAAGCAATTTCTAATTCTTCGATTAAGGCTTTTACATCGGCAAGGTTTTCTGTCTCTAAAGAGCGCGCCATTCTTTCTAGAATTGCTGCCTTTTTAGACAAATATTCCATCACACGAGGATTCGTTGTTTTGTATTGTTCTTCATCAAATGAAGCCCCAAAACGCTCACGTGCTTTGTCGATTTCTTTTTGTGCTTTTTGGTTTAATTTTTCTGCATAATCCTCAATTAAAACATCGGCACGGTATCTTTTTTTAGAATCTTTATTATCGATTAATGGATCGTTAAACGCATCAACGTGTCCAGAAGCTTTCCAAGTGGTTGGATGCATTAAAATTGCAGCGTCTAATCCTACAATATTTTCGTGCATTTGCACCATAGATTGCCACCAGTATTCACGGATGTTCTTTTTTAACTCCACACCGTTTTGAGCGTAGTCATATACTGCGCTTAAACCATCGTAAATTTCGCTTGACGGAAATATATATCCGTATTCTTTTGCATGCGAAACTACATTTTTGAAAATATCATCTTGTTTTGCCATAGTGCAAAAGTAAAAATAGGAATGAAATAAAGAAAAGAAATTAAGGAATAAAAATAAGAATTATTAATATTCGAAAATTGTAGTACCAATTTTAACAAAATCGTGGTAAATATTGATTTTGTATTTCCCTTTAATCGTTTTATTTTTTTCTAAATCGACATAAGTACAAACATCAGTATCTTTTTTCTGGTAATTAGTAGTAACGGAAGCACTATATTGTAACTTAACATTAGCATCTGATTCAACAAAAGTATCCCCTAAAGAAATAATTTGATTTTTGGGGTTTACCACTTGCACATAAATTGTCTTTTCACCCGAATTTACCAATTGATTTTCTTCTAAAGTAAAACAAACTCTTAATTGTTGAATTTTGGCTTCACTCATTTTGTAAGCATCAGAGTAAATTTTAACTCCTTTGGCATTTATGTTTAATGCAGAAAGGTTATTTGTTTTAGAGTTGTTCTTTTTGGTTTCAACTAAATTAGCAACAGTAAGATTACGATTCTCTTTTTTTGCTGTTTGCAATTCTTTCGCATAAAAAACAATTGAATCTTGTACAAGACTACTTTTAGAAGATTTATCTACAATAGCGTTAGAATTGTTTGGTTTGATTACTTGATCAAATTTAATACTGTCGATTTTATTCTTAGCGCTAACTGAATCGTATTTGTGAAGAATTTCAGTTAACTGACTTTCAAGAACTTTGTTCTCTAAATCAGAGCTTTGAGCATAGGCATTAAATTCATCTAAAACTTTATAATATTTGACACCTAAAAATAACGACAACAGCATCAATATTAAGATGCTAATTTTTGTTATTTTGTTTTTTCTGCGTGCCATTTTATAAACTTTTTTATAAATTTATTTAAAAATGTTAATGTTGATATAATTAATCGATAAAATGGTAAAATATCTGTTAAACTTACTTTTTCCAAAACTTTGTATGGGATGTGACTCATTACTACTTCAAAATGAAAAAATCATTTGTACGAATTGTAATCATCACTTACCTTATACCAACCATCATATTTTGGCCGGCAATGATACGACAAAAAAATTTTATGGCATAATTCCCGTTGAATTTAGTGCCGCCATGCTGTATTTTCACAAAAAAGGGATTGTTCAAAACTTAATTCATAATCTAAAATACAAAAAACACCAAGAAATTGGAACCTTGCTAGGTGAATGGTATGCAAAAGACTTAGAATCCGTTGCAAATATAAAAACAGTCTCCGAAATAATTCCAGTACCTCTTCATAAAAAAAGATTAGAAGAAAGAGGTTACAATCAAATCACAACCTTTTGCGAAGCACTGTCAAATGAACTTAAGATTCCGTACAACCCTAATTTATTGTATAGAAGCAGATATTCTAAAACACAAACAAAAAAAGACAAAGAAAATAGGAAAGATATAACCAACGCCTTGTTTGATGTTCATTTTACTGAAGCAGATTCCAATAAACATTTTTTGCTTGTAGATGATGTTATGACCTCAGGCGCAACATTAGAAGCATGCGCAAAAGCTTTATTAAAAATACCAAACAGCAAAGTAAGTATCGTAACGATTGCTTACACGCAATCATAAAAAATACTAAAATTTGTATGTTTGTACTAATTATAGTCGTTATTTTGTAACCACATTATTTGAGAAAATGACAAAATTTAAATACATAGCTTTTTTATCAGCAAGTCTTTTATTGTTAACCAATTGTGCTAAAAGAGGCACTATTACTGGAGGCAAAAAAGACACTATTGCGCCAAAAATTATAAATAGTTTACCTGAAAATTTTACTACTAATTTTAAAGGAAACGAAATCAAAATTAATTTTGATGAATTAATTAAAGTGAAAGACATCAACAAACAATTGATCATTTCACCTCCAATGAAAAAACAACCTATCATTGTGCCGCAAGGAAGTGCTAGCAAATATATTTCAATTAAAATCTTAGACACTTTAGTACCAAATACAACTTACAGCTTCAACTTTGGACAAAGTATTACCGACAATAATGAAGGAAATCCGTATTCACAATTCAAATACGTTTTATCTACCGGAAGCTATGTTGACTCTCTAACCGTTGTAGGAAAAGTTAAAGACGCATATGAGCAAAAACCTGATAGTTTTATTAGTGTTATGCTTTATGATGCTAAAACATTTACTGATTCAACCGTATACAAAGAAACACCTCTTTACATTACTAGCACATTAGATAGCTTAAAAGTATTTTCTCTTGAAAATCTTAAAGAAGGTTCTTATAAAATTGTAGCCATAAAAGACAAAGCAAATAACAATAAATACAATCCTGATACAGATAAAATAGGGTTTATTGACTATCCAATAACAATTCCAACATCAGACATGTTTGAATTAGAGTTATTTCAAGAAAAGAAACCGTTTAAAACTTTTAAACCAACCCAAGAAAGCAATAACAAACTTTTTTTAGGTTACGAGGGAGATTTTAAAAACACTTCAATTAGTGCCAGCTATAACAACAAAGAAGTGCCTATTAAAATTGCGAGATTTCCTGAAAAAAATAAAGATTCTGTACAGATTTTTTATCCCAACGTAAAAATGGATTCCATTCAAATTACTGTCAAAAACGGAACCTATTCTAAAAACTTCACTTCAAAACTAAAAAATCTAAAAGAAGCCGATTCGCTAGATATTGTAAACAAAACAGGAGCAGTATTGCCTTTTAGAGATGCTTTCGTTTTAAAAACAACCACGCCTGTAGTAACTATTGATGAATCAAAAATTATTTTAAAAAACAAAGACTCGGTAGCCGTGAAGTTCACAACGAAATATCATGATTTTGATCAAGAAATTGCTTTTGATTTCAAAAAAGAAGAAAATGAAAAATATACTATAGAATTGTTTCCTGGCGCTGTAAAAGACCTTTATAACAAGTCTAACGACTCCTTAAAATTCAATTTTGCTACCAAACAACTTTCCGATTATGGAAACTTAAAAATTAATCTGATAAACGTAAAACGTTTTCCTTTCATAATTGAATTATTAGATAAGAATGAGGTGTTATACAAAGCTACTTCAACAAAAGAAACAAGTATCTATTTTGAAACTATCGACCCAAAATTATACACTATAAGAATCATCTACGACGATAATTCTGATAATGAATGGACAACTGGTAATTACTTAGCTAAAAAACAAGCCGAAGAAATCATCTATTTTCCAAAGCTAATTGACGTTAGAGCCAACTGGGATGTGGAACAAGATTTTATTTTGGATTAGAGGATTTCAAAAGCATCTTTATCGTTCAGAAAATTGAATTTATCTCTAGCTTCGTTTTGGGAGCTTTTATCTAATTCAAAGATAAAAACACCTAATTCATTTTCGCAGTCCACAATTGTATTCCCTAAAAAGTCAATTGCTTTTGAATGTCCGGGATAGTCTAAATGATTTGCATCTTCGCCTATTCTATTTACACCAATGGTGTAACACATGTTTTCTATGGCACGTGCCTTTAATAAAGCGTCCCATGCATTAATACGAGGTTTTGGCCAATTGGCAACGTACAATAACAAATCGTAATTTTCAACATTTCGAACAAAAACTGGAAAACGCAAATCATAGCAAATTTGTAAGCAAATATTCCAATTGTTATAGTTTACAATGACTTTCTCAGTTCCTTTTGTGTACACTTTTTCTTCTCCAGCTAAGGTAAATAAATGTCTTTTGTTGTAAAACTGTACTTCGCCAGATGGAAACACAAAAACCATTCGGTTATAGAAATTTTCATCCTCTTTGATGACTAAACTTCCTGTAATAGCACACGTTTTCTTTTTAGCCAAATCTTTTAGCCAAGCCATAGTTTCCCCTTCCATAGTTTCAGCCACAGTAGATGGATTCATTGTAAAACCTGATGTAAACATTTCGGGCAAAACAAATAAATCAAATGGCTCGTCTTCATTCAAGAAATATTCTTCGATGAATGTTCTATTGATTTCAGGATTTTGCCAAGCTAATTTGGTTTGAAAAAGCGCTATTTTCATCTATTCTGTTTTAATTGAATATTTCCAATCTTGTATTGGATGATTATTACTAATTGAGGGTATTAAAACCATTGGTATTCCTGCAACAATAAAGCTTCCTCCAATTAATGCCCCCCAAGCCCCAGTTCCAACAGTTGCAGCACCAGCAATTATCACAAAAGAACCATAAACAATGAAAATAGGATTTGCTATGGCTCCAAAAAGTGATTTTTTCTTCATTTTTATGATATCTTCTAACAGCACAACTTTATCTTCAATTATAATACTTGTGGAGTCTTTTATTGTAAATCTTCCGTAAAATTTTTCCCCATCTTTAGTCCATACTTTTATACGTTTATTCTCATCAATCTCTTTGGTGAATTTAGAGTTTAATTGTTGAATAACTAAAACCCTATTTTGCGATAAAACCGAAATGGAAAAAAGAAAGAAAAACAAAAGAAATAGCTGTTTCATATTGACAAATTTATCAGGTTAAAATTACCATTTTATTCTTTTATTTAATAATGTTTAAGAAATATTTAAACAATAAAAAACGCATCCAAATTAATGAATGCGTTTTTTATTTTTGTACTAAATTATTTAATCAACTATAACATATTCAAATGAACCAGTTACTGTATGATTTTGATTGGTACCATCATTAGTAATTAACTCAAAAGTACCAGTCACTAAATTTGTAACAGGATCTATCGAAGTAACATTTATTTTTCCACTTGTTGTATTAACAACTTTAACAACACCATCAATTTTGATGTCCATGTCGGCAAAATAACCATTAGTTTGAATAGCATTTGTAAAAAGATGCTCTCCTACAACAACATTTGTTTTTGGGATAGCTAATTTCATTTCTACTTTTCTATCAATAACTGGTCTACCAGTCAATGATGATTGAGAAAACCCATATAATAAATTATAATCCGGACCAAAAGTACCTCCTAATGGATTTGCTAAATTACTATCATTTTGTAAGACAATATGTTCACCATCTAAATAAATCTCCATAGGATAAACTGTATCTATTGGATCAACATTATTGTTATTAGAAGAGTCTTCAGATGAACAAGAAAACAATGTTACAAACAAAAGTAAAATTGATATTTTAAAAATTGATTTCATAAAATTTATTTTAAACTTGCTTTTAAGTATTCTCTGTTCATGCGAGCAATATTCTCTAAAGAAATTCCTTTTGGACATTCGATTTCACATGCTCCAGTGTTTGTACAATTTCCGAATCCTTCTTCGTCCATTTGACGCACCATGTTTAACACACGTTGTGTAGCTTCTACTTTACCTTGTGGTAATAATGCATATTGTGATACTTTAGCTCCCACAAACAACATTGCAGAACCGTTTTTACAAGTAGCCACACAAGCACCACACCCAATACAAGCAGCCGCTTCAAAAGCTTTGTCTGCATCGTCTTTTGGAACTGGAATTGAGTTCGCATCAATCGTATTTCCAGATGTATTTACCGATACGAAACCTCCAGCTTGTTGAATTCTATCGAAAGCACTTCTATCAACCACTAAATCTTTGATTACAGGAAACGCTTTACTTCTCCATGGTTCGATGTAGATGGTATCGCCATCGTTGAACATTCTCATGTGTAACTGACAAGTAGTAATTCCTGTATCAGGTCCGTGAGCACGACCGTTGATGTATAAAGAACACATTCCGCAAATACCTTCACGACAGTCGTGATCAAATGCCACTGGTTCTTTTTTCTCGTTAATTAATTGCTCGTTTAATTGGTCTAACATTTCCAAAAACGAACTTGCAGTAGAAACATTATCTAATTTATATGTTTCCATGCTCCCTTTTGAATTAGCATTCTTTTGACGCCAAATTTTAAGGTTTATGTTTATGTTTTTTGTACTCATAAATTATATCTTTTATTCTGGTTTATCAGCATTTTCAAAATTCATATCAGGATTTAAAACCATAATTTTGGTAGAATTGTTTTGTTTTAAATCTTTATATTTCTCTAATGCGGCAATGATATTACTTTCTTTATCTTGAGATGTTAATTTTGATTGAAACTTTACAACAGAAGTTTCTTTCTTTACAGTTCTATAAAACATTTTTCTATGTCTCTTTTCCTTAGGATTTTGTGGAACAACAGCAACAGCAGCAATAAAAGCACCCATTCTAGCTTCAAGATCAATTACATATACTTTGTTTGCTTCAAGATTTGCCTCGACAAAATCTCTATTCTCAGAAGCAGCCCAAAATAAATGCTGACCAGGTTCACATTCATAAAGAAAATAATTTCCATATTCTAAAGCCCCAATAAACAAATCTTTATCGTAGACTCTAAAATTTACCATCATTGCTCCATTTGATCTAGTAATATAAACCAATGCTTTTCCTTCTGAAGGTTTAACAACAGGTTGATTGGTTATTTTTTGAGAAAAAATGTTAGTAATTCCTAAAAAGAAAATCACTAAAATCAATACATGGCGTAATTTATTCATAAAATACTATTTATAATTACGTGCAGCAATTTTTATTTCTTCGTATTTCAATTCTTCTTTGTGAAGCTCTTCTTTGCTGATGTCATCACCTTTGTATTCCCAAGCTCCAACAAATTTGAAGTTTTCGTCATCACGTAATGTTTCACCTTCAGCGTCTTGATACTCTTCACGGAAGTGACCTCCACAAGATTCTTTACGTTGTAAAGCATCCATTGCCATCAATTGACCTAACTCGATGAAATCGGCAACTCTTAATACTTTTTCTAACTCAGGGTTTAATTCGTCTGCGCTTCCAGGAACATAAACATCTTTGTAGAAATCTTCTTTTAATTGAGCAATTTCTGCAATAGCTTCTTTTAAGCCAGCTTCATTTCTTCCCATTCCTACTTTATTCCACATAATCAAACCTAATTTTTTATGGAAATAATCAACCGATTTTGTACCGTTGTTGTTTAAGAATTTACTAATTGAATCTTTCACTCTAGCTTCTGCTTCTAAGAATTCTGGAGAATCTGTAGAGATTTTTCCAGTTCTAATTTCATCTGCTAAATAGTTAGAAATGGTGTATGGCAACACGAAATATCCATCCGCTAAACCTTGCATTAAAGCCGAAGCTCCTAAACGGTTAGCTCCGTGATCAGAGAAGTTTGCTTCACCAGCAACGAAACAACCTGGAATTGTAGATTGTAGGTTATAATCCACCCAAACACCACCCATAGTATAGTGAACTGCTGGATAAATTTTCATTGGTGTTTCATAAGGATTCTCATCCGTGATTTTTTGATACATCGTAAACAAGTTACCATATTTCTCTTCTAACCACTGTTTTCCTAAAGCTGTAATTTCTTCTGGAGTTGGATTATGATTTCCTTTCGCGTAAGCGGCTTGTTTACCTTTTGTTTGAATTTCTGTAGAGAAATCTAAGTAAACTCCCTCGTTAGTATCATTCGCTTCGATTCCGTAACCAGCATCACAACGCTCTTTTGCAGCTCTTGAAGCTACGTCACGAGGTACTAAGTTTCCAAACGCAGGATATCTTCTTTCTAAGTAGTAATCTCTATCTTCTTCAGCAATTTGAGTTGGTTTTAATTTCCCAGCTCTAATTGCTTCTGCATCTTCTTTTTTCTTTGGAACCCAAATACGTCCTGAGTTACGTAACGATTCAGACATCAACGTTAATTTTGACTGATTCGTTCCGTGAACTGGAATACATGTTGGGTGAATTTGTACATAACATGGATTAGCGAATAATGCTCCTTGTTTGTGGATTTTCCATCCAGCTGTTACGTTACTTCCCATTGCGTTTGTAGAAAGGAAATATACGTTTCCGTAACCTCCAGAAGCGATAACAACTGCGTGAGCTGAATGTCTTTCGATTTCTCCTGTGATTAAGTTACGAGCGATAATTCCACGCGCTTTTCCGTCTACTTTAACAATATCTAACATTTCGTGACGGTTGTACATTTTTACGCGACCCAACCCGATTTGTCTTGATAAAGCTGAATATGCTCCTAATAATAATTGTTGTCCAGTTTGTCCAGCAGCGTAAAAAGTACGTTGTACTTGCGTTCCACCAAACGAACGGTTGTCTAACATTCCACCATATTCGCGAGCGAAAGGAACACCTTGCGCCACACATTGGTCAATGATGTTACCGGAAACTTCTGCTAAACGATGAACGTTTGCTTCACGTGCACGATAGTCACCACCTTTAATTGTATCATAGAAAAGACGGTAAACACTATCACCATCATTTTGATAATTTTTTGCTGCATTAATACCTCCTTGAGCCGCAATAGAGTGTGCACGACGAGGTGAATCTTGAAAACAGAATGCTTTTACATTATATCCCATTTCTCCAAGAGAAGCAGCAGCAGAAGCACCTGCTAAACCAGTTCCTACCACAATAATATCGATTTTTGGTCTATTGTTTGGAGCAACTAATTTCAAGTGGTTTTTATGATCGGTCCATTTGTCTTTTAATGGACCCGCTGGTATTTTAGAATCTAACTTCATAATATATACTGATGTTGATTATTTTTTAAAGTGTAAGATAATAGGAATAATTGCAAATAATAGCGGAACTATAATTGCAAATGCTTTTCCGAAAAACTTAATTACAGGTGTAAACTTATTATTAACACCTAAAGATTGGAAAGCACTTTGAAAACCGTGCCATAAGTGAAATGCTAAAGCTAACATAGCTAAAACATAACCAATTGTAAAATACAATCCATACTTCGCATCTTTGAAGAAGTCTACAGTTAGTTTATGTAAATCTTTGTAACCAATGAAAACTACTTCCCCAGTTTTTTTATTTACGATTTTAGTCATGTCTTTAACTTCTAAATCGTATTGCCCTTGAGTTTGTGCTTTAATCATCTCAAAAAACTCTTTTGAAAGTTTCCCTGTTTGATCTAACTGCATAAACGGCATTTGAGAATCTTTTGTTCCAACTAATTGAATTTGTTTTCCTCCCATCCCGTTGTCAATTTCTTTTTTGACTAAAGGCATGTTTTGGTCAAAATGCATTTTTGCCCAAAAGTTTACCATGTGAGTAGCAATAAAAACCAAAATAACAGTTCCTAAAACAGCCATATTTCTTGAAGCTAAACTACTTGAAGAACCATCTGTCTTAGCATAACCAATTGGTCTTGCTTTTTTGTTTTGGAATGTCAACATAATTCCATCAATAGCATGGAATATAATTGAAATGTAAGTAACATAAGAAAGTAACTTAACTGCAGGATTGGTGGTCATGAATAATGCATATTCATTGAATTGCTGACTGGTTCCGAAAATCAATTGAAGATTTCCTGCCAAATGTCCCGCCAAAAACAAGCATAAGAATAAACCTGTAAGAGCCATCCAGTATTTTTTTACGATAGATGACTTCAATAGTGCCGATTTTGCCATAATTTTTATTTGATTGTACTAGTTTAATAAAAAATCAAACAAAAATAAGACTATTTGAAATTAACTACAACCTTTTGAAGCTAATTTATAATGATTTTAAAATGAGTTTAACTATTGTTGAATATCAAAGGATTAAAAGGCTTTTCATATTCAAATGTATAGCATTTTTGCAAAAAAATTATTTCACATAAGATGGAATCAATCCTCTTAGCCCCATATCTATAACATTTTCACCAATAGAAGGCTCGTATTTGCCATCAGCCGTTACTTCTTGCCACTCAAAACTATTATTGGTTGACAATGATAAAGTAACCACTACATCACGAGTTTCATTGCCGTTAATGACTAAATTTTGCGCAAATTTACCAGTTACCACACAAGAACCTGACGGAATTGGTGAAGTCGACGCAATAGGATTTGGAACTGTAGTAGCACCAGCTGGCGCTTGGCCTGAAGTAGCATATGGAAAATCAGTCAAAGCGAAAGCCCAGTAACCTTGCAAACGATTTCCGTTTACAGGAAATGAATTGTTACCTATAGCATGTGTTGTGATGTAAGTATTATATCCAACAAAACTAGCAAGCTTTCCTTGATAATCGGCACCATTATTTCGTACCGAAATTCCATATTCTTGATACGCCAAAGAAACACGAACATATTCATAATTTCCTTGTGCAACTTGACTTAAAGGAATCCTTAAAAAGGCTTCTCCTTCACCCACAATTACAGCTTTACTAAAATCAATTGCAACCGAACCTCCTTGAGTAGTCTCATCAGCATGATATAAAACAGTTCCCTGAGTTAATTGGGTGTAAGCATTTGGAGCCAATTCAAAATAATGAGCACTAATTTTACTAAAATCTGGAGATTGAGCAGCATGACCCGTTGGAATTGCAGCTGGTTGACCCAAATTATTCAAACGCACTTGATTAGGATCAAATTTGAATTTTACAATTAAATAGGGTTCGTTCACCGTATCATCTTCATCCTCACAAGAGAAAAAAGAAAAAACAGAAACTAAAATCAAAAAAAATCCAACAATTCTTTTCATAAAATCAAAATTAACGTTTGAAATAGTAAATTTAAAACATCTGCTTAATCAACTAACGTAAATATTACAGCAAATAGTATGCCTTTTTAACTATTTTTTAGGATTTAAAATTTCGAATGATTTGCTTTCTGAAATTTTATCTTTTGAAATCGTAAGCTTAAATTTCCCAATTGGCAAATAAAACTTCTTGTTTTCAGCTTCTTTGATTTTGATATTCTTATCTTTTTTATTCCAATTATCCGCAACATTTTTTGTCATCGAATAATCAAAATTAAACGAATTCAATCCTTTTTTAGCTTCAACTTTTTGAGTGTGAACCACCAATCCTGCTTCATTCGCAATCGAAACATTCACAATTCCATCTGCATTAGCATAAAACCAAATTGTTTGCGATGGCTCACTCGGTTTTCCCCAAGCGTAGCTTTGAGTTCCCCAACGATCGGATTTTGTTCTATCGTTTACTTTGAATAAATGCAGGTTTTTAGCTAAAACATCTTTCGTTAATTCCTGAACTTTAGAAATGTCCATTTTATAAATCGAACGTCCGTGAGTTCCAACGATTAATTCTTTCGCTTTCGTTTGAATAACGGCATCATGAACTGCTACATTTGGCATTCCGTTTGAAAAATCTTGCCAAGTTGCACCTTTGTCTATCGAAATAAACAAACCATTATCGGTTCCAATGTATAAAACATTCTCATTTGCCGAATCTTCAACAATTACGTTAACTGCTTGCGTTAATCCATTTGAGATTGAAGTCCAAGTAGTTCCAAAATCGTCCGAAACAAAAGCATAACTTTCGAAATTATCGTTTCTGTATCCGTTTAAAGTTGCATAAACTCTTTCTTTTTTATGAGTCGAAGCCGTAACTCTTGAAACCCATAAGCTTTGAGGTAAATTACCCGAAATCAATTGCCATGAAGCTCCACCATCTTTCGAAACGTGAATTTTTCCATCATCAGAACCTGCATAAAGCAGTCCAAATTGAAATTTACTTTCTGAAATGGTTGAAATAGTTCCAAAAGCTACATTTCCTTCTTTTGCACCATTGGTTAAATCGCCTGAAATTCGTTCCCACGTTTCGCCTTGATTCATTGAACGATGTAAAAACTCCGAACCCATATACAAAATATCTTGGTTGTGCGAAGACAATAAAATCGGTGTTTGCCAATTGAAACGGTATGGCTTTTCTCCTTTTGGAGCTCTTGGTGTGATGAAATCAAACTTACCTTCTTTTTGATTGATTCTGTAGTAGTTTCCAAATTGATATCCTGTGAAAACTACATTTGGATTACGACTATCAATTTGAATTTGCATGCCATCGCCGCCAATTAACTCTTGATACGGATATTTTCCCTCTTGATGCCAAGCGACAGAGTGAGCATATTCATTATTTCCAAACCAAACGCCGTTGTCTTGCATTCCGCCATAAACATTGTAATTTTCTTGATAATCCACATTCACGGCATACAATTGACCCAGCGCTTCATTGTTGCATTTAATCCAATGTGCTCCATTATCGTATGAAATATTCACACCTCCATCATTCCCGTTGATAATGTGATTTGGATTTTCTGGATTTATCCATGTTACATGATGATCGGCATGTACATTTTCTTTTGAAATGGCTGTGAACGTTTTTCCTCCATCTTCCGAAAACAATAACGGAACACCACCAATGTAAACACGATTTTGATTTTTATCATCTACCGAAATGTTCGCGAAATAATAGCCATACGTGTAAAACATATCGTCTATATAATTCTGATTCGTTTTATTCCAAGATTTTCCACCGTCTTCTGATTTGTAGACTTCGCAACCAATTACTTCGGTTTCAAACAACGCTTTATTCGCGTCAGATAAAACAGCTAAAACTTCTTTTGGCTCCATATTATTATCGGCAACCCAATTTTTAATGTTTTCAGCACGATATTTATCTCTAAAACCACTTTCTTTCAAAGCAATGTTCAATTCTTTATTCGAAATTTCCATGAAATCCGCACCTGGAGTTGACAACATTGTGGTCAATTTATTTTTTGAAGCTGTTTTTGGTCGTTTGTTCTGATTATCAACAACGGCATAAATTACATTTTCATTGAATAGTGCCAAACCAATTCTTCCCACACCTTCATTCGCAGGAAATCCGCTTTCTTTTGTAGTAATCAATTTCCAAGAAGTTCCGCCGTCTTCACTCTTATAAATACCCGATTTTTCACCATCACCATCAAAGTGCCACGCTTTTCTATCTTTTTGCCAAGATGCCGCAAACATGATTTTAGGATTAGTTTTCGAAACCGCTAAATCAATAATTCCAGCATCTTCCGCTACAAATAAAGTTTGTTTCCAAGATTTTCCACCATCAGTTGACTTATAAATCCCACGTTCTTTGTTAGTTGTATATAAATGTCCGACAGCAGCCACGACAATTTCATTTAAATTACTTGGGTTGACCCAAATTCTGCTAATGTGATGCGAATCTTTTAATCCTAAATTTTCCCAAGTTTTGCCTTTATCCGAAGATTTTAAAACTCCAACTCCAGCATAAGACGAACGCGAAGCATTCACCTCGCCTGTTCCAACCCAAATAGTTCCCGAATTCCAATCCACTGTAACGGAACCACAATTTACCGTTTCCGCCGAATCCATCACAGGCGAAAAAGAAGTCCCGTTGTTATTGGTATACCAAAGACCGCCTGTAGCATAAGCCACGTAAAACTCGGTTGGATTTTTTGGATTTACAGCTAAATCAACCACACGACCACTCATGATGGTTGGTCCGATATTTTTAGCTTCCACTTGATTAAACAACGAATTTTGAGCGATTGTCGATTGCACAATCAATAAAAACAGGATAGTAATTTGCTTCATCTCGAAAAAATTTGTTGAAAATTAGCCAAAACATTGCACTTCTACAAAATTTCTAAAGTATTTAACAACTTTTCATTTTTATCTTATTAATTTTGGAGAACAAAACATTTACATCATGAAATACCATCAAATAGACCGCAATTTGTACGTGAAAAACAGAGCTAAATTTACGACTCAAATGAAACCTAATAGTGTTGCGGTATTCAATTCAAACGATATTTATCCCGTAAGTGCTGATAGCACATTGCCTTTTGCACAACATAGAGATATTTTATATTTATCTGGCGTAGACCAAGAAGAAAGTATTTTATTGCTTTTTCCAGATGCACCTTACGAACATTTGAAAGAAATTTTATTCTTAAAAGAAACGAATGAGCACATTGCCATTTGGGAAGGTGAAAAACTTACTAAAGAAAGAGCTTTCGAAGTTTCTGGAATTAAATCGGTGATTTGGTTACAAGATTTCCACAAAACGTTGAAAGAAATCATGGCGTATGCCGATACGATTTACATCAACACTAACGAACATTACAGAGCGGTTATTGAAACTGAAACTCGTGAAGCGCGTTTTATCAAATGGTGGAAAGAAAATTATCCAGCACACAAAGTAGAAAAATCGAATCCTATTTTACAAAGATTGCGTTCGGTTAAAGAAAGTGAGGAATTGGATTTAATCCAAAAAGCTTGTGATATTACCGAAAAAGGTTTTAGAAGAGTTTTGAATTTCGTAAAACCAGGTGTTATGGAGTACGAAATCGAAGCCGAATTTGCTCATGAATTTTTAAGAAATCGTTCGAAAGGTTTTGCTTACACGCCAATTATTGCTTCCGGAAATAACGCAAATGTGTTGCACTATATCGAAAACAACCAACAATGTAAAGCTGGCGATTTAATTTTATTAGACGTTGGAGCAGAATATGCGAATTATTCAAGTGATATGACGCGTATGGTTCCAGTTTCGGGTCGTTTTACGGATAGACAAAAAGCGGTTTACAATGCCGTTTTAAATGTGAAAAACGAAGCTACAAAAATGTTGGTTCCAGGTACATTATGGAAACAATATCATGTAGAAGTGGGTAAAATCATGACTTCAGAATTGCTTGGTTTAGGATTAATCGATAAAGCTGATGTGCAAAACGAAAATCCAGATTGGCCAGCGTATAAAAAATATTTCATGCACGGCACTTCGCACCACATGGGATTAGACACGCACGATTACGGATTATTGCACGAACCTATGCAAGCCAATATGGTGTTCACCGTTGAGCCAGGAATTTACATTCCGAAAGAAGGTTTTGGTATTCGTTTAGAAGACGATATGGTAATTCAAGAAAAAGGTGCTGCGTTTAATTTAATGCGCAATATTCCAATTGAAATTGAGGAAATTGAAGCGATAATGAATAGTTAGTTTTCAGTCTCAGTCTCAGTTTACAGTATAGACGGCTTGCAGAAATGTGAGCCGTTTTTTTATCCTTATTTGTCAAGCTGAACTTGTTTCAGCTTCTCTTCTTCATTAAAAGATTCTGAAACGAGTTCAGAATGACAAAACCAAACTAAACCAATGGAATCACTTCAACTACCATTTCATTCCCAGCTTTGTCATAATAACTGCAAGTCATTTTATCCATTACCACAACCCATTTTTCAACGCCCGATTTGGCGCAATCGTTTAAAAACGTCATATAATCGGTGTTGCCTTGTTGGTGCGATTTTAAGTCGGATTTGAATTGCGCAACGTTGCTTTCATCAGCAATAGTTAAGGTTTCTGAAAAACCTTCTGATGACGTTTGAAAATTATCTTTTCCAAAATAATGGGTATGATTATCAAACACAAACGTTTCGAAAGAAGTAACACCAAGCACAATAATGTCTTGCATGTATTTTGGAAAATCGGCACCGCTTTTTACTTTGGCGTGCGCTTCATGGATTTGTTGGATAGTGAACATGAGAGAATGATTTTATAGTGCTAAAATACGTTTTTATACTCAATCTTGTCCTACTGAAAGCATCTCTTTATGAGATTCCTCTGGAATGACAAGTTTGTGTTGAGAAAATCCTTTCGCACTTCGCGAAAAAACTTTGCGCTCTTTGCGTTTAAACTCTACCTTTGCCCTCATGAAAACAACCACCTTCAAAAACACCAAAATCAGTTACACCGACCAAGGAAAAGGAACGGCTGTGGTTTTGTTGCATGGTTTTTTGGAAAATCAATCGATGTGGAGGGCGTTTATTCCTGAATTGGTGAAGAAACACCGCATCATTACTATCGATTTGTTAGGTCATGGCGAAACGGAATGTTTGGGTTATGTCCACACCATGGAAGACCAAGCCGATATGGTGCATCACGTATTACACGAACTAAAAATTAGAAAAGCGGTTTTAATTGGGCATTCAATGGGCGGTTATGTGGCGTTAGCTTTCGCCGAATTGTATCCTGACAATGTCAAAGGAATTGTATTACAAAACTCCACTTCAAGAGCTGATAGCGACGAACGAAAAGCAAATCGTGATAGAGCTATTGTAGCAGTGAAACAAAATTATTCGGCATTCATTCGCATGAGTATTGCTAATTTGTTCAGTGAAGACAATCGCGAGCGTTTGACAGATATTATCGAAGAAGTAAAATTAGAAGCTTTAAAAACACCTCTTCAAGGAATTGTTGCTGCATTGGAAGGCATGAAAATCAGAAAAGATCGCGAAGTTATTTTGCACTTTGCGCCTTATCCGATTCAACTTATTCTGGGTAAAAAAGACCCAGTTTTAAATTATGATGACAATTTAGAACAAATCGAAGGCACACAAGTACAACTCACCACTTTTGAAGACGGCCACATGAGTCACTTTGAAAATCAATCGGAATTGTTAGCGGTTTTGAGTGGATTTTTGAAAAGGGTTTAGTTATTTAAATGCAAAGAACACAAAGTTTTTTCGCAAAATTCGCAAGGTTTTATTTCAATTATACTTTTTCTTTAAACGGAATTTCTGGATTGAAAATTTCTACAATCAATTTTTCTAATTCCGATTTAAAATCTTCTAAAATATCATTTGAAATAACAAGTTCAGCCTCTTTCCCTTTTCCTAATCCGAAAGGTAAAAAACCGTTTTTCATGTTTTTGAACGAAACAATTCCTGCTGAAACTTCTCTATTTTGTTTTAATTCGTGATTTTCAAACATCAAAGCATAGCACAACAACTGAATGATTTTTTCATTTTTTATATCCGAAGTCAAATCACCAAAATCTTGAATTTTTAAGCTGTTTCCATCTACTTTTCCAGTTTTGTAATCGATGATTCTGATAGTGCCATCGCGCTCTTCAATTCGGTCGACTTTACCTGCGATTTTTATTGGAAAGGGTAAAGATTTCACTTCGATTTCACAAGACAAACTAGCTTCTAATAGCAATACTTTTATGGCTTGACCTTCTTCGATGTCTTTCTTTTCCAATTGTAGAAAATTGTAAACATTTCGTTTCGCTACTTCAAACGCCAATAGGTTTTTTCCTTTGGTAATTTCACCTTCTTTGTAAATTTCTTTGAAATGTTTTAGAATGACTTCATTAATTTTAGCTTCCATCGCTTCAATGTGATGCAATGCCAAAAACTGATTCAAATAGGGCGTATACAATTCTTCCAAAGCATTGTGAATAATGGTACCCAAAGTATTCACTGCGATGTTTTCTTCCACTTCATCCGCTTCGTTGATGCGCAAAATACGTTGCATGTAAAACTGTAACGGATTTCGAATATAATTCGTCAACGACGATGGTGAAAATCCTTTATCCGTTGCAATTTCGTGCAAACGTGCTAGAATTTTATCGGTTTTTGGAATGGTAACGGGTTCGTATGCTTTTTCGGGTAAAACCGCGTTATAAATTGTACTTATGATATTGTGTTTTGGTTGTTTCTCGATTTCCAATTGGGTAATAAAACGGCTTTTTTCTCCAGCATCGATTCCTTCGTTATCGGTATTATAAAGTAACCACACATTTTTTGCACGCAACAACAAATGATAAAAGTGATAGCAATAAATCGCATCTTTTTCTTTGTAAGTTGGCAAACCTAGTTCTTTCTTTACATCATACGGAATGAATGAATTTTGCGATTTTCCAGCAGGAAATTTACCTTCATTTACCGAAGTAATAATCACATTTTCAAAATCCAATACACGGCTCTCTAAAACACCCATTACTTGAAGACCACTCAAAGGTTCGCCTTCAAAAGAAACTTCCGCTAAATCGATAATTTGCTTGTAAATGGATTGAAGCGATGGCAAACTTTCAATTTGATTATAAGTTTCGTGATAATTGGTTAATTTATTTATCGTTTTAAAAACGGAATACACAAAAGCTTTCGTAACTTTTTCTTCGGCATCATCGTTACTTAAATAGGATTTTATGGTTAGTAAAATCGAATTCAAATTCACTAAAATATCGGAAATTGAATCATCCCAACGTGTAAATAATAATTTGAAGAATTTGTTTTCTGTATTCGGATATTTTTCTTCGTATAAACTGAATAATTTTTGATTCGAAAAGAAGGTAAAATTGTTGTTATTAATCACTTTTACTACTTCTTCCACTTTACAATACGGTTCTACCAAAGGATGATTCAGAATATCTAAAACTTCTTTATAGTAGAAAGTATAGCTTTTTTCGTTACGCTGTTTGGCATTGGTATGTAACTTGAACAACTTACTAATCAACAATTGTGCAGGATTATTTTTACTCGGATAACCCATCGTAATATTCAATGCATCAACTGTTTCAGGTAATCCATACAAAACTGGAAGCAACAGGTTTTCATCTCCAAGAACAACAGCGGTTTTTTCTAAATTTGGGTTTTCAGATTGAATTTTTTCAATTATTGTCCCAACGATTTTAGCTTGACCAATACTTTTTGGAGTACCAATAATTTCAATATTTTTTTCCTCACTAAAGTGATTTACTACCCATTCGAAATCTTGATTAACAAAAGGCTTCCATTCTTTTTTAAACTTTCGAATGAACAAACCTGCATCGTGATAGGAATCGTCCAAAAATACCTCATCGATATCCCAATAAATTTTGGCTTTGTTTTCGTTGGCTAAATGTTTGAATATGCGCTCTTCAGCTTGATTTAAAGCATTAAAACCCGCAAAATAGATTTGATGGATAATGGTTGTGGTAAACGAAGCTAAATTATTTACTGCTTCTCTGTATAATAAACCTTGATAACCGATTCCTTTTTTTAATAAATGCTTGTAAAAAGATTCGTAATACAAAGGCAATTTAGCCCAAAACTCTAAATGAGTTGTGATTAATTTGGTTTTGTCTTGTGGCTGTAAATCCCAACGTTTTAATGCTTCGATATCTTCTAAATAAGAGAACACGCGATTTGGGTCTAATAAATATCTATCGATTTCATTAAAATCTTGAATAGCAGTTTTTGCCCAAGTAGCAAATTCTTCAAAGGTTTGTTGTTTGGATTTATCTGTTACAGAAAGATAAACTTCGTAGAATTCAAATAATAATTCAATTGGATCAATTGTCCGAAGTCCAGAAATTTCTTGAATAAAATCTTCAATACTAATGATAGTGGGAGCAAACGAAGTTGTTTCTAATTGATTTTTAAGACTTTCTAAAAGAAATACTTTGGCTCTTTTATTGGGTAAAACAATCAAACAATTCGATAATTCAATATCAGATTGTGATAAAATAATGGCGCTTAACTTATCTAAAAAAGTATCTTGTTTCATTTTATAAAAATAAAAAAACGTCCCGAAATATCGGGACGTTTCTTATTATATTTTAGAAAGAAATTATTTAACCAATTTCACTTCTACTCTTCTGTTGTTAGCTTTACCTTTAGCAGTTTTGTTAGAATCTACTGGCATAGACTCACCAAAACCTTTAGAAGATAATCTAGAAGCATCGATACCGTTTTCAACTAAGAAGTTTTTAACAGCAGCAGCTCTATCTTCAGATAATTTTTGGTTAGAAGCGTCAGAACCTGTATTATCTGTGTGACCTTCTAATGAGAACTTAGCAGTTGGATACTCTTTTAAGATAGCAGCCATAGCTTTTAAAACTGGAATTGTTTGTTTTTGGAAAGAAGCTTTACCAGAGTTAAACAAGATAGTTTTACCGTAATCATTTAATTTTTTCATTGTATCGTCAGATACTTCTGGACAACCATTGTTAGCAACAGTACCAGCTACAGTAGGACATTTGTCATCTTTATCAGCAACACCGTCATTATCTGTATCAGGCCATGGACAACCAGCGTTATCTTTAGCACCAGCTACAGTAGGACATTTGTCATCTTTATCAGCAACACCGTCACCGTCAGCATCTGGACATCCGTTCATCATTTTAGTTCCTTTGTCATCTGGACAAGCATCTTCTTTGTTGATGATTCCGTCTCCGTCTGTATCAGGACAACCGTTTAATTCTTTAGTACCTGCTTCTTCTGGACAAGCATCTTCAGAATCTTGGATTCCGTCTTTATCTGTATCTGGACATCCTTTGAATTCTGGTAAACCAGCAACTTCTGGACATGCATCATCTTTGTCATAAATTCCGTCACCGTCTGTATCTTTACCTCCAAATTTGAAAGATAAACCAGCAAAGTGTTGAATGTGTGTTGGAACATCTTGACCAGCTACTCTGTTATCATCAAATGAATGTTTGTAAGTAGATTGGAATTGTAAACCAACATGCTCTGTAAACCAAAAAGTTAATCCTAAACCTCCATTAACTGTACCTGCAGAAGCATCTCCAAGGAAATTGTAACCTCCACCAATGTTAATAGAAGGATCTAACCATTTAGATTTTAATAAATCCATGAAGCTGTATTTAATAACAGCATCAAATGCGTAATATTTTAAATTACCTGGGTTTGAAACTAAATCTGTTGACTCAGTTCCATCAACTCTAGTTACCCATTTATCAATTGAATTAACAGAACCTGTTACTCCAAAAGAAAAACCATCTCCAACGTATCTAGATACGTTTAAATAAGAAACTGAAGGTAAAATGTTCCAGTTTTCTTTAACATTCAATAATTGGATGAATTTTGGACTGTCATTACCAACAGCACTAACTTTAGTGTCAACTCCATTTACCCCAAAAGACACTGCCCATGGGTTGTTGCTATCTTGTGCTTGCGATGTTAAACCAGCAAACAATAAAGCTGCAGCAAATAATTTGTTAAGATGTTTCATACTTGTTTTATTTAATTACAATGCGTTATAATTGGAACAAAAGTAATACGTTTTTTTTAACTACAAAAAGTTTTGTTAAAAAAATTACTTATTTGTCCGATTTTTACTTGATTATTTCTAATTTTTTGGCCACCTCAGTAAAAGCCTCTATAGCTTTGTCCAAATGTTCTTGTGTGTGTGCAGCTGATAATTGTACACGAATACGCGCTTTATCTTTAGGAACTACTGGGAAGAAAAATCCTATAACATAGATTCCTTTTTTTAACAGTTCTTCTGCCATTACTTGAGATAATTTGGCATCGTACAACATTACAGGTACAATTGCAGAGTCGCCATCGATGAAATCAATACCAGCTTTTCTTAATCCTGCTTTGAAATAATTGGTGTTCCACTCTAATTTATCTCTTAATGTGGTATCTTTCTCTAACAATTCAAAAACTTTTAAAGATGCACCAACAATCGAAGGCGCTAACGAATTAGAAAATAAATAAGGACGAGAACGTTGACGTAAAATTTCTATGATTTCTTTTTTTGCCGTTGTGTAACCACCCATGGCTCCACCTAAAGCTTTTCCTAAAGTTCCAGTGATGATATCAACTCTTCCCATTACACCTTTAGCTTCTAATGTTCCTTTTCCTGTAGCTCCAATAAAACCAGCAGCGTGACATTCGTCAACCATAACCATGGCATCGTACTTATCGGCTAAGTCACAAATTTTATCTAATGGCGCTACTAATCCGTCCATTGAGAAAACTCCGTCGGTTACAATTAATTTAAAACGGTGACCTGCTTCAGTTGCTTTGATTAACTGTTGCTCTAAGTCTTCCATGTTGTTATTTTCGTAACGATAACGAGCTGCTTTACACAAACGAACACCATCAATAATAGAAGCATGATTCAAAGAATCAGAAATAATACAATCTTCTTCTCCTAATAAAGGCTCGAAAACTCCTCCATTCGCATCAAAAGCCGCTGCGTATAAAATAGTATCTTCTGTTCCGTAGAAATCGGCAATCTTTTTTTCTAATTCTTTATGAATATCTTGAGTTCCACAAATAAAACGCACTGATGACATTCCAAAACCATGAGAATCTAAAGCATCTTTTGCTGCTTGCACTACTTCTGGATGAGATGATAATCCTAAATAATTATTCGCGCAAAAATTTAAAACCGTTTCACCTGTCGAAATTGTAATTTCTGCTCCTTGAGGCGAAGTGATAATGCGTTCTTTTTTAAATAATCCGTTTTCTTGAATTGTATTTAATTCGTTTTGTAGGTGTTGTTGGATTTTTCCGTACATAATATGTTTATTGTTACTAGTTTGTTGTTTAGAATTACAAAGTTACTATTTCTATACTTTCTCCTATATATATAAGTGCTTTTTTTGCAACGGTATAGTTCATTTCTTGTAAAGCCATTTCGTATTCTTCTAATTGTGCTTTGTGTTTGTTGTGTTTTTCTCCAGTTTTGTAATCTAACAAATACGCTACATTATCTTTGATTACGACTCTATCAGGTTTACTGTTTTTAGTAGCTTTTTTGATGATGTTTTGTTCGTTGAAAACTTTTGCATCGGCATCAAAAAACGAAATCAATTCTTCATGATGCACAATTTTTTCAATCGTTTCTTTAAAAATTGCATTTTGGGAAAACGTTATCAATCCCAATTCCGTTGCTTTTTGAATGGCTAAATCCACATCGTCTTTCGTTTGAATAAACGCCATAATTTCGTGCAAAATATTCCCAAAGTTAATCGCATCCTGCTGAATTGTTCCCCACATTAGGGCTTCGTGCTGTGCTATTTTGATATTTTTTGGATTTAATTTATGCGAAACAATTCCGATTTGATTGTGATTGCCATCGTGAGATTTGTTAGTTGAAATTCGGGCTGGATTTCCAAACTCGTATTCTGATTTGGTTTCTTCATATTTCCCGATATTTTGTAAAAACTCTAGAAAATAGTAAGACAAATTGTTGGTAACCAAATCGCCTTTTTTCGTTTTCAGTTTATTCGAAATCACATACAACTGTTCTTCGGCACGCGTTAAAGCCACGTACAAAACATTAATCGTATCTAAAACTTCTTCTTGGTTTTTAGTTTGAAAAATAGTTTTAGCTTCGTTTCCGTAAGTTTCCACTTCTTTTTTATTGTTGATAAGTGCTTTTGGAAAATCTACATTCGCATCTTCTAACGGAATCCACAATTTGTCTTTTGGTTTGCTTGAAAAATTCTCTTCCGCAAAAGGAAAAATCACCACCGGAAATTCCAATCCTTTTGATTTGTGAATCGTCATGATGCGAACCGCGTTTGTTCCTTCTGGTGATGGAATACTTTTTTGGTAGCCAATTTTGTCCCAATACTCTAGGAAATCCGCAATACTCGATTGTACTTTGACATCTTTCTCTAAAACCAAATCCAAGAAATATTGCAAATACGAAGTATTCACTTTGTCATTTAAGAAAGTTGCGATTAAAATTTCAACTGCTTCGTATAATGATTTCTTCTTGCAATTTTTGAACGAAATTTCTACTCCGATAGTTTTCAAAAACGTTTCTAATTCTCCCGAATTTTTATCTTTGGCAGCCAAAATGAAATCATGAATTTCTAATTCTGACTGTAAATATTTCGCAATGAAATACAAGAAATAGACTTTCGATTCGTCGTCTTTTGGATTTTTCAAATAGCGAAGTAACGCAATCAACAACTTTACTTCCGTAGCATTTTGAATCAATAAGGTTTCCGAAGACAAAATTGGAACGCTGTTTTCAGTTAAGAAGTTCGCTAATTTAATTCCAGGTGCTTTAGTTCGCGTAAGCAAAACGATGTCTTTGTATTCAAATCCGTTCGCGATACATTTTTCAATGGTTCGTAAGGTTTGATTCAAGTAAAATTTATCTTTTACCGAAATCGAATCGTTATCCGAGTCAAAACCTTCGACTTCCGTTTCGTCTTCTGGCACTTCAATAAATGACAAATTTACATAACCGCCATTTTTAGAATTGATTTCCTGATGTGAAAGGTTTTCGTACAGATTTTTATAATCTGGATTTTCAAATTTATCGGATAATTGCTTGAAAAAAGCGTTATTAAACCGAATCACTTCGCTATAACTTCGGTAATTCGTGCCCAAACGAAGGGTTTCTTTGTCTTTATTGGAAAACGGATTGTGTTTTTTATCTTCTTTCGCCAAATCAATAAATTGTTCGGCTTTTCCGCCACGCCAACGATAAATCGCTTGTTTTGGATCGCCAACCAACATCAAAGTTCCTTGTTGACCAAAATCGTCTTGGCCAGATAATGCATTATCGATTAACGGAATCAAATTTTGCCATTGCATTACCGAAGTATCCTGAAATTCATCGATAAAATAATGACGGTATTTTTCGCCCAAACGCTCATAAATAAAGGGAGCTGGCTGGTTTTGTATTTCGTTATGAATGATTTTATTGAAATCGGAAATCGAAACTAAATTTTGCTCTTCCTGAATTTGCTTGAATTCCTGATAAATCGTGTTTAATAACGACAATGGATTTAAGTTTTGCAGAAAAGCTTCGTACATTGAAATTTTTCCAACTTTCTCATTGATTGTTAGCACCGAAGCTAAAATTTCGGAAGCTTTTTCATCAATAAAATCTTTATCAGATTGTGGAACGGTTTTGGAATAACCACTTTCTGAACCATCTAAATATTTGATTACCGTTTCATTAATAGCAATTTTATCATCAACTATTTTCTCTAAAAAATTAGGAACCAAACTTCTGTAAAACGATTTTCGAGAAACACCATTTCCATCAATCGAATCCAAAACACTCTGAGCTATTGCTTTACAATCGTGTTTTAGTTGTTTGATTTCTTCTTGTAATTTCTTTTTTACGATTCCGAAATCATCCAAACTCTTATCTGCCATTTCTTTGATTTCTTCCGAATTGTTTTCGTTAGTAATCAATTGGGCCACCTTTAATAATTCGGCTGAAATATCCCAGTTTTTATCATCGTCGGTTTTTTCTTTTGAAAATTCGATAAGTAATTTGGTTAAATTAGGATCATCACCTGCTTTGGAAATCACTAAATCAATCGCTTCTTGTAATAAGGAATCGGTTTCCAGCGACACTTCAAAATTCGGAGGTAAATTCAAATCTTGGGCAAACGTTCGGATAACTTTGTGCGTGAATTTATCAATCGTAGAAATATCAAACGCTGCATAATTGTGAATGATATTTTTGATGATAGCTTTCGATTTATCTTTTAAAGTAGCGATGCTTAATTTGGTTTCCGAAGCTACATCTTTTAGCAATTCCATCGCTTTTTCGGACGTGTTATCCAATGAAAATTGGTACAAACTCGACACAATTCGGGTTTTCATTTCTTCTACCGCTTTGTTGGTAAAAGTTATGGCTAGAATTTTTCGATACGCATCATCATTCGAAGCTAAAAAAAGAATTTTTAAGTATTCTTTCGTTAGCGTGTAAGTTTTTCCAGAGCCAGCCGAAGCGTCGTATATGGTGAAAGCGGTTGTATTCAATGTTATATTTATCTTACTAATAGTGGTATAAAAACTATCTATTTTTGAATCCGAAGTTTAATTTGTAAATTTGGTGAAAATATTATTAATCTAAAAATTAAATATCATGGCTTTTGAATTACCACAATTACCTTATGCTTACGACGCATTAGAACCACATATTGATGCTAGAACAATGGAAATCCACCATTCTAAACACCACAACGCTTATGTTACCAACTTAAACGCCGCTATTACTGGAACGGATTTAGAAGGAAAATCTATTGAAGATATCATGAAAAATCTTGATATGAACAATATGCCAGTTCGTAACAACGGTGGTGGGCACTATAACCACACTATGTTTTGGGAAATTATGTCGCCAAACGGTGGTGGTTTACCAACAGGTGAATTAGCAACTGCAATTGATGCAGCATTTGGTTCATTTGACGCATTTAAAGCTGAATTTTCTAAAGCGGGAGCTACTCGTTTTGGTTCAGGATGGGCTTGGTTATGTGTGAAAGATGGAAAATTAGAAGTTTGTTCTACTCCAAATCAAGACAATCCATTAATGCCAGGTGTGGCTTGTGGCGGACAACCAATTTTAGGAATGGATGTTTGGGAACACGCTTATTACTTACACTATCAAAACCGTCGTCCTGATTATATGGAAGCGTTTTTTAATGTAATTAACTGGACTGAAGTTGCAAAACGTTTTGCTGCAGCGAAATAATTAAGAATAAATAAAATTAAAAAAGGCGAGGATTGATAAATCTTCGCCTTTTTTGTTACCAAGTTTATTAAAATAAAAAAGGTGAAATTGCTTTCACCCTTTTTGCCCCAAATCTACCATAAAACTTAACCTACTAATTTTCTGGTAGCACTAAAGTAGAACTCTCTTTTATATGTGACGAAAAAAATTGTTGAATAACACAAAAACTCGATGAAATGCATTTTTGAAAAACAAAATAAGTTAATTTTTTACTTTTTCTAACAAATTCATTCATTTTTGGGTAATAAAAAAGGCACGCATTGCGTACCCTTTTTGCCCCAAATCTACCATAAAACTTAACCTACTAATTTTCTGGTAGTACTAAAGTACTTCAAGATAGTATGCTTGCATAAAAAAATTGTTAAACGAAATAAAAAGTCGATGAAATGCACTTTTTTAATAAAATTTGCCCTTACCTTTTGTTAAAACGACAATTTTAGACAAAAAAAAGGCACGCATTGCGTACCCTTTTTGCCCCAAATCTACCATAAACTTAACCTACTAATTTTCTGGTAGTGCTAAAGTATGGCGAGATTTTATATTACTATAAAAAAATTGTTAAACGAAATAAAAAGTCGATGAAACGCCTTTTTTAATAAGCGCGAGCATCTTTTCCTTCATAAAAATTCATAAATGCACGATTTACTACACGATTTCCTCCATCTGTTGGATAATCTCCTGTGAAATACCAATCTCCTAAGTTTTTCGGACAAGCTTTATGCAAATCTTCCACCGTTTGGTAAATGATTTTTACTTCAGCTTTTGTGTCTTCTGGCGTAAGCATTTCGGCAATTTTATCTGAAATTTCTTGATCAGTGAATGGCGCATAGATTTCTTTTACATAATTCACCACATCAGCATCACTAAAATCCTCTTGTGCTTTCGATTTTTGATACACTTCTTCTACTATATGATATAAATTACGCTCTTTCAACAATTCTAAGGCTGCTCTGAACGCTACTAATCCTTCTAATTTCGCCATATCGATTCCGTAACAATCTGGGTAACGAATTTGAGGTGCCGATGAAACTACGACAATTTTCTTTGGATGCAAACGATCCATCATTTTAATGATACTTTGTTTTAAAGTAGTTCCTCTTACAATACTATCATCAATAATCACTAAATTATCGGTTGGTTTTACCACGCCATACGTTACATCGTACACGTGAGCTACTAAATCATCGCGACTACTATCTTCAGTAATAAACGTTCTTAATTTTGCGTCTTTAATTGCTATTTTCTCAGTTCTGATTTTTACTGAAAGTAATTCTTTTAAAGTATCTTCCGTCAACGTATCTTTTTGCTCGATAATTGCTTTGGCTTTTCTTTGATTTAAGAAATCTTGAGCCGCTTCTGACATTCCGTAAAAAGAAGTTTCTGCTGTATTAGGAATAAAAGAGAAAACGGTGTTATCGGTATCGTTATCGATTGCCTTTAAAACACTTGGGAAGATTAATTTTCCTAGTTCTTTGCGCTCTCTGTAAATTTCGGCATCGCTTCCGCGAGAAAAATAAATACGTTCAAACGAACACGCTTTTTTGATTAACGGAGTTCTCACTTCTTGAATAGAAACATTTCCGTTTTTCTTGATGATGATAGCACTTCCAGGATCTAATTCTTGCACTTTTTCGAAAGGTACATTGAAAACCGTTTGGATTACTGGACGTTCTGAAGCCACTACTACAATTTCATCATCTTCGTAGAAATACACAGGACGAATTCCGGCAGGATCGCGCAAAACAAACGAATCGCCATGACCGAAAAGTCCAGCCATTGCGTAACCTCCATCGAAATTACGAGATGCGCGTTCTAAAATGCGTTGTACATTTAATCGTTCTCCGATAATTGGCGAAGCTTCTTGCTTAGAATACCCTTCGTGTTTGCATTGTTTGTATAATTCGGTAACCTCATCATCTAAGAAATGTCCAATTTTTTCCATTACGGTAACGGTATCGGCCATTTGTTTTGGATGTTGCCCTAAGTCAATTAAGTTTTGGAATAACTCTTTTACGTTGGTCATGTTGAAATTTCCCGCAACAATTAAATTTCGATGCATCCAATTGTTTTGACGAAGGAAAGGATGAACGCTTTCGATGCTATTTTTACCGAAAGTTCCATAACGAACGTGACCTAAAAACACTTCTCCCAAATATGGAATATTTTGTTTTTGAAGTGCCACATTGTTTTGATACTCTGGATGTTCTTCTAACTCGCGACTGATTCTGTCGTTAATTTGAGCGAAGATATCCTTGATAGGTTGCGGGTCGTTTGAACGAATACGGCTAATGTATCTTTCTCCTGGATTTACATCCAATTTAATACTCGCTAATCCAGCTCCGTCTTGACCGCGGTTGTGTTGCTTCTCCATAAGTAAGTACATTTTTTGTACACCATAGAAAGCGGTTCCGTATTTTTCTTTATAGAATTCTAACGGTTTTTTTAATCGTAGTAATGCAATTCCACATTCGTGTTGTATAGCGTCACTCATAAGTTGTTGTGTTGTTGTAGGTTGTTGTAATTCTTATTCTTTTTGAAACAAAAAATGCCCCGAAATTTCGAGGCACGTTTTTATTCTTCTAATTCTATTTCAAATTGCGTTAAGGCTTTGAATTGTTTCAAACGCGCATTCACTTCGTTTTTATCTAAAGTTTCCATTCGCTCAGTTCCAAATTTCTCCACACAGAAAGAAGCTAAGTTTGAACCGTAAATAATAGCGTTCTTCAAATTGCCAAACGAAATGTTTTCTGATTGTGCGATGTAACCTGCGAAACCTCCTGCGAATGTATCACCAGCTCCTGTTGGATCAAACACTTCTTCTAATGGTAAAGCTGGAGCAAAGAATACGTCTTTGTTATGGAACAATAACGCTCCGTGCTCTCCTTTTTTAATTACCACATATTTTGGTCCCATGGTATGGATTTTAGCCGCTGCTTTAACCAAAGAATATTCTCCTGATAATTGACGCGCTTCTTCATCGTTGATGGTAATAACATCTACACGTTTGATAACGTCTAATAATTCTGGTAACGCACAATCCATCCAAAAGTTCATCGTATCTAAAACGACTAATTTTGGTTGTTCCGTCATTTGGTTTAAAACTCCTGATTGCACTATTGGGTGTAAGTTTCCTAATAAAACTACATCCGAATTTTTATACGCTTGTGGCACCACTGGATTAAAATCGGCCAAAACGTTTAATTCTGTTACTAAAGTGTCACGAGAATTTAAGTCGTTGTGGTATTTTCCACTCCAAAAGAAGGTTTTCCCACCTTTTACAATTTCGATTCCTTCGATATTTACTCCTTTATTTTCTAATAAATCTAAATATTCCTTTGGAAAATCTTCTCCAACCACAGAAACTACTGCTGCATCTACATTAAAAAAATTAGACGCTAAACCAATGTAAGTAGCGGCTCCACCTAAAATTTTATCTGTTTTTCCGAAAGGCGTTTCAATAGCATCAAAAGCTACTGTTCCTACTATTAATAGTTTGTTCATTAAATTAAATTTGAAATAAGGTGCAAAGATAAGTTTTTGTTTAGAAGTTTAAAAGTTTAAGTGTTTAAAAGTTTAAAAGGTTAGAGTTTTGAGTTGTTTTTGTAGATTTGTTAAAAAACTAGAAATGAAATCTTTTAAAAAGATAATTTTAATTGGCTTAATCGTCTCTTTTTATTTTATTCAGATTTCTTACAATGGAAATACAAGTAATTCATTAGGAAGTGGATTGATGGATTTTGTAATAAACGGAGAACTTCTTGATTTATATTTAACCTACATTGTGATTAATTTGTCATTTATCTTTTGGTTTTTAAAATCAGAAAAAAGACATTCTCTATTATTTATTATAATTCCAATGCTTATTTGGTATTTTTGGAAGATTAAATATGAAGGAATTATTGATAAAGATTTGTACTTTAAAAGCTCGATACCTTATCTTTTATTTAGTTTTTCATCATTATTTAGTGGAATCTATAAAGCAAAAAAATAATCTACAACAACTTCCCTTCTTCTCGCTCATAAAACTCGTCAATAGATAATTTTTCTTGTTGCGATGCCATAACGGCTAATTCATCGCAGCGTTCATTTTGCGGATGACTGTTGTGTCCTTTTACCCATTGAAAATCAACTTGGTGTTTTCGGTAAATTTTTAAGAAACGCATCCATAAATCGGGGTTTTTCTTGGCTTTGAAATTGATTTTTTCCCACTGAAATACCCAGCGCTTTTCTACAGAATCCACCACGTATTTCGAATCGGAAACGACTAAGACTTTAGTTTTTGGGTTTTTTAATTTCTCTAAACCTACTATTACGGCTAATAATTCCATTCTATTATTAGTAGACAATCTAAAACCTTCGTAAAATTCTTTTTTATACGGAGTTCCTACCATTTCCATCACCACGCCATAGCCAGCCGGTCCGGGATTTCCCTTCGCAGCACCGTCTGTGTATATGTGGACTTCGTGTGACATGTTTATTTAGATATTTGGATGCTCTGGAAAATTTCATCAAATAATTTTGAGTTTTCTTCTTTTCCAACTTCCTCAATAAAATTTAATGATATAAAATATCCTTTTAAAAGAATATAATAACTATGACTAACAATTTTATATTCCTTTCCATTATTTTTCATAGTAAATTGAACATCAAATTTTACAGCTTTTTTACCCGAAACATTAATAGGAATCGGTTGCTGTGTAAACCGGAAGTCTTCAAAAATTTTCAAAGCATCTTCTGTAGATGATTGAACTTCTTTTATAAAACTTTCAATCGAGTTGCTCTTAGTTTCCATTGTTCTAACCTTGATAGTTGGAATGATTCCAACAACTCTTTTGGGGTCGTATTTGGAGTATGTAATAAGTTGTTTTGTATTTGTTTTTAACAAAAGATCCAATTGTTCATCTGTTAAATCATATTGTTCAAGATTTTTTAGAGCTTCTTCATCTTTAATAACATGCCATCCTTGAGGAGAATTCATTGAAAAACCTATTTTTTTAATCTCAAATTTTTCTTGACTTATTACCTGAAAAAAACAAAAGAATGTACAAATAATAAATATCTTTTTCATGACAATAGTTTGCTTATAGTTTCAGGAAAATATTGATGTTCTAATTCATGGATTTTATTCGCAATTTCTTCCGCGGTTTTGCAATCTTCGATATTGACCGCTTTTTGAAAAATGAACTCGCCTTCATCGTAATGTTCGTTTACATAATGAATGGTGATTCCGGTTTCTTTTTCTTTATTTTCTAAAACAGCTTGGTGCACATTCATGCCGTACATTCCTTTTCCGCCGTATTTTGGTAATAAAGCAGGATGAATATTGATTACTTTTGGGTATTCCTTTAATATAGACTCGGGAAATTTTAATAGAAATCCTGCTAAAACGATTAAATCAGGCTGAAATTGGTGCAGTTTTTCGAGCACAAAACCTTCATTTAATTGACTTTTTGAAAAAACGACTGAAGGAATGTTATGATTTTTTGCTCTATCTAACACTTTGGCATCTGGTTTGTTAGAAAAGATAGCGACTACAGTTCCTTGGTTATTTTTTTTAAAATAGCGAATAATTTCTTCGGCATTTGAGCCATTTCCGGAAGCAAAAAGCACAATATTCTTCATTTCAGTATTGATTTCTTCCCACAAAAAAAAGAATAATTATTGGTAAAAAATAAAAAAAAGAGGCCTTTGTGAATATTTTTTTTTATTTTCGTAGTCACATTTAGTAACAAAAAGGTTGTTTTAAAATAAAGTTTTTTATTTTTGCCAACAAATTAAATTAAAAATTAAAGATTATGTCAGACATTGCATCAAGAGTAAAAGCGATTATCGTAGACAAATTAGGTGTTGACGAAAACGAAGTTGTAACAGAAGCAAGCTTCACAAATGATTTAGGAGCTGATTCATTAGACACTGTTGAGCTTATTATGGAGTTCGAAAAAGAATTTGATATCCAAATTCCAGACGACCAAGCTGAAAACATTGCTACTGTAGGTCAAGCTATTTCTTACATCGAAGAAGCTAAAAAATAATAAATAAAACACCCGTGTGCATTTTTTGCATGCGGGTTTTTATTATTTTAAAGAAATTAGACTATTTTTGATTGAATTTCAATCACAATATATTGAAATACCCTTGTCTCTTTATTCATTATAACTAAAGAAAACACGGGTATTATTTGTTTAAACGATTTTTTAAAAATTAGAATATGCAATTAAAGCGTGTTGTTGTAACAGGTCTTGGAGCGTTAACTCCTATTGGGAATACTCTTCAAGAATATTGGGACGGTCTTGTGAACGGAAAAAGTGGCGCTGCCCCTATTACTTATTACGATACTGAAAAGCATAAAACCAAATTTGCTTGTGAGATTAAAAACTTCAATGTAGAAGATTTTATCGACAAAAAAGAGGTTCGCAGAATGGATAAGTTTGCTCAATATGCTATTGTTGCGAGTGACGAAGCCATCAAAGATGCTGGTATTTCCTTAGAAAATGTAAATAAACATAGAGTTGGAGTTATTTGGGGAGCAGGTATTGGAGGTTTACAAACTTTCCAAGACGAAGTAATGAATTATGCCGCTGGTGATGGAACACCGCGTTTTAATCCATTCTTTATTCCTAAAATGATTGCAGATATTGCTCCTGGACACATTTCAATGCGAAATGGTTTTATGGGACCTAACTATACTACGGTTTCTGCATGTGCTTCTTCGGCAAATGCTTTAGTAGATGCGTTCAACTACATTCGTTTAGGAATGTGTGATGTTGTGGTTTCAGGTGGTTCTGAAGCAGCCGTAACTATTGCAGGTATGGGCGGATTTAACTCAATGCAAGCTTTATCAACTAGAAACGAAAGTCCAGAAACAGCTTCAAGACCTTTTGATGCTACTCGTGATGGATTTGTTTTAGGTGAAGGTGCTGGTGCTTTAGTATTAGAAGAGTACGAACATGCGATTGCGCGTGGTGCTAAAATCTACTGTGAAGTAGGTGGTGGTGGTTTATCTTCTGATGCGTATCACTTAACAGCTCCACACCCAGAAGGAATTGGAGTTATTGCTGTAATGGAAAACTGTTTACGTGACGCTGGTTTAAAACCAGAAGATGTAGACCACATTAACACTCACGGAACTTCAACACCGCTTGGAGACGTTGCTGAGTTAAAAGCAATTAGCCATGTTTTTGGTGATCACGCTAAAAACATTAATATTAACTCAACTAAATCGATGACAGGTCACTTACTTGGTGCTGCTGGTGCTATTGAAGCAATTGCTTCTATCTTAGCGATGCAGAACGGCATTGTGCCTCCAACGATTAATCATACAACTGTAGACGAAAACATTGATCCATCATTAAACTTAACTTTAAACAAAGCGCAAAAACGCGAAATTAAAGTGGCCATGAGTAATACTTTTGGTTTTGGTGGACATAACGCTTGTGTTTTATTCAAAAAATTTGAGAACTAAACATGCGTCGTTTATTTAATAAAATACGAAAAAATTCCCGTTCTCAAGAAGACGGGATTTTTTTTGAAAAAATTACCAAAATTCTCGGCTTTGAACCTAAAGAACTGAGATATTACAAAAAAGCATTTACCCATCGTTCAGCAAATAAATTGGATGAAAAAGGAAATCCATTTAATTACGAACGCTTGGAATTCCTTGGTGATGCGATGTTGGGAAGCGTTATCGCAGCTCATTTATACAACGAAGTTCCATCGGGAGATGAAGGTTATTTGACAAAAATGCGTTCGAAAATTGTCAGTAGAGAACATTTGAACGAACTTGGACGTGATTTCAACTTATTGCAATTTGTAGAAAGCAAAGTCAATTCGAGTCAGTTTGGCGAAAACATTCATGGTAATTTATTTGAAGCTTTTATTGGCGCTATTTATTTAGACAAAGGCTTTACGTATTGCGAAAAATTCATCCAAAATAAAATCATTAAACAATATGTTGACATTGCCAAACTAGAAGGTAAAGTCATCAGTTACAAAAGTTTAATCATCGAATGGTGCCAAAAAGAAAAAGTACCTTTCGCCTTTGATTTTATCGAAGATAATGGACAAGAAGGACAAAAATATTTCAGCGTAAAATTGTCGATCAATAACAAAATTATCGCTAAAGCTAGAGCTACTTCTAAGAAAAAAGCGGAAGAAAAAGCTGCCCAAAGAGCGTATTTTGTCTTTCAAGAAAAAATTTCGAAAAAATAATCCCCTACTCAAACGTTTGAGTTTATAAATTATCGTTAAGAACTACTCAATGGGTAGTTTTTAACGTATTTTAGCCTTATCTTTACCCCTTAATTTTGGAAAATGGCCATTCATAAAATTCAAATAAACGATTTTATTTCAGATGATTATGAGTTAATTGCCTTGCATTCATCTTTAGAAGATTACAAATTAGCGTATTGCTTAAACAGGGAATTGGGATTGCAGTTACAAAAAAATGATAACTACGTAGAAATTGCCATACCAGAAGGGAAAAGCGCTTTTGAGAATTTCGCTTTTGATGATGAAAAGAACGATGTAATTTGGACCTTAATCGAAAATAAAACTACGATTATCAATTCGGACAAACAAACGAGTTCGCTTTTTGAACAAGTTGACATTACCGTTTTTTTACTTCCAGAATATAAAAAAGCAGATTATTTGATTAAAATTGAAAATATCGATTACGGTTTTGACGCCGATAAAACAATTGATAAAATATTAAAAATCAAAAATGTAACCACTGCTTATACCGTTGATACAACAAACTTAAAATCAAAAAATAATTTAATTTTTTAATTAAAATGCCGACAAATAAAAAAACTAAAATTGTAGCTACATTAGGCCCAGCTTGTAGCACAAAAGAAGTGCTTAAAAATATGGTGGATGCTGGAGTTAATGTCTTCCGAATTAACTTTTCACATGCTGATTATACCGATGTTACTGCTCGAATTGACATGATTAGAGAACTAAACGATGAGTTTGGTTATACCACTTCCATCTTAGCCGATTTACAAGGTCCGAAATTGCGTGTAGGCGTAATGAAAGAAGACGTAGTAGTAAGCAAAGGCGATAAAATCACGTTCACTACGGCAGAAGACATCTTAGGAACTGCAGAGCGTGTTTACATGAACTACAAAGAATTTCCAAAAGATGTAAATCCAGGAGAACGAATCTTATTAGACGACGGAAAATTAATTTTCGAAGTTACTAAAACCGATAAAAATACTGAAGTTGAAGCGGTAGTAATTCAAGGTGGTCCTTTGAAATCCAAAAAAGGAGTAAACTTACCAAACACGAAAGTTTCGCTTCCTGCTTTAACCGAAAAAGACATTCGCGATGCTAAATTCGCTATCGAAAACGATGTGGATTGGATTGCATTATCGTTTGTAAGAACTCCAAAAGATTTAGAAGATTTGCAAGATTTGATTGCAGAACATTCGGATCATAAAATTCCAATTATTGCCAAAATTGAAAAACCTGAAGCGGTTGAAAACATTGATAAAATCGTAGCGTTTTGTGATGGATTGATGGTAGCTCGTGGTGATTTAGGAGTAGAAGTTCCGGCAGAAGAAGTGCCATTGATTCAGAAAAAATTGATTCACAGAGCAAAAACAGCTCGTATTCCAGTAATTGTAGCAACACAAATGATGGAAACGATGATTACATCATTAACGCCAACACGTGCTGAAGTAAACGACGTAGCAAACTCAGTAATGGACGGAGCTGATGCGGTAATGTTATCTGGAGAAACTTCAGTAGGAAATTATCCTGTAGAAGTAATTCAAACCATGACGCGTATTATTGAAAGTGTGGAAGATTCTCCACTTATCAAAGTGCCGATTTCGCAACCGATGGTTAAAAACAGTCGCTACATTACCAAATCGATTTGTTACCACGCTTCTCAGATGGCGGATACCATTAATGCTAAAGCGATTACAACGTTAACCAACTCAGGTTATACGGCATTTCAAATTTCAGCTTGGCGTCCAAAATCGCATATTTTAGTGTTTACATCTAACAAGCGTATTTTAACTCAGTTGAACTTGTTATGGGGTGTAAGAGCCTACTTCTACGACAAATTAGTTAGTACAGATGATACAATTGAAGACATCAACACCATTTGTAAAGAAAAGAAATACGTAAAAAAAGGCGACATGGTAGTAAACTTAGCCGCAATGCCTATCGTAGCAAAAGGAATGGTAAACACGATGCGTGTTTCTGAAATAGAATAAGCTTTACTTTATAATTATAAAAAAACGAGTGCTACATTACTAGCACTCGTTTTTATTTTTATTTCCTTTGTCATTCTGAGCTCGTCTCAGAATCTCAAAATAAAATTAATAAATTAGAAGCTGAAACGAGTTCAGCTTGACAGAAGTAGTAGTTTTACTATTTGGATAACTTTAAGCCGCAATTTTCTCAAATGCGATAAAATTTATTACTTTTCCTTTATCGTTGAAAATAGGAAATCCTTTGATGTGACATTTGTATAACGAGCCATCTTTACAATAATTGATTACGTTTTTCTCAAAAGGTACTTTGTTTAAAATAGCCTGTCTGATTTCGAAACTTATATTAGAATCTGTTTTTGGACCTTGAAACATTTTTGGTGAGTTTCCAATAACTTCTTGTGCTTCGTAACCGTTCATTTTTTTGATGTTTTTACTAGCGAAAACAATTTTTAATTGCGCATCTGTAACCACAATAACAGCTTCATCTTGTAAACTTTCTTTGTAATTCCAAACCGATTTCCATTGATTTTTGTTAGCTATTTGATGTAACGAATTTACATCATGAAGCAACACATTTGTTTGCAATAAAAACTGAGAATAAATATCCCAAGACACTAACGGCATTGCTTTTATAGCGCCATTTTCATACTGTTTTGCAAACGCAGCATCGTAAACTTTGAACTCCATAACGATTGTAATTTAATATAAAACTAAAAAGAAAAATGAATCAATAAGTTAGAAAAGGCAACTTTAACGCTTGTTTAAGTTGGGAAATGGAATGAAAAAACCTCCATTTTGGATTGAAAATGGAGGTTTTCATTTTAGCTGTTTGGTTGCTAACGCGAGAATCAAAGTTATTTTACATAACAAAAAATAGCTCCACAATGCTTGTCGAATCCACAGGGAGTACAACTACAATAACATATCATTTTTTTATTTCGCAATTTTTGAACTTTTTTTAAAAGACCAGATCGTGTTCTTTTTACAGATGTTTTTGAAATACTTTTTGTGCACATAATTTTTTTTTAAATATATGAAAAAATATCAAAATTGAACTTAAATTTAAAACACTAAGCATTGATTATAAAAACTTACAGATCATTTTCTTTGTTATTCAAAATTGAATTTCTTGATATTGAAAGTATTAAAAGCAAAACCAACAAAACCAAAGTAATTTGCACGAAAGAAAAACTTAGGTAATTAAATATTAAACCAATTATTGCAATATTAGAAATTCCTAAAATCCAAAAATAAGACTCGCAGATTAATTCTAGAAGTTTTACTCTAACTGTTATACGTGACTTTATTTTTATAAAAATTTCCAACTCATTAGGATATTTAGTAAAAAAATTATTCTCTTTTAATGTTTTGAAATCTTGATTTGAAATTGTTTTTATATAAGATAAGTCATTAAAATTAATTTTTAACAAAAAAACCATATATATATTTGTAATTAAGATTGTTATGATTAATAGTATTAAGAACGTCGAGCTTTCTTTTACTTTTTCAATAGCAAACAAAGTTGTTGCAATTAATAATGGAAAACCAATTATTTTTTGAGTCAAATTATTTAATATTTCAGAGACGTCTTTAAAATACTTTGATTTATACTCATCATATTCTTTTCTTATTTTATCAATAGATAAATTATTTAAATATATCTCAAAATTTATTCTTGCATTGTTTGTAATTTCATTTAATTCTTCAAATACACTGTAAATTCTATTCTCTGAATCAAATCTACTAGCGTATTCGATAATTGAACTTTTTAAAAATTTTGGCAAATGATGATTTTTTTCAACAAAGCAGTTTTTGAAGTTTTCTAGAGAATTATTTAAATTTATATTCTCATCAAAGTGTGATATTTGGTTATGATATTTAACAATCAATCGCCCTTTGTCTGTTAAACTAGTAAAAACAATTTTTCTTGATATGTCATTTAAATAATCAACAAAATGGAAAGCTTCTTCAGTGTCAATTTCTTGAGTTTTTAAGAAATCTATAAAATCGTTAAAGGAAATAGCATTTTTGAAAAAATAATTTTCGTTTTTTTCTTCAAAATTTATGTATGTTGAATTATTTATTAATGAATAAGGTAAATTATCAGGATTTAAAATTAAAACATTATTATTATTTTTTACTTCAGTTAGTTTTAGATAAGAATTAAAATCATGGTAAATTTTTAATGGTAAATTTTCTTTTTCAACACTTAATGTTACATTTCTTATGTTTTCAACTTTAATATTTAAAGCAATAAGTTGACTTTCAATATTTGCAGAATAATGAAAGTCAATTTTATCTGGTTTTATTTCAAAACCAGATTGTTGAAAAATTTCAAATATTTTTCTATGAGTTTCTAACATTAGTTATTACCTATTTCGTTTCTCAATGCATTAGCGAAACTTTGTGATTCAATTATCACAAGATTTGGATTATCTTCTGACAATCTAACCTTTTCGTTTAAGACCCCTCGAGAGAATTTTAAGTTTATCCCATCTCTATTAACCTCAAGTTTAATGAATTTTTTTAATTGCCTTTTATTGAATCTAAATTCAGTATCAATAGAAATATTCTTTTCATCAGCAAAATTTGTTATTATGTTTTCATCTTGATAAAAATGTTGACTTAAATCTCGGACATTTATCGTGTCTGTTGGGCTACTCGAAGCATAACTGTAAACTAAATTTCTGAATGTCTCTATTTCATATTGAGCATTTGTTTCAGGATTTATAGGGGGTTCTATTTGAGTTATGATTTCATAAAGTGATTTTGTATAATCACTGCTTGATTCAAGTTGCTGAATTGAAATCCAATTTTTAAAATATTCTGAGACTTCTTGTTGTCTTAGTTGAGTAAATGAAAGATAATTTATTTCTTCTTCGTCAATTCTATTTTCATTTATTCGACATGCCATAGCTAAATTTTTGGTGTCGACATACTCAACTGTTTGTATAGAAAATGAATTTGCCGTTTTGTTTAAAATTTTACCTTCAACATCACGAATTAAAAAAACAGCAACAAAATTATATCCGTTATCAATATATTCAGTAAATACAAAATATCCTCCAGTTGCAAAAGTAATAGGCTGAATCAGCCCGACTAAATTACCAATTACGAGCCTTGTAAAGTTTATGAAGTCTACATTACTTCTGATAGTGGCCCTATATTCTGTAAACTTTTCTGGAAAATATTTACCTTCTGAATTATCAAATACTGCATATAAAATCCTGTCGCTTTTATAACTATCTGAAAGAGCTGTAACTAAAGCCGTAGATTCAGCATTGTTAGGTATTAATTCTTCAGAAAGTATTAATTCTACCTCATTGCTTTCACTTTCTTTAATTAATTCATGAATTATAATCTTACTAAGTTCCATTTAAATTTTATTTAGAAATTTATTATTCATCTTTAAAATAAATAATAAAATATTAACTCTGCAATATACCAAAATTCTCACAAACTCATTGCTGTAGTTTTTCTGCACATTTTGTTAAAATTTCACCTTTTTTAAAACTCAAACTTCAATTGTACTGAAACACTTTTTTGCGGTAAATCTGTTTTGGTTTTTTCTTCGTTGTTTAAGTTGTGGATGGAAATTCCTAGTAATCTTACGGAGTTTCTTAGGCGCTCTTGGTAAAGTAAATCTTTGGCAACGTCTAAAATGATGTTTTTGTCGTTTACAAAATACGGCAAAGTTTTGCTTCGGGTTTGCAAGGTGAAATCGGAGTATTTTATTTTTAGGGTGATGGTTTTTCCTGATATTTTGCTTTTTTGGAGGCGTTTTTCTAATTCTTTGGCAATGCTTTGCAAACGTTCTTCCATGAAAATTTCGGAAGATAAATTTTCTCCAAAAGTACGTTCCGCTCCTACTGATTTTATCTTACGATTTGGTTTAACCACGCTGTTATGAATGCCACGCACAATTTGGTAATAATGAAAACCGCTGTTACCAAAATGTTTCTCTAAATATTCCAACGGTTTTTGCTTTAAATCATAACCCGTAAAAATACCCAATTGATACATTTTTTCAGCTGTAACTTTTCCAACTCCATAGAATTTTTTAATATCTAACTTTTCTAAAAACGCTTCTACCTCATCTGGATTTACCGTTTTTTGTCCGTTAGGTTTGTTATAATCGGAAGCGATTTTGGCAACAAATTTATTTACTGAAATTCCTGCCGAAGCGGTTAATCCAACTTCTTCAAAAATACGCTTTCTGATTTCTTGAGCAATTAATGTCGCGCTGGGATTGCCTTTTTTATTTTCGGTAACGTCTAAATAGGCTTCATCGAGCGATAATGGCTCAACTAAATCAGTGTAATCGTGGAATATCTTTCTGATTTTTTTGGAAATCTCTTTGTAACGGTCAAATCTTGGTCGCACAAAAATTAAATCGGGACATAATTTCTTCGCTTGAATGCCACTAATCGCACTTCGAACACCAAATTTTCTCGCTTCGTAACTTGCTGCTGAAACCACGCCACGAACTTCACTTCCGCCAACAGCCAAAGGCTTTCCTTTCAACTCTGGATTATCCATTTGCTCTACCGATGCATAAAACGCATCCATGTCTACGTGAATTATTTTTCGGTAGTGCTCGCTCATAAATTATTCAGTAGGAAAAAAGAAACTCATCGGTTTTCTAAAGAAATGTTGCTTTATCGAAGTGATAATTGGGCGTAACTCTGCCAACGGAATATTGCGCGAACGAAACGCCAATCCAAGCGACAAACCAAAACTTACAATAAAGTTCACAAAACCAATAATTCCGATGCCTAAAATACCCCAAAATAACATTGCATTGTTCACCATATAATCGGCGCCGTAAATCGCTAAAGCTAAGTTTCCGCTAGCAAACGTAATATGTCGGATGTCTAAATTCAATCCTAAAAACAAACCTACAGAAGCTGTACTTCCTAAGAAAACTCCGAACCAAAAGTTGGAAATAATTCCTGCCCAATAACGTTCGTACCATTTCGAGATTTTTTCGGCTTTCGCTTTTCCAAAATTCAATTTTAGCAACGGATGCTCTTTAATTCGGTAATAGACATCAAAATGCTTGTCGCGATTTGCAATACTTCCCGAGATAATTCCAGACAAAAACAAGAAAAATCCAGCAATTGCCGCATGAAAAATCGCCATGGAATGTATTGGACTTAAATCGGTAACTAGTTTTTCCCATTTGGTTTCGGCAATATTGTAATCAAAAGCTAAATCGATTAGCCAAATTCCTAAAAGCGCAACCGGAAAAGCCATCACAACATTTCCAACAAAAGCAATAAACTGGGAACGGAATAATCGGGCGAATAAAATAGCGAAACTTTTGTGTTTTTCTCCATCTCCGTTGGCTTGCTTTTTTAATCCGTCTTCCAAGGCGTTAATTAAAGCAGCAGCTGTCATGGCAGGCTGTTTGGTGGCTAAAGTAAATCCTAAAACATAAATCGCAATAAAACCAAACGAATAATTCATACTATACAAAAATGCCTGACCAAAGTAACTACTATCAGCTTTGGAAAGCATAATTTTAAAGATACACAAAAATCCTACAATCAATCCGCCACCCAAAGCTGCATACAACATTTTGAAATACTCCGTTTTGGATTCGGTTATATAGTGTTCGCCTGTTTTTGCGGTGTGTTGCGTGATTTCGTACGACAACAATTGCGTGCTTTCGTTGAATAATTTTCTTACGTTAGTTTTTAAGCAATTGTATTTGATGAGTTTTATCGCTAATTCAATTGATTTTGCTTTTTTGTCTTCGGGTTTATCGATTACCAAAAGCGGCATTAAAACGCCAACACGATACAATTGCTGTTTGATGCGCAACAAGTTTTGGTTCACGCGCAGTGAAATTCCGTATTTAGAGGAGTTTTGAAAGGCTTTCTCGACAAATTCGTTACATTGTTTATACAACACCAGCAACTGTTTGTAATTGATGTCAGATGAAGTCGTATAAAATTCCGATTCTTTATTGCGAATCGTATTTTCAATAGCATACAATTCTTTCTCAAAAGCAGCAAATGGACTTTCTAAATCGGCATATTCAGGCACCATTTTCATTACTTCGGTTTCCAATGCTTTTCCGCTGGTGCGTTGCGACAACAAATTGATAGCTTGCATCACTTCATACAAAGGAGAATTAACTGCAACCGATTCATAAATTGTTTCGAAATGAAATAATTCAAAAAGGATTTCTAACTCAGATTTTGGAATTTTATTAATCCAAACCGGATCAGAATCCACATAAAAAACCTGATTTAAAACATATTGTAAGGTGTTTTTTGGTGCTTGATAGGGTAAAATTTTAGCGAAAACACGCTTTTTAACTTCGTAGAAGAAATCGGTATCTTGAAGAATTCCGGCATCGGTTAAAATAGCATCGAAATTTTTACTTTGTAAAACCGTCTGCAAATACGCCACAAAATTGATTCGTTCCTTATCGTTATTTGAAAAAAATTCGATAATAGGAAAAAGACTTATTTGTTCTGGTTTTTTTGGATTTCTTGGACGGATAGCGTTAACCAATTGAACTAAAATATCAATTTCGTTTTCTTCGTTGCGCCATAATTGCAATTCATTAAAGTATTTTTTAAGAATTTCGTCGGGCGTAATGTGATTTTTGCTGATAAATAAATTCATAATTTTGGTCATAGAATCGTAAAGATACAAAGAGAAAGTATTTTTTAGTAATTTAGAAGCCTAAATAAATATTAAATTTTGACAGAAATAGAGCGCAAATTTTTGGTTACGTCAACCGATTTTATTTCGGAAAGTACGACTCAGTTTAGAATTGTACAAGGCTATTTGAATTCAAATCCAGAACGAACTGTTAGAGTTAGAATCAAAGGTGACAAAGGTTTTTTAACCATAAAAGGCAAAGGAAACGAATCGGGCATGAGTCGTTTTGAGTGGGAAAAAGAAATCGCCATTTCTGAAGCTGAAGCGTTATTACTACTTTGTGAAAAAGGCGCTATTGATAAAATTCGGTACGAAGTTCCAGTGGGAAATCACACCTATGAAGTTGATGTTTTTGCAGGTGAAAACGAAGGTTTAATCGTGGCAGAAATTGAACTGCAATCAGAAAATGAATCTTTTGAAAAACCGAATTGGTTAGGCGAAGAAGTCACTTCTGACGAACGTTATTATAATGCTTTTTTGAGTAACAACCCTTTTAAATCTTGGTAAAATGAAAACACTTTTTGGAATACTTGCCTTGGTTTTATTATTTGCTTGCGGTTCAAATACCGTAATTTATCCTGACAAACCGAAAACCAATCACGAAACCTTTAGCTACAAAGAAGGTGATACTACTTATGTGATGCAGAAATATTTTTTGGTTATGCTAAAAAAAGGTCCTAATCGCGAACATTCAAAGGAAGAAGCTGCCGAAATCCAGAAAAAACATATGGAACACATCAATTGGTTAGCAAAAACAAATAAAATTAGCATCGCTGGTCCATCTGACAAGCATGAAACTATTGCAGGATTTTTACTTTTCAACACTGAAACTATGAAAGAAGCGGATAGTTTGGCGAATCTTGACCCAGCGGTTAAAGCAGGAAGATTAGTGGTGGAAACAGTGCCTTGGTGGGCGTCAAAAGGTAGTAAACTGAAATAATTATTCTACGATTGCTATACTCACGCGTAAGGGAGAGCGTCCGTTGTTGTGAGAAATATCTAAAAATGGTCGTTTTGCCAAGTCGATTTCTCTTCCTCTAGTGTGTGGTCCTCTGTCGTTAATGGTCACAATAACACTTTTGTTATTCGCTAAATTAGTTACTTTTACCTTGGTGCCAAATTTTAGCGATCTATGTGCCGCCGTATATTTTTTATTACTAAAAACTTGTCCACTTGCGGTTCTTCTGCCATTTAATTTATCGGAATAATGAGAAGCTTCTACATTTTTCTTGTATAATTTGGTTTTTAGATTGGTTAAAGAATCGGCAACTCGAATAGAATCTGATTTTTTTATCGAATCTAAAAGTTGAAGGGAATCTTTTTTCTTAACGGTATCATATAAAGAAGCTTTTCTAACGAAACCAGATTTAGTTTCATTAGAAAAGCCTACTAATGCGGCAACAAGTAATACAAATGCAACTATTAAGATATTTTGCTTCATAATTTATTGATTTTGTTGACTTATTACCAAAGATTGTACCAAAAACTAATTGAACCAATTAGCCCAAGGAAGTCTCGATAAGATTAATATTAAACCTAATGTATAAAAAACGGCAATCTTTTTGAATTTTCCGTTGTTACTTTCTTCTTTTTTATGTTTTGACCATCCGATTGTAATTAGTGCCAAAGCAATAATATTAATTAATGGATGTTCTAACGAAGTCAAACGCATAGCAGCGTCTTTCATGTTTCCTAATTGAGCAGAACCTAATGGAGAAACAAAATACAAAATCAAACCTACTAACAATTGAATGTGGCAGATGATTAAGGTAAATAAAGACAAACGTAAGTCTTTATCAGTAAATAATTTTTTAGAAGTTAATCCAAAAATGGCATTAATAGAAGCCAATAACAATAAGCCTAAAGCGGCATACGCTAAAATAGAGTGAACAGATTGAATAGTTTCGTACATACCTAATTTTTTTAAAGTGAATTACAAATATAGGAAATTAAAAACCCCTTACCCAAAAAAATGAATAAGAGGTTTTTATGTAATACATTTTGAAAACTTATTTCAAATATGCTTTTAACAAAAATGAAGTAGAACTATCGTGATTTTTCACTTCTTTTGACTCGATTTCATCTAAGATGGAATTAGCTAATTGTTTTCCTAATTCCACGCCCCATTGGTCATAACTAAAGATGTTCCAAATGATACCTTGCACGAAGATCTTGTGTTCGTACATGGCAACTAAAGCACCTAATGACTCTGGCGTTAATTTATTGACAAGAATAGTATTTGTTGGTTTATTTCCCGAAAAGACTTTGAAAGGCAATAGAAAATCGGCTTTTTCACCTGAAATTCCTTGTTTCTCGAATTCTGCTTTTACTTGCACTTCGGTTTTTCCCATTAATAAAGCTTCGGTTTGCGCAAAGAAATTAGACATTAATTTGTCATGATGATCTTTGTTTCCGTAAAGCGATTGTTTGAATCCGATGAAATCTGTTGGAATTAATTTGGTTCCTTGATGAATCAACTGGAAAAACGCGTGTTGCGAATTTGTTCCAGGTTCACCCCAAATAATGGTTCCCGTTTGATAATTTACTGGTTTTCCATCTCTACCAATACTTTTTCCGTTACTTTCCATGATACCTTGTTGCAGGTATGGTGCTAACTTCTGTAAATATTGGGTATACGGAATTAAAGCTTCGCTTTCGGCACCAAAAAAGTTGTTGTACCAAATGCTTAGTAAAGCTAAAATTACCGGAATATTTTTTTCGAAAGACTCGTTTTTGAAATGTTCGTCCATTTCGTTGGCACCTTTCAATAATTTATCGAAATTATCAAACCCAACTGCTAAACTTACGGATAAACCTACCGCGCTCCATAACGAAAAACGACCCCCAACCCAATCCCACATTGGGAAAACGTTATCAGGATTAATTCCGAATTCGGTTACTTTTTGGATATTGGTTGAAACCGCTACGAAATGCTTAGCCACATCGTCTTGTGAAGCCGATTGTAAGAACCAACTTCTGATAGTTTCAGCATTGGATAAGGTTTCTTGCGTAGTGAAAGTTTTAGAAACGACTACAAATAAAGTAGTTTCTGGATTTAATTTCTTGATTACTTCGTTAACGTGATCGCCATCGACATTAGAAACAAAATGGACGTTTAAATGATTTTTATAGAATTGTAAAGCTTCTACAATCATGGCTGGACCTAAATCAGAACCACCAATTCCAATATTTACAATATCAGTAAATGGTTTTCCTGTAAATCCTTTTTTATTTCCTGAGATAACTTCGTTAGAGAAGTTTTTGATTTTATTTTTTACCGAATATACTTCTGGCATTACGTTAACACCATCAACTAAAATATTAGCTGATTCTTTTGCACGAAGCGCCGTGTGTAAAACCGCTCTATTTTCGGTTTGATTAATTAAATCACCTTGAAAATAACTTGAAATTGCTTGTTTTAATTCAACTTCGTTAGCTAAATTCAATAACAAATCTAAGGTTTCTTGATTGATGATGTTTTTAGAATAATCTACTAAAAAATCATTCCATTGTATGTGAAATTTCTCTGCTCTATTCGCATCAGAAGCAAACAAATCTTTCATAGATGTTGCTTGCATTTTCTCAAAGTGAGATTGTATTTGCTGCCATGCAGCTGTTTGTGATGGGTTTACTTTTGGTAGTGCCATTATTCTTTAAATTTTACTGCAGTTATACTATCCAATTCTTTCTTTAAAGGGGCAATATGTGCTAAATATTTTTGTTTATGAGATTCATTCATCGGTTCGGCATTTGGTAATTTCAGCCTAAGCGGATCTACTTGAACGCCATTTTTCCAAAAACGGTAACAAACGTGAGGACCCGTCGCTAAACCTGTACTTCCTACTTTACCAATCACTTGTCCTTGTGTAACGCGTTGTCCGTTTCGAACCAAAATTTTAGACATGTGCAAATATTGCGTAGAATAAGTTGAGCTATGACGAACTTTTACAAAATTTCCATTACCCGCTGTATAACCAGTTCGTTCTACAACGCCTGAAGCAGTGGTTTTAATTGGTGTTCCATGAGGAGCTGCATAATCGGTTCCGTTATGGGCTTTGAAACGCATTTGCACAGGATGAAAACGTCTGCCCGAAAAACGAGACGAAATTCTAAAATAATCCAACGGAGCTTTTAAGAACATACTTTTTAAACCTTTTCCGTTTTCATCATAAAAATCTTCATATTTCTGATTTTCGGATAATTTATATGGGAAAGCGAAGATTTTCTTGCCTTTATGCTCAAAATAAGACGCTTCAATACTTTCCACTCCCACGTAAATAGAATCGTCGATGTAACGTTCGTTTATAGTAACTGCAAATTTATCCCCTTTTTGAATCTTGAAGAAATCGACGGTATAAGCATAAATATTCGCTAACTTATTAGCTAAACCAGCGCTAACTCCGGCATTACTTAGAGTTTCGGATAATGAACCTTCGATTTCCGCCGCTACTACTCTTCTTCTTAAAGTGGTGGGTTTTTGTTTGTTTGAAACTACTATAGAATCTCTAAAATCAACCACGGTGTAATTAATCCTATCCTCAATATAAACTAAAGCTTGAAGCGTGTTAGGCTTTTTCTTATCGAGAAACATGATATAAGGTTTGCCAGCTTTAATTCTTTTAACATTGAATGAATCTTTTACTTTTTCAGTAACATCGTGAATGCGTAAACTATCTTTTAATGGGAATTTTTCTAGTAATTTTCCAAATGTATCACCAGAGCGAATAGTATCTCTAACCACTTTATAGTCGTTAAATGTAAATCCGTACTCTTTTATGATGGGTTCTTTTTTTACTACTGCTTTTTTAGCTTTTTCTGATTCATCTTTCGAATTACAAGCAGTAAAAAAAGTAACAAATAAAATGGCTAATACTAAATATCTCAATGTTTTTTGTTTTGTGCGCTATGGCGGTTATTCTCCCCAGTTATCTAATTCTTCTTTCGTCCATAGTTCAGGAAAAAATATTCGTTTTTGGTATTTTGGTAACATGTATTTTTTCCAATCACTTCCGCCTGTTGCTTCGTGATTTCCTGGTACACTTTCAATGTATTTTTTGGCAGCATTAAAGTGACCCATTACCCAAGTTATATTAACCGTTTTGTCGTAATGACGCATCGCAGCAACTAATTCAGGATTTTGTTGATCGGCTTCTGGTAATTGTTTGAATTTTCTCCACAAATTAATCGTGTTGTATTCTTCCATCCAATCTAAGAACACTTTTTTGTATTTTCTTTCGAATTCTAAAATCAGATATGATTTTTCACCCGTATGATAATCTTTTCCTGCAGCTTGCCAATACAAATGTTCAAAAGTATGTTCGTATGGTGTATTTCTATCAATAGTAGCTCTAAAACGATTATCGATTAAGTTAATTAAATCCGTTGAACTGAATTCAATTAAACGATATTGTGCCGATTGGAAACCGCTCGCTGGTGTTAAAGTATTTCGGAATTTTAAATATTGTTCAGGCTCCATTCCGTCTTTCATAATGTCGAAAGAAGTGGTTAGCATATCGAAATAACGACTAATTCTTCCTAATTTCTCCGTGAAATAATCAGTTGTAGGTTTTTCGTTATGACACAACTGGTTCATTTCCCAAAGAATCATTTTGAACAACAATTCATTTACTTGATGATACATTACAAACACCATTTCATCTGGCAAAGTGGTGCGTTGTGTTTGAAGACTCAAAAGCGCATCCGTTTGAATATAATCCCAATAGGTAATGGGTTTAGCCCAAAGTAACCCTTCTAAATGAGTGGATGTATTTTGATTTATTGCTTCAAATTTATCATGAAGTTGATCTAATTGTTCTTGAATTTTTGGAGTTACTTCCATTATCTTTCTACTTTTACTTTAAATGAATTTTTTAAGCCTTTAAAAGCTTCTAAATCGGCTTTTAAAGAACCCACTGCTAAACTTGCCTTTATACGGATTGGGATTTTATTATCATCATCTGATATCCAAACAGTTAAACTTTCCTCTTCTTTAAAAACTCTACCCGCTTGAACGTAGGGTCTAAAAATCATACAAGAAACTTTTCCAAATTTAGTTTTTATATCTTCTCTACCAATAAATTTTAGCTTAAATTTTGTGGTTTCATTGTCAAAAAACATATCAATTGAGACAGATTCTCCAACTTTTAATTTGTCAATTTTTGGATGATTTCTCAAATAGTAAAATGAAGACACAATATCTTGTACTTCTTCTGGAACAGAAAATGTTTTTTCGGTTTTATGTTTATAATCTTTAACTAAAACCGTATTTCGATCTTGATTAAAAAAGCCTTCTTGATTTTTTGTATAACCTCCTTCATCAATTTTTCTAACAAATTGATACGGCTTTCCCGTTTGTTTGTCGAAATAACTTTCGTAATTATCATCAACTTCAAAGAAAAATTTGGTCATTCCTACGGTCCAACCTTTTCCTACAACGTGATGTACTTTTTTATTGTTTTTGACTGCGTCTTTAATTTCTAAAGTGGCATAGCCTGCATTAACCATTCCATAGTGAATTCGAAGTTTAAACCACTCTCCAGTAGTATATGCATTTTCTTGTACTACAAAAGAATTTGTAAACACAAATAAAACGAGAAGTAAGATAATTTTTTTCATAGTTTATTCATTTTTAGAAATGAAAATGCAATTTCTGTTCCAAAAATACTAAAACAAAAAAACCCAGTCAAAAATATGACTGAGTTTTTATGCTATTAACCAACCAAAAAACTATAAATTATGAAAATTTATTACAAAGCAAGGCAAACTACCTCCTTGTTTTGCGAGTGCAAAGGTATATATGTTTTTGAATTATTCTTAGTTAAATTTCAACTTTAACATTTTTTTATCAAAAATGACACCACTACAACGTTGTAATTTGATGATTTGTCAATAATTTTAACTTTTTATAACGTACCTCGCAATTCTTGCTCACGCTCAATTGACTCAAAAAGGGCTTTAAAGTTACCTGCACCAAACCCACGAGCACCCATTCTTTGAATAATTTCAAAGAAAAGTGTTGGACGATCTTCAACTGGCTTGGTAAAAATTTGTAACAAATAACCTTCCTCGTCAGCATCAATCATGATACCTAATTTTTGAAGTTCGTTAATATCTTCTTTAAATTTAGACATGTGATCTTTTAATCTTTCTGGAATTGCATCATAATATGCTTGAGGTGGCGTACTTAAAAACTCGATTCCTCTAGCACGCATTTCAGCTACGGTTGAAATGATATCATCAGTTGCCACAGCAATGTGCTGCACTCCTTCTCCTTCATAAAAGTCTAAATATTCTTCAATTTGAGAACGTTTTTTACCTTCCGCTGGTTCGTTAATTGGGAATTTAATTCTACCATTACCATTAGACATTACTTTAGACATTAAAGCAGAATATTCTGTAGTAATTTGTTTGTCATCAAATGAAAGGAAATTTACAAATCCCATAACATCTTCAAACCATTTTACTGCTTCATTCATTCTGTTCCAACCCGTATTACCTACCATGTGGTCGATATATTTTAATCCTACTGGTGTTGGGTTATAATCTGATTTCCATTCGCTATAGCCTGGTAAAAAGATTCCGTTATAATTTTTGCGTTCTACAAAAACGAAAACAGTTTCACCATAAGCTCCATAAATACCTGCACGAACCACTTCTCCATTTTCGTCTTTTTCAACTACTGGTTCAAAATAAGATTTTGCACCACGCTTAGTTGTTTCTTCGTAAGACTGACGTGCATCTTCTACCCAAAGGGCAATCACTTTAACTCCATCACCATGTTTTTTTACATGTTCTCCAATTGGAGAATCACTATTTAAAGCGGTAGTTAATACCAAACGGATTTTGTCTTGTTTTAAAACGTAAGACGCCTTGTCTTTAACTCCTGTTTCTAATCCTGCATAGGCTAAAGATTGAAACCCGAAAGCTGTTTTATAAAAATGCGCTGCTTGTTTTGCGTTTCCTACGTAAAATTCTACGTAATCTGTTCCCATTAAAGGCAAGAAGTCTTGTGCTCCTTCAAATATTTTTTCTAATCCGTATTCTACTGATTTTATTTCTTGTGACATGATTCTAATATTTTAAAAATGGTACTATTTACCAAAAGTTGTGTTTAATTTTTTATTCCTCTAACCAAGATTGATAATACGTTTCATCTGCAATACCCATGGCATCTTCCGTAACCATTAAAGGTTTGAAAGTATCTACCATTACCGCTAATTCTAACGTTTCTTTTTTACCAATACTTCTTTCTGCTGCTCCTGGGTGTGGCCCGTGAGGAATTCCGGCAGGATGTAAAGAAATATTTCCTGGTTTCACATCATTTCTGCTCATAAAATCGCCATCTACATAATACAATACCTCATCAGCATCAATATTACTGTGGTTATATGGAGCAGGAATTGACAATGGGTGATAATCGTATAACCTTGGTACAAACGAACAAATTACGAAAGCATTTGTTTCAAACGTTTGGTGAATTGGTGGTGGTAAATGAATTCTACCTGTAATTGGTTCGAAATCGTGAATTGAAAACGCATATGGATAATTAAATCCGTCGTATCCAATTACATCAAACGGATGTGAAGCATAAACCATTTCGAAAATTTCGTCTTTTTTCTTTACTTTAATTACGAAATCTCCTTTTTCATTATAGGTTTCTAATTCTTCTGGACGACGAATATCTCTTTCGCAAAATGGCGAATGTTCTAATAATTGTCCAAACCAGTTTCTGTATTGTTTTGGAGTATAAACTGGCGAATGTGATTCAACAATAAACAAACGATTGTCTTCGGTATCGAAATCCATTTTATAAATCATTCCTCTTGGAACTACTAAATAATCGCCATATTTGAAATCTAAATTTCCTAACATGGTTCTTAGTTTTCCTGTTCCTTTGTGGATGAAAATTACTTCATCTGAATCGGTATTTTTATAAAAATAATCCGTTGTAGATTTTCTTGGTGCAGCCAAAACAATGTGACAATCCGAATTCGTCAAAACAATTTTTCTACTTTCTAGATAATCATCTTGCGGTTCAATTTCAAATCCTCTTAATTTATAAGACTGAATGTTATTTGATTTCGCAATTTTTGGCGCAACACTGTATTGTCTTCTGATTTCTTTAACCTGAGTTGGTCTTTGCTCGTGATATGAATTGGTAGACATTCCGTCAAAACCAACCGTTCCGAACAACTGCTCATAATACAAATCACCGTTTGGTTTACGGAATTGTATATGACGTTTGTGAGGAATATTCCCTAGTTTGTGATATATTGGCATTTTTTCTTTTATTAAAAGTTCTAATAATAGCTTAAAGCAAGATTATAAATCTAGCTGTAAATCAAAAAAGAAGTTTTGCTCACTCAGGATTTCTCTTGATGAGGAACTTTAAATGCGAAAGTAAGTCGGTCCAATTTTTCATCATTACAAATATCGTAAAAAAATTTTAAAACCAAAATCCTACTGAAAACCATGTGTAATGGTTTCTTGTTTCTGGCGACCATGAATGTTTAATTTCTACTGGTCCAATAACTGTTTCCATACCATAACCTAAAGAATAGCCTGAATAATTAGGTTTTACTAACCATGTATCAATGGTATCAAAAATCTTATTTCCTATATTAGCAAAGTTAGCACTAAAATTCAAATGATGCTTCTTAAAAACTTCATAATCTGCTGTTAATAAAAGTTTTACATAGCTATCTCCTGCCAAACTTAAGAAATCATAACCAAAAAAAGGCTTAATATTATTTACTTGCTGAAATCCGTAACCTCCTAAAATAAAATCGAAATAAGAAACGCTTCTTTCACCAATTGCAAAACCACCTTCGGTTTGGAGCTTAAAAGTCATGTTTTTAAAAACGGGTTGTGCAAAACCAAAATCTGCTTTTGCAACAGTAAAACGCTCAAAATTATTTTTATAATCTGACGAGTATCCATAGTATCTTATCTCGGAATTAAAATTCCAACCCGTTCTGGAAAAATATTTTTTATCAAATGAATCGTACTTCATAAATCCAAAAACCGACAAATAATTACTATCTTCAAAAACAGGTTTTGTGTTTTCTAATGTTTCCGATTCTAATCTTAAAAATTTAAACTCTACTCCTCCACCAAGTGAAAATTTTTGAGCAAAAATGGTTTGTAAATACGCTTGATTACTCAAGTCAAAAAAATCTACGTTTATTGCATTGGCTGTAGTATTAAAAACAACGTCATCAGCAATGTTACTTGTAATATTTCTATTGAAGGTTGTTAATTTAGAATTGAAACCAAAACTCCAATAAAATCCGTTATCAATATAATAATCAAAATTGTATCGAATGTTATCTCCCAAAATCAAATCTAATGACGCAACATCATTTTTAGCCAAGAGTCGTTTCTTAGTATAATTCAATAAGATTCCACTTTTAAATAAATCGTCATAATGCAATCCGAACTTCAAAAACGCAGTATTTTCATTTTCTTTCAAGTGCAAGATTAATTTATCACCATCTTGCATTTTTTCAAATGAATAATTAATAGCACTGAAATTTTGTGTAGCATTTAAGTTTAAAACCCCTTTTTGCAACTGAGTCATTGAGATTTTGGTGTTTCTTTTAAATTTCAACTTACCAATAATATACGCTCTAGTGAAATTATCTAATTTATTAAAAACGATATCTTTAATGTAGATAGAATCTTGAGCGATTACATTGCCATTATTTCTAGAACCTAAGTTGCTGAAAGGCGTTAATTCTTTAACAAATTCTAGTGCTTTTTCTTTCCCTTTCCCAATAATTTCTTTCCCTTTATCAAACGCTACAACAGTAAATCCTTTTATGTCTGGTTTGATGTAAATATCGGTAGCTTTTTGCTTTCCTTCCATTTTTTCTATCATGGAAAAATTATTGATTTGTGCTAAAACGGAAGTAACACCTTTTAACTCATCTCTAGTTTTTAAACCATCTTGTACATCAACACCAATAACAATGTCAATTCCTCGAGATTTTAATTCTTCAATAGGATAATTATCCACAACACCACCATCGATTAAAACCCTGCCGTTTATTTCAACCGGACTATACAAAGTAGGTAATGCACCACTTGCAATCATGTTTTGAGCTAAAACACCCGAATCCAAAACCACTTTTTCACCCGTTTCGGCATCTGTTGCAATACATAAGAAAGGAATAGGCAGTTGTTTGAAATCACGAACATGACTCACATGCTGTGTTAAAGAAGACAATAAATTGAAATTATAAAGTCCTTTTGATAATCCAGAAGGTAATCCCAATTTAAATTTATTAAAGGGAAGTGTTAAAGCGTAAATCTCGTCATTTCGCTTTTCATAAAACGATTTAGAACCTCTTGGTGTATAATCCTGAAGTAAGGCATCAACATCCACATTAGAAAAAATAGAATCCAATTGCTCTGCATTATAGCCAGATGCATACAATCCACCTACAATCGCACCCATACTGGTTCCAGCCACATAATCAACTTTTATACCAAGTGAATCGATTACTTTTAGAACGCCAATATGTGCCAATCCTTTTGCACCACCACCACTAAGCACAAGTCCAACTTTTGGTCGCGGGTTTTCTTGTCCTAAGCTGATTTGGGTTAGAAATAGTAGGCTTACAAACAAGAGGAGTTTTTTCATTTCTATTTAGGAGTATTTTTCTTGTAAAAGTCGGAAATTTTTTTGGCTTTTGAAACACCTACAACTTCAGAAATAGCTTTTTCGTCGGCAATTTGCAATCTTTTAACACTTTTGAAATGTTTCATTAAAGTAATCATCGTTTTTTCTCCAATACCCGGAATACTTTCCAAACTATTGGTTAAAGCTGATTTACTTCTTTTATCTCTGTGATGCGTTATTCCAAATCGATGTGCTTCGTTTCGTAAATACTGAATCACTTTCAAGGTTTCCGATTTTTTATCCAAATACAACGGCACCGAATCACCCGGATAAAATAATTCTTCCAAACGTTTTGCAATTCCGATAATGGCAATTTTTCCTCGTAAACCTAAATCATCCAAACTTTTTAAAGCCGAAGACAACTGCCCTTTTCCTCCATCAATAATAATCAATTGCGGTAAAGGTTGATTTTCATCTAACATCCGTTTGTATCTACGATACACCACTTCTTCCATCGAAGCGAAATCATTTGGGCCTTCAACGGTTTTGATATTGAAATGACGGTAATCTTTTTTACTCGGTTTTCCATCTTTAAAAACCACGCAAGCCGAAACCGGATTCGTTCCTTGAATGTTCGAGTTATCAAAACACTCAATATGTCTTGGCTCTACTGATAAACGCAAATCTTTCTGCATTTGTGCCATGATGCGATTTGTGTGTCGCTCTGGGTCAACAATTTGAATTTGTTTTAATTGGTCTAATCGATAAAATTTGGCGTTACGCTCCGATAAATCTAAAATTTGCTTTTTATCGCCCAATTGCGGGACGGTTACTTTTATATTTTCGCCCAAATCAATCGCAAACGGAACTACAATTTCTCTCGCATTTAAATGAAAACGTTCGCGTAATTCTACCACGGCTAATTCCAACAATTCTTCGTTGGTTTCATTCAATTTTTTCTTTAATTCCAACGTATGCGAACGAACGATAGCTCCATGTGAAATCTGTAAAAAGTTCACATACGCCATCGTTTCATCCGAAATAATAGAAAACACATCCAAGTTGGTGATTTTCGGATTTAAAACCGTAGAACGCGATTGGTAATTTTCTAAAACCTCGATTTTTTCTTTGATTTTTTGCGCTTCTTCAAACTTCATTTCCATCGCTAAATCAGTCATTAATTTTTTGAAATCTTTCAAACTTTCTTTGAAATTTCCCTTCAAAATTTGACGGATTTTTTCGACTTGATTTTGATAGTTTTCAGCCGTTTCATATCCTTCACAAGCGCCTTTACAATTGCCAATATGATATTCCAAACAGACTTTGAATTTTCCAGAATCGATATTAGCTTTTGATAAATCGTAAGTACAAGTTCTAAGCGGATATAATTCTTTAATCAAATCCAAAATCGTATGAACGGTTTTAAAACTGGTGTAAGGTCCAAAATATTCCGAACCATCTTTAATCATTTTTCGAGTGGAAAATATTCTTGGAAATCGTTCGTTTTTGATGCAAATCCAAGGATAAGTTTTATCATCGCGAAGCAAGACATTGTAACGCGGTTGCAGCTTTTTAATCAGGTTGTTTTCCAACAATAATGCATCGGTTTCCGTAGGAACAACAATGTGTTTTATCGTAACTATCTTCTTAACTAAAACCGAAGTTTTATAATTGTCGTGATTCTTAGTAAAATACGATTGAACGCGTTTTTTTAAGTTTTTCGCTTTCCCAACATATAGAATTTTTCCTTCCTTATCATAATACTGATACACACCTGGATTATCGGGTAAAGTTTGGATTTGAAGTTCTAATGGTGTTTGCATTTTTAAAAAAGAGGTAAAGAACAAAGATAAGAGAATTGTTTTAATTGGCACGCGGAATACGCGGATGCTTTGCAGTACAGATGAAACGAATTTAAACATTGCAAACTTTGGGTTTAAAATGCATGTTCCAATAAAATATTGATTTTTGAAATTGAAATTGCCCTTGTTCTTGAACTTTTCGTATTTTTAACACCTTAGAATCAACCAAATGACAGCCTCAAAACCACTTGTAATACTAAAAGAAACCATTTTAGCGGGCGAAAGCAAAACCATTAACATGGAAATTGCCAAGTTGCACACCATGAACAAATTGAAAATTCCCATTATTGTGGAACGTTCAAAACTTGATGGCCCAACGGTTTTATTTACCGCTTGTTTGCATGGCGATGAAATCAATGGAACTGAAATTGTGCGTCAGTTAATTGTTCAAAAAATCAACAAACCGAAACGCGGTACGATAATTTGTATTCCGATTATCAATATTTTCGGATTTGTCAATCAAACGCGTGAATTTCCAGATGGTCGCGATTTGAATCGAGTGTTTCCTGGTAGTAAAACGGGTTCATTAGCGAGTCGTTTTGCCTATTATATCTTAAAAGATATTATTCCGCACGTGGATTATGCAATTGATTTTCATGCCGGTGGTGCGAGCCGTTTTAATGCTCCACAAATTAGAATTGTGCCTGAAAATCCAGAATTAAAGGAACTTTCGGATGTTTTCAATGCGCCTTTTACGTTGTATTCGAAGAATATTTCGGGTTCGTTTCGAAATTCTTGCGATAGATTAGGCGTTAAAATGTTGTTGTTTGAAGGTGGAAAATCATTGGATTTAAATCTTCAAGTTACTGAAGAAGCGGTGGAAGGAACTAAACGATTTCTAAACCATTTAGAAATGCTAAATTCGAGAAAAAAAGCAACAAAAAAAGAAAGCAAATCTATTTACATCGAAAAATCGAGTTGGATTAGAGCAAAATATTCAGGCATGTTTCATGGTTTAACCGCGATTGGTAGTTTTGTTAAAAAAGGGGATTTATTAGCTACTATTTCTGATCCTTATGGGAAAATCGAACATAAAGTAAAAGCACCACATGAAGGTTATATAATCAATGTGAATGACGCACCCATTATTTATCAAGGCGATGCTATTTTTCACATTTCTACTCATTTAGAATAGGAAAGCTAACAATTATCATGTTTTTATTGGTTTTTCAACTGTAAATTCGCCAAAATTTTAGGTATGAACTTCTGGAAAAAATTAACACACGAAGAAAGAAAAGCCCGTATTGAAAAGGCTTTACACGATAATGTTAACTTCTCAAAAGACGCTTCTTTAGGTTATCCTGCGTCTAAATTAGATAGTCGCGTTTTTTATGATGATGCCCCTTTTTTGAAAGATGCACCAACGCTTCAAACCTATGTTGCCAATCCAAATAACATTGGTTGCCACACTTTTGGGACTTCTGAAAAAGCATTTTATGGTACACAAGAAATTGAGCGTGAGGTTTTAAACGTAATTGCAGTTGATATTTTCAAAGCCAAAGAAAACGAATTCGACGGTTACATCGCTCCTGGCGGAACTGAAGCGAACATTCAAGCGATTTGGGTTTTTAGAAATGAATTCATGCACAAATTCGATGCAAAATTAGACGAAATCGCCATTTTAGCTTCGGAAGACACGCATTATTCGATTCCAAAAGCTTCTAATTTATTGCAAATTGACTGGTTGAAAATTCCCGTTGGTTTTGAAAATCGTGAAATTGATACAGTTGCTTTGGACAATATCATTTCGGAAGCGAAAAATAAAGGTAAAAAATACTTCATCACCGTTTCGAATATGGGAACAACCATGTTTGGTTCGGTTGATAATCCTGAAGATTATATTTCTATTTTAGAGAAACACAACGTTACTTATCGTCTACATATTGACGGCGCTTATGGCGGATTTGTGTATCCGTTTAGCAATCAAAAATCGAATATCAACTTTATTAATCCAAAAATTAGTTCGATTACGATTGATGCGCACAAAATGTTACAAGCTCCTTATGGAACAGGTGTTTTTGTTTGCCGAAAAGGTTTAATCGAAAACGTATTAACCAAAGAAGCCGAATACGTAGAAGGAATGGATTTAACCCTTTGCGGAAGTCGTTCTGGTGCGAATGCGGTTGCGGTTTGGATGATTTTATTTACTTACGGCGCTTATGGTTGGTTTGAAAAAGTAAGTATTTTACAAATGCGCACCCAATTTTTATGTCACGAATTAGACAAACTAAATATCAAATATTTCCGCGAACCGTTTATGAATATCGTAACGATTCATGCCGAATCCATCCCAGAAAAAATTGCTGAAAAGTATGATTTGGTGCCGCAACAACACAACGAAAACAACAAATGGTACAAAATTGTGTTAATGGATCACGTAGAAGTAGAACATTTGACTAAATTTATTGAAGAACTAAAAAAGTTATAATAATTTCGGTATTTTTGAGTTTTTAGTAAAAACTATAACTCATGAAAAAACTTACAGCAATTCTATTTGTTGCATTGTCGTATTTGACATTTGCACAACCAACAGAGAATCAAATTAGAGTAGTTGGAAAACACTCTGAAACGATAAAAGCAACTCAAATAGAATTGATTTTTACGCTTCAAGAAGTAACAACGCTTACTTATAGCAAAGAAAAACAAGTTATTAAAACTATTCCTGAAGTGCTGGAAGAAGTTCAACAGTTTATTACGAAAAACAATTATTCTAAAGAAAAACTGAGTTTTCAATCTATTTCAGATAAGACTTTTGGTAATAATACCCGAAATTATAGTCTATCATTAAACAATATTGAAAAGGGAATTGAGTTAATCAACAACCTGAAAGTAAACGGAGTTACAGCGGTACAAATTAATTATGTGTTTGATAAATCAGAGGTATTAGCTCAAGAAATGTCATCAAAAGCGCTGGAAAATGCCAAATCAAAAGCTGAATTTTTAGCATCAAAATCCAATAAAAAAATTGGGAAACTTTTAATTATTGATGATAATACGCCAAATTGGGGTGTAACAGGTGGAACGCCCAATTATTTAGCAAACAATAACAAACAACCAGAACAAACTAATACGTACACTCTTTATGTAACGTATGAATTGTTAGATAAATAATAGATGTTGGATAAAAAATCGTTAAGACAAAAGGCAAAAGCTGAAAGGCAAAAGTTAACTCAAGAGGAAATCGAAGACAAAAGTTTGGCGATTGCGAACCAATTGTTGCGTATGGACATTTGGGATAAATTGTATTATCATTTGTTTTTAACGATTGAAGAGCAAAAAGAAATCAATACCGAATATATTCTTCAAATTTTAGCGGGAAAAGATAAAGAAATCGTCATTTCGAAGTGCGAGTTTGCTACTTTAGGAATGACGCATTTTTTATTAACGAATAATACCAAAATCAAAAAAAACAGTTACAACGTTCCAGAACCGGTTGATGGTTTAGAAGTTCCTGATGCAAAAATTGATGTGGTTTTTGTACCGCTTTTAGCTTATGATAAGCAAGGAAACCGCGTGGGTTACGGAAAAGGCTTCTACGATAACTTTTTAAGCAAATGTAAGCCCGAAACGATTAAAATTGGGTTATCGTTCTTCCCTCCTGAAGAAAAAATTAATGATGTTTCAGCAAATGATGTGAAATTGGATTTTTGTGTGACGCCTGAGGAGATTTATAAGTTTTAATTAAAGTGAAAATCGCATTTTAAAAAAGACTTGTCTTGGTCTTAATTGAAAGTTTGTTTCAGTATAGCTAAAGTCTGAAACAGCAATAGTTGTATAACTTTCTGTATTAAAAATATTATTTAATTGAAATTCAAAATCAATATTTTTCTTTTTCCAAGTATAACGATATAGAAAATCTAAAAATTCAGATTTAACGTTTGTTGTAAATGAATTATTAATTAAAAATTCAGACTTTAAAGCTAAATAATGATTTTCTTTAGGGTAAAAATTAAGATTAAAACTATGTAATTGATTAGCTATCAATTTATTTTCTGTTTCTTGGATTTTATTTTTTGAAAAAACAACGTTAGATTTTAACTCGACTTCGAATTTATCTGTTACTTCTGAATTTATTTTTAATTCAAATACTGAATTGTTGTTTGAAATTTCATTCAAATTATTGTTAACCAATTGAAAAAAAGTCGATTTTGAAAACGATGAATTTAAAGTGAAAGTTGATTTAATTTCTGAAATGTATTTACTTAATTTAAAATTTAAATTGTGGTTTTTTCTTTCATTATCAATTCTAAAAGTTTGAAGTTCTGATGCTCCAAACTGATTAATTGATATACTATACAAAATATTATTTTGAAGTATTGAATACGTGTAAAAAAACGAACCAAACCAAGATTTTACTGGATTTCTATAATTAATCCCGAAACTGAATCCATCGTTAATCATTTCGGGAAAAACGCTATTAAAACGCTGAATATTTCTATAACCAGTTAAAATGTAGCCATTATAAAGTTGATTAACATTGCCAAATTGATAGCTACGGTTATAATTGGCACTAATTTTCCAAAAAGATGTAATTTCATTAGAAATTGAAATGCGAGGTTCAAATACAAATCTATTTTTATTTTCTTTATAATCTTGAAAATTATTCCACGCAAAATTGTAGTAATTTATAGGCAAATTAACATCGAATCGCCAGCTTTCATTTTTATATTGAACTTGTGTTTGTGAATAAATTTTTGCTTTGTTCCAATTAAATTTATTCTGAAATTCAACATCATCTACTAGTATTAAGTTTGTAAATATTTGAGAATCTAAGTTTTCATTTTCATATAAAAACCCTACTCTTTGGTTTATTGAAAATTTCTTTAAAGCTTTAGTGAAACTTAATGCATTATTAGTAAAAAAAACCTTGTTTTCAACACTTTGATTTGTTTGTTCATAAGCGTTTCCATTGTTCAAAAAATCAGGAAATTGGCCCGGATTTATTATTATACTTTGTGGTGTTATATTTAGTGAAATATTTGAATGGAAAGTAACTAGCTGTTTGCCAAGTGTAAAAATGTTCTTGAAATTATTATTAAACGAAAAAAAATGATTCGTCAAACGTTGGTTTATTTGTATGCTGTTTTGATTTAAAAATCCCGTTTGTGAATCCCAAAACCCTTTAAATTGAAATTTGTTTTTTAAATAGTTCTTTTTTGAATTTCGTTCTAAAATAAGATTTGTTTCTAAATTATTTCCAAACAGTCTATTTTGCTTAGTTTCTGAAAGACGAATTGTATCTAAAGATGTGAAATATTGAGTTGTTGTGTTTCCGTTTTGTAAAAAATAATCATTAGAATAAGAAATGTTTGATTTAAGTTGGTATTCATTTTTTAATTTCTGTAAAAAATTCATAGAAATTAAATGAGAGCGATTGTCTAACCATCTTTTTTCTGAAAAATTTGGAGTACTTATCCCTTGAATAGAAAGCCAATCTTCTTTTTCATTATTATTATCAAAATTATCTATTAAATCTTCGAGTGTTAAAGTCTTTATTTGATCATTTATGTTGTTACCAATATTATTAGTTTGATAAGATGTGAGTATTTGCTTTGTCTTTGTAAAAAGTAAAGGAGTAATATTAGCTTCGTATAAAACAGGATTCATTCCAACACCTAATTCAGCTTGACCAGTAACAGAAACATTATTTTTAAGTTTAATATTTAAAGCTGCGTTTTCAGAAAAAACTAAACTGTCTAACACCTTTATTGGTTGATGATTTTCTAAAATTTGCACTTTTGAAACTTGGTTATATGGTAGGTTTTTATTTGCCAAGTTATATTTACCTTCAAGTAAGTCTAAGCCTTCAATATAATATTTATTAATAGGTTTACCTTGATATAAAATTTTTCCATCTGGTAAAACATCTATGCCAGGCATTTTTGCTATAATATCTGCAATTGTTCTGTCTTTCTCACTTGCAAAACTGGCTACATTATAACTTAAAGTATCGCCTTTTTTTCGTATCGAACTCTCTTTTACTATTACTTCTTTTAATTTTGTAACAGAGGGAGTAAGAGTATAGTTTTTTGTTTGAGTTTCATTGGTAACTATTTCAATTACAGATTCGTAATTAAATGCTTTAATTTGGAGTTTAACTTCTTTAAGAGTAGTTGTAAATTTCAGATTGTAATTTCCCTCAAAATCAGATATTGAATAAGACAAAATAGTATCATCAGTACCATATAAAACAACAGTTACATCTGAAACGGGACTTTTTTCATTATCAAATATTTGACCTCGAATTGTGTTTTGTGCAAAAGAGATTGTAGTAAACAATAGAAATAAAAATACTTTATAACTGATTGTTTTTTCTCTTTTCATGATAATATTTACTTTGAATATCTATAAATTAAAATTTACTAATTCAATAGAATTCAATTATATTGTATAATAGTTCTGGTTTTTAAAACTAATTAACATCAAACAAAAACTTAGCATCTAAATATTGTTTAATTTTTTTGTTCATCAATTTTTTAGTTTGTTCATCAGCAGCCATAGTTTGCACTTCTTTCATTGTTCCTTCAATTGTTTTATAAAAATTCTCTTTTTTCGTTTCAATTACTTTTTTTCCTTTTTCTAATTCTGGAAATAAATTAGATTCATTTTTAATTCCTTTAACTGTAATTACATAAGAACTATCTTCGTTTTGAATTTTTAATATCAAACCCGGCAAACCATTAAAAACAAAAGGACCATTATTTATAGGTATTTCAGTTGAAAACCAAGCATAATATTTTTTTCCTTCATATACTGTTTCTGCCTTCTGAACTTTATAGCCTAAAATTTCTTCAGAACTATTACTGATAATTTGCCAATTTAATTGCGGTAAACTACTTTTATACTGAACGATTTTTAATCCACTATTAATTTGGTAAATGTAGTCGTTACTTTTTTTCCAAATAAAATAATTTATCAAATTCTTTTTGTCATTGTTTAATATATAAGATTGAAATCCTTGAAGGTCTTTATTTATTAAATAATATCTTTTTACTGAATCGTTTTTAATCTTATTTTGACTGGTATATACAGACTCATTCTGATTTAAAAGCAAAACCATTTCTTCATTAATATGATTATTTTCAGAAACTTTCACATTCAAATCGTAACTGATTTTTTGAGTATATTTCTCTTGAGAAAAACAAAAAAGACAATTAATAACAACTAAAAAACCTATTATTTTATTCATTTTACACACAATTTTAAAAATAATTATTCTTTTAAAAGACCAATTACATATAAATAACTGGTCTTTATATTTAAATTAATCAAGGAAAGAAAGTAATTCCACAAAACAATACATCAACGGCAGCCACTAATTCAAAAATAGCATCTGTTGACATATCATCTTCAATTTCAAATACCAAAACCGTGCCACAAGAAGTGCCAACAATTAAAGGCATCTCTCTCATTAATTGATTATCAAGATTTATACTAACTGAATTTTCTGTTTTTGATGTTTCAAAATTACTTGTTGAAGCAAAAGTAAAACTTCCTACTAGCATAAAAACTAGTGATAAAAATAAATTTTTCATAATTTATAAATTTTTAAGATTAAAAAATGTTTTCTCGAGAATTTTGTACCTCACAAATTTTAACATCTTTAAAAAAAATTCCTAAAACCTATTGTACTTAATTATACCAATATGGTATAATTATTTTATTTTTCTTTACTTTCCTTTTATAAAAAATTGTCGTATAATTGCAGAACCCCCTTAAACGCTTTAAATTTAGAAAGAAATTGAACAATTTTTTTTTATAATTATTATGGTAAAAGAAGCGGTAAAATTGATTAGAAAAATGAGAATTGAGAAAAACTATTCTCAAGAATATGTAGCCTCAAAACTGAATATTTCTCAAAGTTATTATGGAAGAATAGAAAACGGCAAAACAAGCCTTAATTTAAAAACATTAAAAGAAATATTAATTGTTTTTGAAATTGACTATTGTGTGTTTTTCTCAAAAATAAAAGAATCAGAAAACTAGTGATTTTAATTATTTTGCCAAAATATGACTTTCTCCAAAAGCTCTTTTGTTAAATACAATCAAAATCCCAACACCAGTTGAAATCGCTACATCGGCCACGTTGAAAATAGCGTTGAAGAAAGTGAAGTGTTTGCCGCCCCAGATTGGCAGCCAAGAAGGTAAGTTTCCTTCCCACATTGGAAAATAGAACATATCTACTACTTCACCGTGAAACCAAGTACCATAAGGTTGGTCTGAAAAAGCGGTTGCTACTTGATGATAGCTATCATTAAAAATGACACCGTAAAAAACAGAATCGATAATATTACCTAAAGCGCCTGTAAAAATCAAAGCAATTGCTACGATTAAATAATTAGAAGCATGCTTTCTCACTGAATCCCATAACCACCAAGCGATTCCACCTACCGCTACGATACGGAATAAGGTTAAGATTAATTTTCCATGTTCGCCAGGAATTTCAGCGCCCCAAGCCATGCCTTCATTCTCTATAAAATGAATTTGAAACCATTCTAAACCCATTACTTTTATGGATTCTCCAATAAAAAAATGTGTCTTGATATAGATTTTTGAAATCTGATCAATTAATAAAATAGCAATGATTAATAAATAGGCTTTCTTTAACGACATGTTCAATTTTTTTGCAAAAATAGTGGAATTTATCAAATAAAAAACGCCCCAAACGGAGCGTTAGTATAATTTTGTAAAAAGATTAACGTTGCAAGTTTTTTGCTTCGATACTCATAGTAGCATGAGGAACGATTTTTAATCTTTCTTTACTTATTAATTTGCCAGTAACTTTACAAATACCATAGGTTTTGTTCTCGATACGAATCAAGGCATTTTTTAAATCTCTAATGAATTTTTCTTGACGAATAGCTAATTGCGAATTGGCTTCTTTACTCATGGTTTCACTGCCTTCTTCAAATGCTTTAAACGTTGGTGATGTATCATCAGTTCCGTTGTTTAAGTCATTCATATAAGCACTCTTAATAAGCTCTAAATCGTTTTTAGCTTTTTCTAATTTCGCTTGAATTAACGCTTTGAATTCAGCCAAATCAGCGTCTGAATATCTAATTTGCTCCTCTACCATAATTTCAATATTTTTTTATAGTTATACGTTGATTAAAAGCTTTTGGCTTTTATTTTGAAATTAATATGCTTGTTTTAATATCATCAAACTCAATTTCCGTACCATTTTCAAGGGTTGGAACAAAAATTAATGATTCGGTTAGTGTTTCTGACTTAATATACGATTCATTAGCTAAAACGGCCTCCTCAACTTGCGGATTTTTTTCCATTTTAACGGTAATCTTGTCAGTCACTTCAAAACCAGAATCTTTTCTTATATTTTGGATTCTGTTAATCAATTCTCTCGCAATCCCTTCTTTTCTTAATTCATCGGAAATTGTAATGTCTAACGCTACTGTAATTCCGTTTGAATTGGCTACTAACCAACCTGGGATATCTTGCGATGAAATTTCAACATCATCTTGTGATAAAGTTATACTTTTTCCTGCAATATCCATAACTAACTCACCATCACGCTCTAATTTGGCAATTTGTTCTTGTTCAAAATTTTGTATCTCTTTGGAAATCAATCCCATATCCTTACCAAAACGTGGTCCTAATGTTTTAAAATTAGGCTTAATTTGCTTCACTAAAACACCCGAAGCATCGTCTAACAACTCCACTTCTTTCACGTTTACTTCCGCTTTAATTAGGTCAGAAACTGCCTCAATTTCAGCACGCTGATTGTCGTCAAGTACAGGAATCATAACCCTTTGCAACGGTTGGCGCACTTTAATCATTTCCTTCTTACGAAGTGATAAAACTAGTGAAGAAACCGTTTGTGCCTTCATCATTTTGCTTTCTAATGATTTATCAACAAAGTTTTCAACCATTTTTGGAAACTCGGCCAAATGTACGCTTTCAAACGACTCAGAACCTGTAGCTTGTGTTAAATCTCTGTAAAGTTTGTCCATAAAGAACGGAGCAATAGGTGCCGAAAGCTTCGCAACCGTTACCAAACAAGTATATAACGTTTGATAAGCCGCAATTTTATCTTGTGCATAATCGCCTTTCCAGAATCTTCTTCTACACAAACGAACGTACCAGTTACTCAAGTTTTCTTGTACGAAATCAGAAATAGCACGAGCCGCCCTTGTTGGTTCGTAATCCGCATACGCTTCATCCACTAATTGAATTAACGTATGTAATTCCGATAAAATCCAACGGTCGATTTCGGGTCTTTCGTTTAATGGAACTTCGGCTTCGTTGTATTTGAAACCATCGATATTCGCATATAAAGCAAAGAACGAATACGTATTATATAACGTTCCAAAGAATTTTCTTCGTACCTCAGCAACACCTTCAATATCAAATTTTAAGTTGTCCCAAGGATTTGCATTCGAAATCATGTACCAACGTGTAGCATCTGGACCGTATTCAGCCAAAGTGGTGAATGGGTCAACAGCATTTCCTAAACGTTTCGACATTTTTTGTCCGTTTTTGTCTAAAACTAATCCGTTTGAAACTACGTTTTTATAAGCAACTTTATCAAAAACTAAGGTTCCGATAGCGTGTAACGTATAGAACCAACCACGAGTTTGGTCAACACCTTCTGCGATAAAATCGGCTGGAAATGCTTTATTTTCGTCGATTAACTCTTTGTTCTCAAATGGATAATGCCATTGTGCATAAGGCATCGCACCTGAATCGAACCAAACGTCAATTAAATCCGTTTCACGTTTCATTGGTTTTCCTAATGGAGAAACTAAAACAATGTTATCCACTACGTTTTTATGTAAATCCACTAAATCGTAGTTAGCTTCGCTCATGTCACCAATTTTGAATCCTTTGTATGGATTTTCAGTTTGGAAACCTGCTGCGATTGATTTTTCAATTTCGTTATACAATTCTTCAACTGAACCTACCAACATTTCCTCGGTTCCGTCTTCGCTTCTCCAAATTGGTAAAGGAATTCCCCAATATCTTGAACGTGATAAATTCCAATCATTTGCATTTTTCAACCAATTTCCGAAACGACCTTCTCCTGTAGCTTTTGGTTTCCAGTTGATGGTTTCGTTTAAGTCAAACATTCTATCTTTAATTTCGGTTACTTTGATGAACCAAGAGTCTAATGGATAGTATAAAATCGGTTTGTCCGTTCTCCAACAATGTGGGTAACTGTGGACGTATTTTTCAACCTTAAAGGCTTTGTTTTCTTCTTTTAATTGGATAGCAATTTCTACGTCAGCTGAGCGTTCTGGCGCTTCTCCGTCGTTGTAATATTCGTTTTTAACGTATTTCCCAGAATAATCACCTAAACCTTGGATGAATCTTCCTTGTAAGTCTACCAATGGCACAGGATTTCCGTTTTCGTCTAAGACTAACATTGGTGGTACTTCTGGAGTTGCTTCTTTAGCAACTTTAGCATCATCAGCTCCAAATGTTGGTGCTGTATGTACAATTCCAGTTCCATCTTCCGTTGTTACGAAATCACCAGAAATTACTCTAAATGCATTTTCTGGATTTTGATATGGTAACGCTAATGGTAGTAATTGTTCGTAACGAATTCCAACTAAATCAGCACCTTTTGCTTCGGCTAAAATTTGGTATGGAATCTTTTTATCTTCTGATTTGTAATTTGCAAAATCAGCATCTGATTCCGCAACAAAATACTTTCCGCCGAATTGTTTTCCAACTAAATTCTTAGCTAAAACTACATTTACCGCTTCAAAAGTATATTGATTGAACGTTTTTACTAAAACATAATCGATTTTTGGTCCAACTGTCAACGCTGTGTTTGATGGCAACGTCCAAGGAGTTGTCGTCCAAGCTAAGAAATGAACCGTTCCAAAACCTTGCAAGAAACTTGGTAACGTTTGGTCTTTTGCTTTGAATTGGGCAACAATCGTAGTATCAGTAACATCGCGATACGAACCTGGTTGATTCACTTCGTGAGAAGATAATCCAGTTCCCGCTTTTGGCGAATACGGTTGGATTGTGTAGCCTTTGTATAGTAAATCTTTGTTGTAAATTTGTTTTAGCAACCACCACACGGTTTCCATGTATTTGGATTTGTATGTCACATACGGATCTTCCATGTCTACCCAATACCCCATTTTTTCGGTCAAGTCATTCCAAACATCTGTATAACGCATAACGGTTCTTTTACACGCTTCGTTGTATTCGGTAACCGAAATGGTTTTTCCGATATCTTCTTTAGTGATACCTAATTCTTTTTCGGTACCTAATTCTACAGGTAATCCGTGCGTATCCCAGCCCGCTTTACGCTTAACTTGGTAGCCTTTTTGAGTTTTATAACGACAAAAAATATCTTTAATTGCACGCGCCATTACGTGGTGAATTCCAGGCAAACCATTTGCAGATGGTGGCCCTTCAAAAAACACGTAAGGTGAAGCTCCTTCGCGAGAAGTTACCGATTGTTCAAAGATGTGGTTTTTTTTCCAAAAATCAAGAACTTCTGATGCTACTGTTGGCAAGTCAAGTCCTTTGTATTCAGTAAATTTTGTGCTCATTTTGTCGCTTTCTTAAATCAGTTTGCGAAAGTAATGATTTAAAGGTAAAAGGCAAAAGGTAAAAGGCAAAAGTTAAGACTTAGGAAAAAACTTCTTTTAAAACTTCTAACGATTTAGGTTTTTTGAAGCCTTCAAGATGTAAAGTATAGAAATCTAATAGGATTTTTAGCAAAATTTGGCGTTCTAATCCAGCGAAAGTTTTCTGATTGGAATCGAATTTTAGTTCGATTAATCGTTTGAATAATTGTGTTTCATGCGCTGAAACTGTATTCACGGATTGAAATGGCGTAAAAAAACCCTCTTTGACATCAAAGAAATCGAATTCCATTTCAGAAACATCAGGATAAAAACCTAAGAATTTGGTCATTTCCATCATCAAAATTAGATGAAAATTCGTGGCTTCTTCATGGGCATCCAACCAAAGTAATGCGGTTTCTAAAAAAGAAAAAAAGTTTTCATTTTTCTCTTCTTCATGAATACTGTTATGCAAAATTTCGGAAAGAAAAATTACAATAGTGCTTTTTACAATATCTGTATTTATCGAATGAAAACTGTGTGCTAATTTGATTTCTTTGAAGTGTTCAAGTGTGCCTTTATTTTTGTGATTCGCTTCGATTTCAATAATCGTTAACGGTTGAAAATAGGCAATTTTTTGATTCCCTTTTTTGTTAGAATAAGCGCTTGGAACGAAATAACTTTTCAAACCATCAGATTGCGTGAAACACTTTACAATCAAGCTTTTTTCTTGATATTTTAATGCCGAAATTACGATGGCTTTAGTTTTGACTAGCATTGGATTATCTAATAATCATCACTTTTTTTACGGTAGAATCCAACGCGTCTTCTGAAGCCACAAAAATCATATACACTCCTGATGCTACTTTGTGCTTTCCGAAAGCTTTGGTATCCCATTCAATAGTCCCTCCTGACGACGTAGTTTCGTAAACTAAATTTCCTTCTATGTCTGTGATTTTCACATTGGCTTTATCCGTTAATCCGCTAATTTTTACTGTTCCTACGAAATTTGGGCGCACTGGATTTGGATAGACAAAAACATCACTTAAACTATCACTTGGTTTAGTTGAAGTTCCTAAAAACGAAACCATTCCTTTGTCTGTTGCAAAAAACACTTCGCCTGAAACGCCATCAATTTCTATATCGTTGATGTTATCACTTGGTAGTGGCGAATTGTTTTTGGTAAATCGATAAATCGTTTCTTGACCATCTGAAGACACTAAGAAAACACCTCCATCAGCAATAGAAACCCATTTTCTGTTAGCACCATCTACAGCAATATCTAAAATCGTTTGTTGGTAAAACAACTCTTGTGCTAAATCGCCTTCTTGAATGATAATAGAATTAACGGTTAGTTCCGTTTCAGAAATAAAACGATCTACAGAAACGACTCTTAATCCTGCAAAGGTTCCAATCCATAATTGGTTTCTATTATCAACCGCAACACAACGCACATCATTATCCGCTAAGTTCCCATTTATTGAATTGACCACAATAAATTTATTGTTGTAATTTTCATTAAAGGCAATTAATCCATCATTCAATGTGGGAATCCATTTTGTTCTATTTTTATCAATAGCCATTGGCCCATATCTACCCGTTGAAGCCGTAGGAGCAACATCTGCTAAATTATAAGATTGCCATTGTCCATTTGAACGTAACACCTTTATTGCCTTATCAACAAAAGCATTTGTTAACCATAGATTTCCGTCTTTATCAAAGGCCGGGCTGTTTATACGAATATCGACATAACTTGGACTTCCCGGCACAACTAATGACTCTAAACCATTAGGTCCTGTGTTTGTGTTGTTAAAAAGCTCTATATTTTCATTTTCTATTTTCAGCAATCCTGAAAAATAAGAAGTGGCATATACTTGATTTGGATTGTTTGGATTAATAACAATGTCACTTATAGACTTAGCTTGAAACAAATCGTTATAAGGAATTAATTCCCAACCATTATCAGTTGAAAACTTACTAATTCCAAATTCATCTAAAGCATAAGGATTATAATCTCTTGAATAATCACCATAAACTGCCCATAAATAATTGGGTGCTTTTTTTACTCTAAAAATATAATTTCTAACCGGACCGCTAGGTGACATTGCTTCAAAAACACTAGGATTAGTTAGTGCAGCAGAAAAAAGTCCGTCTTTTTCAGTTCCAATATATAAAATACCATTTACTACTGTTGCGGCTTTAAAAATTGCATTGTAATTAGGGATTTGAGTAATGTGCGCAATTTGACTGTAGGCTTGATTTAAAACAAATACATGATTTTGAGTAGTAACAATTAATTCTGTCCCATTTGTTTTAATCTTAAGTCCGGCTTGCGTTTGATTTAAAACTTGCTGAAACGAAGTACCATTATAACGATACGTTTTTGCATCAGCATTCATGGCTACTAATTCATTATTAAAAGTTACAATTCCTCCCCAAAAGCCGGTATCAAAAGTTTGCCATTGGCTAAAATCATATAAATTAGGATTGGCTAAATCTCCTTTTCTAATACCAAAACTTCTAGTAACCGCATAAATTTGATTGTTTAAAACGGTGGTTTGTAGTACTTCTGTTTCTTCACCAGATGTACCAATGAAATAAGTAATAATAAATTCGGAAGTTGCAACATCCATTACAGAAATTCCATAGTCTGTAGCAATATATAACTTTCCTTCGTGCTCATAAAAATCATTGATTTTCTTTTTATTTGGAGGCACTGGAACTTCGTTAATAATATCCACTTTAGTAGAAACGGATCCGTCGGAATTAATGATTAACAATAATCCATTAGTGTTACCAGCAAAAGTTTTATTAGCAGTTTGCGAATGATGAATGGTGGTAATTGATTCTGGCTTTAATCCATTTATAGAATTAAAAATTTTTAAATCGCTAGATGTAATTGCTTTTGAGAAAACTGCGTTTTGAGTTGCTGCAAAAACAGCATCTGAAGCTGATTCCACATCAACTATTTCATTATATGAAAAATAACCTTTCCACAACTGATTACTTTGTTGTGCAAAAAAAGATTGAGAAATAATAAATAAAAAAATGTAAATCGCTTTTTTCATTTCAAGTATTTAATACAAATATACTACAAACGTATTAATTTTAATTTTGATATGTTTTACAAAAGAAAAAAGCTCTTTTAGTTTCCTAAAAGAGCTTTTCATATTATTTAAAGCCTGTTATTATACTACACCTTGAGCTAACATAGCATCAGCTACTTTAACGAAACCAGCAATATTGGCTCCTTTAACATAGTTTACATAACCATCAGCTTCTGTACCGTATTTTTTACACTGTCCGTGAATACCTGTCATGATGTCTTTTAAACGAGCATCAACTTCTTCACTTGTCCAGTTTAAACGAATAGAGTTTTGCGTCATTTCTAAACCTGACGCTGCAACACCACCTGCATTAGCTGCTTTTCCTGGAGCAAATAATACTTTTGCATCTAAGAATTGTTTAATAGCGTCTAAAGTACATGGCATATTTGCTGCTTCAGTTACACACATAACTCCATTAGCAATTAATTTTTTAGCATCTTCTTCATTCAATTCATTTTGAGTTGCACATGGAATAGCTATATCCACTTTTGCTTCCCATGGACTTTTTCCTTTATGAAAAACAGCGCTTGGGAATTTTTCAGCAAAACTTTCTGCTCTATTATTTCCACTAGCTCTCATTTCTAACATGTACTCGATTTTCTCTCCAGAAATTCCATCAGCATCATAAATGTAACCATCAGGTCCAGAAATAGTAACTAATTTTCCTCCTAATTCATTTACTTTTAAAGCAACACCCCAAGCTACGTTTCCGAAACCTGAAATAGCGACAGTTTTTCCTTCGATTGATTCTCCTTTAGTCTTAAGCATTTGTTGAGTAAAGTAAACAACTCCATAACCTGTAGCTTCAGGGCGAATTAAAGAACCTCCGTAAGCTAACCCTTTTCCAGTTAAAACTCCAGTAAATTCATTTCTAATTCTTTTGTATTGACCAAACATGTAACCAATTTCTCTTGCTCCAACACCAATATCTCCAGCAGGAACGTCTAAGTCTGGACCAATATGACGACATAATTCAGTCATAAATGATTGACAAAAACGCATTACTTCTGCATCAGATTTTCCTTGTGGATCGAAATCAGAACCTCCTTTACCACCTCCCATTGGAAGTGTAGTTAAGCTATTTTTAAATACTTGTTCAAAAGCTAAAAACTTAAGTACAGATAAATTTACTGTTGGATGAAAACGAAGACCTCCTTTATAAGGTCCAATTGCAGAATTCATTTGAATACGGAATCCTCTATTCACTTGAATTTCTCCTTTATCATCCACCCATGGCACTCTAAAAATAACTGAACGCTCTGGCTCAGCCATTCTTAAAAGTACATTTTTTCCATCATACTTTTTTTCGTTTGCAATAAAAGGCATTACTGTTTCAGCAAATTCTCTAACTGCTTGTAAAAATTCTGGCTCGTTTGGATTTTTGGCTTCAATAAGAGCCATAAAATCATTAATTTTTTGTTCCATTATTCTATAAAACTTGTAGATAAACTAATTCGTTAAATATGTGTTTTTTTTCTCAAATTACGAATTTCGCAAAATTTAAGTCGACAAATATACATTTTAAAAATTACTTAGTATATTTTTAAGAAAAATTTATAATGCTTGCGATGTGTTTTTATTTGATAACATACTTATATATATTTTTATACAAGAAAAACATTCTTTTTTTTTTGAAGTGAAGTTAGTTTTTATATATTTGTCCGATAATGGAAAAATTTTAGCGATGACTAAAAAAATTAAATACCTACTAATATTGCTTTTGGGAGCGAATTTTTCAATGAATGCACAATTTGGCTTCTCTCATGAAGTTGGAGCTTTTATTGGAGGAGTTGCTTTTCAATCTGATTTTGGCGTAAGACATGATTTTAAAACTAATGCAGGAAACACAGGGATTGGTGTTGGATTAGTACACTATATGAATTTTGCTTATCGTGCAGAATGTAACTGTTACACTCCAGAAACTTATTTCAACGACCACTTTAAAGTTCGTTCTGAGTTATCTTACAACAGTACAAAATTAGAACATTTTGGTGAATTTGCAGACAAACAAACTCTAGCTGGCGCTCAACTTCGAGCAATGAAAGGAGAAGCGAAAGTTACAGATGTGGGTATGCAATTAGAATACTTTCCATTAAGTATTCGTGAGTTCACCGCAACTGATGGATCTTGGGCACCATTTATTGGTCTTGGAGCACATTACTCATTTTTTGACAACAATACGTATTCAACATTACCAGGAGGATTAGGAAATCCAAACAATGTTTATCCTAGATATTTACCAGATGGTTTTTCTTCTGAAGGAGGAAGTACTTGGTCTGTTGTTTCTTCCGTAGGTACACGTTATAAACTTACTGAACTTTCAGATTTATTCTTCGAATTAAGATGGCAATACTATTTTTCTGACTGGGTAGACGGTTTAAATAAAAACCCAGACCTTTGGAAAGAAAATAAATCTAACGATTGGAACTTGTGGTTTCACTTCGGATACATTTATTATTTAGATTAATAAAAGTACAATATAAAAAAATCCCGATTCTCACGAATCGGGATTTTTTGTTTTCCGTTACTTCTACTATTTAAAAGCTTGTTCTAAATCAGTTAATAAATCTTCGATATCTTCAATTCCTACACTCAAACGAACTAAGTCATCTGAAATACCCACTTCTTTTCTTTTATCTTCTGGAATAGATGCGTGCGTCATTAAAGCTGGATGATTCGCTAATGACTCTACTCCTCCTAATGATTCTGCTAAAGTGAAAACTTTTAAATTTTCTAAGAATTTAATCGCATCTTCTTTTTTACCTGATTTAAAAGTAAACGTTACCATTCCTCCAAAACCACTCATTTGCTTTTTAGCAATTTCATGAAATGGATGCGAAGCTAATCCCGGATAATACACTCTTTCCACTAAAGGATGATTATCTAAATATGCCGCTACTTTTTCGCCGTTTTCACAATGACGTTGCACACGCAAATGCAATGTTTTGATTCCTCTTAAAACTAAGAAAGAATCCATTGGCCCTAAAGTTGCTCCCGTTGCGAATTGTTTGAAATGTAATTCTTCGCCTAATGCTTTATCTTTGATAATTAAAGCGCCCGCTATTACATCTGAGTGACCTCCTAAATATTTGGTTGCCGAATGCATTACAATATCTGCACCTAAATCTAATGGTTTTTGCAAATAAGGCGTTGCAAAAGTATTATCAACTGCAAACAAAATATTATGTTTTTTGGTGATTTGAGCAATCGCTGCAATATCAGCTAATTTCATTAATGGATTTGTTGGTGTTTCCACCCAAACCAATTTCGTGTTTTCATTGATTAACGATTGGAATTTTTCCAAATCATTCATATCCACAAAATGAAATTTGATCCCACTATCTTTATATAATCTTGTGAACAATCTATAAGTTCCGCCGTACAAATCGTCCATAGCGATGATTTCGTCACCTGCTTTAAACATACGCAACAAACAATCGGTTGCTGCTAATCCCGAAGAAAAAGCTAAACCTCTTGCTCCGTTTTCGATACTTGCTAAAGCATCTTCTAAAGCCGTTCTCGTTGGGTTTGCTGCTCTACTGTATTCATAATCACCAATTGGTTTCCCTGGACTTGATTGTACATAAGTCGAAGTTTGAAATACCGGTGGCATTACGGCTCCCGTTACTTTTTCATGATGTTGCCCACCATGTATCGTTTTTGTATTGAATTTCATTTTTTAAAAATTTTTACAAAGGTAAATAAAAGTTGGTTGATGCTACTTTTCGAATCGTTAACAATTCGCTAAATATGCTTTTTAATCGACATCATTATTCCTAAATGAATGCCTTCGTGATAATTATTGAACTCCATCGCTTCTTTCCAAGTTCCTAAATGAAATCCTGTTTTGGTTTGATACGGATGAAATTCTTTGAAAACACCGGATTTAAAATCGGATTTGGTTTTTTCAACCATTTCAGATAATAATTGTTTGATTTCATCTACTTCAGCTTGCGTAGTTTTCCCATCTGGTCGCGAACCGTTTTGATATTTCTCAAATAGTGAATCCGGAATGTGCATTGGTAAACCTGACAAAGCGTAAACCAATTTCTGTTGAGAAACAATAACGTGACCAATGTTCCAAATCAAATTATTGCTCATTCCTGCTGGAATTGTATTCAATTGTTCCAACGAATAATTATCTAAGAAATTCTTGTATAATCCGCGGCTAGTTTCCCAAATTCTAAAAGTTGCGTCCATGTCTAATTTTTTTTATAAAATTACTGATTTTTAGAATTCAAAAGGCTGTATTTTTGCATCAGAAATTGAAAAACAATAAAATGAACAAAATATACTATTTGGCTTCGTGTGATACGTGCCGAAAAATCATCAAATCACTTCCAAATTCTGATAAATTAACGTTTATCGATATTCGTCAAAATCCAATTTCGGAAAGTGATTTAGAAGAAATGTACCAACTTTCGGGAAGTTACGAAGCACTTTTCAGCAAAAAAGCGCAATTGTATAAATCATTAGGTTTAAAAGATAAAAATCTAACGGAAGCCGATTTCAAAAAATACCTTTTAGAACATTACACGTTTTTGAGTCGCCCAGTTTTTATTATCGATGGGAAGATTTACATTGGAAATAGTCCAAAAAACATTCACGAAGTAATTACCGTTTTAAGCTAATGTCAAAAAGAAGTTGGGCACTAGTTGCCGCTACCTTAGTTTCCATCATTTACGGTGTAACTTTTACGATTGCCAAAGACGTAATGCCAAAATATGTCGACGCATTTGGGTTTATCGTGATGCGTGTTGGTGGTTCGGTTTTATTATTTTGGTTGATTTCTTTTTTTGGACCCAAAGAAAAAATCGCTAAAGAAGATTTTCCTCGAATTATTGCCGCTGCGTTCTTCGGAGTTGCTTTTAACATGCTGACTTTTTTCAAAGGATTGAGTTATACATCGCCTATTATGGGAGCCGTTTTAATGGTAACAACTCCTATGATTGTCCTAGTTTTATCCGCTTTCATCATGAAAGAACGCATGGAAAACCGAAAAGTGTTAGGAATCATTTTAGGCTTAGCCGGAACGATAACTTTAATTCTCTACGGAAAATCATTGGTAAACGCTACAAACGCATCTTTAGGAAATTTATTAGTTTTTGTAAATGCCGTTTCTTACGGATTTTACCTCATCATCGTGAAGAAATTAATGGATAAATACAACGCCTTCACCTTCGTGAAATGGATTTATACTTTTGGTTTTTTGATGGTATTGCCTTTTGGTTGGGGCGAATTTCAAGCTATAGATTTTGCTAATTTACCAACAGATATCATCTGGAAAATTGGTTTTGTAGTCGTGTTTTCAACCTTCTTAACCTATTTGCTAAATTTAGTTTCCATGCGCGAATTAAAACCAACAACCGTAGCGGTTTTCATCTATTTACAGCCACTTTTCGCTACTATTTTCGCCGTGAGTTTAGGAAAAGACGATTTAAGTTTAGTGAAATTGATTTCAGCTATGTTGATATTTGTCGGAGTTTATTTGGTAACGCAGAAAAAAGTGACTAGTGACAAGTAATTAGTAACTAGCTTTTTTTGAAAAAACTAATCACTATTCACTCTTCACTAATTACTAAGAACTTTTCTTATCTTTGAAGACATTTTTATAACGTATGATACACTCCATGACGGGTTTTGGGAAAGCATCTTTGCAATTACCAACCAAAAAAATTACCGTAGAAATCAAATCGCTAAACAGTAAAGGTTTAGACTTAAATACACGAATGCCATCGGTTTTTCGTGAAATGGAATTGGGTTTACGCAATCAAATTTCGCAACGTTTAGAGCGCGGAAAGGTTGATTTTTCATTATATGTAGAAGTAACTGGCGAAGAAACGACTTCAAAAATTAATGTACCAATTGTAAAAGGTTATATTAACCAAATGAAAGCCGTAATTCCAAATGCTGACGAAACGGAATTAATGAAAATGGCGGTTCGTATGCCTGATGCATTAAAAACCGAACGCGATGAAATCGATGAAAACGAATGGAAACAAATCCAAACCGTGATTGATGAAGCGTTGGAAAATATCGCAAATTTCAGAAAAGACGAAGGCGCTTCTTTGGAAAAAGAATTCCAATTGCGCATTTCAAACATCAATAATTTAATGAACGAAGCGGTTTCTTACGATGCCGAACGCGTGGAAACCGTAAAAACACGTTTAAGAACTGCTTTAGATGAATTAAAAGTCAATGTAGATGAAAATCGTTTCGAGCAAGAATTGATTTTCTATTTAGAAAAATATGATATTACCGAAGAAAAAGTGCGTTTGGGCAACCATTTGAACTATTTCTTAGAAACACTAAACGGAACAGAAGCCAACGGAAGAAAATTAGGTTTCATCACACAAGAAATGGGAAGAGAAATCAACACCATGGGTTCAAAATCAAACCATTCCGAAATGCAAAAATTGGTGGTAATGATGAAAGATGAATTGGAAAAGATTAAAGAACAGGTATTGAACGTTTTGTAATCGGATTGAAATGGGGATTATTTTATTGTTTTATTTTATTGTCCTTTTTGTAATTATAGGATTATCCATTTTGCAAATTTTCAAATTGAGAAAAGAAATCAATTTTAATAAAACAATATTTTACAGCATTTTAGCATCAATACTTTTTTTATTCATTACTAATTTAACATATGCAAATTCAAAGGAAGTTTATGCTTTCGGACCTTTTTTTCTGATTCCATTTATCACAATAGTTATTCCTTTTAGTTTGGGAGCTATTCTAAATGTTATTAAAAAAGAAAAATTAAAAATTATTTCTAATTCATTAATAATTAGTATTTTAATTTCAATTATTGTAATGATAATTTTTAATGAATATTTAGATGTAATAGAAAGGTTTAACTTGAAAATTTATTATTAAACACACAACATAATGATCAAAGGAAAATTATTAGTATTCTCTGCGCCATCAGGTTCAGGAAAAACCACTATAGTAAGACATTTATTAGCCCAACCCGATTTGAATTTAGAATTTTCGATTTCGTGTACTACGCGTGCGCCTCGGGGCGAAGAGGTTGATGGAAAAGATTATTATTTCATCTCTTGGGACGAATTCAAAAAGCACATTAAAGCGGAAGATTTCGTAGAATGGGAAGAAGTGTATACCGATAATTTCTACGGCACTTTAAAAACCGAAGTAGAACGCATCTGGGCTTTAGGAAAACACGTAATTTTTGACATTGATGTAGCAGGTGGATTGCGTATTAAAAGCAAATTTCCAAACGAAACCTTAGCTGTTTTCGTAAAACCACCAAGCGTTGACGAATTAAAACGTCGCCTAAAACAACGTTCCACTGAAAGTGAAGACAAAATCAACATGCGTATCGCTAAAGCATCAGTAGAATTAGCAACTGCTCCTCAATTTGACACCATCATCAAAAATTATGATTTGGATGTGGCAAAAGAAGACGCATACAAATTGGTAAAGGATTTTATAAATAAAGAGTAATTAGTAAAAAGTGATTAGTAATTAGCTAAAAATGAATGAAATAAAATCATACAAAGATTTATTAATCTGGAAAAAAGGAATTACAATTGTAAAATTAGTTTATCAACTTGTAAAAACTTTTCCACAAGAAGAAATGTATGCGCTTTCAAGTCAATTAAAAAGAGCTACTGTTTCAATTCCTTCAAATATTGCTGAAGGTTATGGTAGAAATACCGATAAATCATTTAGTCACTTTTTAGACATAGCAAGAGGTTCTTTATTTGAAATTGAAACACAATTAATTATTGCGAAAGAATTAGGCTTTATTACTAATTTGGAATTATTTCAAGAATTATTAAATCAAATTGAAGAAGAGTCAAAAATGATTAACGCTTTTTCCAAAACACTTAAAGCTATTCACTAATCACTCTTTACTAATCACTAAAAAGATGAAAATCGGATTGTATTTCGGAACGTTTAACCCCATTCACATTGGGCATTTAATTATTGCCAATCACATGGCGGAGCATTCTGATTTGGATCAAATTTGGATGGTGGTTACACCGCATAATCCACATAAAAAGAAAAGCACTTTATTAGATGATTACCATCGTTTGCACATGGTGCATTTGGCAACGGAAGATTACCCAAAAATTCAACCTTCGGATATCGAATTCAAATTACCGCAACCGAATTTTACGGTAAATACCTTAGCGCATTTACAAGAAAAATTTCCAAAACATGAGTTTTCCTTAATCATGGGCGAAGACAATTTGAACTCACTCCACAAGTGGAAAAACTACGAAGTCATTTTGCAAAACCACAATATTTATGTCTATCCACGACTAAATTCTGGTGAAAATGATGAGCAATTTGTCAATCATTCTAAAATTCACCGAGTTGGAGCGCCTGTAATTGAATTATCTTCTACCTTCATTCGCGAAAGCATTAAAAACGGTAAAAATGTGATTCCAATGTTGCCGAATAAAGTTTGGGAATACGTGGAACATAATTTGTTTTTTAAGAAGTAATGAATTTTAAAGCTAAAATTTATATCAAAGATAAATCTTTACCATTTTATAAAAGATGGGATAATTCTGAACAACTACAATGGATTTCAATATCATTTGCATTAATATTTTTACTTATTTTATCAAACGCAGAAAATAATATTGAAAGCACATTTGAAAGTATTCTAAAAAATATAATTTATGTCTGTTTAGGATTATTTATAATCTCAGTTATTATGAGATTTGGTGAATATGAAAAATTAAATGGAAAACTTGAAGGAGAAATTTCTTTTGAAAAAGATGGAATAAAAATTAATAATCAACTCTTTGAATTTAATCAAATCAATGATTTTAATATAGAATTTTCAGATAAATATGGTAACCGAACAGGAAAATCAAATGGCGCCTTTTTATCACAAGGTTTAAAAAACAGTATTTCTTTTTATTATAATGATAAATTAATTTTAACATATTTTCAATTGTATTCATCTGAACAAATCGAAGCAATTAAAAAAGATCTGTTTTTTATAATTACTAGTGAACTTATCATTTTCAAAAAACAATATCTAAATCTTGTAGACAAGAAACATAAAAGCACGACTGATTATCTGTTTTTTATAGAAAAAATGAAAAAAGAAAGCAAACTATCTTAACATTCCTTTACCATTCGTTCCCAATCCCATTGCGTAACTTTGTATTCTTAAAAAATAAATGTTATGCTAAACTTCGAATTATACAATCCAGTAAATTATGTCTTTGGAAAAGGACAAATTGAAAAACTAACTGATTTAGTTCCTTCAAATACTAAAATTCTGCTTGCCTATGGTGGCGGAAGTATCTTCAAAAATGGTGTTTACGACCAAGTAAAAGCCGCTTTACCGAATCACGATATTGTAGAATTTGGTGGTATTGAACCAAATCCTCGTTTTGAAACTTTGATGAAAGCCGTTGAAATTATTCGTGCTGAAAAAATCGGTTTTATCTTAGCTGTTGGTGGCGGAAGCGTGATTGATGGCGTGAAATTTATTTCGGCAGCCGTTAATTTTGAAGGTGACGAAGCCGATATTTTAAAAAAACGTATTTTATTTAAAGATGCTTCTAAAGTGATTCCTTTTGGAACCGTTTTAACCTTACCAGCAACCGGTTCGGAAATGAATTCAGGCGCTGTAGTTACGATTGAAGCTACACAAGAAAAATTAACTTTAGGCGGAAGTGCTTTATTCCCAGTTTTTTCAATTGTAGATCCAACAGTAATTACTTCGTTACCAAAAAGACAATTGCAAAACGGAGTTGTGGATGCGTTCACACACGTAATGGAGCAATATTTGACTTATACACACGACGCTTTATTGCAAGACCGAATTTCAGAAAGTATTTTACAAACGCTAATTGAAATTGGTCCAGATGTAGTGGAAAATCCGAGTGATTATAAATTGGCTTCCAACTTTGTTTGGAGTGCAACCATGGCATTGAATGGCTTGATTCAAAAAGGAGTTCCTTCTGATTGGGCAACACACATGATTGGTCATGAATTAACGGCTTTATACGAAATTGACCATGCGAGAACGTTGGCTATCATTGGTCCAAATTTATACCGCGTAATGTTCGACACGAAAAAAGACAAATTAGCGCAATACGGCCAACGCGTTTGGAATATTCAAGGCAATTCAACCGAAGAAATTGCAGAAAAAGCGATTGAAAAAACAGTTGAATTCTTCCATAAAATGGGAATGAAAACCAAAATTTCGGAAAACGCTGAAAACATCGAAAAAACAGCCGATTTTATTGTTAATCGTTTCGAAGAAAGAGGTTGGAAAGCCATGGGTGAAAAGCAAAACATCACCTTAGAAAAAGTGAGAGCAATTGTAGAAATGAGTTATTAAAAAATACGTATTCGTCATAATAAAGGCGCGGAGTTTTTCTTCGTGCCTTTGTATTAAAAAGAGTTTCGCAAACGTTTTTTGTAAATCCTTTTTAAATGCCTATTTTTGATGTTCTAAATTAAATCGTAAAATGGAAAAAAAGCCAAAATTTGCCGTCATTGGAGGAGGGAGTTGGGCTACTGCAATTGCGAAAATGCTTTGTGAAAATCAAGACGAAATTGCTTGGTACATGCGAAGTACTTATGCTATTGAGCATTTAAAACATCAAAAACACAATCCAAACTATTTGAGTTCGGTTGCGTTTGACACCAATAAATTAAAACTTACCAACGATATCAACGAAGCGGTTGCTTATGCTGATTACATTATTTTTGTGGTTCCGTCAGCTTTTTTAAGCAAAGAATTAGAAAGTTTGACTGAAAGTTTGGAAGGAAAAATCATTTTTTCAGCTATTAAAGGAATTGTTCCAGAATCAAGTTTGATTGTGGGCGAACATTTTCATACCAAATTCAATATTCCGTTTGAAAATATTGGGGTTATCACGGGTCCGTGTCATGCGGAAGAAGTAGCAATGGAACGTTTATCGTACCTAACAATTGCTTGTAGCGATAAGAAAAAAGCCAAATTCGTAGCTAAAAATCTGAGTTCGCACTACATCAAAGCCAAAACTTCTGATGATATTATTGGAACCGAATATGCAGCCGTTTTAAAAAATATTTACGCAATTGCAGCCGGAATTGCTCATGGTTTAGGCTATGGCGATAACTTTCAAGCGGTTTTGATGAGTAACGGTATTCGCGAAATGAAGAAATTCATTCGTAAAGTGCATAAAATGAAGCGAAACATTAATAATTCGGCTTATCTAGGCGATTTATTGGTAACAGGATATTCTGTTTTTTCTCGAAATAGAATGTTCGGAAACATGATTGGAAAAGGCTACACCGTAAAATCAGCACAAATGGAAATGAGCATGGTGGCTGAAGGTTATTACGCTGTAAAAAGTGCTTACAAATTAAACAAAGAATATGGAGCTGATACTCCAATTATTGATGCCGTTTACGAAATTTTATACGAAAACAAAGACGCTAAAACCGTTTTTAAAGCCTTGACAGAAAAATTAAACTAAAAACCCATGCTATTTTCACTAAAAACCGGCGCTATTGATCATTTAATCGATCATCCTGGAATTATTACGGCTTTTACAATAACCATCATTGCTATGTTGGTATTAGATTTAGGAGTTTTAAATAAAAAAGGTCACGTAATTTCTAATCGTGAAGCGGCTATTTGGTCCGTGATTTGGATTTCTTTAGCAATGGGATTCAGTGGTATCATTTATCACTACATGGGAGCCGAAAAATTCATGCAATTTCAAGGCGCGTATTGGATTGAAAAAGCACTTTCAGTTGATAATTTATTCGTTTTTATTTTAGTTTTTGGCTATTTCAATGTGGCAAAAGAAGCTCAACACAAAGTATTATTTTGGGGTGTAATTGGTGCTTTAGTGTTTAGAGCGATTTTCATTTTTGCGGGCGTTTGGTTACTGAACTACACCTATTTGCCCGAAATGGAACTTTTTGGACAACTAGTCGAAATCAATTATTTGCTTACCCTTTTCGGAATTATTTTGATTGTTGCCGGAATTAAATCGGCATTAAGTCAGGAAGAAGATGAAGGAAGTAAAGATTTTAGCAAAAGTGCTGGTTCAAAATTTGTACACAAGTTTTTTAAAGTAAGTCCGAATTTTGATGGCGATAAATTTTTCACCATTCAAAACGGAATCAAAATGGCAACGCCTTTATTTGTAGTGGTTGCTATCGTTGAATTTACCGACTTATTATTTGCGATTGACAGTATTCCAGCGATTTTTGCGATTGCTCCAGACGATCCGTTTATTCTTTATACGTCGAATATTTTTGCGATTTTAGGATTGCGTTCGTTGTATTTCCTTTTGGCGAACTTTATGTATATGTTCAGTAAATTGAAATATGGATTAGGATTTATCTTGGCTTTTATCGGAACTAAAATGATTATAGCGCCGTTTTACCACGTTCCAACGAGTTTGTCTTTGTGTGTTGTTGGTGGTGCTTTAATCTTGTCTGTAATCGCTTCTTTGTTGTTTCCTGATAAGGATTAATCTCAGGATTAATCTCATAACACTAAGTATACAAAGAAGGCACAAAAAACACTATTAAAGTGAACTTTGTGCCTTCTTTTATTTTTTACAATACGATTTACTTTATTGTAATCTCATCTACAAATATAAACGCTTCGCCACCAAAACCTTGATGCCATTCTGGTAACTTACCGAAGTTTTTAGCGATTACTTTTACGTAACGTGCTGTTTTCTTCTTGTCTAAAAGAACTTCAAATTCTCTAGTAGATGAATTTTCATCTTTTGGATCAATTCCACTATTTTTAGCAATATCAAGACTTCCAACAGAGGTAAAATTGACATTATCTGTTGAAATAAAAAACTCCAAATAAGTAGGCATCAAAATCCAAGAACGACTATCTTGTAAAAAATTTGCCTTAAATGAAAATAATTCTTTCACTTCTTTTAAATCTATTACCGCTTCAAAATCCTGACTTTGGTAGCCTTGCCAATCGCCTTTTCTCCAGTTTTCGGTTCCTAAAATACCATCTAACAACCCTTCTGGACCACCTGCATGATATTGCGGATTGTAAACCGATTTTATGTTGATGCTGTAGTTGTTTGGTTTTTTGAAGAAGTTTGCAGAAATAGTATTGCTTTGTCCTTCCTTTGTTTTCACATAAGCTTCAATAGTTGAAGTTTGCGATATTTCAAAAGGTTTTGTGTATTTAACAAACATTTTCTTTGCCAAATGATCCTCTTTATCATTAATCATGAAATAAATTTCGTCGTTTGAATATTGAGATTTTAATTCAATCTTCATTTTATCTTTGAAAGCTTTACTTTCGGCTTGAATTACTGGAACTGATATAAACTTATTTATTTCAACTTCTGAAACATCATAGATGTTACCAAAATTTTGCTCAAAAAACCCAAAATTATAATTTCTTTGTCCAACATCATTTTTAGCTAAAATGCCAATTTTTCCATTTTCAAAATTAACTTTTATCTTTTCGAAATAAGGTCTTACTGTTTGCCATTCTGGTTTTCCTGGAGTCACTGAATAAATTCCCATCGAACTCAAAACATACCAAGCGCTCATCTGTCCGCAGTCTTCGTTTCCGATTAATCCATCTGGTGTGTTTGTGTAGAAATTATCTAAAATATACTTGACTTTTGCATTCGTTTTTTCGGGTTTCCCCACATAATTGTACAAATACGCCATGTGGTGACTTGGTTCGTTTCCGTGTGCATATTGCCCAATTAAACCGGTTACATCGACTTGTTCTCTACCGGTAGTTTTGCTTTCGCTATTGAACATTTCGTCTAACTTGGCTTCAAATTTTTCAGGTCCGCCATAAGCTTGAATCATGCCGTAAATATCTTGTGGTACGAAAAACGAATATTGCCACGAATTACCTTCGGTGAAATTATTATTAACTTCTCTTGGGTCGAAAGGTTTGTCCCAGCCACCGTTTTTCTTTGGACGCATAAAACCGGTTTCCCAATCGAAAATATTTTTCCAATTTTGAGAGCGTTTCATGAAATATTGATAATCTTCTTGCTTGTTTAAAATTTGTGCCATTTGTGCAATACACCAATCGTCATAAGCATATTCTAAGGTTTTGGAAACGCTTTCGTGTTCGTCATCAATCGAAATGAAACCATTTTTCTTGTAGGCATCCAAACCTAAAACATCACGCATAGCTGAAGCTTTACTGGCTTCAAAGGCTTTTTCGTAATCAAAACCTTTAATGCCTTTTACCATCGCATCTGCAATTACTGAAACCGAATGATAACCAATCATACAATCGGTTTCATTAGAGGTCAATTCCCAAACCGGTAATCTGCCGCCTTGTTCATATTGTTTGATGAACGTATTGATGTAATCGGCAGTTCGTTTTTTATCAATCAAAGTGTACAACGGATGCGCTCCTCTAAACGTGTCCCACAACGAAAAAACCGTGTAATAATCAAATCCTTCTGCAACATGAATTTTGTTGTCTCTACCGCGATATTTTCCGTCTAAATCTTGAGCGATATTTGGTTGCATCATGGTGTGATACAATGCTGTGTAGAAAATCGCTAATTTATCTTTATCATCAGACGTGACTTCAATTTTTGATAATTCTTTGTTCCAAAGTGTAATGGCTTCTTTGTGTACTTTATCGAAATCCCAATGTTTGATTTCGGAACTGTTTAATTTAGCACCTTCATAACTCGTTGGTGAAAGTGCTACTTTTATAAGGATTTTTTCGCCTTTTTTGACTTGTTTGGAGAAACTCATAGCCACTTTTGATCCAGAATATTCTTTTCTATTACTTACTGAATCGGATATGAATTTATTCAAGTTCATCGGTTTGTTAAACTCAATTCGGGCATATACATATTGATCGCGTGCCCAAGCTTCGCTTCTTCTTAAAATTTCAATTGTTCTATCATCAATAATTCTAATTATACCTTCCAAAAGTTTGTCGCGATGATTCAAATCTAAAATAATATTAGCTTGACCATCTTTATTAAACGTATATTCATGAAAACCAACTCGTGTTGAAGTGGTAAATCGCACATCGATATTGTGTTTGTCTAATTTCACGGAATAAAACCCAGCGGAAGCTTTTTCATTGGCATGCGAAAAAGTTGAAGAGTACACTTTATTATCAAACGAAGGTTCTCCCATTGTTGGCATCAACATGATATCTCCATAATCGGAAACACCAGTTCCATTCAAATGCGTGTGCGAAAATCCGTAAATCAAATTATCCGAATAATGATAACCGCTACAGCCATCCCAACTGCCATCTATTCTGGTGTCAGGAGAAAGTTGTACCATTCCGTAAGGAACTGTTGCGCCAGGAAAAGTATGTCCGTGACCGCCAGTTCCAATAAATGGGTTGACGTGTTTGGCGAAATCTTGTGCAAAACCAAAAGCGGTTATAAATAATACGGAAAAAAGGATTTTCTTCATTTTAAATCAATTTGAAACCATAAAATTGCGCAAAAAATATGAGGTAAGCAATCTTACTAATTAAAATGAGATAGAAATATGGTTTTTAGGGAAACAAAAAACCACGAATACAAAATCAGTGCATTCGTGGTTTCAATATTATAATTAACTAAAATTTAATTCGCGAAAACGCCTCTTTTGTTGATAATAGGTAAATCGGCAGTAGCTTTTTCGTTGATAGAATTTACTCTAAACACAAAGGTTTTATCATACAATTGTCCGTTTGAGAAATAAGACAACATAAATTCGTTGTTCAATTGTAAAACGTTGTTTTCTAACAATTCTACTTTAACGGCTGTTCTTGGTTCAACTTTAGCAAACGCATGACGAAACGTTCCTGTTTTGCGTTCTTCACCATTGATTAAACCATAAGCGCGTGAAACTACCATAGCCATTTCCAATAAATTATCAGTGTCGTTTACTAAGTAAGCGTACCAAGAATTCTCCATAAAATCGTCGTTCCATTCTTGAAAAGCTACAATGTGAACGCCTTCTACTTTTGGGATGATAATGTCTTTTTTCATTGAAACAGTATTAAGATTAAAGAATTAATTATTAAGACTTTATCTTAATTTATATACTCGATTTGAATTGCTCTAAGAAACGTACGTCGTTTTCATAAAACATACGGATATCACCAATTTGGTATAACAACATCGCAATACGTTCTACTCCCATTCCGAAAGCGAAACCTGTGTGTTCATCTGGATTGATGCCGCAATTTTTCAATACATTAGGGTCAACCATTCCGCAACCACCAATTTCTAACCAACCGGTTCCTTTGGTAATTCGGTAATCTGTTTCGGTTTTTAATCCCCAATAAATATCGATTTCAGCACTTGGTTCTGTAAATGGGAAATACGATGGACGTAAACGAATTTTCGATTTTCCAAACATTTCTTTCGTGAAATACAATAACGTCTGTTTTAAATCGGCAAATGAAACGTCTTTATCAATATACAATCCTTCCACTTGATGGAAAATACAGTGCGAACGCGAAGAAACTGCCTCGTTACGGAAAACTCTTCCTGGAGAAATCGTACGAATTGGCGGTTTGTTGTTTTCCATATAACGCACTTGCACCGATGAAGTGTGTGTTCTCAACAAAACATCAGGATTGGTTTGAATGAAAAACGTATCCTGCATATCTCTTGCCGGATGGTATTCTGGTAAATTTAATGCGGTAAAATTGTGCCAATCGTCTTCGATTTCTGGACCTTCGGACACGTTAAAACCAATGGTTGAAAAAATATCAATCATTTGATTTTTTACAATAGAAATTGGGTGACGAGAACCAATGTTCATCGCTTCTCCTGGACGCGTAGTGTCGCCATAAATTCCTTTTGCTTCTTCTTTATTTTCTAAAGCGTCTTGAATGGTTTTTACCTTTTCTTCTGCCGAAGTTTTCAATTCGTTGATTACTTGTCCAAATTCCTTCTTTTGTTCGTTTGGAACATTTTTGAATTCGGCAAAAAAGTCTTTCAACAAGCCTTTACTTCCTAAATACTTGATTCGGAAGGCTTCTAATTGTTCTTTATTATCGGTTTGAAAAGCTTTTACTTCTTCAATATGGGCTTTAATCGTTTCTGTCATCGCTCGTTGTATAAAGGTGCAAATTTAGTTATTTTTAGTGATTAGTGAAAAGTGATTAGTAATTAGTTTTAATCTATCAACTCTTTCTCTAAAAAGTAGCTTACAATTGCTTCTTTCATTAGTACCGCTTGTTCACCTGCTTTTAGTGGTGGCAATTCTTCTTTTACTTTGTAATGGGGCCAGCCGTCGTTGTCGAAATATTCAAACTCGTAGTAACCGTAAGGTTCTAACAAACGGCAAATGGCGATGTGCATTAGGTTTACTTTTTCATCTTTTTTGAAAGTAGCGTGAATTTTTCCCAATTCTTGCACACCAATTAAGTAGATGATTCCTTCTAAATCAAGGTCTTCTCCGCCTGAAAATTTTTCTGATAATATGTTGACAACGCTTTCCCAACGTTCTTTTAATTGTATATCTCTGGACATTTTTTTTAAGTTTGAAGATGGATGCTGGAAGCACAAAGTTTCCCATCAATCTAATAATATTTCTGCAAAGATAACAACAGAAAACCACTTTCAACAATTCTTTTATCTTTGTTCATTATTCTATTTTCTTTAAAATGAGTTTTATTGATATTGTTTTTGCGGTTTTATTGGGTTTTGCGGTTTATAAAGGATTGAAAAACGGGCTTTTTGTGGAAGTCGCTTCATTTATAGCTTTGATTTTAGGAATTTATTTAGCGATTAAATTTTCGAATTTAGTAGGCGCTATTTTTACTGGATTTGTACCAAGTTGGAATCCGAAATATATTGAAATTACGGCTTTTATCATTACGTTTTTGTTGGTGGTGATAGGAATTCATTTAAGCGCAAAAATTCTAACCAAATTAGCGGATTTTGCTTTTTTAGGTTGGATTAACAAATTGGCTGGTGTGCTTTTTAGTTTGTTGAAAACGATTCTAGCATTGAGTGTAGTGCTTTTTATCTTTGAGAAAATCAACATTAATAATATGCTACTTTCTAAAGAAACGCAAGACAATTCGATTTTTTATAATCCAATTCAGAATATTTCAAAAGCGATTTATCCTACGATTGAAGGTTGGTATGATAGTTTGAAGAAAGAAGTTGAGAGTGAATAAAGTTTCTACAAGCTAAGTCTGAACACTTTCAACTGAACACTGAACACTACCTCTTCACTTCCTTAATCGCTTCTTTGTTAATCCAAGCTTTGGTTTTATCGGTTAGTTCTACTTGTTTCCAGTTGCCTAATTCTTCTAAAACGAAAACTTTTGTACCTTCATGAAGTGTTACTACATCTTCCGAACTATTTTTTGGTTCGGCTTTCAAAGTGGTTGCTTCTGCAAAAACGATGGCTGGATTGTAATTCGCATCAAATTTCTTCTGTAAAAAAGCAGAGAAAACGGTTACGCCAATTCCGATTAAAAACAACAGAAACAAACTGAAAAAAGTGCGTTTTAGAAACACCGTATTTCCAAAATAATAACCTAAAAACGAAAGTAAACTTAAAAAAGCAATAATAACCGCAATCCAAGCCCAAGTATCATAATGAAATGCGCTTGTGAACTCTTTCACCATTTTCTTAAAACCTACTTCTGGAAGGATTTTAATGTCGTCTATTGCCATTTTTTGGGCAAATGATAGATTCGTTTGAATAACTTCGTCATCTGGGTTTAAAAGCAATGCTTTTTCATAATTATAAATCGATGGCGCTACTTTTCCAAGTTTGTAGTAACAGTTACCAATATTAAAATACAAATCTGCCGATTCGTTACCTTGATTTGCAATACTTTCGAAAGATTGTAACGCTTGTTCGTAATCGCCTTTGTTATACAAATCATTTGCTTTTTTGAAGGTAGCGTCAATGGATTCACTTGCATTGGCAAATGAAATCAAAAACAAAAGGAATAGTATAAATTTATTTTTCATTATTTCAATTGTTTTTCAAGTTCTGAAATTCGTTCCACAGCTCGTTCAAAATCATTTGTCATGGCAATATCGGTTGCTGGAGCGTATCGTGCGAATTCGCAATCGTTCATTAATTCCATGAATTGAGAAATACTTTCTTCGGATGCGTTTCGTTGTTGTAATAATTCTATGATATTGTCTTTACTCATTTCAACGGTTTCGATATGTAATTTAGCTTTTAGGAAATTGTGTAATGCCTTTTCCATTGCCATATAAAACGGAACTTTGTCACCCATTTGTTTTTTGGCTTCCGACAAATATTTCTTCACTAATCGGTTATTATTTCTAACTCTGTTTCCAACCACATCGGCATCTTTTGCTTCTTTTTGTTTTCTAGCAATCATCACAATTGGAATTAGTAAAAGTGGCGCAATCAATAAGCCATAAAACAATCCTGAACCTAAGAAATCTTCTCTCGATTTTGAAACGAATTCCGTTTTCAACTTATTAAATTGGAATACTTCTTTTTTCTGAATCGCTTGTTTGTTAGTGCTTGGTGTATTAGCTACAAACGTTGCGTCACCTTCCGCTACATCAATTGTAATTTCTTTTGATGTGATGGTTTTATACGATTTACTTACCAAATCGTAATACGCAAACTCCATCGGTTTAATCGTATATTTTCCTTTAAATTGTGGAATTATCGTGTATTTGTCCGAAACTTTTCCGACCATACCTGTTAATGGTGTTTGTACACTTTCGGTATGTGATGGTTCGTACATTTCTAAAGCAGTTGGCACCACTGGTTTTGGTAAAGTGAATAATTTTAAATTTCCTTTGCCTGAAACACTTACTTCTAAATCTAACGATTCGCCTGCTTTTAAAGCTGTTTTAGAAGGTATTACTTTGAAATCAAATTTTCCTACGGCACCTGTAAATCCTGCTGGTTTTCCGTTTCCTGGAAGTGGTTTTACGTTAATAGTTTGTGTTCCTGTTGAAAGTGATTTTTCAATAGTTGTCATTTCATATTGTCCTAAAAAATCTCTTCTTCCAGTTGGTACTTCTGCATCTATATCAATTTTAAATGGTTCAATAGTTTTAGCACCCGCTTCTAAAGGATACAAAATCACTTTTCTAAGCTCTACCATTGCATAATCCTTTCCGTTATACTTTCCTCGCTCAGCTCTTAATTGCTTAATATCAATATATTGACTCCAAAAATCTTCATATTTTGGAGCTTTAAAATTTCTAAAATTAGAAACTTCATTACTGTAAGGAAAATACATTTTGTAAACCACGGTAATAGGTTCATTAACATAAGGATTTTTAGATGAGATTTCAGCCACTAAATGAATTCCTTCTCCAAAGTTCATATTATTAGGCTGGCCTGGATACGTTGGTAATTGAATAGGATCAGTAATGGTGATTTTTATAGGTGCCGACTTGTATGTTGTTTCATTAAATTGTACTGAAGCAGAACCTATAGTAAATTTTCCCTTTTTAATAGGTGTCAAATAATAATAATATTTTGTATAAATCTTTCTTTTATGTGTTAATCTTCCATTCACATAAAAAGTTTCTTCATCTTGTCCTTTAAAAATAGTTGGCCCATCAACTTTAAAACCATCAAATTTCGGCGGAACAAAATTGTCGCCTTCATTATTAATGGAAAAAATCAATTGAATTTTTTCATTTAATCCATAAGAACTTCTCTCCGTTAACGCTTCAAATTTTACTTGAGCGGAAACAGACAAAGCCGATAGAAAAAAAAGTACAATATGTATTTGCTTTAAAAATTTCATTTTCGTTTTAGTCGTTCTTTATTTTACAATAATTGAAAACTCTTTAGACTTTATTGATTTGTGTTGTTGATTAATTTCGTCGTAAAAATAGAAATCTATTGATTTAAATTCTATTTTACCATCCATAATTGCTTTTAACTTATATGTTCTTGAGGCAATTGTTTTAATTTTAGTTTCCTCAATTGTGTTCTCATTTTGTATTACATCTGAAACAACTTCAATTCCATTGGGTAATCTTAATTTAGGAATCATTTCATCTTCTAAAAAACCTTCTCCATAAACTTGGACTTGAACTTCAAAAATTTTATTTTTTCTAATTGAAGTTTTCTCTGGTTCAATGACATCAATTTTATAATTTCCGTAAGGATAAACATAATTATAGGGTAATCTGAAGTTTTCAAAGTTTTGAACTTTTATTCGCTCTGAAACCACTGGAATTATTTTTCTTGCTGCCTTTAAAACACTTTCGTTTTCAATTTCAGAAACTTCTTTATTATAATGAACAATAATTTTATTGTGGATATAGGTATCGTATAATTCTTTAAATCGCAATACGTCTGTCCTAATCACAACACAATTGTATTCTTTTCCGTTATAATCAGCTAAAAAAGGGGCATCGGCATTTTCTGAAATTGAATAAATAAAAAAATCGTCTACATATTCTTTTTCAAAATCTAACTGTATCGAAGATGGCCTAATATCTTTATCATAATACAATTTATATTTTACTGTAATTGGCTGATAGCGATGCGGTTTATAATTTGAAATTTCTGGAATTATAAAAAGTTTATTTTCTGCATTTAAAGGATCGTTTTCAATCGTTTCACCTTTCACATTTATAACAATTGGATTGGATTGATACTTTTTACCATTATAGTCAAAAGTTACTTTTTCTATTGTTGATAATCCAATTCTTTTAGGCTTTAAATAGTACTTGTGAGTTACTTTTGCTGACTTAATTCCATTTTTTATAGTTACCGCACTAGCTATGCTTTTTTGAGAATAAAAATCAAAATCATTAAACGTTGGCTCAACCAATTCGGCATCGTTGGTGTTAATTTCAAATTCAACCGTTAGCACATCAAAAAAACCTATTTCTGTGCTTGAAACTTTTTCAGAAATAATTATTTTCTCTTCTTGAGAAAATCCCCATTGAGAGTTAAAAACAAGAAATAAAACAACTATTTTTTTTATAGAATTCATGATTAATTACCAATCTTTTTCATTTGAAACCGGACGTGCTTTTACTTTCTTCGCATTCACTTTGTCCTGCACTTTCTTCTCTGAATTATTAACTGCATCTAAAATATTATCGATGCGTTGTTTGTCGGCGCCACTAGGTTTTGGATTATCGTTTTTATCTTCTTTTTTCTCTCCGTCACCTTTGTCTTCTTTTTTGTCTTCGCCTTTATTCTTGTCTTGATCTTTTTTGTCGTTTCCTTTATCGTTTTTGTTGTTTTCTGGTTGTGGCTTTTTATCTTGACCTCCACCACCTTTGTTGTCTTTCTTGTTGTCTTTTGGAGGCGGATTGTCTTTTTTCTTTCTTTTTGCCAAAGCATAATTGTAACGCGTTTCTTCGTCATTTGGATTGTTTCTCAACGCATTCTTGTAGGCTTCTGCTGCCGCCTCATAATTTTTATCTAACATGAAGGTATTGCCCAAATTATGATAAATTCGGTGCTTTTCTTCTTTCGTTTTCGCGTGTTCTAAGGCTTGGATATATCGGATTTGCGCTTCACCTTGTTGGTTTTGACGATACTCACTATTTCCTAAGTTATATCCAGCAGTTGCTTTTTTAGGAGATTTTTTTGATTCCGTTACACGAAAATCAGCTTCGGCATCAGCGTATTTCTTTTCTTTAAATGACTGATTTCCGTTGTAAAGATTTTTGTCTTTTTCTTGTCCGAAAAGCAAAATACTATTCAATAATAGCACTATGTAAAGTTTCTTACGCATGTTTCTTTTCATTAAATAAGTTCAACTTTTGCACCCATGCCGTTTTTTTCTCTAATAGGAAAACATCTACTAACAATAATAAAAACCCTAAAGCTAAAAACCATTGATATTGCGATTCAAAATCAGCAATTTGTTGCGATTCGAATTCTGATTTTTCGATTTTATCTAAGGATTTTTTTACTTCTTCCACCACATCTTTTGTAGCAGTTCCTACAATATATTTTGATTTGGTATTGTCGGCGATTTTCTTTAAAATTTCAGGATATAACTTAGTAATTACGGTTTCTCCTTCTTGGTCTTTTTTGTAAGATACGATAGTACCTCTATCATCACGTAACGGAATTGGGCCGCCTTTTTCAGTTCCAACGCCAATTGTAATAATACGAACTCCTTTTTCTTTTGCCAATTCAACAGCATCTTCTACTCCATCTCCGTGGTCTTCCCCATCAGAAACCAAAATGATTAGTTTGCTTGTATCTTTTACATCAAAGAAATCTACAGCTAATTGAATAGCATCGTTAAAAGCCGTTCCTTGCGAAGACACCATATTAGTGTTCATACTTTGCAAGTACATTTTAGCAATGCTGTAATCGGTAGTCATTGGTAAAACTGGGTAGGCACTTCCGGCGTAACCTACAATTCCTACACGGTCGTTTCCTAATTGGTTAATGATTTGCGAAACGATTTGCTTGGTTTTTTCCAATCGGTTAGGGGCTACGTCTTCAGCTAGCATACTTTTTGAAATGTCGACTGCAAATACAATATCAATTCCTTGACGTTTTACGGTTTCCATTTTCGTTCCCATTTTTGGGTTCACCAAAGCAATAATAATACAAGCCAATGCTAACAACAAAACTCCTAATTTCAAGGCCGGTTTAAAACTCGATTTCTCTGGTGCCAATTGATTAAACAATTCCAAATCGGCAAAAACAGCTTGTCTTTTTCTTTTCCAAAACAAATTGAATAGAAAAAGTGCTACTATTATGGGTAATAGTGCTAATAAGTAAAAATATATTGGACTTTCTAATTCAAACATTGTTTTTCTTTCTAAACGATTCCTCTAAAAACTGAATTTCGTAATAACACCTCAACACCTAACAATACAAAAGCAATCAACACGAAAGGTTTGTATTTCTCGTCGTAATTATAGAATTTCTTCTCGTCAATTTCGGTGGTTTCTAACTTATTGATTTCGTCATAAATGGCTTGTAATTTCTTATTTGATGTAGCTCGAAAATATTTTGCATCGGTTGCTTTTGCAATTTCTTTCATTAAGCTTTCATCAATTTCTACAGGCATATTTCTAAACACCAATTTACCATTTGCATCTTTAGCTACAGGAAACATCGCTTGTCCGTTTGTTCCAATTCCAATGGTATATACTTTTATGCCATATTCCTTTGCAATTTCAGAAGCAGTTCTAGGATCGATGGTTCCTGAATTGTTCACACCATCCGTTAATAAAATGATGATTCTGCTTTTCGCTTTGCTATCTTTAATTCGATTGATGGCAGTGGCTAAACCAACCCCAATTCCGGTTCCATCAGCAATAATGGAATCATCATATTCGATGGTTTTTAGCGATTGTAAAATAATGGTTTTATCTGAAGTTACTGGAGTTCTCGTGTAACTTTCACCAGCATAAACTACTAATCCAATTCTATCATTAACACGATCTTGCACAAATGTTGAAGCTACTTTCTTCAATGCTTCTAAACGATTTGGTTTTAAATCATTGGCCAACATACTACTCGAAACGTCTATTGCCATTACAATATCGATTCCTTTTGTGGTTTTCGATTTTGAAGTTACGTCAACGCTTCTTGGTCTTGCTAATGCGATGATTATTGAACTTAATGCTAAAATTCGCAATACATATAAAAATGGTTTTGCTTTAGCCAAGAAAGTTCTGTTCTGCTTGAATGGTTCTAATGAACTCATTTTTACCGTTGCCGAAAGTTGGTTTCTTTTGTAAAATAACCAAGCTATTGCAATTGGCAAAACCAAAAACAACCACAAAAATTCCGGATTTAAAAAGGTTACTTTTCCCATTATTTCTTGGCTTTTCTTAGTTCAATTGAATTCTGAATTTTCTCAATAATCTCCATGGCATGCTTATCTTCTTCTCTATACATAAAGAAAAATTCTTGAGCGCCTCCTGGTTGCGACAACACCATAATGTCGTACTGCATTTTTATATCTTCTTCGCTATCAGGGTCCAAAGCCGTGAATGTTCCATAGGCTTTTTTACCTGAAAGACCTTTTACATTTTCAAATTCGCCAGTTTTTACGATGATATTTTTAGCTCCAAACTTTTCTAATTCTTTCAAATCGGCTTCCAATGCTAAATCTAAATCTATCTTCGTGGTATCTTTGTAAGCGGTTGTAATTAAAACAATTGAGAAGTCATCTGTAATATTTCCATAGGCAAAACGACTGGTTGATTTTACGTTTTCTGGAAGATTATTTTGAATTTTCTCATCAATCGTTCGCTTTAAAACTTTTGGCGATGAAATAATGATAGCAGGTTCGCCATATTCCGAAGTAATCCATTCTTTTTCCAACAATTCTTTGGTAGAATAGCCAAAATAACTGTCTTTCACAAAATCAAATCCTATCGTATAAGCGAAAATTACAACAGAAGCAACCAATAAAAAGGCTGAAATTCCGGCTGAAAGCGCTAAACGTTTTGCTTTTTGTTTTTGCATTTCTTTCTTACGAACTTCTTCAGCAAATAAAATTGCAGCTTGATCTTCGGTTCTAGGTAAAGCTTTATCAATTACCAACAAGAATTTATCGATGATTTTTTTATCGGTTTCAATTTCGAATGGTAACGGTTGTGATTTAGCAAATTTTACCAAATCGGAATTTTCTAAAACTTTCTTGAACTTATCTAATTCTTCACGATTGACAAACATTTTTTTATCGGCAATCGCTTTTTTCAACGCTTCCATTAACTCACTTGAAGTACTTTCCATTGCTGGAATATGGATGGATTCTTCGATATACGTTCTTGTAATATCGGTCATTTCAGAATAATATTCTTTGACATCACCACGTTGCACCAACTGTTTTTTATCTAAGTTTTGAAGATATGCAATCGCTTTTTCAATTGGCGAAGCGAAAAATTCTTCTTTTTGTTTTTTGTCTTTTTGTAATCGCTTGATGATGAAATATGAAGCAAATCCTGAAGCCACAATCAAAACCAATAAAATCAAAAGTTTCCACCATTCGCTCATTGGTTTTTCTTCGGTAGCGATGATGTCTTTGATGTCGTACATTTGTTGTTTTGTGGTATCAACTTTTACATCGTTGACTAAAATCGAAAGCGAATCGGTACGGAATTCTTTCTGGTTGATTTTCACTAATAATTTTGGAATTACATAGCGTCCCGAATCAAATTGGGTTAACCCGTACTTTTTGATTAATTCGTATTGGTTGTCGTTTTTTACGGTATCAATTGGGTATGATTCTAATATTTCCAAAGCACCAAAAAACTTTCCATCTGGAAAAACGACTTTATCTTTAGCGTTTACTTTTGCTTTGATGGTTAAATTGAATTGCGATCCAATTTTAATTTGAGTTGAGTCAATAGAAGACGAGATTTGTTGGGCAAAACCCAAAAATCCGAACAATAAAGCAATATATAAGTAAAGTTTCTTTTTCATTTTTCTTAATTACGCGCTTTAAAATAACCCAATAATTTGGTTACATAGCTTTCATCTACTCTTGAACTAATCGTTCCCGCTCCACATTTTGAAAAAATATCCTTGAAATAATTTACGTTTTCACGATAGTATTTTTCGTAATCCATTCGCACTTTATAGGAGGTTGTATCTACCAAAAGTGTTTCGCCTGTTTCAGCATCTAGCATATTTACTACTCCAATATTTGGAATGCTTTCTTCTCTTTGGTCAAACACTCGGATTCCGGTTACATCATGACGTTTTGAAGCTATTTTCAACGTGTGTTCATAATCTTTCACCATGAAATCGGAAATTAAAAACACGATGGCTTTCTTTTTCAAAACGCTTGATAAATATTTCAAAGCTTGCGATAAATCGGTTTTTTTGCTTTTCGATTCGAATTCGATTAACTCACGAATAATTCGCAAAACGTGTGATTTTCCTTTTTTTGGCGGAATAAACAATTCGATTTGGTCTGAAAATAAAAGCAAACCAATTTTATCATTATTTTGAGTCGCCGAAAACGCTAATGTGGCCGCAATTTCGGTAATCATATCACGCTTTAACTGATTTTTTGTGCCAAAACTTTCAGAACCTGAAATGTCTACCATTAACATCATGGTTAATTCGCGTTCTTCTTCAAATACTTTTACGAAAGGTTCGTTATAGCGTGCGGTTACATTCCAATCGATAGCTCTTACGTCGTCACCGTATTGGTATTGGCGCACTTCTGAAAACGTCATCCCGCGTCCTTTAAAAGACGTGTGATATTCTCCCGAAAAGATATGATCACTCAATCTTCGGGTTTTGATTTCTATTTTTCGAACTTTCTTTAGAATTTCTTTGGTATCCATTTTTATTAGTTGGCAGTCGCAGTTAACAGTCGCAGTTTAAGAATAGAATTATCTGAACACTGAGACTGAACACTGATAACTAAATTAAGGCACTTCAACTTCGTTAACAATTCTGCTAATAATGTCTTCTGTGGTTACATTTTCAGCTTCTGCTTCGTAAGTAATTCCGATTCTGTGACGTAATACATCGTATACTACAGCACGAACGTCTTCTGGAATTACATACCCTCTACGTTTGATGAAAGCGTAACATTTAGCAGCAGTGGCTAAGTTGATACTTCCACGTGGCGAAGCTCCAAAACTGATTAATGGTTTTAGACTTTCTAATTTATATTTTTCTGGATAACGTGTTGCGAAAATTAAGTCTAAGATGTATTTCTCGATTTTTTCGTCCATGTATACTTCACGAACAGCTTCTTGCGCTCTTAAAATTTGCTCTAACGAAACCACTTGGTTAACTTTTTCAAAAGCACCTTTTAAGTTTTGACGAATCACGTGACGCTCTTCCTCCATTTTTGGATAATCGATAACCACTTTCAACATGAAACGGTCAACTTGCGCTTCTGGTAATGGATAGGTTCCTTCTTGGTCAACAGGGTTTTGCGTTGCCATTACCAAGAATGGTTTGTCTAACTTAAACGTTTCGTCACCAATGGTAACTTGCTTTTCTTGCATGGCTTCTAACAAAGCTGATTGCACTTTTGCAGGCGCACGATTAATCTCATCCGCTAATACGAAATTAGCGAAAATTGGACCTTTACGAATCGTAAAATCATTTTGTTTGATATTATAAATCATTGTTCCAACCACATCGGCAGGCAATAAATCGGGTGTAAACTGAATACGGCTAAATGAACCGTGAACAGCTTGCGATAGCGTATTAATGGCTAAGGTTTTTGCTAATCCAGGAACTCCTTCCAATAAAATATGTCCTTGACCCAACAAACCTATTAATAATCGCTCGACCATGTGTTTTTGACCTACGATTACCTTATTCATTTCCATTGTAAGTAAGTCTATAAAAGCACTTTCTCTTTCAATCTTTTCATTAATTGCTCTAATGTCTAAGGTTGATGTATTTTCTTCCATTTTATGATTGTATTTGGCGGTGTGAAATTAACAACATTTTTTAACACTGCAAATTGAAATTTTTTTTAGTTTTAACTTGTTAACATTGCGTTAAAAATGCATAAAAAAGGTTGATTTTATGAGTGTTTTATGATTCTATTTTATAATTTTAAGAAAAAATTAAAAACACAACAAATATGTCAGTACAATTATCCCCTATTATTGCCGGAGTTATGAATTGGGGTGTTTGGGATAAAAACCTAAATACCAATGAGTTTACTCACTTAATTAATTTATTCATAGAAAACGGAATTACTACTTTTGATCATGCCGATATTTATGGAGGTTATACAACAGAGGCTTCATTTGGAAAAGCGCTTTCTGAAAGTAAGATAGATCGCAAAAAAATTCAATTAATTACTAAATGTGGAATTCAATATACTTCTGAAAACAGACCTAATAATTCGATTAAACATTACGAATACTCGAAAGATTATATTATTTGGTCAGCCGAAAATTCATTAAAAAATCTACAAACCGATTATTTGGATGTTTTATTACTTCACCGTCCAAGTCCATTAATGCAAGCTGATGAAATTGCGGAAGCGGTTTCGAAATTAAAAGCAGATGGAAAAATTCTATCTTTTGGAGTTTCTAATTTTACGTCATCTCAAACCGAATTATTGCGTCAGAAAACGGATGTTTCTTTTAATCAGGTACAATTTTCCGCAACGCATCATGAAGCTATGTTAGATGGAAGTTTCGATTACATGCAAATCCACAATATCAAACCGATGGCTTGGAATCCGTTAGGAACCGTTTTTAGGGAAAATACCGACCAAACATTTAGATTACGTCAACTTTTGGCTAAGTTAGTTGAGAAATATCACATTGGTTCTGATATTATTTTATTGGCTTGGATTATGCAACATCCTGCTGGAATTTCTCCAGTAGCAGGAACGGTTAATTCAGGAAGAATTCAGCAATTGATGAAAGCAAAATCATTAGTTTTAGACAAACAAGATTGGTTTGCTATCTGGACAGAAAGTATGGGGCATAAAGTGCCTTAAAAAGAGTAATTAGTGAAAAGTGATTAGTAAAAAGTCCATTTTTTTATGTTAATCACTTTTTACTTGTAACCATTCACTAAAAAAATGATCAACAAGCGCTTACTTATCAAAAATCTTTTAGCTCATCATGATGAGAACAGTTTTTATGATAAGAAGCGCCAGTTGAATTTACACACTAAAGAAGGAAAAGCAAAATTCTTAAAACACATTTGTGCACTTTCCAATTCTAATCCAAGTAACAATTCTTATATTGTAGTTGGAGTTGAAGATGAAACCAATGAAATCGTTGGGGATGATTTTTTTGATGATAGTCGAATTCAGAATTTGGTGAATGCTTTTTTGGAAAATCCACCTAAAATTCAGTATGAAAATGTGCCTTTTCCGAATCTTCCAAAAGATAAAGTGGTGGGATTAGTGACGATTAAACCGAAATCTAAAAATTCCTACTTCAAGAAAGGAATTCATACTATTGAAGCGAATACTTATTTCGTAAGAAAAGGCAGTAATACATCGCCAACGACGGAGAAAATTCCGTATTCGAAACAAAATGTGGAAACGGTTATTAGCATTGAAAATAGTTCTCGAAACAGTATTGAACACACGCTAGAAAGTGTTTTAGATTTCATCAACAATCGCCATAAAGATTTGCCTTCTAAATACAAGGTTTTCAAAGAATTATTTGTGGTTTGCTGGGCTGGAAACAAGAAAAAAGTTCGGGATAAAGAGTATTATTCTCGTGTTGATATTGAGTTAGTAAACGAACAAGTAAAATTGTTTTACTCGGCATTAGATGAAGTTTGTATTGAATATGACGAGAATAGTTTTGTGATTACCGAATACATTTCTTTAGGATTAAATGATAAAACGAGTTATTATCCGTTTGAAAAAGTAACCTTGACTTTTTTTGACAATGGTTATTACAAAATGAATTCAGAAATGTTGTTTGAACCGCCTCAATACAACCGAAAAATGTTGCATCACATTTATAATTCTAATTTGGTCTTATTAGGAAAGCTTCAAAAAGGATTGCCACTAAATGATTCTGAAAAGCGAGATTTGGAGAACTTACCTCACATTATGATGATTTGCTATTTAAATGGTTTTGATGAAGCAAAGCAAAAATTAATTGATTCAAAACCGTACTTAAAATTACTTGAAAACCCTTTAATCTACGTGTCTTTTAAAGAAGTGATGCGGATTTTAAGAAAAATGAAATACGACTAATACAATTTTTTATTTTTTATAAAAAGTATCAATGCCAAATAGGAAACAAAAAGAAAAACACCTAAAATGTAAATCAGCTCAAATTGCGCATGATAACCAATGCATTTAGACAAAAATGTGTTACTTTCCAAAAAAAGTGTGTTGTAGGTTAAATCGACCACAGTGTATAGCCAAACCAAACTCAGAAACAACAAAAACAGCAAGATTTTAGTATATAGTTTCATCCTTTTTATTATTTTAATTACAATGTAAAGGTAAGGACGCTCTTTGAATGGGTTGCTGTAGTTTTTCTGCACATTTTGTTAAAATTTCATATCAAGCCTCTTTTTTTCGCTTCTTTAATAATGTCTTCGTCAGAGCCTTTTTCAATATTGAAAAACTCTTTTATATGGGCTTTTCTTTTATCAATTGCGCTTAGTGTAATGTTGATATGTTCTGGCATGTTTTTCGTTTTTATACCTTGAGCCAAAAGAGTAATAATTTGTTGGTAATATTCGTCTAATAGAAAATCATTTGCCATTACTTCGTTAATATTTTGTTGCACGGTGCGACTCTTATATTTTTCTCCACCAACAATTTGATTAAAAGCAGATAAAAGTTCTTGGGCTGAAAAATCACTTTTAACTAAAAACCCTTCAGGTTCTATTTCTCTATGAATTTTGTATAACAAAAAGGCTTCAATGTGCGATGTTAGAATTATAATTTTTGTAGTAGGCATATAACTTCTAACTAATCTTGCTAAATCATGTCCTGAATAAATTTTTTGTTCAGGAAAAGCGGGTAAACTTAAATCAATAAAAACTACATCGTAGGTTAATTCATTCTTATTTTCAGCAATTAAATAATAAGCACTTTCGCAATTATAAGCTGGTGTAACATTAATTTCACAATCCAAATCGTTAAAAGAGAGAATGCTTTTATACCCTTCTATCATGGAAGGATGGTCATCAATCATTAATACATTTAGCTTTTTAGTTTCCAAAATTCTTGTTTTTATAATTTAACTTTTAAAGACACTTTAGTTCCGTTATTTATTTCAGATGAAATTTTTAGTCTCCCGTTTATCGATACTGCTCGACTTTCCATGTTTTTTAGTCCAATTCCTGATTTTAATTTTGAAACCTTAAAACCAACACCATTGTCTTTTATAGACAAATATAAGAAACCTTCATCAATGCTTAAAGTTATCGAAATCAAAGTAGCTTTTGCATGTTTATTGATATTATTTAACGTTTCTTGAATAATCCTATAAATATTCATCTTAACTAAAGCCGAAAGTGATTCGATTGCTTCATCAGATGAAATTGTACTTTCGCAAATAGTATCATAGGTTTCCTTTTGATTTTGAAGCAACTGCTCTAAAATACTTTTGTAATTTCCTTTATTGAGAAAAGATTCAAAATTTAATTCATGAGCAACCGTTCTTATTTCACTTTCTACACTTTGAATTTTATCAATATATTCAATACTTCTTTTTATAACAGTTTCATCTGGCTTTTGAGTTAACGCAAATAAATTAAATCGAATACTAGCCAACTTATTTAGAATGTTATCATGAAGATCTTGAGAAATTCGTAATTGTTCTTTCTTTTTTGCTTCTTCTAACTCATCTTGTTTGTCGAGCATTAATTTATAAATCTCCTCATTTGCCATTTGTTGTTCTTGACTAAACAACAATTCTCTATGCTTACTTCTTTGATAAAGAATAATATAAAACAATATTCCAAAAGATATAATAAGTAACGATGAGATTAAAATAATTCGAAAACGATTTGAAATAGCCTCTTTTTCTACAATAATTTCATCTGTTTCAAATTCAATTCTTGCTAATTTATTACGTGTTAAGCGCTCTTGTTGCTGTAAACTATCGCTAATTTTTATATATTCCTTAGCGTATTTTAAACCTTCTTTAGGTTTTAATTCTGTGTAGAAATCGAGTGTTTGTAAAAGTTCTTTGTTGTAGTTAGACTCTTTAGCTAAACGATTGGCTTCTTCGTTATATTGAAGCGCAATAGTAGTATCATTTTTAGATAAATAATATTCAACAAGGTGAACTCTAATGTTTATTTTACTGTAAATGTCATCGATTTCATCTCCAAGTTCTAATGCTTCTTTAAATTCCTTAAGACCTTCATTTTTATTAATTTTGAAACGAGAATAAGCAAAATTATCTAATAAAGAAATATATAAAACCGGCTGTATTTCTTTTAAGTTGTTAATCTTTAATCCTTCTGTAAAAATTTCACCAGCTTCTTTAAACTTACCTAAATTTAAATATACAAAACCAATATTATTTATGGCTTGAGCCTGTAATAAAGGTTTATAATTGTCATTCTCAATCTCCTTAATTTGTGATAAGGATTTTTGATGATATTCTAATGCTTTTTCATAATTTCCTAAACCCACCAAAGAACTTCCTAAATTCACATAACATTCATAAATTAACTCTTGATCTTTAATCTCGGTTGCAACATTTAAAACTTTAACCGTCTCTATCTCACTACCTATAAAATCTTTTTCATAGGATAAAATATAGGCTTTATGTAATTTTGTACTTGCTAAATTCGGCTTGTCATTTAAATTTTCATATTTTTTCTCTGCTTCCAAATAATAATAATATGCACTATCATTTTTTGAAGTAGAAAAATAATAATCTCCTAAATAATATTCTGCTCTTGCAATATTTAATGAGTCCTTGTTAGATTTGGAAATTTCTAAAACTTTATTGGTTATTTCTTTGTATTTCTCATATTCCAAAACTCCAAAATAGCGATTGGCTATTTTAAAATAGTTCTTTATTTTCAGTGAGTCGGAATAATTTGAATTTTCAATTAGTTGCTCTACCGAATCCATATATTTCAAACGAGTGACTTTATCCAAATTTACATTTGAACTATTTTCAAAATAGGCATCTAATTTTTTTTGATTTATAGCCTTATCCTCATTTGAATTACATCCAATGAGAATAAAGAAACTAAATAAAACCCGTTGGGTGAAATTAAATTAATTGATTTTTGATTTTATTTATTGGTCTATCAAAGATAAATTTATTGATATATTGAACTAGAGTTAATGCTGTTATTTTGGCTAGAATTCGAGTTTTAAATCCCTCAAAAGTTTTAGCATAATTTCTTCTAATTAAAAATTGGTCACACAGTTGCGAGAATAAAGTTTCAATTCTTTTTCTTGCTTTTCTGAAAACATACGGCTGTGGTTTATAATTCACTTGATTCATTCTTTTTGGCGTTTCCAATTTAATATTTGCTGATTGGAATAAATCGAGTTGTATACTATCAGACAGATATCCTCGGTCTCCAAGTAGCA